>JANNVJ010000089.1:0-2782 GCA_031414375.1 Haliea sp.
AGCGGATCAGTCAGCGTGCAGGCCGTTGCCTGGAACGGCTGGGCTTGCTGGAGCAGGATGCCGAGAGTTCCTGGCTGGATCTCGACCCTGTTGAAGAGACCGATGCCATGCCCCACCTCCTGGGTAGTTCCGTGTCTTACCGGATCGCTGTCGGCCCCCAGCAAGGCCAAAAGGCGTTCATGATTCGCACCATCCAGCCACTGAACAGGCCAGATCTACTCTCAACACGCCTTTTATATTTACTATACGTGCTCTCATCCGCCCGCCGCCTTACAGTGGAAAAACCAGTACACACGACAACTATCCTGACACGGCGGGTTGAGTTATTTGCATAGCATTCAGTGGATAGAGTTATTGAGGCCTAAACGAAACATTAGGCTGACCACAATTCCAGTTGCACTAGAATAGATTCTATTCTCCATCCAATGGTCATGGCGATATTAGGTGTAGGTATGCACTGGGTAACCGACCTCTCTCCTCGTAATTGCAGATCAATTCAGTGCGCATACTTCAAGGAGAAAGCACCATGTTGATGCCACTTTCAGATGACAATTCAGATCGCAAGATTAGACCGTTTGTAACGTATACGGTGATTGCGCTCAATGTGTTGGTTTTTGTGCTGTTGCAGCATGGAGGCGACAGCCAGTTCACTTATGCGTGGAGCTTTGTACCGCGCGAAATTACCACCGGACGGGATTTGATCGGGATATTTCGCATAGCCGATAGCCAGTTACTGCTTTTTGACAGCCCAACGCCCGTTTATCTCACATTATTTTCGGCGATGTTTATGCACTCCAATTTTGTTCACATTAGCGGCAACATGCTTTATCTGTGGATTTTCGGCGACAACGTCGAAGACCGCATGGGCCACACAAAATTTCTCATGTTCTATTTAGTATGCGGTTTACTGGCGAGCATAGCGCAAATCGCCATTGGACCAAGTTCAATCATTCCTAACCTAGGCGCTTCGGGCGCGATTGCAGGCGTATTAGGGGCCTACCTCATTCTGTTTCCGAAAAAAAGTATCTCCGTGATGGTGTTTGGAAGACTTAGTGTCTTTCCCGCTATCGTGGTCATCGGCTTGTGGGTTTTGCTGCAATTGATTGGCGGGTACGGACAACTTGGACGCGATGGCGGCGGTGTAGCCTATATGGCGCACGGAGGCGGTTTCATCGCTGGAATGGTGTTGCTATTCGTTTTCCGCAACTCTGTACGTCCGATGCTGCGAGCGAAATCTCGGAGGGCAGTCACGGACCTCGAAGCCGAGATCGCATTCGATGAGGCACTGTTTCGATCCATGACAGCTCTGCTGGATCGGTTCGATATCAGGGGGATCGTCTGTCACGCGGGCACGGGCGTGGTGTACTGTGCTTTCGACCGGTTGCGCGACAATTACGTGTCTTTAAAGCAACTGCATCCTTCTTTGTTGTGCAGTCCGCGCGCGCGCGCACTTTTTCTGAACGAAGCTCGTCTGTCCAGCAAATTAATTCACCCGGCGATCGCGCGCGTGTTCAATGCCACACTGGATAACAACGATATATTTGTCCTGATGGAGCAGTTGGAAGGCGAAACCCTGGGCACACAGATGGCGCGCCGTAAAAAGGAAGGAAAGCCCTACACCCTGAGGGAAGTGAAGGCACTGTTGACGCCGCTGTGTGCAGCACTGGGCTACGCCCACAAACAAACCGTACACAGTAACATCAACCCGGAAAATGTCTGGATCGGTGCTAATGGCACAGTGAAGCTGATGGATTTTGGCATCGCCAAGGCGATGAGCGCAAGCCAATTGACCGAGACCGGCACGGAGATGGGCACAGCCAACTACTTGGCGCCGGAGCTACTCAAATCGGCAGGCAAGCTGGATCGCCGAGCGGACCAGTATGCGGTGGCGCTACTGGCCTACGCGTTGCTGAGCGGGACTGCGCCCGCGGGGGCGAAAAAATACCTCTACCTGCAGGCGAAGGGAGTGCCTCGGGCGTTCAGTGACGTAATAATGAAAGCTCTGGCCGCAAACCCGAAACAGCGCTATCCGAACATGGCAGCCTTTGCCACAGCACTGGGTCTTGGCAGTGCCGAGGGCCGGTCGAATCCACTGCGCTGGCGTATGATCGGTTTGGCGGCCGTTTTGGTAGTTTGGCAGTCTATACTCGCCCCAGTGATCGATCGTGAGGACAAGCGGACGTCTCTCTTTTCGAGACCATCGTTTCTCATGGATGCTAAGGGGGGGGTATTGATCCAACCGGTTACAGGTCTGGAGTGGACGCAATCGGACAACGGGAGGGACATTGACTGGCGCGGCGCGAGTAACTGGTGTGACTCGCTTAGTGCTGGCTGGCGGCTGCCCTCGGTGGACGAGTTGTCTTCTGTCTACGATTTAAAGGGCACAGTTACGACGGACTGTGGCGAAAATATCTGTAAGGTATCCCCGCTGTTTCACCTGACAGGCCCCATGTTCTGGAGCTCGGATGGGAAAGTTTCCTCGGAGGAATGGAGCGTATCCCTCAACAGGGATTACCGGAGCTCGAACACCGTGTCCAACTTCCATGACAAGCGGGTATTGTGTGTGCGTTGGTACACGCCAGGAACTGAGTGACGGCGTCTTTGATCCCTCGATTATTTGTGTTGCTGGAGGATCTGGTTGAGCGGATCAGTCAGCGTGCAGGCCGTTGCCTGGAACGGCTGGGCTTGCTGGAGCAGGATGCCGAGAGTTCCTGGCTGGATCTCGACCCTGTTGAAGAGACCGATGCCATGCCCCACCTCCTGGGTAGTTCCGTGTCTTACC
>JANNVJ010000090.1:0-29609 GCA_031414375.1 Haliea sp.
CGATCATGGATGCGTCGAAGAAATGGACGATGCCAATCCGGAATTGGAAAGCAGCGCTCAACCGGTTTATGATCGACTTCGAAGACCGGCTGATCAACTATGTTTAACCCGGGCGGTTACACAGAATTATTTACAGGCTCCAAATATCCACGATCCGGGTACGGAAAGCCAGCCAACTCGATGTTTGTTTTGTCGCTGTAGCCAAAGTAGGCTCGAACTTCCAAAATGAAGCCGTCGCGCATTACATACCATTCACTACCTCGCATAATTAAGCGAAAATCTGTTCCTTCTGGTGTCCAAACACAACTCCATTCGCTTACGACTTCATTGCCTTGAGCGATGATGTGATCAATCTTCCATACCGGATTGAGAAGGTTTTTAAACTTGCGCCAGTATTTGGCTAAGTGTTCAGCAGTTCGGATTTCTTTGAACTGATTCGGCAAAAAATAGTGTGTGACATCTGGGTCTAGCGTGCTGAGCAAGTCTTCAAGGTTTCCGGTATTGCATCCGTCAAAGTACTTCAATACGACAGCGATGTTCTTGTCATGTTCGGACGACATAGACTTTCCTTTCGGCAATGGTGGTAGGGATTCCGACGCCTAACGCTTCAAGCACCGGTTGCTATTCTTGTTATGTGCTTTACTCAAACTCCGCACCAATGCTTGAAAAATATGACATAGCCAGAATTGCACCACTGCCAATTGATACAAAGTATGCGGGTAAACTATCAAAGTAACCCATAGTTTGCAGGCCCCAGAGAGGGGAAACTACGCCAGAGATTATTGTGACTAGCATAAATATTGTGCGTCCCCATCTTTTAAATTGGTAAAGCCCGACCAGTGATATTAGAAGTGCGCATGCAAATATATACGGAATAGGCCCGTAAATATCTAAGAGCCCGCCGTATCCATGCCAATTTAATACCTCAAGAGTTTCTTGATCATAGATCTCTAGCCAGAAAAAAGGTAGAGCGATATACAAAAGATAGAAGCAGCCAACCGCTAAGATAATTTTCTGAAAAATCTCCTTCATCGATGCTCCGATTGCACATAACGCCCAAAACAGCAGCGCCCGAAACGCAGTGTAGGGCGTCTGGCCGCGCTTTTTGCGACGGACTGCTTTTGATTGTTATGTTCTCTCACTTGATTCTCATGTACATGCCGGAAGATTTCGGCATCTCCGAGAGAGTAAAACCGAATTTCTCGTAGAAATGAGGAGTGCCGTGATCCGCCATGAGACTGACGTATGCGGTACTCGGAGCGTTGTTCCGCAAGTAGGTAACGAGCGCCTCCATTATCATCACGCCCACGCCTCTCTTCTGGTGCTCCGGCACGACTGCAATGTCCGTCACTTCGTAAAAGCATCCTCCATCGCCGATAATCCGGCCTATCCCTACGGCGGAATCACGGAAATATACGACAACACCGTAGATTGTATTCGGCAGGCCTCTCGCTGCGGCTTCCTCGGACTTCCGGGACAAACCAGCCTGCAGTCGTACATCAATGTACGTCTCAATATTTGGGATTTCTTCCCTGAGGTCGTAACTCATTCAGTGCTCCGGTGAACATAACAGCTAAGTATATGGAGTAGCTAAATCTAGCCACTCTGGTTGCATGTGGCTATGTGTAGGCGAATATAGCCATGGGTGTTTGATAGTGGCTGCTATATCTGGATATCTAATCATCATAAAGCTCCACGTCCGAACATTGTTCCGCCAGACCATCCACGATCCTACCCTTGAGACCCAAGGCCACAGCAACAGCATAGGGCATAACCTAAACCCGGCGCTCTACACTCTATCTGGCGGAATTTCGCTTTGCCGCCTCTGTGAGTGCTTGCTCCTCATATGCGATCTTTACGGCGACAGGGTGCTGTTCACCCAGTACTTCGGACACCTCTCAGGCCACCCCAACCACCACCTGCTCCTGCTCCCCAAGCCCCTCAATCCCCAACCGCATCCGATCACCCACCTCCAGATACACCGGCGGCTTCTGCCCCAACCCAACCCCGGGGGGCGTCCCCGTTGAAATCACATCCCCCGGTTGCAGGCTCATAAACTGGCTGAGATAGCTCACGATAAACGCGGGGCTAAAGATCATCGTACGGGTATTCCCATTCTGGTAGCGGTGCCCGTTCACCTCCAGCCAGATGGCAAGCTGCCCTACGTCATCGATCTCATCCGGGGTTACCATCCAGGGGCCGATGGGCCCGAAGCTGTCGCAGCCCTTGCCTTTGTCCCACTGCCCGTTGCGCTCCAACTGGAAGTGCCGTTCAGACACGTCATTGATCACACAGTAGCCGGCCACGTGGTCGAGTGCGGCCTCCTCGCTGATGTAGGCGCCGCCCTTGCCGATCACTATCCCCAGCTCCACTTCCCAGTCGAGCTTGGAGGAGCCCCTCGGTTTGATCACCGGGTCGTTCGGCCCGCACACTGCACTGGTCCACTTGTTGAACACCACGGGTTCGTCTGGCACCGGCGCGCCGGTTTCACGCGCATGGTCCGCATAGTTCAGGCCGATACAGATGAACTTGCCGATGCTGCCCACGCAGGGGCCTATGCGTTGTTCAGGTGCGAGCAGGGGCAACGATTCGATATCGGCTTTGGCGATCTTCTCTAGCCCCTCGGGTGTCAGCGTTTCGCCGCCGATATCATCAACAACGGCGGTGAGGTCTCTCGCCCTGCCCTGTCGGTCCAGAATGGCCGGTTTTTCGCAGCCCCTTTCCCCTACGCGTAATAACTTCATTTGATCATCCGTAGTGCCTGATTGTTCGGGACGGCGGTGTCAGCCATTGCTCCAACCGCCGTCAATGATATGGGCGTGTCCGGTGGTGTAACTGGATTCATCGCTGGCCAGGTACACGGCAAGCATAGCGATTTCATCTGGCAGGCCGATGCGCCCCATCGGTTGCCGTGCGACGAATTCGCTGCGCGCCCTGTCGTAATCGCCGGTGGCGGCGAGGCGTTGCTCCAGCGAGGGTGACTCCACAGTGCCGGGGCAGATGGCGTTGCAGCGGATACCCCGCGTGATGTAATCGGCTGCCACGGATTTGGTCAAACCAATCACCGCCGCCTTGGTAGCGCCGTACGCGCAGCGGCCGGGCGCACCAATGATGGCACTGGCGACAGATGACATATTAATAATGGAGCCACCGCCGCCCGCTATCATGGCCGGTAACAGCGCGCTGATCATGCGGTACATGGATTTGACGTTGAGGTCGAAGGAGAAATCCCAGTCGTCCTCACTGCACTCCAGTAAGGCCCCGGCATGGACGAACCCGGCGCAGTTGAACAGCACGTCAATCGCGCCGCGCTCACGGGCAAAGGCCTGAACGGCATCCCGGTCTGTTACGTTAAGCAGCGCTGTTTGAATCGTTGGGGATTCCTTTGCGAGCGATGCCAGTGCCTCCTCTGAAATGTCCGTCGCCCAGACAATCGCGCCTTCAGCGGCAAAGGCTGTTGCCGTGGCCCTGCCGATGCCAGCGCCTGCCGCTGTTACTACGCAGGTTTTGTTTTGCAGTCGCATGGTGTATTGGCTCCCCTTAAGTGGCACTGCCGGTGCGCGTTATTCAAGGCCGTAGAATGTTTTTGCGGTAGCGCCAAAGATCGCATCGCGCTCAGCATCCGGCAGGTGTTGCAAAAGGCGCTCGGATTGTTGCTGCCAATTTCTGTAGTCACCGGCGAGTGTCAGCACCGGCCAGTCGCTGCCCCACATCAGCCGCTGCGCGCCGAAGCATGCCAGCAGGTGGGCGACGTAGGGCCGCAGCGCATCGTCATCGGTGCGCGCTCCCGCCTCGGTGAGTAAGCCCGAGAGCTTACAGTAACTGTTCGTACCTGCCGCAAGTTCCGCCATGTTGTCTGCCCACGGCTGCCAACTGGCAGCGGCGATGTTCGGCTTGGCGGCGTGGTCTATCACACACTGTAACTGCGGATGCCGCTGCAGCAACTGCCGCAGGTTCTCAAGGTGCGCTGGCAGCACCAGTGCATCCAATCGCAAGTTGAGTTCCATCATGCGCTCGAAGATCGGTGTAAGGTCATCGCGCAGCATCCAGTCGGGATCGGCGATGTCCTGGATCATGGGCCGCACACCGAGCAGGTAGGGATTCTTGTGCAATCGAGCAAGGTCGTTCAGAGCCGTCGGGTCATCCATATCCACCCAGCCGACCACGCCCGCGATGAAGGCGTGCTTTTCAGCGAGCGACAACAGGTATTCTGTCTCGGCGACCGTTGCTGCGGCCTGCACCAGTAGTGTCCGTTGCACACCGGCAGCGGCAAGCATTGGCTGCAAATCCTGCGGCAGAAAATCCCGGTACAGCAAATCCAGCGCCGGCGTCAGCCAGCCGTAATCGCCCCGTTGCAGGCTCCAGAAGTGTTGGTGGCTGTCGATGCGCATATCACCCACCGCCGGTTTACGGACACTCAGCCAGGTTGAAAATACGCTCAAGCCGCTGCCACTTGCTACCTTCGGGCGCACCCGGCAGTGTCTGCTGAAAGGTTGCCATCAGCGTCTCCCACTCCTTTACCTTTGGGTCGGCGGCATCCGCCTCGGCCTTGGCTTCAAAAGAAAAGTCGTCCTCCACCGTCATAATCATGAACAAACGGTTCGCCACCCGGTAGATCTCCATGTTGAGCACACCGGAAGCACGGATATCGGCAGTAATCTCCGGCCAGACATTCTCGGGCCGGTGGTAGTGCAGGTAGGTTTCGATCAGTTGCGGATCGTCCTTGAGATCCAGTGCAAGGTAATACTGTTGTGGCGCGCTCATAATCTAGTGGTCTCCTGGCAGGGGCGCATCCTGATGCACGAGGCCCTGGCTGCGCAGGTCGCGCCAGAGAGCATCAGGAATGTCGGTATTCATCAACAACAAGGTTTGCTCAATGTGTTTCATGCTGCCCATGCCGGGGATTACGCTGGCCACTGCCGGGTGCGCCAGCGGGAACTGTAGCGCGGCGGCGGCGAGTGGCACGTGATAATTTTCACACACGGCTTCCAATTGCTGCACCTTGTCTATCACGCTTTGTGGTGCGGGAGCGTAATCGTAATGGAGCGTGCTGCTCTCTTTCGTGCCTGTGGCCAGAATGCCGGAATTGTAGGGGCCACCGATCACGACAGAGCAATTGCGCTGCTGGCACTTGGGGAGGAAGGAATCCAGTGCGGCCTGCTCCAGCAGGGTGTAGCGTCCCGCCAACAGAAAACAGTCCCAGTCGCCATGCTCCAGGGCGGCTTCGCACACCGCGTATTCGTTCACGCCCAGACCAATGGCCTGCACCAACCCCTGTTCGCGCAGTGCGTTCAGGGCGCGGTAACCGCCAGACATGGCGATAGCGAACAGCTCATCGTGACGACTGCCGTGGGTAAGCCTGCCGATATCGTGCATAAAGAGGATATCCAGCCGCGCCAGTCCGAGGCGTTGCAGGCTGTCCTCAAAGGAGCGCATCACGCCGTCGTAGCTGTAATCGTAGTGGATATCAAACGGCATCGGCGAACAAAAGCCGTGTCTTTGCGCTGTGTACGTTGCGGGTTTCAGCAAACGCCCCACCTTGCTCGACAAAATATAGTCGCGGCCTTCGTGTTGTCGCAGGCTGTCACCGAGTCGCCGTTCACTCAGGCCCTGGCCATAATGCGGCGCTGTGTCGAAGTAGCGAAAGCCGCTGTGCCACGCGAGTTCAAGTATCGCCTGCGCCTGCTCCTCAGTCACTGGCTGGTAGAGATTGCCCAACGATGCCGCGCCGAAGCCGAGTTCCGGCAGGCTCAGGGTGGTTGATCCCACCTGACGAGTCCTGAATACGCCCTTATCCATCAGCCACCAAAGCCCTTCTCTTGCAGCCAGCGCTCAGATAACTCCCATAGCCGTGTAGCCACCTGCGCATTAGTGGTTTCAACGCTGGGTTTTGCCCTGGCGCAATGCGAGAAGTAGTTGCCACCCAGTTCGCTGCGCTTATCCCACGTCGCGCAGAACACTGACGTTGCGGCGCCCTGGTTGGCTGTTTTGGTGAACGGGCTTACCAGGCGCATGGCGAATCTCACCAGCGCTGAATCGCGGCCTATGTCGGTGGTGACCATCGTGCCCGGGTGCAGGTAACAGGCCGTAAGCCCCTGATCGGCAAAGCGCCTCTGCAGCTCAATAGCCATCAAGGCATTACACAGCTTTGCCTGGCCGTACGATTTCATGGGCCGGAACGTTTCCTTGGGGTAAGGGAGTGCATCAAAATCGAGGCGGGACGGCACACGGTGAGACTCGCTGGACACCATAACGACGCGCGGCGCCTCTGCGCTCAATAATTTTGGCAGCAGCTTCTTCACCATCAGAAAGTGTCCAACATGGCACACGCCTACGGTTTGCTCAAAACCTTCGGTAGTTTCCCCGTATTTCGGGGCGACCATGCCCGCGTTGCATATGACTGTGTCGATTTTTTGGTGGGGCAGCTGGGTACAAAAATTGCTGACACTGGCCAGGGAGGAAAGGTCCATCACGGCGGCCTCTACCGCACTATCGGGATGCGCCTGCAGCAACCGTTGTTTCGTGGCTGCGGCCTTTTCAGCGCTGCGGCAAGTGGCGATGACCGTGGCACCGGCAGCCGCGAGCGCACGGGCGGTCTCAAAACCGATGCCGGTATTGGCGCCGGTCACAATGATGACCTGCCCGCTCAGATCCTCACCGCGCAAAATGTCATCCGCCGAGCTTCGATGGTTGAAAGGTGCCGCTTTTGCCACGGGTGAAACTCCTCGGTAGGCGTAGTGGCCCGATAGGGCTCTAGTTTACCCTTTGCGGCCGGTCAGTTTAGCAGGGGTCATCCACAAACACCGCACTAGCGTACATGCCTTGAGTTTGAAACGCACAAGTATTGCTATAAAACGGTTCGCACTTACTATAGCTGCCAGAGAAACGTGATCACACATAGTGGAGACGGGTGATATGACCGGAGAATTTGAAACCAGCGTGCGCGATTGGGTGGCCGACAACCTGCCAGAATCTCTGGTTGGCGCGCGCATCGATATGTATGGCGTGGTGTCGGGAGACCAACAGGTGAAAGACGCCTTCGATCTCTGGCGTAAGCGACTGGCAGCGCAGGGCTGGGGCGCACCCACCTGGCCGCGTGAATACGGCGGGGCCGGTTTAACGGATGCCCAGGCGAAAGTTGTCAGCCGGGCCATTGCCAAGGCGGGGAGCATGAACCCCATACCGTATCTTTCTGGCATGGGTGTCACCATGGTGGGCCCCACCCTGCTGGAATATGGCACGCCCGAGCAGCAAGCGCGGCACCTGCCGGGGATAGCGAGTGGCGCGGTGCGTTGGTGTCTTGGATTGTCGGAACCGAACGCCGGATCAGATCTGGCGTCTCTCACCACCAATGCAGTGCTGGATGAAAATGGGTGGGTGCTGAACGGCCAGAAAACCTGGACATCCGGCGCCGACAAAAGCCAGTGGTGCGGTGTGCTGGTGCGCACAGATCGCAGCGCCGCCAAGCGCAATGGCATCAGCTTCCTCATGCTGGAAATGGACCAGCCTGGTATTGAAACGCGCCCTATAAGCCTGATCGCCGGTGAATCGCCCTTTTGTGAAACCTTTCTCACCAATGCACGGGCACGCAAGGACGATTTGCTCGGCGAACTGAACGAAGGCTGGTCTGTGATCAAACGCTTGCTGCAGCACGAGCGACAGAGCCAGACCAATGCCCCTGCCTCCAGCACCAAAGCAGCGCCTTTGCAGGACATTGCCAAACGCTATGTGGGAACGAACGCAGACGGCACACTGGCAGACGCCGACCTGCGCAGCCGACTGGCAGATCACCTGATGGATACTGCGGCCCACGAGCTCACCATCGCCCGCATCATGACGGATGCACGCGGCGGAAATCTCGAAGTATCAGCCACTGCATCCATCCTAAAGAACTCGGCCACTGACGTGGCGCAGCAGCATTCTGAATTACTGCTGGAAATCATGGGCAACCAGGGTTTGGGTTGGGAGGCCGGCGAATACTCCGAGGAAGAAGTACGCACTGTCAGGGAATGGTTGGGCGGCAAAGCAATGTCGATCTATGGCGGCTCGTACGAAGTGCAGAAGAACATTATTTCCAAGAACATTCTTGGCCTTCCTGAAACAACACAAAAAGGTTGAACATGGCGGTACTGACGGAAGAACAGAGTTTCATCAAAGAGCAGGCAAGCGCCTGGGTGACGGCCAAGGCGCCGGTCAGCACATTTCGCACGTTGCGCGACAGTAAAACACAGCAGGCTTTTCTGCCAGAGACGTGGAAAGCCATGGTCGATATGGGCTGGAGCGGCATTCTGGTGCCCGAGCAGCACGGCGGTTCAGACCTGGGCTACCTCACCTGTGGCCTTATTCTGGAGCAGCTTGGCAGGCAACTGACGGCGTCGCCGCTCTTTTCTTCCTCACTGGTGGGGGCCAGTGCGATTCTGCTGGCAGGCAATGCCGCACAGCAGGAAGCGCTGCTGCCCGCCATTGTGAACGGTAGCGCCATTGTCACCCTGGCGCTGGATGAGTCTTCACAGCACAAGCCTGAGCAAACCGCACTTCAGGCTCAGCAGTCCGGCGCGGGTTTTAGCCTCAGTGGCACAAAAACGTTGGTCGCAGAGGGCATGTCAGCCACGCAGTATGTCGTTGCAGCGCGAACCTCCGGCCATCCTGGCGATGCACTCGGTATCAGTCTGTTTCTGGTAGCTGCGAATGCCGACGGCTTGGAGCGAGCCGCCCTTCCCACGATTGACAGCCGCGACTATGCCAGGCTTTCTTTCAGCAACGTGCGCGTCGATAGCACAGCATTTCTGGGTGCACAGGATGATGGCATGCCAGTGTTGGAGAACATTCTTGATCGCGCTCGCGTTGGCATTGCTGCCGAGATGCTTGGAACGGCTTCTCAGGCATTCGATATGACGCTCGATTACCTCAAGACACGAGAGCAGTTCGGCAAAGTCATCGGCTCCTTCCAGGCACTGGGCCACCGTGCGGCGGCTCTCTATTCTTTGCAGGAACAATCACGGTCCTGCGTTGAGGCCGCGCTGCAAGCTGTGGATGCCGGTGCGAGCAACGTGCCTGAGCTGGCATCACTGGCAAAGTGCCAGGTAGGTAAGTTTCTGTTTGCGATGTCCAACGAGCTCATCCAGATTCATGGTGGTATTGGCATGACGGATGAGTTCGATGCCGGACTTTATTTGAAGCGCGCCCGTGTATTGGAAGCGAGTTTTGGCAACCGGGCCTACCATCGCAATCGGTATGCGAAGCTCTTAGGCTTCTGATCAGCCGTAGGAATAGAGAGCCGCGCCCTGTTCATTGACAATAATTGACAATAACTACAAGCTCGGCGAGCATTGACCCATGCCAATAAAAATCACTGCACTGCGTGCGCTGGATGTGCGCTTTCCCACCTCGGATGAATCCCATGGCTCCGATGCCATGAATCCCGACCCGGACTACTCGGCAGCGGTGGCGATCCTCGAAACCGACGACCCCTCCCTCACCGGGCATGGCATGACGTTTACCATCGGCCGCGGTACGGAGATCGCGGTCAGCGCCATCCGCGCCTTCGCACCCTTGATCGTGGGGCGCGACCTCGACGAGATCGAGGCGGACACGGGCGCGTTCTGGCGTTCCCTCGCCGGTGACAGTCAACTCCGCTGGCTCGGCCCGGAAAAAGGCGTTATCCACCTGGCGCTGGCCGCTGTGGTGAATGCAACATGGGATCTTCTGGCAAGACGCGTTGACAAGCCCCTGTGGAAATACCTCGCCGACCTGTCCAGCGAGGAGATTGTGCGCGCCGTCGACTTTCGTCATATCTCCGACGTCCTGTCGCGAGAAGCCGCCTTTGAGATGCTGGAGAAGAAGCGCGCAGGACGTGCTGAACGTGAGGCGTTTTTGCAGCGCGAAGGCTACCCGGCTTACGTAACGTCTGCCGGCTGGCTGGGCTACGACGAGGCGACCGTGAGGGAACGCAGCCGCATCGCCATCGCCGATGGCTGGAACCATTTCAAAATCAAAGTCGGTGTTGATGTTGAGAACGACCGACGCCGTTGCCGCGCCATTCGTGAGGTGATCGGCCCCGACCGCAAACTCATGGTTGACGCAAACCAGGTGTGGGATGTAGATGAAGCTATCGCACATATCAAACAGCTTGCAGAGTTTGACCTGTGGTGGGTAGAGGAGCCGACCAGCCCGGATGACATTCTGGGCCATGCGCGTATCGCCCAGGCGCTGAAGCCGATTCGCATCGCCACTGGCGAGCACTGCCATAACCGCATCATGGTCAAGCAACTGTTACAAGCTGGCGCGGTGGATGTGTTGCAGATAGACGGCTGTCGCCTGGGCGGCATCAATGAGGTGATCGCCACGATCCTGCTGGCGGCAAAGTTCGACGTCCCGGTGTGCCCGCACGCCGGTGGCGTGGGCCTGTGTGAACACGTGCAGCACTTCTCGGCCTTTGACTATATCTGCGTCAGTGCCACGCTTGAAAATCGCATCACCGAGTACGCCGATCATCTTCACGAGCATTTTGTTCACCCGCTGCAAATGCGCGGCGGACGCTACCGCCTGCCGAGCACGCCGGGGCTCGGCGTTGAGTTCAAGGCGGCAAGCCTGCGCGAGTTTGCTTTTCCAGACGGCCCTGTCTGGCGGGGCCGACAAGCGCGCTAAACCACTGCATTAATTTACGAACCAGGTGACGCACTATGCTAGAGTTTGGGGAGTTTGGGGTCAGAGTAAAAACATTTACACTTTTTTCACTTACCCCAAAAGCTAAAAACAGGTCACGTACTATGCCAGCGATGAATCATAAACTCACCACCGCAGAGATGGCGCGCTTTGTCGCAGACGGCTTTTTGCGTTTCGATGCACTGATCCCCGACGCCATCAATCAGCACATTATTGCCGAGCTTGCGCCACTGGAATCGAACAAGATCAATCAGATCTTTGCGCTGCCCGCCGACGCGGGTGGACCGCCGCGGCCCGCCAGCCTGACACCTCTCTCGCAATGCTACCCGGCACCCTCACTGCTCGGCGCGATGCTGAATCTGCCGGCGGTGCAGGGCATTATCGAGTCGCTGGTGGGACCAGACCCGCTGTTCGACCACGACTTTGTGCACCGCTTGTCGGCGGGGAGTACGTATCACCAGCACCTGCATGTAGACGCCGTCGTCGACAGCACCGACCCAACGTTTGACATACAGCTCTTCTACTTTCCGCACGATGTCGCGCCGGGCGGTGGTGGCACACGCTTCGTACCCGGGACTCACCTACGCCGCACCCGCGCTGAAGGCGTGAGTCGCTACCAGCATCTACTGGGCGAGCAGCAATTCAGCGGCCCAGCTGGGACCCTGATGGTCTTTCATCATGGCCTCTGGCATGCCGGCCAGCCCAACCCCAGCGATGTCGATCGCTGGATGTACAAGATCCGCCTCAACCCGCGCGTCTCCCAGGTAAAGCGCTGGAACATGGAGGATTTCGAGCGCATTCACAATGACGCCAGCGACCATACCTTCGCGCTGATGCGGCATGACAGCGTGGCGCAGGTTTTGCGCACCATGCAACCCTGGCAAAAAGGGCATGAAAGCCGCTACGAGCAGATGCAGCGCGCGCGCCTGTGGCGCTACCTGAGCAACGACCCGGGCTTCGACGTTGACTACTACCACACGCGCATCGAGCAACGCGGGCGTCTAGCAGGGGAAATACACTGATGACTCTGCGCCAACAGATTCTGTATCTCTGGCTAGCCGAGGGCGCGCTCGACACAGAGACCGTAGGCTGGGCGTTCCACGATGGCACCAGTGGCAAAGGTCCCCGCTTGCCCGAGGCTGAGCCACCCTACCCAACCGGGCTAGCCGCACTGGAACAGGGATGGTTCCTCATCCAATCGCCTGCGCCGTACCCACTTCACCCCGGCGCCGAGCACGAGGTGTCCTACCTCGCCAACGAGTTTGTCTTCGAGCGACGCGTCGAGTTCTAGCAGTAGCTCCTCGCAAGCTGATATCGACGCCACTATCTCGGATGTACGCTCCAAAAAATGAGAGTCATTATCGATACCAATGTCCTCATCTCTGGTATTTTTTTCGACGGGCCCCCAGCGAAAATTCTGATGGCCTGGCAGGGCGGTGAATTGCAGCTGGTCATCTCGCCGGAGATCCTGCAGGAATACTATGAAGTCTGTGAACGAATTTCAGTTCGCTATCCCGATATCGACATAGCTCCAATACTTGTTCTTATTGCCCGTAACTCGCAGGTCGTAGAATCTCCACCGTTGGCCGATCAAGTCTCGAGAGACACGGAAGACGATAAGTTCATTGCCTGCGCAATAGCCAGCGACACCCGGAGAATCATCAGTGGTGACAACGATCTGCTCACAGTCGCGCCTGACACGATGACTCACAACAGCCTTGGGGCTATTGTGACCCCTGCGGGGCGCCGTCGCTACGCTCTGGCGTCCAAAACGCTCCTGAGTCGCGTTTTGTCGAACAGGCACGGTCGCCTCGGCCAAACACCCCGTATCGACCCGTATTCCATCTTATAAACTCTACGTTGGTGAACTCGCCGGGCTGGCAAGCGATTTTTGATTGCGCCAATTCTCACTATCTTGCATTCAAGTACCGCTGCATGCAAAATGCAGGCATGTCTATTCAAATCACTATCAGGAACGTCCCTGAGGAAGTCAGGGATAAACTTGCATCCCGCGCGGCCTTGCAGCATCAATCCATGCAGGAATATCTTCGCGGTGAACTGGAGCGCATAGCGTCTCGACCTTCCCTGGAGACCTGGCTACAGACAGTGCGGGAGCGAAAAGCAGTCGGCAGTACCCGTATCCCTGCAAAAAAGATTGTGCATGCCAGAGATGCAGATCGTAGATGACGATCGTTATCGATGCGTCGGTGATTGTCGCGGCATTGGTCGACACAGGCAGGGACGGCATCTGGGCTGAATCGCTGATTGCCAGCGAAACACTGGTTGCTCCCGAGTTGGCAATGGTAGAAGCGACAAATATTTTACGCCGCCTTGAGCTTGCTAAAGAACTTTCGCCCGTCGAATCCGGGCTGGCGCAGAAAGATTTGATACGTCTGGAAATCCAGTTATTTCCGTTCCATCCGTTTGCTGAACGCGTATGGGCATTGCGGAAAAATATCACGAGTTACGATGCCTGGTATGTGGCACTGGCTGAAGCTCTGGACTGCTCGTTGGCCACACTGGATATCAAGTTAAAAAATGCCAGCGGGACCAAGTGTTCCTTCGCGGTTCCCTAGCAAAGCTTTACAAGTAAAGGATGTAAACTCGGGCCTCCGGCCAACAGTGCGACGGTCCACGACATTCGATATCCTTCGACTTTTTCCCGGGTCTTTGACTTCCCCCAAAACCTTTTGTCTTCACACAACCGGGCCTCTGACACGATTGACCCATAACAGCCCATGGGCTGTTATGGCCCTGCGGGCTTCGTCGCTGCGCTCCTCGGTCCAAATGCTGGCGCATTTGTCGAACGGGCACGGTCGCCTCGGCCAAACACCCCGGCTAAACGAAAAAGGCCACCCTTTTGGGGTGGCCTTTTTCGTTTAGATGGTGCGCCTGACACGATTCGAACGTGTGACCGCCTGGTTCGTAGCCAGGTACTCTATCCAGCTGAGCTACAGGCGCATGAGGGGCAACACTATAGGTAGGAAGCGCTTTTGCGTCAAGGCTTTCGCCAGCACGTAGCCGCGAGTGCGTGCAGCTCTGCCCCGCCACCGTGCGCGATCAGAAGCGTCCGGCGATGGCCAGATTTGCAGCCCCGGTCGACGGGCCCATGCTGGCGGCCCGACGCAGGTCGGCGATACCCTCATCGACGCGGCCCAGCAGCAAGCGCATGACACCACGGTGATACAGATAGCTCCAGGCAGAATCACCACCGGCGCGTACAGCCTTATCGCAAGAGCGTTCCGCGCTGGCATAGTCGCCCTTCTCGAAAAAGGCCCTGCACATCACGTCACTGCTGCGGGCCTCGGCCCGCCAGCGACGCATCTCGGCGCTGCGGCCTTGCAACAGCGCCAGGGCGTGGTCGGGATAGCCGTGCTGCAGGGCCAATTCGGCCTTGCGCAATACAGTGGGTTGGTAGCCGAGGGTCTCTGCGCCTACCGGCCCGTGCCAGAGCAGGGCGATGATGGACGCTGTAACAACCAAATTAAAAAGCATTCGGTGGGTTCTCATGGTCGTTCCTCCTAACTATTTCCGGTGACCTGAGACAGACAATATACCCACTACAAACGCATAGCCATTCCATACTTATATAGTTACTATGCGTTTATGCATAGAAAAGACCCACTGCGCGACTGGGCGGATATCCGCCTGTTTCTGGCGATTCTGGATCGGGGCAGCCTGGTCGCGGCCGCCGAACACCTGGACCTGACCCAGCCCACCGTGGGTCGGCGGCTGACGGCCATGGAGGAACGCTTCGGGACACCGCTGTTTGTGCGCGCCGGGCGCCGCATGCAACTGACCGACGCGGGCGTTGCTATCCTGGATAGCGCGCAGCGTATGGAGCGGGAAATGCTGGCCATTGAACGCAGCCTGGAAGTGCAGTCCACGGCGCTTTGTGGCGAGGTGACGATTTCAGCGACCGAGGGCACCGGGACCGAGTGGTTGACGCCGGTACTGCTGGATTGCCATTTCAGCTACCCGGAGATCATCCTCAAGGTCCAGATCGAAAATCGTGCGGTGGATCTGATCCGCAGGGAAGCCGATATTGCCCTGCGCCTTGGCCAGCCGACACAACCAGACCTGATCGCCAAACGGTTAGTGACTGTGGGGTTCGGCCTTTACGCCAGCAAGAGCTACCTGCGTCGCGCCCCTCCCCTGAACTCGCTGGAGGATATCCACGCGCACCAACTCGTCGGGCTGCAGGCCGCCGGCGTCGGCATGAATTCTGTCCAGGCATTTCCCGCTAGCGAGTCATTGCAAGGCAACTATGTCTACCTGACTAACAGCTCTGCAGCGCAGCTCGCTGCGGTACAGGCGGGTTTCGGAATCGGCGTCCTGTCCCATCGCTGGGCGGCCATCGCGGGCAAGCTGACGCGGGTCCTGCCCCACTACACGGCGGCGACGATCGACCTGTGGCTGGTGACGCACGAAGAGCTGCGCTACAGCGCTCGCATCCGTGCGGTGTTCGACTTTATTGCCGAGCGTGCGCTGGCCGACACGGAGCTGTTCGAATTGGGCACCCGCGCAGAGCACGGGTAAAGGGTCTTGGGCGGACGGTCGCTCAATTGTCTATCACACGCCCCAGTGTTGCATCACCCATGATGGTGGTGCGGTGAATGACCCGGGCCACCCCAGGCTTGGTACCCGTGGCGCAGTGCATGGCACGCCAGTTGTCCCACAGCACCATGTCGCCCGGCTGCCACTGGTGGAAATAGTGGAACTCCGGTTTGCGCGTGTGCGCGACCAGACGCTGCAACAGGTCAACCGCTTCATCATTGCACAACCCCGCGCGGTGCGGTGCCACGATACGCTCCAGGAACTGCTCGCAGATTTCCAGCACCTTGCGACCTGTAACAGGATGTGTAACAACGGCTGGATACGCCACCTCGGGGAAATTGGGAAAGCCAATATCGGAGGGTTTCTGGGGACTGTAAGGCCCCGGCTCATACCCTTGCAGATCGACATAGCGCATGTGTCGGCGCTGCATACTGAAAGCGTAGGTCACTTCGATGTTGGCGATTGTCTGGCGCGTGTCCTCGTCCAATGCATCATAGGCCTTGGCCAAATCACCAAAGCCGGTCAGGCCATCCTCACTGGCACACACCACTGCACGCAGCAGCGCCCCACGATTGGGCCTGCCGGTGTAGTGCAAGTCCATGTGCCAGTCGAGTTTGTTAACCCTGTCGCGCCCGTTGTACCGCGCGGTCATGAACTTTTCTTTGTCCGGCTCATTCACCAGCGTAAACAGTTCAGGGTATTCCTGCGAGGTCGTTGCAGCCAGCGGATGCATGGCCAACTCGCCAAAAATACGGCTGAACGCAATCTGGTTTTGCGGGTTTACGTCCTGGCCGCGAAACAGCAGGATGCCGTGTTCATTCCACAGCGCGACCAGTGCGGCCGCCAGTTCCTGGTCGAGCGGACGGGTGATGTCAAAGCCGCTGACTTCTACTCCTACATTTTCCAGCGGGGTCACTTGCAGTGTCATGATAGGTGCCTCGACTACTCCAGAATACCAGGGTCTGCACGTAATTCGCGCCGCGCCATGGCCTCCCACAGAAACGGGAAACCGTGGGCATCGGGCCGCGCAATCGCAGCAACCTGTGCCTCGGTCAGCGGCACTCCGCCGCCGCCCTGCTCCACCTCATAGGCACGCATGCTGCGCCACTCCAGAGTGATGGCGCGCAGGTGCGCCTGGCGCAAATCACGACCCACTACCAGCGAGCCATGATTGGCCAGCAGAGCCCACTTGGCATCACCCAAGGCCTTTGCGGCCGCCAGGGATTTGTCCTCATCCTCGAACGTACCGCCATACTCGTTAAACAGCGGCAGCGGGCCATCAACATAGGCACCGGCCTGGTCATACACCGGCGGCACGCGATGCATATTGGCCCAGATCCCACTCCAGCGCGCGTGATTGTGGATCACCACGTGTACGTCCGGGCGCAATGTGTGCAGATGAAGATGCAGGCCGAGCGCGGGCGTGGTATTCCACTGGCCCGCGATGATGGCACCGGATTCATCCAGTGTCAGGATATCGCTAGCGGTGACTTCATCCCAGGCCAGCTCCCAGGGGTTGGTCAAGATAGTGCCGTTGGCCAGGCGGTAGGTGATATGCCCGGCGATATGTTCATTCCAGCCTTCGCGAAACAACATGCGGCACATCAGCGCGACCTGCGCCTGATCACTGAGCGGCGGCAGCAAGGGTCGGCGACCCGGGTTGGGCGCGAAGCGTTTGACGATGTCCGCGTTAATGCCGGGGATCTGTTGCATGGCAAACCTCTGGTGACGCGTGTTGTGGGTGCCCTGCGCGAGACCAGCATGCCGACGCAGAGCTGGAATTTAGCGCTTAAAACCAGAATCAGAATTCATATACAGGCGGATGGGCCAGCGGGTATTGCGGCTCAGCCGAATGACCAGACCATAGTTGTCGCTGTCGTAATCAGCCGCCCATTCATAGGTGATATCCAGTGGTTCGGGCTTTTCGGGTTTTTCCGGCCGCTGGCCCATCACCACCACTTCCTCGATGTCGTCCGGGCTTGCAATAGACTTTTTCGGAATGGCCAGGGTGATCTTCTGCGTATCGGCTGTGTCACCGGCCTCGACCTTTACCACCTCGGCGCCGACGGTACCGTCACGTGCGCCTTTTTCCAGGTCCATCCAACCCGTTTGCACGGTGCCATCCTCAGAGTGGGCGGCAAAGGCCGGGAGAGAAAGTAACAGCGCACAGGCTGTGGCTTGCCAGAAAGTTCGTGAACGCATGGTGCAACCTCGCTGTGTCATAGTCCATCCTCTGTAGAATACTTGTGTGGTGCATCAAACGGCAAGTGCCCCTGTCGGCGACGCAACCAGTTCAGCCCGCGCAACACACCCGGTCGCAACACCAGCCACCGCTCCAGCCGGTACTTGCCGGGAAAGTTCATCAGCAACAAGCCAATTAACAGTGTCACAACGCCCTGCCCCGGCGTTACCAGCATCAGCAATCCCAGTACGATCAGTAGCAGGCCCACCAAATTCTTGAGCACAGCAATGGTGATCGCAATAATGGGTGTAGCGGATGATTCCCGCCAGGCCAGACGCTTCTGACGGGCGAAGTAATCACTGGGCAAACGGCCCACCACCCAGGGAACACCCACAATCGTCGCGATCACCGCGAGCAGCGACAGGCCGCTGGCCCACAACAGCAACTGTTGCCAATCCAGATTAAGTTCCATAGCAGCATAGTACCACTGCAGATCACAGAACCGCTTGCGGCTGCGGCAAATGTACAGGAGTTTTGCTTGGCAATATCGGCGGCCTATTCGATAATCTACTTTCTGTGAAAGGTTTGTACAGACAACCCTTCTGAGCGCCTCACCCACCCCGATTCAGAGTGTTACACATGTCCCGACGCCTGCTCGTGATGGCCTTTTTGTTTTCTGCAGTGAGCAGCGGCCTGGCATACGCACGCCCCTACCCGTTGGGCACTGGAATAGCAGCATCTGCAGACAGCGCCCAGACCGCCAGCTCCAACCCCGCTGGCATTTCCCGTTTTTCACAGCGTGCCGTGGAAGGCGACATTCTGTTGTTCACCAGTGAGTCAGAGTGGGAAAGCGAATTCAGCGGCAGCGGCACCCAGTTCAACTCGAAAGACTCTGGCGACACCGTCGTACCCCGGTTTGCGATCATCCAGCCCATCAGTGACAAATTCACTACATCGTTTACCTTTTTAGGGACAGGTTTCTCCGACGACCTGGGTGATTGGCCAGGCCGCTATTTCATCGAGCGCTACGACTCCGTCTATATCAGTGCGTTTCCCAGCCTGGCCTGGCGTATTGATGACCAGTGGTCGGTCGCCGCCAGCGCGGCCGTCACCTACTCCAGCTTCGAGCAGGAGCGGGCAGTGCGCAATATTTTCGACCCGGGTTTCGGCGATGGTCGTTCGAAGATAGAAGCCGACAGCGTGGAAGTCGGTTTCGGGCTCTCGACCCTCTACCAGAGCAGCGAGCGCACGCGTTGGGGTCTGACCTACAGCTCCGAAATCAATCCGCAGCGCGACGCCGATAACGAACTCTCCGGGCTCGGGCCAAACACCGAGGCCGCGATGCGGCGGCTGAATATCCTAGACGCCGATATCACTATTCAGAGTACATCACCACAATCCATGGTCGGCGGTGTGTATCATGAGCTCGCTAACAATGCCGCTGTGACCGTCGATCTGGCCTGGCTCAATTTCAGTAACTTCCGCCTCTCGGAGTTCTACTACAACGGCCAATCCTTCGCCCGCACCGACAGCCAGTACAACGACATCTACGCCCTCTCCACCAGCTATAGCTGGCCTGCATCCGAGCGCTGGATGCTGGGGGTTGGCGGCCTGGTCACCAACCAGATGATTGACGACGACGAACGCACCATGACCCTGCGCCTCGATGCCCTGTGGTCGCTCGGCCTCGCCGGTGAATGGCGCTGGACGGATTCGCGCAGAGTAAAAATGTCTGTGAGCTACATGGGAATGGACGATGCGCCAGTGTCCACACCCAGCATTCCCGGCTTCGGCTCGCTGGAGGGCAAGTTCACCAGCCGCGACACCCTGCTCTTGCAGGTCGGCATGAGCTGGGGTTCGTTGTAGTCAGCTCACACTGGTCAGGAGCACCTATGGCACTGAAATTATCGGTTCTGGATCAATCCCTCGCCCGCGCCCCGGAGCAGGCATCTATCGCGCTGCAAGAAACATTGCAGATGGCGCAGTGGTGCGAGCAGTTGGGCTACACCCGCTTCTGGGTGTCGGAGCATCACGCCTTTCCCGCCGTCGCCGGTAGCGCACCGGAAGTCCTGCTGGCGGCGCTGGGGGCCGCCACGAGTACAATTCGCATTGGCTCCGGCGGCATCATGCTGCCGCATTACAGCGCCTATAAGGTGGCGGAAGTGTTTTCTCTGTTGGCTAACCTCTACCCGGGTCGGGTCGATCTTGGCATCGGGCGCGCGCCCGGGGCAGATATGGTCACCGCCGTCGCCTTGGCCACGGACGGTCGCCCCAAGTTCGATGCGTTCCCCGCATTGACGGCGCAGCTCAGTGATTATCTGTGGTCAGACCAGGCCAGCCCGATCGTCAGCCCCCGCCCGCCGGAAAAAATTCCGCTGTGGATGCTGGGCTCTAGCCCCGACAGCGCGGTGCTGGCGGCGCAGCGCGGACTGCCCTACAACCTCGGCCTGTTTATCAACCCGCAGGCGGATGCCAGGCTCATCGGCTGGTACAAGTCGCAATTTCAGCCCAGCGCCCAATGGGCCCAACCCTACGCCATCCTTACCCTGAGCGTGTTCTGTGCTGATACGGAAGAACAGGCCAGGGCTCTGCAGTTAACCCACGACCTGAATCTATTTCGCTTCTTCACGGGCACGTCCACCGGCCAGTCGATGACACCGCAGGAGGCGCTCGGCTATCCACTGGGGCCGCAGGAGCGGGCATTTATTGCCAGCCGGGAAAACAGTCGCGCTGCAGGAACTCCGCAGCAGGTGCGGAAAAAATTGGAGCAACTCGCCGCGCTACATCAAGCGGACGAGATTATGGCGGTGACCAATATGTATTATCTTGAGGATCGCAAACGTTCGTTCGAGTTGCTACAGCAGGCTTTCGGGTAGTGGCAGAAGTGAGGGATCAAGCCCCGGACAGGGGCTCAATCCCTAAAGAGGGGAATTAACCTCCCATCGCTTTTTTGGCTGCTTCGGCGGCGGCATCAGCGGCTTCTTTGGCACCGTCAGCGGCAGCATCAGCTGCATTCTTAGTGCTCTCAGCGGCAGCATCAGCGGCTTCCTTGGTACTCTCAGCAGCAGCACTAGCGGCATCATGGGCATCCGCGGCGGCATCATGGGCGCTGTCGGCGGCATCCTCAGCCATATTACCGGCGGCATCCATAGCATCACTGGAGGCATCTGCTGCCTGGTCAGCCATGGCATGCACGCTGTCCTTGGCCTCGGCGGCCATATCAGCCGTTGCATCAGCCGCATCAGTGGCTTTTTCGCTAACCGTCGCGGCGGCATCCTGCATGGACTGTTGAGCCGCATCGACTTTTTGTTCCTCTTTGGCGCCACAGCCAGTGAGGACGAGGGTCACCAGCGCAAGCGACAGTAAGGCGGGCAATTTCTTTTTCAACATAATGTTCTCCTTAGGTTTTATTGACTACAACTGGGAACTGCGCGGCGCCTCTTCAGGGTCAGAGACGAAACGCCTTCGCACCCCAATATAGCACCACCATCAGAAGCCGTCACCCCGCGTTGTGGTAGACGTTCTGGACATCCTCCAGGTACTCCAACATATCCACCAGATTCTCCAGCACCCGTTGCTCGTCCTCATTCAACGACGCGCTGGTTTGCGGCACGAACTGAATGTCATCCACCTCAAAATCAACGATTCCCGAAGCGTCCAAAAGTGCTTGTTTGGCCTTGAAATACTGCGAATGCGGCGCAAATACCGTGACTTTACCGTCATCGCACTCAATATCAGAGACATCCACGTCGGCCAGCATTAGCGCCTCCAGCACCGCCTCTTCATCCTGGCCCTGGAACACCAGAATGGCGCTGTGATCAAACAGGTGGCTGACACTGCCCGGGGAGCCCAGCTTGCATTTGGCTTTGGTGAAGCACTGGCGCACATCCCCAAAGGTGCGATTGGGATTGTCCGTCAGGCAATCGACAATCACCACGCAGCCCCCCGGACCAAATCCTTCATAGCGCGCCACGGAAAAATCCTCGCCGCCCACGCCCCTTGCCTTGTCGAGGGCCTTTTCGATGACATGAGCGGGCACCTGATTCTTCTTGGCCCGCTCGATCAGCCCCCGCAGCGTCAAATTACTGGTCGGATCGGCGCCCCCCGACTTGGCCGAGACATAGAGCTCACGCGCGTAACGACTGTACACCCGCGCCTTCATATCCGAGGTTTTAGCCATCGAGTCCTTGCGATTCTGATAGGCCCTGCCCATAGCGATACTCCGTTTGCGGTGATAGTCAAATTAGCGAATCAGGCCAGCAATATAATCGCTGTAGTCGGTAGTATCCAGAGAGGGCGGTGGGTCTTCTTGATATAAATCGTCGAAAAATACTCACGCATGCAGCATAATCACCCGGCTTTATTAACAGGACATCAAACCGGCGTGAAAAAACTCATTATTTTTCTAATTCTTATCGCAATTGCAGTTGGCGTCATCTGGTACATGGGCAGGCAACCGCCAGCCGAAGTTCTCCTGCACACCGTCGCCCGTGGCACCGTTGAAAAAACGGTGTCCAACACCCGCGCGGGCACGGTGGATGCCTGCCGACGCTCCAAGCTCTCCATGCCCTCGGGCGGACGGGTGGATGCGCTGCTCGTTACCGAGGGCGACCGGGTCGAGAATGGGCAGGTGCTGCTGTCCCTGTGGAACAAGGATCGTCGTGCTATGCAAGCCCAGGCCAGTGCACAACTGCTGGTGGCGCGTGGCAACGCAAAAAAAGTTTGCGTGGAAGCACAGAATGCCGCGCGCGAGGCAAAGCGGCTGGATACGCTGCTGGCACGCAAACTGACCTCGAAGGAATCGACCGAACTCGGTCGCACCCGGGCACAGAGCGGCAATTTCGCCTGCGAGGCAGCAAGGGACGAGGAACAGGTGGCCCAGGCTAATCTGGATATTAATAATGTGATGCTGGAAGAAACGTTTCTGCGCGCCCCGTTTGCCGGTGTCGTCGCTGAGATCAATGGCGAGATCGGCGAATACGTCACGCCCTCCCCGCCCGGCGTGGCGACACCGCCCGCCGTAGACCTGATTGACTACAGCTGCATGTATGTCACAGCGCCCATTGATGAGGTTGATGCAGGAGAACTCCACAAGGGCCTACCCGCGCGCGTGACGCTTGATGCCTTCCGCGGAGAGAGTTTTCCCGGCACCCTGAACCGCATCGCGCCCTATGTGCTGGATCTGGAAAAGCAGGCACGCACCGTGGAAGTCGATGTGGTATTTGACGATCCCGGCTTACGTGAACGACTGTTGGTGGGCTACAGCGCCGACATTGATATCCTGCTTGAAACCCACGCAGACGTGTTGCGTGTGCCCACCGAAGCGGTGATGGAGAACGACCAGGTCTATCGCTTCAACCGCGAGAGTGGCACGCTGGAACTGGTGACGATTGAGGTGGGCCTGCGCAACTGGAATTTCACCGAGGTCACCGGCAAGTTGCAGGCCGGTGACGAAATAGTGCTGTCGCTGGACGTGCCGGAGCTTGCTGATGGTCTCGAGGTGGTGCCGCGCGATGATTGACGTCAGCGGTATCAACAAGACCTTCATCCTGGGCGACAGCAAAGTGCATGCGCTGGCTGACATCAACCTGCGCATTGAGCAGGGTGAATACCTGTCCGTAATGGGCCCCTCCGGCTCCGGCAAATCCACCCTGATGAATATGCTTGGCCTGCTCGACCGCCCCAATACTGGACTCTATCTCCTGAACGGCGTCGATACCGGCTCGCTGGATGAAAATGAACGCGCCCGCCTGCGGCGCGAGCAGATTGGTTTTGTGTTCCAGTCCTATCACCTGATACCGCGTCTGTCTGCGCGGGAAAATGTGGAGATGCCGCTGATGTTAGCCGGCGTCTCGGCGAAGCAGCGCCACACAGAGGTCGAAGTGATTCTGGAAAAACTGGGTATTGCGCAGCGTGCGCACCATCTGCCCAACCAGTTGTCCGGGGGCGAGCGCCAGCGCGTGGCTATCGGCCGCAGTATTGTGATGAAACCGGCCATCATCCTCGCCGACGAACCCACCGGCAATCTCGACTCACGTTCCGGTGGCGAGGTGACCGAAATTCTGGAAAACCTGAATCGTGAGGGCATCACCCTGCTCATCGTCACCCACGATAACACCATGGGCGAGCGTGCTATACGCCGCATACGCATGGCTGACGGCGCGATCGTCAGTGACCAGACGCACGCCAGAGCGGCCTGACGTTGCGACTGATTGATCTGTTGCGCTTTACCCTGCTGGCGCTGCGCCGCCAACGCTTTCGCAGCACCATGTTATTAACCGCGGTCGGCCTCGGCGTCGCTGCTGTCGTGGTGCTAACCGCACTGGGCGAAGGTGCGCGCGGCTACGTGTTGGGCGAGTTCGCGCTCATGGGTAAAGACAGCGTGGTCATGTTTCCCGGTCGCAAAGAAACCACCGGCGGCATGCCACCCATGATGGGCACGGCCGCTCATGCGATTACGCTGGACGAAGTAGAAGTGTTGCAGCGATCTGTTCCCGGCGTGACGTCTTTAGCCCCCATGGTGTTGGGTAATAGCCCCGTATCCTTCAAGTCCCGCGAGCGCGACAGCATGGTGATCGGCACCACCGCCGCATTCTTTACGATCCGCAAGCTGGAGATCGCGCAGGGCAGCAGCCTGCCCGACCTCGCACTCGGCGAAGGAAAACAGGTCGCGGTGATTGGCCAGAAACTCAAAGAGGCACTGTTTGATAACGGCCGCGCCGTCGGCCAGTGGATTCGACTGCGCGACTACCGCTTTCGGGTCATCGGCGTATTGGCCGGCTCTGGCGACTCCTTCGGCGCAGATCTCAGCGAGGCCATCTTCATTCCCGTGGCCTCGGCGCAGTCTGTGTTCAATGTCCATGGCATGTTCCGGGTGATGTTGAAGGTGAAGGAAAACCACCAGATGGAAACGGTCAAGTCGGCCATCTCGAAAAAAATGCAGGCGCTGCACGACGGCGAGCTGGATGTCACCGTGGTGAGTCCCGACTCGATGCTCAGCACCTTCGATGGCATCCTGCGGGTAATGACCCTGGCCGTGGCCGGGATCGGCGCCATCAGTCTGGTGGTATCGGGCATACTGGTGATGAACGTCATGCTGATGTCAGTCAAACAGCGCACGGCGGAGATCGGACTACTGAAGGCCTTGGGTGCGCCCGCCGCCCAGGTGCGCACCCTGTTTCTGACGGAAGCGGGGCTGATTGCAGCCGCCGGTGCGGTTGTCGGCATGGTGGTCGGCAAGGTGATCGTCATCATCGGCAGGCAACTCTACCCAACGGTGCCGTTTGCAACGCCCGGCTGGGCACTGTGGTCGTCACTCGGCCTGGCGGTTGGCACTGCACTGTTATTCGCCTGGCTGCCCGCCCAGCAGGCCGCTGATATGGAGCCCGTCGATGCACTCGGCAAGAAGTAATCTGCGATGTTGTTAAGCGACTGGCTGCGCTGGGTCTTCCAGGCGGTGACCACCGCGCGCCTGCGCAGCCTGCTCACGGCGCTGGGCATCAGCATCGGTATTGCCGCGGTGACTCTACTCACCTCGATCGGTGAAGGTATTCGCGTGTACATGCTGGACAGTTTTTCCCAGTTCGGCACGCGCATCATCGCGATCACTCCGGGTAAGACCACCACCGGCGGCATGGGAGGATTGTTGACCACCATTCGGCCTCTGTCATTGGACGATGCCAGCGAGCTCAGCCGCTTGCCACACGCCGATGCCGTGGTGCCAACGTTACAAGGCACGGCCAAAATTGAAGCGGATACCTTCAGCAGGGATACGGATGTCTTCGGTGTCGGTCCGGATATGGCCAGGGCCTGGAATTACACCATCGCCCAGGGCCGTTTTTTGCCCGCAGGTGACCTGGAAAACTCGCGCTATTTCGCCGTGCTCGGCTCCAAGGTCAAGGACGAACTGTTTGGCACGAGAAACCCGCTTGGCAGCTATGTGCGCATCGGTGGCACGCGCTTTCGCGTGATCGGCGCAATGGCCAGCAAGGGGCAAATGCTGGGCTTTGATATAGACGATGCCGTGTACATTCCGGTCGACCTGGCGATGCAGATGTTCAACAAAGACGGCCTGAACGAAATCGACGTGGTGTTCAAGGAAACCAGCACCGCCACTGAAATGCGCGAGCGTATCAAGGAGACGCTGATTCGCCGCCACGGCGATGAGGACTTCACGATGTTTACCCAGGAAGACATGCTCAAGTCACTTGATAAAATCCTGTCCATGCTGAAGGTGGCCGTGGGCGCACTCGGCGGTGTCTCGTTGGTGGTCGGGGGGGTCGGCGTACTCACCATCATGACCACTGCACTCAAAGAGCGCACGCAGGAAATTGGACTGTTGCGCGCGGTAGGCTGCACGCGCCGCCAGATACTGTGGATGTTTCTCGGCGAGGCTGTACTGCTGTCAGGCATGGGAGGGCTATTGGGACTGGCCATCGTCGCGGTGCTGGTCGTCATCCTGAACACCTTCGCACCCGGTTTACCGGTATCGCTGCAACCGGGCTATATGCTGGCGTCTCTTGCCTTGAGTTGCGGTGTGGGCCTGGCGGCAGGCATTCAACCGGCGCTGAATGCAGCGGCGCTGGACCCTATCGAGGCCCTGCGTTCGGAGTAGTACCTGCAAGAAACCGTTCTGGGTTGATCTCTCGACACGATCGGATGTAGTATTTTCGTGCTAGTTTTTTCTCTGCATCCCGTTCGTATCTTACCGCCGGAGACAACAATGAAAATTGCGCACAGGTCCAACTACCCCGTCTGTTTTCTGTTCCTCGCATCGGCGGCACTATGCGCCGCCCTGCCAGCGGCCGCCCAGACCATCACCGGCACGCTCGGTGATCCCTCTGCCACGCTCACGCTGGATGGGAAACAACTACCGGCCCCAGCGCTGCCATTTGGTGGTGTGATCAAGGAAAGCGCACTCGATTCAAAACAATGGTGGCAACCACGCGTGGTGCCGCCCAAAGGTGCACCCAATATATTGCTCATCATGACCGACGACCAGGGCTACGGCGTATCCGGCACCTTCGGCGGTGTCATTCCGACACCTGCCCTGGACCGTGTCGCCAAAGCGGGCTTGCGTTACACCCAATTTCACTCCACCGCATTGTGCTCGCCGACGCGGGCGGCGTTGATCACCGGCCGCAATCACCACTCGGTGGGCTCAGGTGTGATCGGCGAACTGTCCACAGGGTTTCCCGGTTACGATTCGATCATCGGCATTGAGAACGCCACCATCGGCAACATCCTCAAGGAGAATGGCTATGCCACCTCGTGGTTCGGCAAGAACCACAACACGCCCACCTATCAGTACAGTGCGGCGGGACCCTTCGACCAGTGGCCGTCGGGCATGGGCTTCCAATACTTTTACGGTTTCATGGGTGGCGAAACCGATCAGTGGACGCCGTACCTGTTCCGCGATCACACGCAGATTTTTCCGTGGATCGGGCGCAAGGACTACAACCTGACGACTGATATGGCCGATGAAGCGATCAAACACATGCGCGACCTGAATGCGGCGGCGCCGGACAAGCCATTCTTCGTCTATTACGTACCCGGCGGCACCCATTCTCCGCACCAGCCAAAGGCCCAGTGGCGCGAGAAGTTCAAGGGCAAGTTCAGCATGGGTTATGAAAAATTGCGCGACGTAATCTTCGCCAACCAGAAGAAACTCGGCGTGATTCCGGCGGATGCGCAACTCACCCCGTGGCCGGATTCCATCCCCAAGTGGGATTCACTGTCCCTGGTGGAGAAGCAACTCTTTGAACGTCAGGCCGAGAACTTTGCTGGCTACGCGGCCTATACCGACGATGAGATCGGTCGCGTCATCCAGTCGGTCGAGGATATGGGCAAGCTGGACAATACGATCATCATCTATATCGCCGGGGACAACGGCACCAGTCCGGAAGGCACGCTCACCGGAGCCTTCAACCAACTCACCGCCTACAACGGGATTCTGAAAGCGCCCGAGGCCATGCAACTCCTGCATCTGGAGAACTGGGGCACAGACAAGACCTATCCGCATATGTCAGTCGGGTGGACGTGGGCGTTCAATACCCCATTCAAGTGGACCAAGCAGGTGGCCTCGCACTTCGGCGGCACGCGGCAGGGGATGGTGATCTCATGGCCCGGCCATATCAAGGATACTGGCGCCATCCGCAGCCAGTTTCACCACGTTATTGATATTGTACCGACGCTGCTCGAAGTCACGGGGATCAGGGTGCCAGAGACCGTCAATGGGATTACGCAACGACCCATTGAAGGCGTGAGCATGGCGTACACCTTCGATAGTACCAATGCCAAGGCGCCGTCAACGCACACGACGCAGTATTTTGAGATGGCTGGCAACCGCGGCCTCTATCAAGACGGCTGGATCGCCAACACTACTCCCTTTGCCCCGCCGTGGGATCTCGCCACCGGCACCTTGCCTAGCGTGGTCGACGGCTATAAGTGGGAACTCTATAACTTGAACGAGGACTTTACGCAGAACAATGATCTGGCGGCCAAGATGCCGGACAAGCTGAAAGAGATGCAGGCCTTGTTCGTGACGGAGGCGGCGAAATACAACGTCCTGCCTCTTGATAACACGGCGTTCTCGCGCCTGCTGACGCCGCGTCCAAGCGCGGTGGCCGGAAAAACCCTGTTTACCTATACGGGTGCGAACTCCGGCATTCCCGTCGGGAATGCACCCGATATTATGAACAAGGATTACACCATCACGGCCGACATCACCGTGCCCAAGGGTGGCGCGGAGGGCATGATCGTAACCTTTGGCGGGCGCTTCGCCGGCTACGGGATGTATCTGCAACAGGGCAAGCCAGTGTTTGTCTATAACTTGCTCGACATGGAACGCTTCCGCTGGGAGGGCGGTGTCGGTGGCCTTGTCGGCGAGAATATCCTGGGCAAGGCTCTCGAGCCTGGCAAGCACACGCTCGTGTTCGACTTCAAATACGAAGGCCCGGGACCCGGCAAGGGCGGCACCGGAGTATTTACGGTAGATGGCAAGGAACTGGCCAAAAAGACGATCAAGCACTCGATTCCCCTGCTGATGAGCATCGACGAAACACTCGACATCGGCAGCGATACGCGCTCGGGGGTAGATGGCAGCTACGAGTTGCCGTTTACTTTTACGGGCACCATCGACAAGCTGACCTTCAAGCTCGGACCGTCGCAGATGGCTGTGGCGGCCGCACCGGCTGCCGGTGCCGCTGCAGTCATGACAGCCACGAACTAGAAATCAGCCGTGAACGCGGCAGTCGGTGCGCAAGTGCCGACTGCCCCTGGCACCCAAGCCTATGAACCGTCTGCTTAAAATCACCGCAATCACTGAAGCGCTCACCGGGCTGGGTTTGATTGCCGCGCCCGGACTTATCGTCCAACTGTTGCTTAACGCGGATATCAGCGGTGCCGCCATTCCACTGGGCCGCGTTGCCGGAGTGGCGCTACTCGCGCTGGGTGTGGCCTGCTGGCTCGCCAGTCACGACGAGCACAGTCGTGCCGCGCGGGGAGTGGTCAGTGCGATGATTTTCTATAACGTTGGCGCGGTGCTCGTCCTCGGCGCTGCAGGTCTCCAGTTGCAGCCAACCGGCATCGCCCTATGGCCAGCCGTCATCCTGCATGCTGGCATGGCTGTCTGGTGTGTCACGTGCCTGCTACACAAGCGACAGTGATACCAAGTCAGCAGTCCTAAGCGGCTACATTGGCACCCTTGGATCAGGTTATGTACGAACAAAAAAACAAAAAGTATCGCGGAAAATTGTATTCCGCGCCAAATTGTAGACTATACTTTTTTCGTTGCCAGAGTCGTGATCGGTTGTTGTCTAACCGATGCACTCAGTCAATGTCCATTCAACACACCCATTGGAGATTGATCATGAAGGCATTTACAGCGCTTGTATTCTTGCTCGCATTTATTGCTGGCTGCTCCACACAGGCACCCGCTCCGACCAATCAGGTACAGGCGAATCTCGCCAAACCGATAGATTGCTCGACCGCAGCTGCTGACATTAAAACCTTGACCAGTGAGAAAGCCCGCACCTCTCAGGAAATCAAGGACGGTGTCAGCTCAATTGTTCCAATAGGTGCGGTAGCGCATATGTTTGGAGGCAGCGAGAAGGAAGGCCTTGAGATTGGCACCGGCGAGTACAATAGAAAACTGGATACAAAAATTGCTGCAATCCAAACGCAGTGCAATATGAAGTAATTCCCG
>JANNVJ010000091.1:0-72688 GCA_031414375.1 Haliea sp.
CTTGTGAATAGAGAACTCGCCGATACCGGTGAACACGCCGGGGTAGGTCTGCAATACACGGCGGATATGGTCGGCGGCATACATGTCAGCCGGGTTGAAGCCGATGATCATCGGTTCGAAGCGCGCCTGCTGCGCGGGTGAAAGCTTGCGATACTGCTCGGCGATAGCGGCATCAGTGAAAGAGTAGTAATAGAGGTCCGTGTCGGAATCGAGGTAATACGTGGGCGCGACCTTGCCGGTCACGCGGTCGGACCAGTGCATTTGCAGCGGTATGCCGAACAGCGCGGAGCGCCCAACCCTGTCACCTACCGCTTCCAGGTATTGCCCGGCGGTGAGACCCTCCTGCACATAGTTGGTCAGGTGGACATGACTGTCGTAGTACTCCTGCGCCTCTTCAGCACTTGCTGGTAGCGATAAGGCAAGCACGGTAGCAGCGAGCATCATTCGCGGGTGGCACTGCTCGGTGAACTTCCGGTAATCGAAACTGGGCATGCGCTACACTCCGACGGCTAAAACCTCAGCTCGATATTGGTATTTAATGCAGTCCCGTCTCCACCCACCAGATACGGGGCGCTGGAGTTGCCGACAGCAGAATCGTTGGTATACAGAAGCTCACCGTTGACGCGTAGCGACCTGGTCCGCATGGGGAACCAGTTCACTCCTACAGCAGTGTCCCAGGGGTTGCCATACTCACCAAATATTTTGGAACTGGCGATGTAGCCCTGCAACGTATGCGGCATAAACATATAACTCGTTTGCACTTCGAATCCGTAGTCGTACAGGTCGTCTACCGGGACCTCGCCCTGCGTCTTGAACGTGTCCAGCCAGCGGGAGAAACCCGCGGTCGCTAACTCAAAGCCCTGGTACTTGAGCCCGGCATCAGCCGACACCATCTGGTAAGTGGCGCGCTTGATGCCTCCGTCGGTAGCAAAGGCGCCTGGCAGGAACAGGCGGGTTCCGTCAGACAGCCTTATCTGCGAGTTATTGACATCCTCGGTACCCGGCTGGCTCTGGCGATCCTCGCGGCTGTAGGTTGCTGACAGACCGAGCTGGGTGGCCAGCTGCTCATGCATCTCAAAGTCTCCCCACCCGCCATTGGGTCCGAACTCGCCGGTGGTGGGCTGCCACTGTATGCGGCCGGACCAGGTATCGAGATCGCCATCCAACTTGGCGGCGTTGACTCCCAACTGGGACAGGTTGTTGCCCAGCATCACCTTGTAGGTAAGCCCTTTGTCCAGTTCCCCTGCGCTCCAGATTCCGGTGGTATAACTGGGCCGGAAAAACTCGTCAGCCATGGTGCGCATATCCACCTTGTTGAAGTAGGGGAAGGTGCCGTACATACTGCGCGTACCCGGCAGTCCGTCGATTCCCACGCCGACATCCACGGCCTTGTTGAAGCGGTATTTGAAGTTTCCTGCCACCACCACCTGCGCGCCATCGCCCTGGCTGGTGTTGTTCGTCCAGGTATAGAGTAGATAGCGGAGGTTGGGGTCGTACACCCAGCCGTTGAACGTCAGATTCACCTTGTTAAATTGAAAATCGTTGCGCAGGTCCAGATCAAAGTCGCGACCAAAACTGTCGGTGTAGGATTTGTCCAAGGCGTTCTGGTTCAGGTAGCGCGTATACGCCCACGCACTGAAGTTGAGGCTGCCCATAGGCGTGTCGGCAATCTCAAAACCCGGTCCACCGGGGCGAAAGCGGCCGAAATACTCTTTGCCATCGCCGGATGTCTGCGGCGTTGGCGCAGGCGCTGCAACTGCAGTAGCGGCCACTGTTGTTTCTGCCACAGGTGCTGCCGTCACCGGTGCCGCAATCACGGGTTGCTGCAACCGCTGGTTGGCCAATGGCGGCTGACCGAGCCGCTGCTCCAGTTCCTGAATGCGCGCGTCCTTAGCGTCCAGTTGCTCCTCGAGCTTGCGCTGGTTCTGTTCAAGGGCGGCCAGGCGTTCGAGGATGGCGCGTTCAGTCTGGGTATCGGCTGCTAACGGTCCGCCGTAGAGTGAAGATCCCACACAAACCAGCATGATGGCGAGAAAACGGGAGGGAAGCCATCGCATCGGGAGTCACCTGGATTAACGTTGAATAGGTTCGCTGGTGGACACACTACGAGAAATCCAACGCCAAACCAAGTACAAAGCACAAATAAATGAGTCGTCGTCAGCGGGTGCTAGCTGAATAAAAAACGCGCTTGCCAGTGTCAGCGGCATGGGCTATAAACGATGGACTCAAATCGACAGTTCCAGCACTCACTACTCTCAGCCACCCCTGCAGGTTCGGGCGGAAAATTTTGTATACCCGTGTTATTCGGAGAAATCATTATGGGACCCTTGTTACTCGCAAGAACGGCGCTGCTGTTGGCGGTGTGCTGCTTCGCAACAGGCTGCCAGGCTGCCGCACCGATTAATGAAGCGGACATCGATGCGGCACTCAACACGACAAGCAGCACGCTGCAGGACGCTGAGATCGAAGCGGCACTCAATGCCGCCTACACCAAATACAAGTCACTGCAGGAAGGCGCCAATGCTGACTATATTCCGGCGCTGGCCAAGGTGGACTCAAACATCTACGGCATCGCACTGGTAACGCCTGATGGCAAGATCTACACCGCAGGCGATGTCACATCGGAGGTGTCCATCCAGTCCATCTCCAAGGTCTTTACCATGGCCTTGGTGATGGAGGAAATGGGGCCTGAAGCGCTCTTGAACAACATGGGTGTGGATGCCACCGGCGAGGTGTTCAACTCTATTGTCGCCATCGAGCAGTACAAGGGCGCCGAGATGAACCCGCTCGTCAATCCCGGCGCTATCACCACCACCAGCATGGTCTCGGGCAATTCGCGGGAGCAAATCTGGAACAAGATCCTCACCACTTACAACGAGTTTGCCGGGCGCACGCTGTCGGTCAATGAGGAGGTTTTCAAATCCGAGGCGGACACCAATCAGCGCAACCAGGCCATCGGCAAGCTTATGTATGCCTATGGACGGATCAAGGACAACCCCGACCAGGCAACAGACATCTATACCGAGCAATGTTCGGTCAATGTAAACGCCCGCGACCTGGCGATAATGGCCGCCACCCTGGCTAATGGGGGCCTAAACCCGGTCACCGACAAGCAGGTTATGCGCAATGAAAATATCCCCGAGGTGCTCGCGGTAATGGCCACTGCGGGTCTTTACGATGACTCCGGCAAGTGGCTGTATGCCACCGGATTGCCCGCCAAGAGCGGTGTCGGCGGCGGTATTATCGCTGTCTCACCGGGCGGCTTTGGTATTGCCGTCATTTCCCCGCCACTCGATGCCGCGGGTAACAGCGTACGTGCGCAAAAGGCGATAGCGGATATTTCCAATACACTGGGCGGCAATCCGTATGCCGTGACGCCAGCCAAGTAACGCCAGCGACATGTTGCAATTAAACCAAGGAGAATAAAATGCTAACAAGCCGTAAAGCCCTACTACCAGTCGCGATTCTCTGGGCGTCGTGCGTACTCAATGCCGAGGCGGCTACAGATGCTGCAAGAATTGCGGCATTGGAAGCACAATTGCAACAACAACAGGCCGCGATGCAGCAACAGCAGCGCCTGATGGAGACCATGAACGCCGAGTTGCAACAACTCAAAGCCAGTGAGCAGGTAGCGCCCGAGTCGGTCGCACCGCTGGCGCCCGCGGCCGCCGGTGCAACGACCAGTACCCCCAGCACAGGGACGGGGGCTGCGAAAAACGCGCAAAAATTGTCGCTGAATGTCTACGGCTTTGTCCAGGCGGATTCCATTTATGATTTCAAACGGGTAGATCCGAACTGGGAGGATACCCTGCGCGTGACCACGATTCCGACTCAGAGTGGCGCCTACGGCAACGATGGCGACTTTCTGTTTAGTGTGCGTCAGTCCCGTCTCGGCGTAAAAGGCGACTACGGCCCGGACATTACGTACAAATTGGAGGGCGAGCTGTTTGGCGTGGGCGGCGACCAGGGCCAGACTACGTTGCGGGTACGTCATGCCTGGGCGACCTACAAGGACTTCGGCATGGGCCAGACCTGGTCGAACTTCATGGATATCGACATCTTTCCCAACACCATCGATTACTGGGGCCCCACCGGCATGGTGTTCTATCGCAACAAGCAGGCGCGCTACACCTTCCCCATGGGTGATGACGAGTTTGCGGTGAGCCTGGAAAATCCCGACACGGCGTTGACCGTGGGGCAGTTCCGGGATGTCAGCGATTGTGGTATTCCCAACGCACCACCCGATTGCGCGTCGGTGGATTCCACCGCGGAGGAAGTCTTCCAGGCGTATAACGACGTGCCCGACCTCACCGGCCGCTATCGCCAGAACGGCGACTTCGGGCATTTCCAAGGGGCGGGCATTGCACGCAAACTCGGCTATGAGCGGCTCGATAACGGTGACAAGGATTACGAGCTGGGCTGGGGTGTGAACACTAGCGCCGGCCTTAAAACCTGGGGCGCCGATATGCTGAAGTTACAACTCGCCTACGGTGAGGGCATTGGCAATTATATGAATGACGGCGGCCTGGACCTCGCCCCCGACTCCGCAGATATTTTTGCAGCCAACGCAGAGACCGTGCCCACTCTTGGGATCAGCACTTATTATGACCACTTCTGGAACGATCAGTGGGCCACCTCGTTGGGCTGGTCCGTGATTGATCTGGATACCAGTGACGGGCAGGAGTCCACGGAATTCAAGCAGGGGCAGATCGCGCAGATCAACCTGCTGCACTACCCGGCAGATCACGTGATGCTGGGGACTGAATTTATCTGGGGCGAGCGTGAGGACATCAGCGGTGATGTCGGTTCGGACTATCGTGTCCAGTTCAGCTTGAAAGTGGATTTTGATACGGGCAATCTGCTGTACACAAAATAAATGGACTTGTGTGAGTAGACTTTCTGGTGGCTCCCGTTTGCCAGGCCTGAGCATGTCACAACTGGAAAGCTTGTCTCCCTGACATCAGGCTTGCGTGCTGATGTAACGCTGCAGTTTTGGTGTCGCTCAAATAGCTCTGTCGCCATTTATTCAATGCGGACAGTTTCCGACACGCCACTGAATGCGCCGCCAGCATTATCGTATCCCAAGTGGGTGATGCGGTAATCCCCGGCGCTGGTGTCAATGGGTACCTCCCAACTGACTTCTGCAATGTAAGCATCGTCTTCCATCCGCCAGCGCACCCGGGTACTCCAGGCGCCGTCATCGGCCACCGCCTGCCAGCCCGCTGCAGTCCTGTGTTCTACCAGCAAGAAGTTATTACCGGTGGTGTAATGCGCAGTGGGATTGGCGGACCAGAACTCGGCGATGAGTGTTTCGCCTCCCCGGTATGTTGTCTTTGCCAAGGGCAGTGCATCGCCATAGTGTTTATCCTTGGGGAGCAGACCGGCAGCACCGGCGGGCAATGACCGGCCCACGACTTTACCGCGCCAGTCATCGTAGCGGATGTTGGAGGCAACGGCCGTGCCAGACTGCAAAGCGCTGGCCAGCTCGCTGGCAACCTGCTGATAGGCAGGCAAGCTCCACCTGCCGTGCAGGGTGTGGGCGGCCTCGTACTGCTGCAGTTGGTACTCCTGCGGTGTAGTGACATAACCGGCAAAGCCATTGGCATAGCCTGCCAGCACGATGTAGTGGGCCCAATCGCCCAACTCGGCCATGACACTGTCGCGCAGGCGTCGGCCGGCCATGGTGGTAACCTCGACAGGCAGGGCGAGGATCACCAGTTGGCCGATACGGGCCACAGTGACCGAGTGTATTTGTGATTGCAGGGGCGGGTTGCCGCTGCCGGTTTCGAATAAAATAGGTTTCGGTGCCTGGCAGGTTTGCACGGGTTCCGTCCATTTCGGTGCGCCTGTCACCAGCCGAATCAACCAATCCCGCCACAGGCTTTGCTCAGTCATGCCTTCTTTAAACAGGAAGTGTCCGCCGCCGTCTTCCGTTGAACCACCGGCAAAAGAGTAACCATAGGCCGAGGGGCAGGTGTGTTGTACACCCATGCCGGTGAAGCGATCCTGTACCGGGTAGTTACCGAGATCAACGTAGATGCGGCGCGCATCGATAGGGCCATCAAGTACTTCTTGCGCCTGCGCGAATAATTGTTGCGCCACCTGCAATTGAAGATCACCCATGATGCGCGTGGTGTCCACGTCGGTGGCACCCGGGCCGGTATTATCCAGATTCATATTCGGGGTGACATCGCCGGGGTCGGCCTGGGCGAAGGCGGCGACGAAGTCTGCAGCGGACGCATAGCGTGTACCGTGTTGCTGCTCCATCTGCAGTGAGGCATAGCCCTTGTGGTCGCCGGAGATCAGGTGGTTGTAAAAATTCATGGCGGTGGGGTGCAGCGCATACCAATTGAGCATGCCAATCTCGCCGGAATCATCAACAAACTTCAGTAAAACCATTTCGGTGTTGGTGTTTTCACTATAGCGGGCACGTTCCGCCGGCGGATTTTCCAGGTACGCCACGGCCGAGCGATTAGCCCCCGCATTCGCCACGCGGCCACTGTTGATTAAAATGGTGCCCGCTTGCAGGTCGTCGTCGGCTTTCACAATCGAGGCGGTAATGCCAGCTGCGATGGCTTCAAAGTGCTCTGGGTACAGGCCACCGTCGAGGCCGGAGTCCGAACGCGATTGCCAGTAGCCGCCAGGCCCTGAATGCGTGTGGGTGGCGCTGATAATGACATTGTCCAAGGTGTAGCGACTACCAAAGCGCTGCTGCAGTCGCGCAACGACTTCCAGGGTAATGTGGTGATCAATACTGCCCAGATCGGCGCTGACGAACACCAGTCGTTTATCGGGGTCGTCAGCCTGCGCGATGACAAAGGCACGTGAGCGCTGACGGATATGGATACCCTCGTCGATCTGGTCAGGGCGTCCAAAACCCCACAGTTGCATGCCAACAGCCGGGCCAGTGACATCGGTGATACCGCGTCCGACCAGGTAGTTGTGCGTATTTTGTGCAGTGACCGGTGCCATGTACAGCAGGATGCTGCAATACAGCAACAATTCAGCTGTGGCTTTTCGCTTCATTCTCCAGCGCCTTTGCAGTGATCTCATGGTACAGGGCGGTCATTTTAGCAGCGAGCGGTTGCAGTTCGCGATGTCGATCAACGAGGGGAAGCGCGGAATGCGCGTCTTCCAGTGCTCCCTGAAGAAACTCTAGGTCGTATTCAGTCAAGGTTTCACCACGCTCCACGCGCTCCTTGAGTTCAAGCAGGCGGGGCAAACGAAAATCATTGAGGCGTTGCAGCAGCGCCTCGATCATGCCGGTGTCGCCAATGTCGTTACTCATAATCTAGCTCCCAATGGTGGTCATCAAAATTGTAACTTGTAGCCCTTCGCTGTTATGCAATTCCTTAAATACTGTGTGCAGAGCTGAGGGTTCGGGCTTGTCATGTAGGACGTAAAACTTGTCGAGACACAGTGTGTTGTCCTCGAGCCACAAGTGGCGTTCGGCCTCCGCCAGAATTACGGCGATAATATCAAGATTAAGCGAAAGTGTACCCTCGGCAGAGCCAAGCTGTGATAACTGCAGATCGATTTCCTCAAGACGGGTCTGTAGCTGGCCTTGATCTAGCGCACCGGTGTGCTGCGCAAATCCGCCAGCACGCCGCGTGATGTCGAGTTTGCTGCGCAGCAAGGCTTTGCGCGTGGTCAGGTTTTCACGCTCCTCTTTACGCTCCGTGATATGAGAGAGGGCTATCGAGAGCAGGTGATCGAACGCGCGGCGTTTTAGCAGACGCCGAGCGTCCTGCTCGCAGACAGCAGGCTCCAGCAGGCGGTGCTGGTCAAAACTTACTGTTGTTCGGGGCACATCGCTCAATACCTGGTCGTCCACCTGAGCATGACCGAACCCGTGTTTTTCAGTTTTCTGTGCCACCAGAAGTGTCGTGATGGGATTGGTCGTCATGGGATTTGCTGCGCGAAACTCACGCAGCGCAGCGTCCCGCTCGATAATTTCATTCATGCGTGCTTCAGAATAGAACAGTGCGGCGAATACCGGGTTGTCCGTGAGTGCTTTCCCGCTAACCGCGACCGGCTCCGGAAAACTGTCTATCAGGTCAATAACATACTCGACAGCGTGAATCACCGGCTTGCGCAGTGCTTTCGCATAACCGGAATCTATGCGAACGCGTGGATCTGTACCATCTACCGCGCGTTCGATCGCCTCTTTAACCACAGACTCCGGTAGTTTCGATCGACCGTTATCTGAGTGGTCGAAAATATTTGCAAACAGCTTCAGCACGGACAGATGCCCGCTACAACGCCAAGGCAGAGGGCGTGAGCGCGCACGGCCTTATCCTCAGAATTTCTCCTCAATGATCTTGAACGGATAGTCAATCGACTTGTACTTACCAATTTTCCGCTTGCCAAGTTTGACCTTCTCCTGCGGCAGTTCCTCGTAGGGAATTTGCTTGAGCAGGTGGCTGATCAGGTTCAGCCGAACCCGTTTCTTGTCTTCCGAATTGGCCACGTACCAAGGGGCCCATGGCGTATCGGTGGCTTTAAACATTTCGTCCCTGGCCTTGGTGTACTCATCCCATCGGTGGTAGGATTTGAGATCCATCGGCGACAACTTCCATATCTTGCGGCCATCATCAACTCGTTCCTCCAGACGCTGCTGTTGCTCCTCGGCGCTGACTTCGAGCCAGTATTTCAACAGTATAATGCCGGAATCGACCATCGCGCGCTCGAGTAGTGGTACCACTTTGAGAAAGCCTTCGGCCTGCTCCTCGGTGCAAAATCCCATGACTCTTTCGACACCGGCGCGGTTGTACCAACTGCGATCGAATATGGCGATCTCTCCGGCTGCAGGAAAATGCTTTATATACCGCTGCATGTACAGCTGACTTTTCTCACGCTCGGTCGGTGCAGGCAGGGCAGTGACGCGAAATACACGGGGACTCACACGCTCAGTTATAGCCTTGATGGTTCCACCCTTGCCAGCACCATCACGACCCTCAAAAACGACGCAAACTTTCACTCCATTTTGTACGACCCACCGCTGCAACTTGACCAGCTCGACGTGTAAGCGCTCGAGTTCCTTGTCGTATTCCTTTCCGCCAAGTTTTCCAGGTTCTCCTGGCGCTTCGACCATTTTACTTTCCGATTTTTCGCCCTTCTGCTTGTCCTGCTTGTGTTCTTTCTTTGACATGACATCCTCCGTCAATGATTAGTAATCGAGTATGTGGCGAGGCGCGCATTTGGGTCTTATCCCACGGCCAACTGCGCACTTCAATGATCTACAGCAATTTCCACCGCCTTATGGAATCCAATCCACGGCATAATGATCGAGATACTCATCAACGGCGGCACCGACCGTTGGGTGAAAAATATCATTTCCCAATTTGTCCAATAATTCAAAGCGCCTGAACTTGTCTTTTACCGGATCTTTCATTTCGGCGAAATGCAATTCGATATCTGAATAGCAAAGCTTTTCGTACAATTCAGCAATGACATCCGCGGAAGTAATATCCACGCTAGTTACTGGTTCTGCTGCAACAACAATGCGTTTTACCGGTGTAGAGGATTGGCTAACTGCCTCCAAAACACAGTTTTGAAACAACTCGGCGTTGGCAAAAAACAGTGGCGCATCCCAACGAAACAGTACCAGACCCGGGACAAGTCGTGCGTCGGGGTAACGTTTAAGATCATGATAACCGCGAACACCATCCACACGTCCCAGCACAGCGAAATGGGGCCGCCAGCCATCCCATAGAAATTCAATCACGGCGATAAGAATGGCCAGTCCGATTCCCGGAATAGCGCCGAGCACGGCCACACCCACAAAACAGACTATGGATAACCAGAACTCCCACTGCTGCAGGCGATAGATACGGCGTAAATCGCTGAATTCAAATAACCCGATAGCCGAAGCGATCACCACGGCAGCCAATGCGCTGGTGGGTAAATTCTGTAACAGGTCGGGCGCGACCACCAGGAGCAAGGTAACAGCCAGCGCGCCCACCACGCCAGTGAGTTGTGTTTTTGATCCGGCCGCCTCCGCAACGGGCGTGCGCGACGAGCTGCTGCTGATGGGAAAGCCCTGGAAAAACCCAGCTGCCAGATTGGCCGCGCCCAACCCGATCATCTCCTGATTCGGATCGACATACGTGTGCGTCCTGGCAGCATACGTGCGCGACAACACGCTGGTATCGGCAAACGACACCAGTGCCACCGCAAAACCCCCGATAATCACTGCCTGAACATCGGCAAAATCAATCGACGGCAATGCGAACACTGGCAAGCCTTGTGGCAGCGATCCCAGCACCTTTACACCGGCACTTTCATCAAGGTTGAATACTCCGACTATCACAGTTGCGCCAATCACGGCCAATAAAATGCTCGGGAAACGCTGATACCGTTTGAGTAACAAAATAATCGATAGCGAGGAAGCGCCAATAATAAACGTCGTGATGTTGGTGCTTCCATCAAGAATTGATCCGAATATATTGAGTGAATTACGTACCGGCCCATCACTGTCGATCGAAAAGCCAAACACCTTGGGTAGCTGACTGATTAACACCGTGAGCGCGATACCATTCATGTAACCGTAACGAATGGGCTTGGAAAGCAGTTCGGTGATAAAACCCAGACGAAACACGCCAGCCAGAATACACACAATACCGGATACCACGGCCATCATGCTGGCCAAGGCAATAGCGCGAACAGGATCACCGTGTGACAGCGGCAACACCACCGCCAGAATAACAGCAGCCAGGGACGAATCCGGCCCCAACACCAGAATACGACTGGGACCAAACAGCGCATATGCCAGCAATGGAATAATCGTGGCATATAAGCCGTAAATGCCGGGCACACCTGAGGCTACTGCATACGCAATACCCACCGGCACCAGCATGGTCGTGAGAACCAAACCGGCAGCGATATCGCTGGTCAACCAGGCGGCTTTATACTGGGAGAGTGTTTGTAAGCCTGGTACCCAACGCTTCCAACCAACATCCGCGACGGATGGAGAGGCGACGCGGCCGGGTTCCGGAGAGAGAGGGGGAAAGGGTGTCTCGCCACTCATATCATGCCCACACCGAAGTACAGAAGCTTCGCAAGATTACGTCAGGGGTGTGAAAAAAAACGCCAACCCCAAAATCAGGTACACGGCCAGTAACTGCACGCCTTTCAGCCAATCCGAGCGCCCGTCGCCAGCCACCTGCGACGTAATCAGAACTGATAGCAATATCGCTACCACCAGCCCGGTTCCAAATAACAGGTCCATTGGCGTGGGCCCTATCCACAGGCTGGCGAGCACCAGGACAGGCGCTACAAATAACGCAACCTGTACGCTGGACCCGATGGCAATTGACAGTGATAAATCCATGCGATTTTTCATTGCAGCGGATATGGCGGTGGCGTGTTCGGCGGCATTGCCCAAAATCGCGACAATAAACACGCCGACAAACACCCTGCTCAACCCTATTTCCTGCGCGGCCGGTTCTATCGCGCCCACCAGGATTTCGCTCACCCAGGCAATGGCGGCGGTCGCCAGGGCCAGAACCACCAGTGATTTTCGCATTGACCAGGCAGGCTGGTCTATCGCCGCTTCCGTACCCTGGATCGAGCCGGTAAAAAGCGCCTTATGGCTGCCGAGGGAAAATACCAGGAAGAGCCCGTAGACGACGAGCAGCACCACCGAGATGGTGATACTTAAATACAGCAGACCATGCTCGACGCGTACGCCTACCAGATTATTGTAAGTGGCGGGAAGAATTAGCGCGATCGCGGCAAGTGTCAGCAGTGTCGCTTCGGAGCGCGCACCGGCGGCGTTGTAGCTTTGCTCGGAGTGGCGCAAGCCACCCGCCAGCATGGACGCGCCGAGCACCAGCAGGATATTGCCCACGATAGAGCCAGCCAGTGAGGCTTTCACCACATCGAGCAGGCCAGCCCGCAATGCGGCGATAGCGATGATGAGTTCCGCCGCATTACCGAATGTGGCGTTTAGTAGTCCCCCGACGCCCTCCCCCAACTTTTCGGCCAGCTGTTCTGTCGCTCGGCTCATCCATCCGGCGAGTGGCAAAATAGCGCAACCGGCGGCCAAAAATATAAACAGGTGCTGTTGTGGCGCCAGAAACTCCAGGGCAATGGTAATGGGGACGAAAATCAGCAACCAGTTCATCATAATGCAGATCCCGCTGTATTCAGGCGTGCTCGTGGCGCCGCTCAGTGTCCACCCAGCACCAGCATCTGGATCGGAAGCAGCAGGGCCTGCATACGCAAGATCACTGCGTGAACGACACCAACGGCGTCGATAGCGTGCAGCGCGAGCCAGTGCAGCGTACCGATATCGGGGTCCTGCAGCGCGTCGTGGTTATTGGTATAGGCGTTGGCAATGCAGCTGCCGCCCTGCGGCAGGTCATCGAGCTGCCCGGTGTAGAGCGGCTCCAGAATCGCGGTGATCGTGCCCGGGCGCGCGATCTGCTGCAAATCAACCAGCGCGTCGGTGGCGCGTACCTGACCCGTAGCGATGACGTGCTGCACCTCGGTCACCACGACCGGGATGATCCGCCAGGGCATCGCGATGCACGTCACCTCGCCAATCATGCCAGGCTTGATCACCTGCGCCTCGATCTGGCCAAAGCCCGCGAGGAGCCCGGTGTTCAAACGATCGGGCACCAGGATGCCGGCGGGGCGCAGCATGGGATTGATCACATCACCCGGTCGCAGCGCAAACTGCTGGACAATCCCACCAGTACCCGCCACGACCAGCGTCTTGTCCAGTGCCACCTGGGCCTCGTGCAGCGCCGCCTCGGCGCTCGCCATTTCGGCCGGGAGCTGGAACTCGATCTGGGCTACCACGGATTCACGGGCCGCAAGGGCCGAGTCGAGCGCGCCCTGCGCCGTCTCCATGTTGATCTGCATGCGCGCCACGTCGCGTTCCGCAATCGAGCCGGGGCTGCGCCGCTGCACCGCTATCCGTACGTCATACTCCTCGCTAGCCTGCCGGACTTGCCCACGCGCCTGTACTATGCGGCCTTCAGCCTCCGCGAGCTGGGACCTGGCCACGATTTGTGCAGCCTCGATCTGGGCGAGCTGTCGCCGGGCCGTTTCCAGTGCCGCCTGCTGCGCTGTGCTGTCAAGCCGGAACAGCGGCTGCCCCGCTTCGACTCGCGCATTGATGCCGACGTAGGTTTCCGCTACCCGGCCACTGGTCTCCGGCATTATGGTGACTGTCCGGAACACTGAAGTGGCGGACTTGGTCGAAGGGTGGAAGTAGAAAATTGTAGTGATTAGGCCCACTGTCAGCATTAGACACAGCGTGATTCCCCAGCGCAGTTCAAACCACATCGTGAACAGCGTGATTTCGCGGCCGAGCCGCTTGCCCTGCACGTACCGGCGGATAAGAAAATCCGGCAGGATGGTCAGCATGGAACAGAGCAGGAACTCAAGCATCGCTTTTCGCCCCGTGCCGCTGCGGGTCATCCCCAGGAGGTGTCGCCTGCGTTGGCGCGGCGACTTCGGATTGCGGTGCTATGAGCGGCGGTTCTCCCGCGGGCCCGGAATTCGCGGCGATGCGGCCGAGTGAATTGACAATCGATGTCATGGGCGTCTTGAAATCAGGTAGCGGCAGAACGGCCAGCAGCAGACCGGCAATCCAGAAGGCGTGGTTGTGCGTGAACAGTGCGACCAGTGCCAGCACGGAGACGAGTTGGAACTGCGCCTTCTGGCCACGATGGGCCAATTGTTCTGGCAGCGCATGGAGCTTGAAATAGAACACACCGATGCCGACCACCGCCAGCAACAGGAAGATGGCGGTGAAGACGAACAGCGCGTCACCTTCCCCTGGCGCGGTAACAAAGGGCGGCAGGTGCAGTGTCGCGTCCGGGTGCAGCGTCTGTGCCATTCGCGGATCCTCTCCCTCTACATTATTTCCGATGATGTACGCTAAAACCGAGCCAAGACGCCGACTCCGATCCCGGGTGTAAGTCCACCGCACTCGCTGAAGGGTGCGGAAGCTTGAGTTCCCTCTTGGTAGTCAGGAGTATCCGTGCTCTGTGGTTCTTGATCAGTTCGATTAACTTATGGTGCTGCTCGGCTGCTAACACATTCTTAGTGGCCAGCGATTGTACCTGCACACAAATTGTGTACATAGCATAGCATCTTCACCTGGATCAACATCCCCAGTAGCGCAGATTTTTAAGGATTATTTCCATCTACAAGTTAACGATTGCTCAGCAAAGATCTGAAATTCTCTCACCGACCCCTGATCGGTTGTCGCCCACCATCAGCAACCTGATCGGGTGATGCCATCCATTCAGGCCGCATGCCATAACCACGATGCACAACAATAAGAATGGCGCTATTATCAACAAAAGGGTTCGGACATGAGGTGGTTGCGATGCATTTTGCCAGAGTTTTATTGCCGTGCCTCATTGGCGTCATCGTAGGCACTACCGCAAGCGCGGAAATCTATGAAAGCAAGGATGCCCAGGGCAATACCGTCTTCAGTGACAAGCCCTCGCAGGGGGCTGAAGCGGTCAAGGTGCCGCCGACCAACTCCGCTGATCCGGTGGTTGAATCCCCCAGGCCACAGCCATCACCCGATACCTCCAATAAATCCGCTACACCCCGAAAGGGCGCCGCGAAGCCTGCCAGTTCCACAGACCGGGAAACGGATGACGACTATCTCTACTATGGCGACAACAATGACGATGATAACGCTGACGATCGAACCAGGAGAGAGAAGCGGCGGGACCAGGACGACGTCGCGAAGCCGAAGAGAGATCGGCCGGTCGTAACACCGCACCGCAGCGTCCCCCGCCCGGCGGGTGGTGGTGGTGGTGGGCGACGCTAGTGCCGGGCGCTGGAGCACACGGCAGCGGGGGTGATTTAGTCGCTACACGGTGTGGCAGCTTCCGCCGCTGTTTTATTGTATCTGCGCCATGCGATCACCCGAAAAGGAACCTGCGTACAGCTTTCCCTCATACTCGATAGCCACCGTTGCGGGACCAAAAGGGCCACCTTTGCCAGAGCGAAAAAGTGTCTCTATCGCTCCGGACTGCGTATCCACCGCCAACAGTTCATAGGGTGCCCCACAACTCCCCTGCGTCAAGCCAAAGCAGGGCGCCATGGTCAGCAGCGAGGTGTGTGAGGCAAGTAGTAAACGCCCATCCTCCAGCCACGCGGAATTGTCGATGTTGGGCACTTTAATGGTTGCCAGTAACTGCTCTGTCGCTACATCGTATTGGCGCAACTCCTGTTCGAGGTAGTTATTCACCCAGAGACTCTTTCCGTCCGGGGCCGCCTCGATACCGTTCGGCAGTTTTGCGGCCGTATTGGCCATCACCTGAAGGCCGGACGTGGGGCGCCAACGCCACACATAGCCATCGCTGAACCCCAATGCCGACTTGATCTGTGCCAGCACCTGATTCTGGCGATCATACATATGTGTCACGGCAAACCCGCCATCAGGCAACGCCGCGACATCATTGAGCACGGCATTCTCGGGAAACACTACACAACCGCGCCACGCCAGTGTGGGCGCTGTCTTACCATGGGCGGCGGGCTGTACCTCGTAAAACAGTACGTGTTCACGACTGCTGTGGTTAACCACCAGCAGCTGCAATGTCTCGCCGCGCTGGGAAAGATGTATGCCGTGCGGTGATAACTGATCCGGCAGCGGGCAATCCGCCTCCCCCCAGTTCTGCTCACCTGCGCCCGTTGTCATAGTGTTGCTCTCAACGAGTCGAATAAACTGACGCCCTGCAGCCGGCTGGTACCAAGTGAGCGCACCAGGCAAATGTCCGCCATCGCCGTATTCACTGATCAGTATTCCGCCGGCACCGGGCAGCGGCTCCATATCTTCCGGCATCTGCACGCCGCAAATGGGGATGACGCCTCCGGCGGGTTCACAACCGGTGTCGACCTTACTACAGGCAGCGACCGCCAACAGTAGAAGCGCTATAAATAGACGTTTAAAAAGCAGCAACATTCGCGGTACTCCAAAGATTGGTAGCGAGATCAAGCGATCAAATAGTCGTGGCGCAGCCCGCTGGAATTGAGTCCACAGTGAGCGCCCTCGGGCCTTATTTTGGCAGAAAGACCAGCGTATAGGCCAGTCGTTGACCTGCCAGTCATAGGTCGATTCAGTCTTCACTCCGAAACTGATGTAGGTGACGTGGGGTTCGTGAAATCACATTCCACTCCTCATTGATATGGATGGGTATGACCGGTTGGATGTTGAGTTTTTGGCATAGAAGGCCCGATGCATTCTTCAGGTAATGCCCGTTACGAACGCCTGGCCCGTGCGATGACCTTTGCTTCCACCAGGTGCCAGGACACGCTAGCCGCCGCAAGGCTGCACAGAAACATCAATAACACCATGCGCGGAAACGGGTAGCCCTGCATGTCAGCAATCAATGGCGTACCCAGCAACCAATTGCCTATGGGCGCATGCCACAGGTAAAGACCGTAACTGACGGTGCCCAAGTAAAATAGCGCGCGATTGCCAAGCAACGTAGTCAGGAACGAGCGGTTCAAGGCGCAGTTAAGGATTACGATCAACACCGCAGCGCCGAACAGTGGCGTCCACAGATACAAGATCGGGGCACCGCTCCAGTACAGCGCATACTCCTCGGCCATCCATATCCCCAGCAGCACAAACGCAAGCGGCGTCATCCACAGCAGGGCGGCAAGGCGTTGCGTGTAGGCGCAGATACGTTGCCGGTCGTGGGCGTACTGTACGTGCAGTACGGCACCCAGCATTCCCAGACCAAAGGTATCCATGGAACCGGGTAACTGGTACATCCATATATGCGGTGCGCTGACGGGCGCAATGACATGGATAACAAAATATCGCCACACCAGCATGCTCAGGAGGGGCGCTGCCACCAGCAATAGCATGCGGCGACTACTGACCAGGCCGGCCAGCAACGGCAACACGAGATAGAAGGACAACTCGATGGGCAGGGTCCACCAGACACCATTGACACTGTCCGGGGCACCGATGCCTAGCGGCGCTGGGACGAATAACATCAACAGGTATTGCACAATATTGGTCCCGTTGACCAGCCATACGCCAGCAACGCACAAGGAGATTGCTATCAATATCAGGAGTTGCAGGTAATACGCTGGAAAAACACGGGCTACCCGGCGCAACAAATAGCGCGACACCTTAGGCCGCGGCGCATCTGTCGCATTGGCGCGAGCATAAGGCAGCGTCAACAGGAATCCTGAGAGCACAAACAGCACTTGCACACCTGCCCAACCCAGCGAGAAAAAAACATGCACCCGAATCGACTCACCAAAAAGATGCAGCAGAATTTCCTGCGGGGTAACGTAAACCCAGGCGTGGTAGACCAGGACCCATAGCGCCGCCAGGCCACGCAGCCCCGTTAAGGCAGGTAAACTGTGATCGGCAGAACTCGACACGCTCATTTTTTTTCGAACAGGTAAGTGTAAACACCACCTGCCTCAGCGCTGTCGAGCAGAAGATGACCCGATTGCTCGGCAAAGACACGAAAATCCCGCACCGTACCTTGATCCGTTGCCAGCACGCGCAATCGCTGACCGATCTGCATGGCGTTCAATGCCCGCTTGGCTTTTAACAAGGGCATGGGGCAGGCCAGCCCGATGGCGTCCAGTTCAATCAAGCCCAGTTCCGTCATCGCTCCAGTTGTCCGCTATTTGCCAAGATAGAGTAGCGCCTCATGCATCGGCGCGCTGGATAGCGTTATCAGACCTGTAAAAGGTGAGCTCAGCTCCAGAATCAGAAACACAGCGCCCGCGGCTGACATGGAACACACCAGCAGCGCCCCTATCACCACTGGGTTGCGGGGGGCGAACAAGCCAAACGTAGAAAAAATGAGTGTTAACCAGGCTCCCAGCACGATCACCAGTGCCGTCGGCATAGAGTCCGCCCGTTGCGCGTGTACAAGGGCGTTGGTCATATTGATCTGGCTATTGAGCTCGACCGCTTGCGCTTGCAAACCCTGCTGCACGGGGCTTTCTGGTATCAGTGCCAGCAGCCTGACGTCGACATTTTCCTGCTGCGTGGTAGCGAGCCGGCCTTCCTTGTCGTTATTCGCCACGTCATCAGTGGCATAGAGAAGCTCTAGCCGTTTGGCAAAACGGACTTTGAGTGAGTCTCGGATATCCTTGGCCTGTGGCCCATATTCATCCAGGGCCCGATCGAGCATGACCACCCTGGCTACATTCTGGGTCAATTCATCGTCGAACCTGCCAAAGGAGCTGCTGGCAGAGGAGACCAACAAACCAAGCACAAGGGCCGAGATGGTCGCGACCAGGGCGGTGGCCAGCCTGACAACTTCTTTGGTCTCAGTAGTCAGGTGTTGATCCGGAAGCACCTTCTGCAACCACAGGCCAAACAGCGCACCACCAAACACGAAGGCCAGCATTATCAAAGCGATTACGGGTGGGTTCATTATTTCATCTCAGGTTTTGCGAAAGCGGTTAGGCGGACACGCCACCCGCGCGGGCGGCCAGCGCACCGAGCAGGGCGAGGAACACTAGCGAGCTGCCCGCGACTGTCCACATCAGTGCCGCTAACGGTACCATAAGTACGACAATCAATGGCAGGACAGCGCCCACCGAAAACGTCGCGGCTGATGCCAGCGCTGCCGCCACGCCGAGTACCAGGCTGGCGGTGGAAACAATACCGTCATTTGCTCCCAGCACCGCCGCCCGCAGCCATCCGATGCGATGGGTGCGGTGTCTTTCGAAGTGTCTCATGGAGTATTCCTCAGGAACTAGCGTTCTGCTTGCGATAGATAACCAGCAGGTACACCGGAATGACAACGAACACCAGGTTAATAACACTGGAGAACACCAGTGCTGTACCCTGGCCGGTCGTCTGATATTGAACCACCGCATAGAAAACTGCGATTGCTGCAGAAACGCTCCACAGTAACCATGACTGCAGGGAGATGTCCTTGCTGGATTTGGTTGCCACAATTTTCTTCCACTGCGGGAGGTAAGCGCTTAACGACAACAGTGGAATACTACCCTGCAGAAAGCTGGCAGCTGCAACGACTGTATCAGATAGCATCACACTCTCTCCTTAGGCCCTGACGTCCCTGGCAGGGGTGCAGGTGGCACTTCGCTGCTGCGACTGCTTATGGTAACCGGATGACACCAATTCTGGCGCCACCGGTCGCGCTTTGTCTCGGCGGCTTCTGCGGAGTAGTCAGTGGGTACCGCCGCTGAAAATCCGAGTTTATTTTTCATACACAGGGCGTTCAGCACGCCATACACATCGCCGTCGATATCCGCAGTGACAAAGACCACATCACCGCAGTGGCCGCACTCATGAAACCGGGCAGTCTTGCTGCCGTGCATGCTGATTCTGTGTAATGGCTCTTTATGGATACACACGTCCACAGCAGTGCCAGATTTGCACACGTAGGCTGCACCCTTTGCCAGGCAATACTCACACTGGCATGCTCTTGGCACAATGCTGTAGTCCACGGTATGCCACAACACCTCAATGTTGTTGCAGCGACAGCTGCCGCGCAGGCTCATACCAGAGGCTCCTGCTGCGTCGCGCAATGAATACCGCCACCGCCCGCAGCAATAGCATCGATATTGATCTGCACGATCTCGCGATCCGGGAACAGACGCGCAAGAGTTTTCTTTGCCGCCAGGTCGGCCTTGCGGTCTCCAAACTCAGGCGCAATCACCGCACCATTGCAGACATAAAAGTTAATGTATCCGGCAGCAAAATCATCCTCAGCATAGTCATCACGAACGGTTGCGGGTGCCTCCAAAACGACCACCTCCAGCCTTCGCCCCTGAGCATCCGTGGCTTCTCGCAGGATATCGAGATGCCGCTTGGTCACGGAGTGGTCAAAAGATTCCGGATCAGGATCATACGCAGCAACTACGACGCCGGGCCTGACGAATCGTGCGTAGAAGTCGGTGTGCCCGTCTGTGATGTCCTTGCCCTTCACGCCGGGCAACCAGATGATTTTTCTCAGGCCGAGTAGTTGCTGTAACTGCGCCTCGCAGGCCGCCTTGCTGACGCCGGGGTTGCGATTTGCGTTGAGCACGCAGCTCTGTGTTATCAGCCCGGTCCCTTGTCCATCGACTTCTATACCACCGCCCTCCAACACGAGGGTAGAGGTGATACGCGCCACACCCGCCTCATCGGCAAGCAACTCGGCGACTTTAGCGTCGCGCTCGAAATCCTGCTTTTCACCCCAGCCGTTGAAGTTGAAATCGACCGCTGCCTTCTCACCGCTTGCGTTGCGCACAAATACCGGACCGGTATCACGTAGCCACAGGTCATCCAGCGGGCAGCGGATCAGTTCAATATCTACACCGACCAGCTTTCGCGCTGTGCTGTAGTCTTCCTCCCTGACCAGCATTGAGACCGGCTCAAATCGTGCAATTGAGCGGGCTATCAATGCCAGATTGCGCTGCACCTCTGGCAGCAGCCTGGCGCCCCAAATATCCCTATGTGCCCCAAATGCCATCCAGGTGCGTTTATGCGGTACGCCCTCATCAGGCATGATCCAGCCGTTCCCTGCTTTCATCATAGAGACAGCTCCCTCTGCACCACCCAACAGCACGGTGCCCGTAAGCATGGCCAGTGAACTGGAAAATTCCCGACGCGTGCTCATATCATAGTGGCGCAATGGACCACTGCGCCATGCCACGTGTGGCCTTGCCCGAATGATTGAAGAACAGGGTCTCGGCGACCACCCTGCGTCCGACATTTTTGTAATGGAGTGTGATCGACTCTATGCCTACAAATACGTCGATAAGTTCAAACTGCAGAGGTGGATCTATTGACAGGCTTGGTAGCCAATATTCACCGACAGCTTTCTTTCCCTTGAGTTTACCTTCAGGCAAACCAAGGCGCTCCACAATCAGTGGGGACGACATTTCAAAATCATCGGTGTAGTGTGCAAGAATGCGATCCATGTCGTGTACATTCCACGACTCAATCCAGTCTTTGGCAAATGCCTGTGCCCACTGCTGCTCAATCATTTGGGGCTCCCGTAACTTTACTTGGAGTACTCGCCTGGGTCATCATGATTCATTTGTGGCGAGAAGGAAATGACCAATGGATCGGTTGAAACTTGCGCTATCGATGCGGATTCTGCCATTGACGCTTGCAGCGACCATCAGCGTCCTGCTGCTTTTGGAGATGTTGACCACACCATCGACATTTTTGTTTCTTGCGCTCCCGTTTCTGCTGTTTGCCGCACTGACCTGGCTCGGCATCAACGACATGAAGCAAGACGAGCATGCGATCCTGCGGAACTATCCGATTTCTGGCCATGCACGTTACTTGATGGAAGATTTGCGCCCCAAGATTCGACAATACTTTTTTGAAGGTGAAAAAGACGGCAGACCATTTTCTCGTGACCAACGGTCGCTGGTCTATCAGCGCGCCAAAGGGCAGCTCGACAAACGGCCATTCGGCACTGAGTTCGACGTTTATGATCCTAGCTATGAATGGGTTTCACATTCACTCGTGCCACGAGATGTGAATGACCATAATTTCCGCGTCACAGTCGGCGGACCAGACTGCACACAACCCTATGACGCGTCAGTGTTGAATATTTCTGCCATGAGCTTCGGCTCGTTGTCGGCCAATGCCATCCGTGCTCTCAACGCAGGCGCAAAGGCGGGCGGATTTGCCCATGACACCGGCGAAGGCGGTGTATCGCCTTATCACCGCGAGCATGGCGGCGACATCATATGGGAAATCGGCTCTGGCTATTTTGGCTGTCGTGACACTCACGGAAATTTCTCGCCGGAAAACTTCGTCCAAACGGCGACTCTCGATCAGGTCAGGATGATTGAGATAAAACTATCGCAGGGCGCAAAGCCCGGTCATGGTGGCGTGCTGCCTGCGGCCAAAGTCACCCAAGAGATTTCGCAAATACGCGGCGTGCCAATAGGCCAGGATTGCATTTCGCCAGCGCAGCATTCCGCCTTCTCAACACCTCTGGAGCTAATCGCTTTCATTCAGCAGTTGCGTGATCTTTCCGGCGGCAAGCCGGTCGGCTTCAAGCTTTGCATAGGCCGCAAGCATGAGTTCCTGGCCATCATCAAAGCCATGCTCGAAACGGGTATCTCACCCGATTTCATTGTGGTTGACGGCAAAGAGGGCGGCACAGGCGCCGCTCCATCGGAGTTTATAGATCACATGGGCATGCCGCTGCGCGAGGGCCTTACCTTCGTGCATTTCGCGCTGGTCGGAGCAGGTCTGCGTGATCGCATCAAGATTGGCGCGTCTGGCATGATGATTTCAGCATTCGACATCGCCAGAACGATGGCGCTGGGCGCCAACTGGGTAAATATGGCACGCGCTTTTATGTTTGCCGTGGGCTGCATCCAGAGCCAGACCTGTCATACCGACCGCTGCCCCACCGGGGTTGCCACCCAGGATGAAGACAGGCAACGAGCCCTGGTCGTGCCGGACAAGGCTACCCGTGTTACGCAATTCCATGAGAAAACACTGATGGCACTGGCCGAAGTGGTTGGTGGCACGGGCCTCACTCACCCTTCACAGCTGCGTCGCTTCCATTTCCAAAAGCGGGTGAGTGAGTCAGTGGTGAAGTCGTTTATGGATCTGTATCCGCCCTTGCGCAAAGGCGAACTGCTGGGCGTTACCGAAGATCCAAGATTTAAAGGGGCCTGGCAGCGGGCGCAGGCCGAATCATTTGCTGCCACGCACACGGGTTAATCACTGTCACTCAGCTTTGTCGCGGCAATAATTAGACAACTGTCTTGAGCAGTTTGAGCAATAGGTCGCGAATGGGAATCTGACGCGAGATGACAAACAGCATGGGCAGAACGATAGGGATCAGCACCATCATTATCGAGCTCTTGCCGATAGGAAGAGGGTTCACTTTTCCCACGGCGTCGTAGATGGCTGAAATGTCGACGACGGGGCCAAGCTCGGGCGCGTCAAGTATGTCGCCCGCGTCCGATTCACTGTTGACCTTTTGGCCGAGAATCCAGCGCTGGTGAACGAGTCGACCATGAGCGCCGATCAATGCGCCATAGCTCAACAACGCCTCGCGTTTCATCGCGGCGATGCGCGGTGCAAACAGGAGCAATGGGGAGAGCATCATCGCGCCCCACACCACCACAAACACGGCGGCGGGCGCTTTGAAGGACGCCAGGGTATAGCCGTGATACAGCTCTTCGTGCATCCAGTGCGACGCGATGACAGAGGACACCGCCAGCGTAACTAGAAAAAAAGCCATCGGCAATTTCTTGAGGAAACCGAGGCCACCGCAACGATCGGGATGCGAGGGCACTAGCGACAGCTCCATGCCGGCGATACGTTTAAAGAGGAGAATGACCAGCCCGATACGCCAGAACCAACCCAATAGGAGAATAACGAAAATCGGCTTGACGACGTAGAGAAACCACCAACCGCCGAAGCCGAAATCAGTACCGTCTGCGGCCCATGTCAGGTCATGTGAATCTGAATGCACCGGGCTGCCAAGTATCCAGATAAGCGCCAGGCCGATAACAACAATCCAGGGGAGACTGGCATCACGCAAACGCACCATGCCGGCCAGCATGGCGGCAAATGCCGCTTGCTGTTCATCGGAGACAATATCGTTCGTCCGAAACTGCTGGACGATGTTGTGTAACACTCCGCCCGCCATCGCTTCTGCCAGAATAAAAAGCGGAATGGCAACCAGGCAGCGCACATGAATTCCAAAATGCTTGAATAGCGGCTCGCCAGTATCGACATGCACCAGTCGATCATTCAAGACAGCCCAGATCACAATCGGCAACCAGGTGAACAGGGCAAAAAAGAGGGCGCGACGCACGACGCCCAATCCTTGCTGCGGTGCTATCCGCAGCTTGCGCTGCCAGCGCAGCAGCAAATCGTTACGCAGTAAATCGAAACCTTCGTCGAGCGTTGCTGATTTTCCTGGATTCATGGTGTCGCTACCCCGATGGTCTTCAGGTCGCACCTGATGCATTGACGTTGACGGATGCTAGCACGAGGCCATTGCGCGGTTAAGGTCGTTTTTGATAGCCCTTCAAACTGAAAATACGGTTGTAAACCACAACCGATCTTGCTATTAATGACGAGTCTATGAAACTTTCCTCCTTCACACTGAGTCGCTACCTGCGCCTTTCGCTGCTGCTGCTGATGCTGGCAGCGCAGGGTATCGTCAATGCGCACGAGCTGGGTGACAGCCATTCTCTGCAGTCCGATCCGTGTACAACCTGCCTGGTCGGCCATGGCCTGGGCGCTGCTGTCAGCGTCAACTATGAAGCACCGCAGGTGCAGATCGGCCATGTAGTCATCCCGACCTATTCTATCCTCGATGTACTGTTTGCCCGCACCCAATCCCATTTCGCCCGCGCCCCTCCCGGCACTCTCTGGAACACCCAAAACCCCGTCTGATCCAATCCTTTTGGTGTTCTCACGCATCGATGATGCGTGATCTATGAGAGAGTCACATCATGCTTATTTCAATACGAGAAGGCGTCGTACTGGCGCTGTTTACTAACCTGTTATCAACATTCAGCTTTGCGCAGCAGCCGTCTACCGCTGCCGTTTCACCACCCCACAAACACGCTACTCTGGAAGAGGTCGTGGTCACCGCAAATCCTCTGGGCCGCGGGTCTGGCGATCTATCCCAGTCCGCCACCGTGCTGAAGGGTGACGCGCTGCGCCAACAACTGTCGAATACCCTGGGCGAAACGCTCGCCCGTATGCCGGGGCTGTCGAATGCCAGTTTTGGCGAGAACGTCGGACGTCCGGTGATACGCGGGCTGCAGGGAACCCGTGTGGGCATTCTGAGCAATAACATGGCCGTCAGTGACGCCTCATCGGTCAGCCAGGATCATGCCGTATCCGTTGAGCCCTTCCTGATGGATCAGGTTGAAGTATTGCGCGGGCCCTCTACCCTGCTCTACGGCTCTGGCGCCATCGGTGGTGTGGTGAATATGGTCTCACCCTCGATACCGCAGGCAGTTCCGGAAAAGGGCTACAGCGGACGCGCGATTACCCAAGCCAATACCGCTGCGAACGAAGAGTTCGCGGCGGGCAGGTTGGACCTGGGTGCAGATGCGTTCGCGTTTCATGCGGACGGTTTCCACCGCCGGACCGACGACTATGAGATTCCTGACGGGGCGGACCTGTACCCTGATGAGAACGCCCCTCAGGAAGATGATGATACCGGGGTGCTGCAGAACAGCTACCTGGATAACGAGGGCAGTACCATCGGTGCCAGCTGGATCGGGGAGCAGTGGCGCTTGGGCGCGTCGTATACGGACTATAAGTCTGACTACGGCATTCCCGGTGGTGAGGAAGTTGAGCCTGAAGAAGGCGCGACGGAAGGCGCTGCACCGGAATTAGTGTTCGTCAATATCGAACTGCAATCAAAACGCACCGAAGCCGAACTGGTGGGCAGTGACCCCTTCCGTGGCTTCGAGCAGTTCAAGGTGCGCTTTGCCGATACCAGCTATGAGCACACTGAATTCGAAGGCAGTGAGGTCGGTACCGTATTCAACAGCGACACCACCAATACGCGGATGGAGTTAAAGCACAATCCCTGGGGACCTTGGCAGGGTGTTTTTGGACTGCAATATACAGACCTTGATTTTTCGGCCGTCGGGGCGGAAGCGTTTGTACCGGGTTCGACCACCAAGACAGGCGCCGTGTTCTGGATCGAGCGTGCCGACTTCGACGCCTGGCAGTTTGATGTGGGCCTGCGCTACGATGATGTTGAGACCAAGGTTCCCAATACCCTGGTGGTGGAGGAAGGCGCGGTAGGCCCCAGGGCAAACGCCGAGTTCAATCCGTTCAGTGCATCCACCGGCGCAATCTATCACCTGAACGAGAGCCTTGACCTGACTTTCACTGTGGCTCATGCAGAACGCGCTCCGGGTGTGGATGAGCTGTTTGCCAATGGTCCGCACGTTGCCACGCAAGTCTTCGAAGTAGGTGATTCGTCGCTGGACAACGAATCCAGCCTGCATATGGAGGGTGGTGTCCGTGCGGAATCTGGTGGTTGGACCGGCAGTGCGACCGTGTACAGCGACACCTTCAATGATTACATCTACCAATCGAACACTGGCCTGGAGGAGGATGGCCTCCCAGTACTGTTCTGGTCGCAGCAGGATGCCGATTTCATCGGCGCTGAAGCCGAGCTGCGCTACAGTTTCGAGCCCAACCGCTCCGGCCACTGGCAGTTGTTCGGTTTTGGCGACATCGTCGATGCCGAACTGGCGGACAATACCGACGTACCGCTGCTGCCACCCAAGCGCATCGGCCTGGGTATCGATTGGGATCATCAGGGCCTTGCTGCCAATGTCCTGTGGATACACGCCTATGATCAGGACAACATCGCACCGTTTGCAACGCCGACTCCCGGCTACAACTTGCTGAATGCGGAGCTGGCCTATACGGTGCCGACCACCAGTCAAATTGACTGGCAGGTTTATCTACAAGGCCAGAACCTGATTGACGAGGACATCCGTAACAGCACGTCCTACCTCAAGGACACCGCGCCACAGATTGGACGCAACATCATTCTTGGGGTGCGGGTCTACTTCTAAAAGCCAGGCCCATTGCCTCACTCCGCGCTGTAAACAAGTGCCACAGACTTGTTTGCAGCGATCAGCAGTGCCCGCCTAATCAATTGTTTTGATTAGCTGCAATGTCGTTGCGCGTAATTCGTCGATGGCAGCGTCAATCTTATCCACATCAGACTGGATGCTGCCAACCCCTTCCCAGCTATCTCTCCATACCTGTTTTAACTGCTGCGTTTTTTGTGGCAGGGGTTCAGGTAACAACTCGCCGAGATCACCCAGGGTAACCACATACGTCCAGCCAACACGGGGGTTGCCTCTATCTCTGTCCTGATCATAGTGCCCGAGATACACCAACGCTTTCAGTTCACTCAGGGTGGAGAGCAATTCGAACGCCGCCACACGCGTATTGATATTCACTTCGTTGCGTTCGTTGCGCCACGTGTTGTACGACAGGCTGGCAATGGCAAGCGTCAAACTGATGATGGCGACGGCATTACGCGATACTTGTGCCCAGACACTCTGTACCGGTTCAGGTTCGTTCATGCGCTGGTACTCCTCTCAGTAAAATCTTGCTCACTAGTGGTCTGTTTCTGAATACTCACAGCGGTGCGAATATCAGATGGTGTCGTATTCGACCAGCGCTTGAACGCGCGGCGAAAGTTGGTGGTATCGCTAAAGCCCAACAGACAGGCAATTTCAGCAACGGGCAAGGTGGTACCCAGCAGATACTCATTGGCCAGCCGGTAACGCACCTGATCCAGCAGCTGCTGGTAGCGGCAGCTTTCATGCGCCAAACGGCGTTGCAGCGTACTTTCACTCATGTGCAACTGTTGCGCAACAGCGGCGGCCGTGGGGAATTCGGAACCGGCCTGTAGTAGCAGCTGTTGCACACGCTCACTCACCCGGCCGCGGCGACTGTCCAGTGCTGACAGGCGATCACACTCGCGGCGAAAGATGTCCTGCGCTACCGGGTTAGCCGTGGAGATGGCAATGCCCAGGCTCGCTTCGTCGAAACTCAGTGCGCAGCGATCACTGTTGAATTGCACGTCCAGCCCGAAGATCTGGTGATACTGCGCGGCGTCGCTGGGCGGATGGTAGTCCAACTCCAGCCGGATAGTCGCAGTCCTGTCGCCGATCAGCAAGCTGCCACTGTGGATGATGGCGGCGTAGAGTACTTCGCAATAAAACCGTTCCAGATCCAGCGGCAGATGGGTGGCCTCTACCAACACATCTACCCTGCCATCGTGTTGTTGTACCTCGATATGAATGCTGGGCAGTATGGCGCGGCTGTAACGAATCAATAGTTTGAGTGCGTCACCGACCGTGGCACTGGTCATCAAGGCGTAGCCAAAGATGCCCTGCGACGAGATATTGATATGAGACCCCAGTCGCAGCCCGAACTGTTTATCATGCGACAACGCGATGGCATTGCTGGATACGGCGTCCATTTGCTGGGCGCTGACACTGAACTCCGCCTGCGACTGGATGGATTCCAACCCGGTGTTACGCAGCAACTGGCGCTCGCTGACGCCATGGTCTGCCAGCAGTCCGATCATGGTAGTTAAGTAGTAGGCATGCATGGTGAAGGTATTTAACCCTAATAATGACGGTTTATAACCCTATATTTGATGGTATTTGACCCCTTTGTACCCACTGTTGTCAATTACGATCACGCCATCAGTCATCCACCCGACTTTTATGGAGAACCTTTATGGGATCAACAGCTACGCAATCGAGCACTCCTAGCGGGGTGCAGATCAAACCCCGCAATCGCTCCCACGATATCGCCGACGCACTGCACGGCGAATGGCTGGACGACAACGCCTTTCTCACCGCGTTTTTTAATGGCATGTCGATCGCTTTCCCGGTCGGTGAAAAGTTTTTTATCGATAGCGTGCGTCATTTCGGGGACCAGATAACGGACCCGGCCCTGCAGGAGCATATCAAGGGGTTTTGTGGCCAGGAGGGCTTCCATCGTCGCGAGCACCAGCGCTACAACGAAACGCTGTGCGCAGCGCGTGGCTACGATCTGGAAAAACTCGAAGGCACACTCACGCGGCGCCTCAACTGGGCGCAGAAAAATCTATCGCCCCTCAAAAATCTGGCCATTACGGTGGCCATCGAACATTTCACCGGCGTGCTGGCGGAACTGTTATTGAGCCCCCGGTCCATTATGGACAGGGCCGAGCCTTCGATGCGTGATCTCTGGCGCTGGCATGCCGCTGAAGAAATGGAACACAAAGCGGTAGCGTTTGATGTTTACAAGGCCGTCGGCGGGACGGAGGAATTACGCGTGGCCGTCATGCGGCGCGTGTCAGTGCTGATGAGCATAGAGCTCACCAGGGCGCTGTTCTATATTCTCAAAAAAGACGGTCAGCTGTTTAACTTTAAGCTGTGGCGCGCCGGATTGGCCGGGCTGTTTGGCAAACATGGCGCCTTCAGTGGTGGGTGGTCGCCTTACAAGGCATTTTATACCCGGGGCTTTCATCCCTGGCAGCAGGATACTCGCGAATTGCTTGTACAATGGGCAGCGGAGCCGCAACTGTTGAGCACCTGAGCATGAGAAAACTGGTCATCACGTTTGCCATCATCGCTGTTGCTGTATTTGTCGGATGGAAACAGTTTACCGCAGCACCGGTTGCCAGGGTGGTGCCCGACGATGGCGGCACGCAGTGGCGTCCCCAGGGCAACCCGGTAGTGGGCGCGGTTGATTCGCACATGGCCACGCCAATTACGTTTCGCACCATGCATGTCAGCCTGAATAACAGCGACCAACTGTGGACCGCGACAGCACCGGAGCAGGAGCTGGCCTGGGTGGCGGAGCAGGATATGTACATCCCCGAAGGTCCCACCATGGACAACCTGGGGCAGATCTACTTCAGCCCCCTGTATCCGCAGGAGGACGTGAGCCTGGTGGTGCTGGACCCGGTGAATGGCAAACGCCTGTGGACGCTGCCCAATAAGGGCGACAGCCAGGGTGCCGGAGCGCCGCTGATTCTTGATACCCCGAACGAGTCAGCCACACAGGCCATTTATCACGCGACCTACCACCACGCGTGGGCGATCACACCGCAAGGCAAGGTGCTGTGGCACAAGCCCACTGGCCTGGCCTTTGAAGGCAGGGACGTACCGCACGCCTGGGGCGTCAACTATGTGCCGCAGCTCGATGCGCTCACGGTCCTGACAGCCGATGGCAAAATCGCGGTGCTCGCGCGCACCACGGGTGAAGCGCTGCTGGGCGCGCCCTTCGAACTGCCGGGGCAGCCCGCCGCGCCCACGGCCAGGGCCATGCCCTCCAAGTGGATCATGCAACGCGGTGACCAACTGGCCGAGCAGCGCTTTGGCAAAATGCCACTGCCCGGTGGCGATGGCTTGTTCACCGCCATGATTCGCGTCATTTTTGGTGCGAACTCCGAGGTCTCCAATTTTTACGCCGTGGATCCCAACACGGGTAGGCTGTTCGTTGCCGCCACTGCCCCGGACGAGGCCGACGGTACGCCTGATGGCGTCTCCGCACGCGGTGCGATCTACGCGCTGGATCTGGTGCAGTCGGGCGACAAATTAGCGTTGGCCATTGCCGCGCGCTACGACTTCGACGGCGGCACCGGATCAACGCCCACGTCCAGCAATGACGGCCAGCGGTTATATATCACGGATGAAAACGGCAACGTCTTGGCGCTGGATCGCGATCTAAAGGAAATCTGGCGCATCAATGTCGGTGAGCAGGTTGCCGCGTCCGTGGCCGTATCCGCAGACAACCAGGAACTGTATGTGGTAACAGGCAGGGATGTGTTCAAACTGTGGGACAGGGGCGACCACGCCGAGCACGGTTGGCGCGGCCAGCTAGACGTGTTCCCGGACTACACCAATGTTAACGCACTGACACCCACGATTACCGCCAACGGTATCGCCGTGTCCATCGGTGCCAGTCGGGAACTGGCTGGCAATTCGCTATTGATGGAAGCCGGCTTTGGTTTGCTCGACCGTGATACCGGCAAAGTACGCGGGTTCGTGCAGGGCGTGGAGGAAGGTATCGCCGTCACTGTAGTGGCCGCTGATGGCGGTTTCACCATCGCGCATTCCCCGGTGCGAAGGCTGGGTAGTAAAGCCATCTTTGGCGACCGCATCTCACCGATTCTCGGTGGCATCGCTCGCTATAAACCCAGCAACTATGCACGTCTGGCGCGCGAAGCGAGCTGTGCCGCTGCTGACATCGCGGCACGTAGCGCGGCGCAGCATGGTGTGCCGGGCTATGAGGCTGCGGCACAGCAGTGGGACGACCGGCAAATCCAGGCGTTGATGACACAGGCGTCAGACGCACTGGGCAAAACAGAATTTGCTATGCCCATCACAAGCTCGGGTTTATGGTGTGAACAACTGACTACGATGGGACACTGAAAAATAACCAGTGGGGAGTGAGATCATGAAAACGGTATTACGCATTCTGGTGGCCTTTCCCGCCGTGCTGTTCGTGGTGATGGGCTTGCGCTGGATCACTGACCCTGCGGCTGCCGCCACCGCGCTGGGTATGACGCTGCTGGACGGTGTGGGGCGCAGCTCCCAGATCGGTGATGTCGGCGCACTGTTTCTCTCCATGGGCATGATGATGCTGCTGGCCCTGATCACCGCAAGACGCAGCTGGTTTTACGCTCCGGCAATGATGCTTGCTCTGGTCGCGGTGTTGCGACTGCTGGCCTGGCTGTTGCATGACGCCGCTCTCGCGCTGGACATGATTGTTGTGGAAGTGGTGATCGCTGGCATTTTGCTGTTTGCCTCGTCCAGGCTCGCACCAGGGGATTAAGTGCGATATACCACGGGGTTATTCTCTCGAACGTATGTTATGGAATTGATTCGGAAAAGATTGGGTCCGTCGGATCGGTCGAGCGGGCTCGGCCGCCGGGTGTGCAAATCGCCAGCTTCCCCGATACTCGCTGACGATTTGCACACCCGACACCCGATCCCTCAGTCCGTGCTACTACTCCAACAAATGTCCCGTTCAATGATCGGAACAAGGCTCCGGGCGGGAAAGCTTTTTCGAATGCGAGTATCGGGGAAGCAGGCGAAAAAGCTTTTCCGCCCGGAGCCGCTTGCAAAAATGAACAGTAGAATTCAGATTCGCCACGTTGGTTCCCGAGCTGATTCCCAAGTAAACAACCTGCTGAGAGGACTCGCTAAGCCATGAGCGCTTACAGCGGCAGGCCGGTGTGGCATGCTCTCGCCCTACTGCTGGTCGTGGTGTACTGCGGGCAGAATCTCCCCGCGCAGGCCGCGCGACCCAATGTTGTCCTGATCCTCGCCGATGACCTGGGCTTCAGCGATATCGCGCCGTATGGCAGCGAGATTCACACTCCCACCCTGACGGCGCTGGCCGAACGCGGCGTCCGTTTTACCAACTACCACACTGCCGCCAGCTGCGCGCCGACGCGGGGCATGCTGTTGACCGGCGTCGACAGCCACCGCAACGGCGTCCCGAATATTCCCGAAACCATTCCGCCGGAACAGGCGCAACACGCCAACTACCGGGGTACCCTTGGACATAACGTGGTGACGGTGGCCAGCCTGTTGCAGGATGCGGGCTATCACACGTATATGGCGGGCAAATGGCACCTGGGTAAAACCCCGGACCTGCTGCCGTTCCGTCGCGGCTTTGAACGCACCGTGACCATGGCCGATACGGGCGCCGATAACTGGGAGCAAAAACCGTATATCCCTATCTATAAAAAAGCCAACTGGTTTGCGGACGGCGAAGAATTTACCCTGCCGGAAGATTTCTATTCGTCGCGCTTTCTCATCGATAAAACCATTGAGTTCATTGCATCGAACGCGGCCGACGATCGGCCTTTTTTCGCTTACATCCCGTTCCAGGCGGTGCACATACCAGTGCAGGCGCCGCAGGAATTTACCGACAAATACATGGGTGTCTACGATGCAGGCTGGACGGAATTGCGCAAGCAGCGCCAGGCGCGAGCCAAGGAACTGGGAATTGTCCCTGCCGACAGCGCCATGGTGGACATGTCCACCACGCATGACTGGAACGCCTACACCGCCGATGAACAGCGTTACCATGCCAAGCGCATGGCCGTGTACGCCGGTATGATAGACGCAATGGACTACCACCTGGGGCGCCTGGTCGACTACCTGAAAAGTACCGGTCAATATGACAACACAGTATTTATCTTCACCTCCGACAATGGCAGTGAGGCGTCCGGCGGTGACGAGCCGCGCTCTCTCGCCATGCGGCTCAGCCTGGGTTTGCAAGGCTACAACAACGACTACGATACGTTAGGACTCAAAGGCAGTTTCAATACCATTGGCCCGAGCTTTGCCAGTGCCGCCGCCGCGCCGCTGGCTTACTACAAATTCTACGCCGGGGAAGGTGGGATGCGCGTGCCGCTTATCCTCGCCGGGGCATCGATCCCGCCGCAGCAGCGGATCAGCAATGCATTCACCTATGTGACCGATATCGCAGCGACCATTCTGGATGTGGCAGATGTCCACCCGTCGGCCAGCCACTACGGCGGGCGATTGGTCGAACCGATGACCGGGCGCAGCCTGCTGCCTGTTACGCAGGGTGCAGCCGAGCAGGTGTACTCCGAGACGGATGTGATCGGCTACGAGCTGGGCGGCAACTCCGCACTGTTCCAGGGCAATTACAAAATTGTATTCAACATTCCGCCGGTGGGCGACAACGCGTGGCATTTGTATGACATCGCCAACGATCCGGGTGAGACGGTAGACCTGCGCGAGCGCATGCCGGAGCGTTTTCAGCAAATGCTCAGCCACTATGAGGATTACGCACGGGACAACGGTGTGTTGCCCCTGCCCAAAAATTATGACCCTACTCTGCAAGGTGTGCTGAATGGCCTGCTGGATCGTTTCGGATTGAACATCCTGCTGGCTGTATTGACGTTCGTCGCGCTTACGCCTTTTTATGTTGCCTATCGTTACCGCCGCAGGTGAGTTAACAGCGACATGAGCGTCACAGAAGCGCAGTCCGCGCGACGGCACGAAATCGAAGTCATCTCGTTGGTCGGTTTCGGCCATGGTGTGTCACATTTTTTTCATCTGCTGATTCCTCCGCTGTTTCCCTGGCTGATGGCCGACTTCGGTTTAACGTTCACCCAGGTTGGTACGACCACGGCGCTGTTCTTTATCGTCTCGGGCATCGGTCAAGCGATTTCGGGGTTCATTGTCGATCATCTCGGTGCCCGGCGCGTGCTGTTCGCCGGTATCACATTGTTCGCCGTCGCGGCGGTGACGCTCGGCCTGGCGAACTCCTACCCGATGTTAATGTTGGCCGCCGCGATCGCCGGACTCGGCAATTGTGTGTTCCATCCAGTAGATTTCACTCTGCTTAACCGCAATGTTTCAGCAATCCGGCTCGGCCACGCATTTTCGGTGCACGGGCTGTGCGGCAACCTCGGCTGGGCACTGGCACCGGTGTTCCTCAGCGGTCTGGCAGTCGCCTTTGGCTGGCGCACTGCGGCGTTCAGTGCTTCGGGTGTGGCGCTGCTGGCCCTCGTGATCCTTTTCCTGCGCCGCGCCACGCTACGCGAATCGCCTTTGCACACCGAGCCCGCGCCTGCAGGCGAGGTGCCGTCGATTTTCGCATTTCTGTATTCGCCCGCAGTGTGGATGTGCTTCCTGTTTTTCTTCCTGACCACGAGCGCGTTCGGCGCACTGCAAAATTTTGCGCCGTCGGCACTGCAGCATCTCTACGCCTTTTCTATCGCGGGTGGTGCTTCGGCTTTGACGGCATTCCTGCTCGGCGGCGCCGCCGGTATTGTCGTCGGCGGTTTCCTCGCTTCAGGCAGCGATGCGCACGACCGTTTCATTGCCGCCGGACTCGCCACCGCGGCGCTAATAGCCCTCGCGATTGCCACTGGCGTGCCGTCCTGGAGCATTGTGCCACTTATGGCGGTCGGCGGATTCGGCAGCGGTCTTGCCGGTCCCTCACGCGACATGCTCGTACGCCGCGCCGCGACTGCGCAGTTCGGTGAGCGCGCCTTCGGGCGTGTGTACGGCTTTGTCTATTCGGGGCTTGATACAGGCCTGGCCATGGCGCCGCTCGTGTTCGGCCCGCTAATGGATGCAGGGCAATTCGCCTGGATATTTGGCGGCGTGGCCATTACACAAGCACTGGCAATCGCAACCGCGCTGCGTGTGGGACGCAGGATCGCGGTTACCTGATTATTCTTGGCCCATCATTTCGTCAATGCGCTTTTTCCGCCGGTTTATGTTTAAAACCAAGTACGCAAAATGCAATAACGACGGTCAGTACAGCCGATGCGGTGTAGCGGCTAAGCTCCAATCCGCCCTGTTCGAAGGGTTTATCCAGAAAATCGCCGACCACCGCGCCCAGCGGGCGAGTCAGGATAAACGCTGCCCAGAATAGCGCGGTGCGGGAAATCGTTGTGAAAACATAAGCTGCGGCGATCACACCGAGTAAGCTACCGAAAATAAGGGCGCTATAGAGATAGCCCATCTCAAGCGAATCCGCAGTCCAATCGCCGAGCGCCGTACCCAAAGTTTGCGAAAACATGATAGTCACCCAATAGAACACTTCGACGCGTGGCGTATTGACCGTGTCTACCGCAATGGAACCCTCCACACGATGCCATACAAATAGCGATAATATTAGCAGTGAGAGCAACAGCGCCGTACCGCCAGGGTAGCCGATACCTAGTGAGCGGTCGGCAAAATCAGCCAATGTTGTTCCCAATGTCGTCGTCGCAATAATCGTAAACCAATATAAAAACGGGTGAAATTGCTCGGTTTTGATTTGCACTGTAACCGCAACGATAAATATGATGCCAAATATCCCTGTACTGAGGAGATAGCCGAGATTCATCGACATCGACACGGCATCGCCGCCGGTTTCGCCCAGGGTGGTCGCGAGAATTTTGATTATCCAGAACAGCAAAGTCACTTCTGGAACTTTGCCTAAACCTTTTTGTGTCGTCATTGCACGTATCCCCTTTGCAGTAAACCAACAATAATTCGTGCTACCAGTTCAATTGGTAGCCGATATACGACGAAAATTGATTCAGCGTTTGCACATTGCTGAGTCCCCGTCCGGCCGAAACCAGCAAGCGGTTGTTGTCGTCAAGCTCATAGACAGAGCCGATACTAAATCCGGTACTCGCACCTTCGCCTGGAGCTTCTTCAGTACCGTGGAATATTTCCCCGCCTAACGTCCAGCTTCCGGAAATGCGCTTCTGTAGTTGCCAGCCAAAAAACCAGTGATTGCTGGCATCGTTGGCATGGTTAATCCAATAACCTCCACCGGCATTACTTTGCCAATCGCCCCAATTTTTTTGCAGCCAGAGCGGCAAAAACCATTGCTCTTCAGCGTTGCCAAGATCCTCGTCGGAATCCCCGGCAGGAAGCGCAACCATCGGAAAGAATGCCATCATGGGCAGATCGTGAGTTTCTTCCTGAAATCGATACTTCACGCTGAGCTCAATGTCACCAAGACCGCTGTGTGATGGCGCATGATCGGGATCATTCAATTCGTGCGGAACACCGATACCAATCTGTAAATTCGGTGCGGGGCCGCAATTTAATTCGAGAAAAGGCAGACTGCCCGAGATTCCCTCCGATGCTTTAGTTAATTCAGAGGCGATGTGGAGCTCGTACTCACCCGGTGCCACGGGTTCCGGGTCGTCGGTTTGATAGGGTGGGCCAGCAAGTGCGGTACGCACCAAAAGCATGCCAAGAAGTACTACATGTATCCGGCTGAGGATTCCAAATTGCGTATTGGTCACTGGCAAGGGAGCTTTACTAGTTTGTCATGATTGCAAACTGTAACAAGCCAACCTTATGCGGATATTATGTGCCGTTGGGTATTTGTAACGGCCAGCGTATGGTAAAGCGAGCACCGCAACCGTTGTCGCCGTTGCTAATTTGAATACTGGCGCCATAGCGATCGCAAAGAGTTTTAGCGATTGCGAGACCCAGACCGGAGCCTTCGACGACATCGGTACCAGAATGGAGTACGCGATAGAACCGATCGAAAACACGAGCCTGCTCAGATGGTGGAATACCGGGACCTGAGTCAGCGACTTCAATTACCGCGTTGTTCATTTCTCGATAGGCCGCAATATCGATACGGCCACCGCTTGGTGTATAGCGAATCGCGTTACTGACGAGATTATCCAAAATAGTTTCCATGTCTGTACGTGCACAGTGAACAGTGAGTGTCTCCAGCCGGGTTACACCGCAATCCAGGTCGCGTGCGCGTGCGAGAGGCAAATGTCGTTTCAGCACAATCTCGATAACTGACGATATATGAATACTGCCTGCAATAATATTTTGCGATACGCCTTCCGCGCGCGCAATCGACAATAATTGCTGCGCCAGATGCGTAATACGTTGCAATCCGGTGCGAAGCTGGACAATCGCCTGGTCGCGTTCATCATTACTCTCGGCGCGTTGCAATATATCCAGTTGTAACTGGAGTACAGAAAGTGGGGTACGCAATTCGTGTGCTGCATCCGCGACAAAATGGCGCTGTTGCTCAAGTGCGGCGCCGAGTCGAGCGAGTAACTCATTCACTGTGGTGACAAGAGGCTGCAGTTCTAGTGGTTGAGCTGCGTTATCTATGGGCGTCATTGCTTCCGGCCTTCGCTGTGCGATGGCGTGCGACAGTTTCTGTAGTGGCTTTAACCCCTGTCGCACGCTGAGCCAGGCTACGAGTATCAGTAATGGCACTTGCAGCACCAGGGGCGCAAGCAAACGCACACTGGTCTCCTGGATGGTATTGGTCCGCGCGAATTCGGGCTGGGCAATTTGCACGATCACGTTGGCACGATCCACTCGATAGATCCGCCACGATTGATTGTTGAGACGCTTACGAATAAAGCCCTCGTGGGAATACAGTGGAATTTGCACGCGCGTTGTCGCGGGGATTTGTTGTGCGATCAATACACCGTCTGGCCGCCACAATTGAATCAAGAAATCTTCTTCCTGCCATCGAGCTTTTGGGGGCGATCGTAAAAATGCGGCGTTTAGCATTGAAAGGTCGGTATGCTCCCACTCGTTTGCCATAAACATTGCGACCTGGTGCAATTGCGCGTTGTAGAGCTCATCGAGTTCGCTGTGCACATGTTGGTAAAGCAGTACGCCGGTTCCCGATGCAATGAATACCATACCTATCAATAGACTTTGCAGCAGACGCCGGCGAATCGATTTCATTCGCCCACCAGCAGATAGCCCATGCCGCGCACGGTGCGAATCAATTCAGGAGACAGCTTCTGGCGAAGATTATGGATGTGCACTTCAACCACATTGCTGTCGATTTCAGTATTCCAATCGTACATCTGCTCGATGAGTTGTGTTTTTGACAATATTGCACCGGGGCGCCTGATCAATGCAGCCAGCAACTGGTATTCGCGGCTCGACAAGATGACTGCTCTCCCGTCGAGCGTAACTTCCCTGGTCGCTGGATCCACCTTGATCGGACCACTACTCATAATGGGGCTCGCGTGGCCGCTGGATCGACGTGTCAGCGCGCGAATACGTGCCTCCAGTTCTTCCAGCGCGAAGGGTTTTGGCAAATAATCGTCGGCGCCCAGGTCAAGGCCCGAGACTCGATCAGATATATCGCCGCGCGCCGTGAGGATGATAACGGGGACTGATTGGCGACGACCGCGGAGTTGGCGCAGGACACTCAAACCATCGCGACCGGGCAGTGATAGATCGAGCAGGACAATATCGAAATCTTGCGTTTGTAGCGCCGCATCCGCCAACGCGCCGTCGCGTAGCCAGTCGACCGCATAACCACTGCCGGCCAATCCGCGTTGCAGCGTAGCGCCCAGCATCGAATCGTCTTCGACCAGTAAAATTCTCATATTTCGCCGTAACCACGTGATCGCGAATTCGAGGTCCGCCACCGAGTATCCACTGTTAACATTACCGCAACCTTAATAGCTGCAACGGTAGTTGGAAACCGGGTGCTTTCGAAGAAGTGAAGTGAAGGCGGCAAAGGCCGATGATACCCGCACTTGCCGGTCGGTTACAGACTAATCTTAGGCTGCCGCTTTGACTCCGGGACTTTCCAGGAGCCATCAATGATGGAGGGCGGCTTTTCCACTGCGGTAGCGCACCTGTCGTACCCGGCTGTCGACCAGCAGATAAAAATTTGGCGGCCGCTTTATCTTTCAACTATCATTGAATGCCCGTGGTAGGGTAAATCCTTACCATCAACGAGAAAAATGCGAGGATACCGTCATGTTGAAACTACGCCCATCACTGATTGCCGCAATCCCGATCCTGCTGTCTGCCTGTGCTTCCGGTCCCCCTTTCGCCGACCAGATACAAGCTACCGCCATCGACATGGCGGTGCGCCGCGGCGCCTTCGAGATGAATTGTCCCGCGGCTACCGGACAACTGATCTCCAATGAAACTATACAACCACCGGTGCGGCCCCTCATTATGATTCCTGAGCGGGCGGAGTTTACGGTGGGAGTCACCGGTTGCGGCAAACGCAACAGCTATGTGGTGATCTGCCCTGACAACGGCAGCAACTCCTGTTTTGCCGGGGCATCGCGCGACGACTCGATGCAGTAAATTACTTCACGGATAACTAGGACGCCTGGCTATGACTTCGATGCGCAGCACACTGATCTTCTCGACCACATTTCTCGCCATGTCGCTACTGACGGGTTTTGACAGTAATGACCCGATTAAAGCGGCGGAGCAGACCGACCAGAAAACGGGTGTTGCTGCTCCCGGCATCGAGGAAACTCGCGCCATCGCCGAGGAGGGCTTTATTTACGGCCTGCCGATCGTGATGAACTATGCGGTGATGTACGAATTTGCCGTTGATAAGAGTTCCAGTCAATTCAAGGCGCCCTTTAACCAGCTCAATAACCAGACGCATGTCGCCACCTACGAGGACACAGCGATAGTCACACCGAACAGCGACACGCCCTACTCCATGGCCTGGCTGGATCTGCGCGCGGAGCCGATCATCCTGTCGGTGCCTGCAGTTCCCGCACCGCGTTATTACTCGGTTCAGCTGGTGGACGGCAACACCTTTAACTACGGCTATATCGGCAGCAGGGCAACAGGCACGGAAGCAGGTGATTACATGGTCGTCGGCCCCGACTGGCAGGGCGCAACGCCTCCCGGCATCAAGCAAAAGTTCCAGTCGAGCACAGAGTTTGCCCTCACCATTTTTCGCACACAGTTGTTTAACCCTGAGGATATGCCGAACGTTGCGGCCGTCCAAGCGGGCTACAAGGTGCAGCCACTATCCACCTTCCTGGGGCAACCCGCCCCGCCCGCCGCACCGGCCGTCGACTTCCCCAAAATTGACAAGGCCATGGTGAAGTCCAACTTCTTCGAGTATCTGGATTTTGCGCTGCAGTTTGCGCCCCCCGGCCCGGAAGAGCAGGCGATCCGCGCCAAGCTGGCTAGCATCGGCATCGGTCCGGATAAGACCTTCAACTTCAAGGACCTCTCGCTTGAACACAAGGCCGAGCTCCTGCTCGGCATGAAACAGGGCAGCGACAAAGTCGATACGCACCTCTCCTCCCAACTGCTGAACGTCAATGGCTGGGGACTCAGCGACCCCTTTGGCGACCGGGCATTTTTCAACGGTGATTGGCTGAAGCGTGCCGCCAGCGCCAGGGCCGGCATCTACGGCAACGATACGATTGAAGCGACGTATCCTATGACACGCAAGGATATCGATGGCGACACCCTTGACGGCAGCAAGCACAACTACACGCTGACGTTCCCCACCGAAGCACTGCCGCCGGTAAATGCCTTCTGGTCGGTGACCATGTATGACGGCAAGACGCAGTTGCTGATCAAAAATCCGATCAATCGCTATCTCATCAATTCACCGATGCTGCCTGATATGAAGAAAGGCGAGGACGGCTCACTGACTCTGTATATCCAAAAGGATTCACCGGGAACGGAAAAGGAATCCAACTGGCTGCCTGCACCGGACGGCCCCATCTATCTTGTTATGCGCCTGTACTGGCCGAAAACCGAAGCACCGTCCATTCTTCCTGTCGGTGCAAGCACCTGGAAGCCGCCGGGTATCGTGAAGGCGCTGAAATAGTCGCTGCGACTACAGCAGATTCCTGAGAGCGCAGCCTATGTCAGTAAAGATCGGAACCCCCCTGAGCACTAGCGCCAGGAAGGTGTTGTTATGCGGCGCGGGTGAACTGGGCAAGGAAGTCGCCATCGAACTGCAACGCCTGGGTGTCGAGGTGATCGCGGTGGACCGCTACGCTAATGCACCGGCTATGCAGGTCGCCCATCGCTCCCACGTGATCAACATGCTCGATGGCGAGGCACTGCGCGCCGTCATCGAACTGGAGCAGCCCGATTTAATCGTGCCTGAGATCGAAGCCATTGCTACCGCCACACTGGCCGAGCTGGAAGCCGAGGGCTTTACCGTCATCCCTACCGCAAAAGCCACGCAGCTGACCATGAACCGTGAGGGTATTCGTCGCCTGGCGGCGGAAGAGCTGGGGCTGAAAACCAGTGCGTATCAATTCGCGCAAACGAAAGAAGAATATTTAAACGCCGTAAAAGACATAGGCCTGCCCTGTGTCATCAAGCCCATCATGAGTTCCTCCGGCAAAGGCCAGTCACTGCTGCGCCATGCGAGCGAGGTCGACGCGGCCTGGGACTATGCGCAGGCGGGTGGCCGTGCCGGCAAAGGCAAAGTCATCATCGAAGGCTTTGTAGATTTCGATTTTGAAATCACCCTGCTTACCATTCGCCACTGCGATGGTACATCCTTTTGCGCACCCATCGGGCATCGCCAGGAAGGCGGCGATTACCAGGAATCCTGGCAACCGCAAGCGATGACGGCAACAGCATTGTCCGCCGCACAAGAAATGGCAGAGAAGGTGACCTCGGCCCTGGGCGGCAAGGGCCTGTTCGGCGTGGAGCTGTTTATTAAAGGCGATGAAGTAATCTTCAGTGAAGTCTCGCCGCGCCCACACGATACCGGGCTGGTGACCCTGGTCTCCCAGGACCTGTCAGAATTTGCCCTGCACGCGCGGGCCATTCTGGACTTACCGATTCCAACCATCCGGCAACGTGGCCCGAGTGCATCGAGCGTCATCCTGGTTTCGGGCGAAAGCCACAACGTGCAGTTTGGAAACCTGGACAAGGCCTTGGCGATTCCCGATACCCAGTTGCGCCTGTTCGGCAAACCGGAGGTGTCCGGCTCACGCCGCATGGGCGTGGCGCTGGCCGTCGCCGACTCGGTTGAGCAGGCACGCGAAAAGGCCAATGCGTGTGCTGCTGCCGTGACGGTTGAATTGTAGTAGTGCTGAGGTAGCGATCTTGACGTGTGATAACTCACAAGCAAGCATTACCTCGATACCGCCGCCAACTTGGCAATGAGGAAATGATCATGCGAAATCCGACAATGGTGACTCAACGAGCCAGAATGCTTGCCATGATCGCTTGCATTGCCTTCACCGCTACAGTTTGCGGCCGAAAACCCGAGGCCGCAACAACTGCTGTCGCTCCAGCAGCACCCGCCGTGAGCGGGCAGACTGCCGATCTCATAATACATGGCGGCCCCATCCTCACCATGGAAGGCGACAAACCTGGCTATGTCGAAGCTGTGGTCGTGACGCACGGGAAGATCACCTTTGCCGGCGCTGCCATCGAGGCGATGAGTCGAAAGCATGCCAGCACGGTGCTCAAGGATCTCGCCGGCAAAACGATGCTGCCTGGCTTCATCGATGCCCACAGCCATTTTATCAATGCGCCCACGCTCTCACAGCAGGTCAACGTCTCGCCGTCGCCGGTTGGCGCAGGCGACACGGTGCCCCAGATCATCGCTGCGCTGAAGGACTGGCAGGCCAAGGCAGGAGTTCCCGACGGCGGCTGGATCCAGGCTTGGGGCTATGACGACTCGCTGGTGAAAGGCGGTAAGCTGACGAAGCGTGATCTCGACGCCGCCTTCCCCAACCACAAGGTCATGGTCCTGCATATCTCTTTGCACGGCGCCGTGCTCAACTCCAAGGCACTGGAGTGGGCCGGCATCACCCGCGACACACCCACGCCCGCGGGCGGCATCATCGTCCGTGGCCCGGATGGCAAGGACCCGGAAGGCCTGTTGATGGAAACAGCCTTCATCCCCGTCTTTGCCAAGCTGCCGCAGCCTGCCGAGGCCGAAATGCTCGACCTGCTCAAGCCCGGGCAGATGATGTACGCCGAGAACGGGTTCACGCTGGCCAACGAGGGCTACACACACACCAAGGACATTCGCTTGCTGCAGTTGGCCGCCGCACAGAACCGGCTGTTCATCGACATCGTGTCGCTGCCAGGCTTCACCGAAATGAACCAGTGGCTCAACAAGCCCGAGTTCCCCTTTGGCCAATGGAACAAACGCCTGAAGTTGCAGGCGATCAAGATCACGCAGGATGGCTCGGTCCAGGGCAAGACGGCGTCGTATCTCGAGCCACTGCTTACCGGCGGCCCGCAGGGCCAGAAGAACTGGCGCGGCAACAGCACGCTGCCCTACGACGACTTCGCGAAGCTTTTCACCTCGGCCCACAAGGCCGGGTTGCAGATCTTCGCTCACGCCAACGGCGACGGCGCCATTCAGCAGGTGATCAAGGCCGCCGAAGCCGCTGGCCTCAAGGCAGGCGACGACAGTCGCACGATCGTCATCCACTCCCAGATGCAACATCGGGAGGATCTGCCTCGGTACGTCGCGCTCGGACTGACGCCGTCCTATTTCACTAATCACACCTACCTCTGGGGCGATGTGCATCGCAAGAATCTTGGCGAAACGCGGGCCGCGTTTCTCAGCCCGATGGCGTCGGCGATGGATGCGGGGCTGAAGGCCTCCAACCACACTGATTTCAACGTCACGCCGCTCGACCCGTTCCTCATGCTCTGGACCTCGATGGCACGCACCACCCGCTCCGGCTACGTTCTCGGACCGGATCAGCGCATCGATGCCTATCGCGGGCTCCAGGCGCTGACCATCAACCCTGCGTGGGCGTATCGCGAAGAGGCCCGTCGTGGTTCGATCGTGCCAGGCAAGCTTGCCGATTTCGTCATCGTCAGCAGCGATCCCGTGAAAGTCGCGGTCGAACAGATTCGCGACATCAAGGTCATCGAAACCATCAAGGAAGGGAAGACGATCTACAAGAGTGACTGACAAGCTGACCCGCCAGGCTTCGTCGGATCAATCTATTCGTTACCTTTAATGCCGCAGGTTGGGAGCATTTCTTTGGTATGCCTAGACAGTCCGGGTCCAGCCAGAAGGTATTCAATACACCATGGCAAGGCGAGCGAGGTCGACAACAGCATTATTCGCCGCACAGGACATGGCTGGTTACTTTGATTCCTCAGGGTCTGTCAGAGTTTGCCCTGCACGCGCGATGGCCGATACCCAGCTGCGCCTGTTTGGCAAACCGGAGGTGTCCGGGTTACGCCGTATGGGCGTGGCACTGGCCGTCGCCGATACAATAGAAAAAGCGCGGGAAATCGCTAATGCGTGCGCCGCTGCCGTGACTGTTGAAGTGTAGCAATGGGGTAGTACGATCCTGACGTGTTACTCGGCGAGATTCGACTATCCTGACAGGGTAGTAAGTCAGTGGTGTTAAGCTGTTGAAAACGAGGGGGAAGATATGCTCACCCTGACACCACTTGTTGGTGTTAGATGGCGGCATGTTATCTGGTCAGATCCGCATACTTTACTGTTGGCCGCGTTGACGTTTCGCATCGCCTTGATCGCTAGTGCTCATTGGATTACACTTTTGAAATGCCTGCCATAACCACCCTGCATAGCGGTTCGATCCTGGCAATTGAATATCGATGCACAGCCATGCCAAGCGACAAACCTTACGCTGAATTTCACCAATACCATTCGGTTTCTTACGTCCGTAAGGGCAGCTTCGGTTGCCGTGTTCGCGGGCAGTCTTTCGAACTTGTAACTGGCTCCGTTCTCGTTGGTTACGCTGGCGACGAGTATTTTTGTACGCACGATCACCACGATGGCGGAGACGAATGCCTCTCCTTTCAATTGACGCCAGATTTGGTTGAATCAATCGGCGCCCACTCTGGTGCCTGGCGTATTGGAAGCGTCGCGCCATTGTCGGAACTGATGGTGCTCGGCGAACTCGCACAGGCCACCGCCGAAGGCCGCAACGACTTAGGTTTGGACGAAATCGGGATGATATTCGCGACTCGCTTCGTGAATACGGTTTCTGGGCGCAGCAGAACTTCGGTGAAAACACGACCGCAAGATCGTCGGCGCGCCGTTGCGACGGCGTTATGGATTGACGCGCATGCCCAGCAACCCGTCAATCTCGAATCGGCAGCACGTGAAGCGGGGCTGAGCCCATTTCACTTTTTGCGACTGTTCAGCAACGTGCTGGGTGTCACACCACACCAATATCTGGTGCGCTCTCGGCTGCGCCGTGCCGCTCGCCTCCTGGCCGAGGATGACCGTCCGATTACGGCGGTGGCCTTCGATGCAGGCTTCGCAGACCTCTCCAACTTCGTTCGCACCTTTCATCGGGCTGCCGGCGTACCCCCAAATATTTTTCGTCAAGCCGCACGGGGAAACCGCAAGATTCTCCAAGACCGCCTTGCCAATCTTTTCTAATATCATCTCCACCTGATACCGCACAACGGAGGAGATCATCATGTACGACCATATCGGTCTAAAGACCAACAACCTGGACGCTAGCGTGCGCTTCTACACTGCTGCCCTAGCGAGCCTGGGTAACGTGCTCTGCTCGCACGACGACTCAAGCGCTAGCTTGGGACCCAAGGACACACCTGCGTTCTGGCTTTATGCCGACAAAGGTGCGAACAATGCTGGTGTGCATGTCGCCTTTCATGCTTCTGATCGCGCGGCCGTCGACACCTTCCACAAGGCGGGTCTCACGGCTGGAGGCCGCGACAACGGTGCCCCTGGTCTACGCGGGGACTACAACCCCAACTACTACGCCGCCTTTCTTCTCGACCCGGATGGTAACAATGTCGAAGCCGTCTATCTGAAACAGTGAGGGAGATCAATATGGCATCCATTCGCAAAGAAATGCTGATCAACGCGTCTGCGGACACTGTGTGGGATGCGCTGAAAGATGTCGGCGCGCTACATACCCGCCTGGTGCCAGGCTTTGTCACGGACACTCGGATCGAGCCAGGCGCGCGTATCGTGACCTTCGGCAACGGACACGTCGCCCGAGAGCTAATCGTGGACCTGGATGAAACAGACCGACGCCTGGTCTGGGCCATCGTTGACGAACCGTTTCGACACTACAACGCTTCTGCCCAGGTATTCAGTGAAAAACCTGGCAGTTGCCGCTTTGTCTGGGTTACCGACTTGCTTCCGAACGAGTTGGCAGATCATGTTGCCATGATGATGGAACAGGGCCTGGGCGTCATCAAAGCAACAATGGAAAATTCCGCGGCAACACCATGAGCCTGAAAAGGGCACCCAACAAGGTGCTCCAGCGGGACAGTCCACGCCCCTGAGCTAAAATGTTATGCGGCTTGTATCTGGGTATAACTGTGGTTATACTCAAATCATGAAAACGGCAATTTCAATACCCGACGAAGTATTCGAGGCTGCAGATCGCACAGCCAAGAAGCTTGGCGTGTCCAGAAGCGAGCTTTATGCTACTGCTGTCCACGAATTTATTGAGCGGAACATTGTTGAAGATGTAACTTCAAAACTGAACGAAGTGTATGCATCCACCAAATCCGATCTGGACGAGCGTCTCTGCAAGATGCAGGGCCAGTTATTGGCAAAGGAGAACTGGTAAGTGAAGCGAGGGGAGATCTGGTGGGCGGATCTCCCAGCGCCAAGCGGCTCAGCACCGGGCTCCCGGCGGCCGGTGCTTATTTTACAATCCAATGATTTCAATCGCAGCCGCATCAATACCGTTGTGGCTGCGGCCATTACTTCAAACACTAAACTCGCAATGGCTCCTGGCAATGTACTGTTATCGAGGCGTAGCGTTAACCTTGGCCGTGAATCTGTGGTGAACGTTTCTCAAATTGTCACATTAGACAAAGCCGTCCTCAGCGAACGTGTAGGAAGGCTGCAGCCTGTGAAGCTCCGGGAAGTGGAAGAGGGTGTTCGCCTTGTTCTCGCCTTATAACACGGCGTTAGGCGACATGAGGCCGCACCTTAATGAATAGAGCAGCAGCTATACTGGCGATAGTATTCGGAGTCTTTTTGGCTGTCGCGGAAATTGCGCGTAACTTGGGCAACTGGCAGTGGTGGCCGTTCTGGCTGGTGGACTTCATTGCTGCGGCACTTCTTTTAGGAGGCGCCGTACTTGTCCTTCGAAAGAGGCCCGGCGGAATTGCGGTTCTCTGCGGTGCCTGGGGCTTCACCACTGCAATGTTTTACATGAGTTTCTGGTCCCATATTGAACACTATAGTGAAGCTGCAGATGGCAATCTTGCGCAGAGTCCTCTGACGATTATTATTGGGATCATGTGGGTGGTGACTATCGTTGGGTTTGGCCTTGCTCTGCTCTCCACTCGCCAATGCCGCCAACGTTAGGCGACCTATGAGAACTACATGATGTCCACGACCTCCGAGCCAATTTGCTCCAAGTGCCAAACCGACTTCGTGAAGCGCTCGCGCCGGGCAGGTCTTACCGACCACTTGATGAGTTTATTCTCTATCTACCCTTTTCGATGTCAGCTGTGTAGCTACAGATTCTATCTCAAGCAGCAAGGTGCCAAGTATAAAAGGATTGTTGATGATCGGCGTGATTATGATCGACTTCCGGTCGATCTTCCTGCAACTTTCAGCAGCGAGACTTTCCATGGTCAAGGCTCTGTGCGGGAAATTTCGATTGTAGGCTGCTCACTCGGCACAGAGACTCAACTTAAAATTGGGGATATCTTGCATATTCAACTGCAGCTCCCGAATCAAGCAGATCCTGTCGCTATCAAAATTGCCATTCTGCGGAGCGTCCACTTTAATCATGCCAGGTTGGAATTTCTTGAGTTCAATATTGGAGACAAGGATCGCTTACAACATTTTGTTGCTGGGCTAATTTCTAACAACCCTTTGCTAGAAGCCTAACGCTATTCGCGCCCGCTGGCAAAGCGGCAGGAAGTCGCCATCGGTTTACTATGTGAGTCACTGTAGACGCTTTCCCATCAACACGCCGTAATCACGGCTTGGATTTGCTAGACTACGCGCTGAATGTCAATCACCTGTCGGTCACACCTAGCATGAAAACAAATATTGGATTGTTGCTGAAAAAACGCGCAGAAATCTGCCCCAATCGGGAAGCTTTCGTGGAATTCGAGCGCGACCGCCGTTTCACCTTCGCGCAGCTCAATGCTCGCTCGAACCGCGTCGCCAATGGCCTGCTAGCGCAAGGTATTCGCCCTGGCGACCGCGTCGCCACCCTGCTCAAGAACAGTATCGAATTTGTGGAGACCTATTTCGCCGTGGCCAAAATCGGCGCGGTGATGGTGCCGGTCAACTGGCGCCTGGTGGCTGGGGAAATTGCCTTCATTTTGCAGGACAGTGGCGCCAGGGCACTGGTGTATGACTCCGATTTTGACGAGGCCGTAACCGCCCTACACGGCGACGCACACGCAGCGATTCCCGTACAGCAGTGGCTGCGACGCGAAAACGGCGCTGCGGGCACGCCGCACTGGGCTCTGGATTACGAGCAGTTCCTTGCCGCTTCACGCACACAGGAACCCCCGGTGGGCGCGTGGGATGACGATAATCTCTTTATCATGTATACCTCAGGCACCACAGGCCGCCCCAAGGGTGCCGTGCACAGCCATGACGGCATGCTCTGGTCGCAGCTGACCAGCATGTCCACCTCCGACATGCGTGACGGTGACCGCTGGCTGCTCGCACTGCCGATGTTTCACGTGGGCTGCCTCAGCCCGACCTCTCTGCTGGTGCACCGCGGCGGCACCGGCGTCATCATGCGTGAACTGGATCTGGGCGCGATGTTCCGTTGCATTGCGCAGGAGAAAGTCACCATCTTCATGGCAGTACCGGCCCTGTTGCAGTTCATGCTGATGACGCCGGAGCGCGCGCAGAACGATATCTCCTCGGTGCGCTGGATTGCCACCGGGGCGGCGCCAGTGCCGGTCTCGCTGCTGCGCGAGTATGAAGCGCTGGGTATTCGCATCTTTCAGGCCTACGGCCTCACTGAATCCTGCGGCCCGGGCACCCTGCTGCTGCATGAGGACGGTGAATCCAAGGTGGGTTCCTGCGGACGCCCGCAGATGCACACTGAGGTAAAAATTGTCGACAGCGCAGGCGATACCATTCCCATGGGATCGGAGCAGGCCGGTGAATTGCTGGTGAGTGGCCGACACCTGATGAAGGAGTACTGGAATAATCCCAAGGCCACCGCCGAGACATTGAAAGATGGCTGGCTGCATACCGGCGACATCTGCACCTGGGACACGGAAGGTTTTGTTACCATCTGCGATCGCATGAAGGATATGATTATCTCCGGCGGCGAGAATATTTATCCGGCGGAACTGGAGAACGTGCTGGCCGGATGTCCCGAGGTACAGGAAGCGGCGGTCATCGGCGTCGCCTCGCAAAAATGGGGTGAAACGCCACTGGCCATTGTGGTGCCCGCCCCCGGTGCCGCACCGACAGCGGCAAGCCTGAAAGCCTATTGCAAGGAACACCTTGCCAGTTATAAGGTGCCTCAACTATACGAAATGGTAGCGTCACTGCCGCGCAATCCCTCGGGTAAATTACTGAAACCCCTGTTGCGCGAGCAATTCCCGGGGCCCGCTCCCTTCTAGGAAATGGGCTTGCCAGCGCAGTCACAGTCCTTCAGGATAGAATGATAGAACATAATAATTGGACACCTGTCATGTTACAGACGCTGCCCTACTCGCGTGTGCTGGGAATTCTGGTACTGCTTCTCTACGGCAGCCTGTGCAGTGCTGCCCAACCTCTGCGCGCACTGCTCCTCACCAGCCCCGGTGTCTATCATAACTACCAGCAACAGACCTGGGATTTGGGGCATGCCATTGGCGACCGTGCCAATGTCCGCTTCGATGTCTCACTGGCGGAACTGCAACGCTGGAAAACCACTGACTTTTCCGAGGGCTACGATGTCCTTATCTACAATATCTGCATGGCGGACAGCGAGGACGCAGCATTGATCGCGAACCTGCGCCGCCAGACCGAGGAGCTGGGTGTACCGGCGCTGGTTATTCACTGCACGATGCATTCGTTTCGCGAAACCGACCTGTGGTGGCCGATGTTTGGACTCCAGACGAAGGCACATGAAGCGCTGCGACCCTTAGCGCAAATACAGGAGGAGGACCATCCCATCCTCAGCGGCCTGCCGACTGAATGGGTCGTCGCCAATGACGAACTGTATATCAACCTCACGTTTACCGCGCAGCCGCTGCTGCGTACCGTGGGCGAAGATGGCAAATTACACACCACGGCCTGGCTGGCATACCACGGTGTAACACCCGTATTTGGCACCACCCTGGGGCACAGCAATGAAACCATGAAAGACCCTGCCTTCCAACGCATGCTCGCCAATGCCGTGTTATTTGTCACCGGCAACCTGCTGCCCGACGGCACACCAAAGGCTGGCATGGAGTCGAACGGAGGAATGGACATCTTCGAGGCGTTTTCCGCCCCTGAGGGTGTGAAGTTTCTGGGGGAAGACGGCCAGGACTGCGCCTTCCGCAAGATGGCAGTCGCCATCGCGCCCTGTTATCTGGCCTGTATTCTCAACCCTTTCGAGTGGGGGGAGGACACCCGGGATTGCAAGAAGGCGTGCGAGGCGGATTTGCCAAAATCGGATGCTCTGATTGAGGCCTGCACACCCAACACCTGAACGGCTGCCGCTCTAATAATAAAATCAGGATTGACTGTTTTATTTTCCAAGCCCATAATTCACACTCATATTGGGGATAGACCAAGGTCGCGCACCAATAAGGATACAAACAACCCTGCGACAAGGTCGGCTTGGACACCAGGTACGCCATAAAGCGCATCGTTGGCGGATTTGGTTATGTCGCAACCCCGTTTGAACCAGTACCCTGAATTCCTGCACTTAATAGAAAGGACAGCCCCATGGTCACAAACGCCGCAAAAGTTATCTCGATCACCCTTTTTCTGCTGTTCGTTCAAGGCTGCAAGATCAACCAGGTAGTGCCGGCAGGTGGGGCAATCGTATCCCGCACCGGTAACTACAATTGTGCTACCGGGCAGACTTGCCTCATTACCATTAATGGAACTGTTTTCTCAGATACGTTTACAGCTGTTCCCAACCCCGGCTACAGGTTTACCGGGTGGAAGAAACAATCCGGCTATCTGTGTGGCGGCACCAAGACCCCCTGCGCATTGGAGAATGTTCCTGCGAATTTTACAGCGATTGATGCCGATACGTTTCTGGTACCGATTTTCGAAAAAATCGATTTAGTGAAGTTCCTCCCGGCAACGACCCGTGGCGTATTCCAGGTAGACCCCGGCGCGACCGGCGCGATAGATACCACCGTAACGAGCGCAGCCTGGGGTGCAGCCCCGCTGCAAATCCTGCAGCAGTACAACGCGGGAATGGCTATCACCGACAACGCGGAGCGTGTGGTGCTGGCACAGATCTCTGGCAGCCCTGATCAGTTTCTCCTGCTGGCCAAGCTGGACAGCTCAAATGTCGATACGCTGGCAGCTGGCGTCAGCCTTACGGCCATGAGTAGCCATCAGGGCTTTTCGCGCTGGTTAATTGATGGTACCGACTTACAACTTGCCAGGATCGACAACCTGACACTGGCGATCGGCACCCAGGCTGCCCTGCTGCAGGCACTGGATGTGTACATGGGAGTTGGCAGTGCTATTGGAGCCGGCCCACTGGGTGCTTATGTCACTGCATTGAACGCAGGAATGCCCAACAACTTTATCTATGGCCTGCCCGCGCTCTACGGCACTGTGGCCGCACCTGGTAGCGGCACAGCCAGCCTCAGTCAGGCGCGCGCGGTGAGCGCCTCTTTCGGTATCCAGGGCGGGGCACTCTCAGGCGGAATGGCGTTCTACACCGACAACGCCCAGACCTTCCGTACCACCTTACTGGCCCAGCTGGCGGGTACACCAGCAACGGCAAATCCGGCACCGACGATCATCGCAGCTGGCAACGTCGCCGGCATCTTTTTTACAGGATTGACCGCGGACGACGATATTCTTCCGCTGCTTAAAACGTTGGTCTTGGAAATGGACGCTGTTGATTACACTGCGGCAGTGGTGCATGGCGGCAATCCCCCCTTCCTGAACTTCAATGTCGGTGGCAGCCCCAACTCCATATTCATCAATTTCGAATTCACGGATCAGACTGCACGCGAGGACTTCGAAGCTGACCACTTGCCACCAGGCATTACCTTGGCGCCCATCAGCATACTTGCGGGTGAAGCGCCGCGTTACTTCCTGGTACTCAATATCTACCAGTCCAGCGGTGGCCTGGTCGAGGGCGCCCGGGCTGAGTGGTCGGTGTTTGTCAATGATCCAGTTACCGGCGAACCGCGCTTCACAGTGGTGCAGGCCGCAGCGGCAGCGATCTCTGCGGACCCGGTGAATTTGCTCACCTTCGGCGAACCGGTCACACACGTGCTGAATCAGGTGGCGGAGCCGGATGCCATCGTCAGTTACGTGGGTGTGGTAGATCCGCTTACACAGGTAGAGACGGAGTACTTCTCCTCCAGTATAAATTGGCCGCAGCCGCCGCCAGTATCAGGCAACGAGCGTCTGGCGCGAGAATTCGTGGTAGCCAACGACTACATCTTCTGGGGTAATCTCGTGGCGGACCGGGGCCTGTACAACAGTACCTTTCACAGCCGGGAGGTGGTTTTGATCGACGCTAACGAGTTTACTGTCGAAGATAACAGCGTCTGGAAGGATTACATCAATGCCGCTCCGGTGCATACGATGGTCTACCAGAATCCGCTTGATCTGGTCGTGTCACCCTGGTGGAACCTCGATGCAGCCTATCTGGCTGTCACCCCGGCGCACCGGACGTCGTTGATCAACTTTTACAATGGCTTCTACCCCAGTACCGTACAAGCCGAAGCCAAGGCCGCGATGCGTGGCCAGAAAGCGGTGCTGAGCCCAGTGACCACCGGCGTATCTGTACCGACCGCCCGTTACCATTTTGCCCTGCTCGATCCCGTGGGCCTGCTCGTTGCCGTCGGGGCTGCAGATCGCACACCCGTAACCGTCAAGTTGTTCGAGGACGACTCTGCGGCAGCGCACTACCTGACCCTGTTGGTGTATCGCCGCGAGAAGGATGCTTGCGGAATCCGGGCAGAGTGGGTTACGTACGTAGAGGGGCCGGATGGTCGTCCCACAACGCTGCGGCTGGATGCCGTCGCGGCCGAGTCCTGCCTCAACCCGGTGTCGCTGATGACGGTCGCAACAGACCTGACCCAGAGCATAGCGGGCGGATTGCTCAGCACGCAGATCGTGTCACCCTTTGCGCGCTTTGAAGCCACAGCAGACCTGAGCCTGGCCGATGCCCCCCTGGTCGGACAGGATTGGGTAGAGGCCGGTGACCGTGTGTGCTCCCTGAACGGCATCTGCGACGACTTTTACTACGATGGCCAGTTGTTGCTGGCGCCCGCCCAGCGGGTGGATTCATCGGGTGTGCAGATCCAGGCAATCGCAACGCCCTGGGATGCTTACATCGATACAAACACTGTCCGCGTGGACGTGCGCAACAGCCCGGCACTGCAGGCAGTCAAGCCCTGGCGCAATCTGCGCTCATTCGCCGCTGACGCCCCGGCACCCTAAGTACCCCCGGGATGGGGCTTTGGCCCCATCCCGGCACCTTACTGTTCTCTATACTCGCGGCTAACAATCACCAAATAATAAAATCAGGATTGACTGTTTTATTTTAACCTCCCATACTTCCCGTCCACTTCGACCATGGGGATGAACCGTGACCGCACCTACCGCCAATGACCACCGCGCCCTCGCGGATATGCCCCTGTTTGATACCACTACCCTGAAATGCCCCTACCACTACGATAAATCCCTGCGCGATGCAGCGCCTGTCTACCGCGACCCGGCATCGGGGGTCTACGTGGTCTCGACCTATGACCTGGTGCGCGAAGCGCACAAGAATGACGCGGTGTTCTCCAACGAGTTCACGCTGGCATTGGGATCGGCTGCCACGCTCGATCCGGATATCAAAGCGGCCATGGCAAAGACCTACAACCTGGGCAAGGGCACGCTGCTGACGGTGGATGACCCGGAACACAAAATCTACCGCGACACCGTCAGGGATTTCTTTCTGGCTAAAAACATTGAACAGTACCGACCCTGGATCAGCGACCTCGCCGATCGGCTGGTCAGCGAAATTCCTGACGGGCAACCCTGCGAATTTATCGAACAATTTTCCCGACCCCTGCCCCTGTCCGTGATCATGCACGTGCTGGGTATTCCGCTGGAAAAGTTTGACCTTGCCTTCAAGTGGACAGTGGCCAACGTCACCGTGCTCTCGGGGGTATCTGACAAGCAGGCCCTGCTGCATGCCCATGCTGCGGTTAAAGAAGAGTACGACTGGTTTGTGACAGCTCTGGATGAACGCCGCGCCAACCCCAGGGATGATTTGCTTAACCTGATAGCGCACACCAGCATCAATGGCCGACCGCTGACCATCGAGGAGCAGCTGGGTCACTGTACGCAGTTCCTGGTCGCCGGCAATGAAACTACCACTGCCACACTGGCAGAGGGAATTCGGCAGCTCTGCCTCAATCCGGAGCAGGAAGCGGCCGTGCGCAAGGATCGCTCACTGATTCCCAACCTGGTGGAGGAAACGCTGCGCCTGGCCTCACCCACCTCGAATATGTGGCGCATAACCAAAGTTGACCACACGCTAGGCGGCGTCGATATACCCAAGGGTAGCATGGTGTTGCTGAAGTACTTCTCTGCCAACCATGACGAAGCGCTGTTCGATGCCCCCATGGAATTCGACGTGACGCGCGAGAACGCCAAGCGCCACATTGCGTTTGGATTTGGTACTCACGTGTGTATCGGCCAACACCTGTCGCGACTGGAAATGACTGTCGCGTGGGAGAAACTGTTCGAAGGCACCAGCGCCATGCGTTTGGACTGCGCACCAGAAAGCCTCGACTACATGCCCAACATATTGTTGCGCGGACTGGAGGAACTCCCGGTTATTTTCGAGAAGTAAACTCGTCGATACCTTATTCGAGGTTCTGCTATGCTTCCAGAATAGCCTTCGCGCATAAACACGCGTTGGACTTTGCCTTTTCTGGAATACCCGAATGTTCAAGCCTCTGACATCGTCACTACGCCACTGGCCAGTACTGGTACTCGTTAAGTTACTTGCTCTAGCACCAACCATAAATGCCGATGTGACATTCCAGATCGATCCTGGCCAGGCGTCTATGTCCGCCGGATATGGCGTAGCCAATGTCAGCTCGTGGGCGGAGTTCAAGCGCATCAGGCAAGGTGACGACGCTGCGCCTGCTACAAGCCCGGCGGACACTGCCGTATCTAATGCATCACCAAAGACAGCCGTTGCACCCACACCACAGGCTCCGGCAGCTCCCGCAGCGATAGCACCGTCTGCGCCACAAGCGGTGCCTGTACCAGAAGCCACGCCTGCACCGCAGACTCTGCCTACGTCGCAGTCTCCACCCACTGCGCAAGTGAATTCCAACAGTGGCAATACGGGCGCGATAGTACCCGCAGATGGCACCAAGCTGGTTTATACACGGCAGCCGTATAATCCATACCCCATACCCGGCAATACCCCTGACTCGGAATTGTCCAACTTCCAGTACGCCACGGATGTTGCCCGCATCAATGACCTGCTGGCAGAGGCTGATGTCGTGCTCGATGCACGCGATGGCAGTGCGCCGAAAGTCATTTTCGACTGCACCGGCAATCAAAACATCCACTGTGTAGCGCAGGAGGCCAAAGTCTCTCCCGACGGCACCAGGATTGCGTACTCCGTGGGTTTTGCAGCACCAGGCACTGCCGGGATCGAGTTGCAATTTGGTGGCCTGATAGAACAACTTACCTCGCTGGTTTGCGCTCAAATCTACATCTATGACATTGCCAGCGGTGTCAGTACGGTGGTCGGTAATCACCCTGGCGGCAACTGCATAGCAAATGATGGGCAGACCAGGGCGATTGACCGGCAACCCGCGTGGCTTTCCAACACGGAGTTGGTATTTGTATCCAATCGGGGTGGGAAGTGGCCTAACCGCGAGGGTGGCAACCAGCATCTGCAGTACTGCAATAACTATCCCTACTGCGTTAGCCAGAGCTATCCCTATGGGGATTCCGGCAAGGCCATGCAGCTGTGGAAAATGAACACAGACGGGACGGGGGCCGTTAACTGGGGGCCGCAGGACCTGAATTCACTCGCCCCTGAAGTGCTGGCCAATGGGGATGTCGTCTACTCCTGCTACAACGCCCACGCCGACAAAGGCTTTTACCCCGGCCAGAATACCCAGGTAGCTCTGCCAAATCTGTATTGGCTGTGCCGGGTTGATGGCAACGGCGCTGATATGACGGTGAAGCTGCACGGTCACAAACAGAACATTATTAAAACACGAGGATGGCTGCCCACCGAACCCACACCAGGGGGTTTCACGCCTAGCAAGGGCGGATTGATAGCCTATGAAGAATTGCGGGGCCTGCGCTCGGTCGCTGAAATTTTCAAAGGGAAGCTGGCCGTTACCTCGTACTACAGAGCGAACCATAACGGCAGTTTAGGCGCCGTGTACGGCTTTGACTATGGATCACCGCATGTAGAAGGATGCAGTACGGCCGCCTGTATCAAGTTCCCCTACCTGGAGCCGGCCAGTACCGTACCAGGCAGTGGCACCTTTGTCCCCTCAAGCTTCAAGTCCCTGACCCCGTGGGGTCAATCAGGGGATGCCAACCCCGGATTCGTGTATCTGGGGCCGGGCAAACCTTACCGGAGCTATGGCAAGGCAGGTTACGCAGCGCCCCTGGATGCCAATCACTTCATCATCACCCATGCCCGTGGGCAATGTTACGCCGCAGCGACGGGCCACGAGGTGACCAAGGAGTGGCTGGGAGACTCCACGGTGTGCCGCAAGACGATAGTAAAGGTCAAGGCACCTAACGGTGTCCCGCTGCCAACCACTAATCCTTACGACGCCGCACAGATGTCTGCTCTGGTGGATGACCCAAAATACCAGGTGTGGGATGCCAAGCCCATCAAACCCTATCAGGCACTGTTTGGTCAGGCAGCACCGCTAAGACCTGCACCGCTAACGCCCGGCAAATGTTTTCTACAGGTGGTTGATGCCCGCCAATCAGAGCTGTACGGACGGCCCGGTGAGCATCCACAGGCGGCATCAAGCCAACGCTGCGCGTGGCAGGGCTGCGCAGTGCAGCCTGATAGCGAGAACCCCAGCTACCACGCCACGAACATGAAGTACCTCTCCGTCAATCTGCCTACGCTGTGGGACTTCAGCTACTCAGGCAATAGCGAACAGTACAAGATGACCATGAATACTCTCGGTTATCGCGATATCAAAGGCTACCAGAAGGTCGCACTGCAGGCTGATGGTTCTGTGAAGATGGAGGTGCCTTGCGATACACCGCTGTTAATGAGCGGCGAGAATGCCAATGGCGAGGTCATCGCCCACGATGACATGCTGCACTCGCTGCGCCCGGGAGAAACCCGAACCTGCCACGGGTGCCATGACGCCCACTCGGAGGAACGCTTCGCCGAGTTGGGGTCGATACCCGCTGTTACCCGGTTTGCTACCACCTTGGCTGCCAGCACTACCCCTGCCGCTGGCGCAGTACACGACCTCCCAAAGTTTGCGCAGCTACAGCCTGTTCTTACCAGGAGCTGTGGGGGATGCCATACCGGCTTCGAGAATGACCCGCTCCTTTACTCTCGCGTGGTATGGGATACACAGCAACTTGACTTCAAGCCGTGGCTACCCGTTCACCCTCCCATGCCAGGTGTGTCAAACAATACCCTGTGGCGGCCACTGACCAGCCGCTTTGTATCAAAATTTGCGTTGGAATCCCCGCTGTATTGGTATGCGAATAACGCAAGAATGGACGGCAGAACGAATGCCACCTTTAATTGGGACATTGACTACAAGACCGGACACCCTGATACAGGGATTTCAGCGACGGAGAGGGTGCTATTGAAGGACTGGCTGGACACTGGAGCGCCGTACCAATAACGCACCGCAACGCCCCGCACCGTTCTTAGAATCCTTCCACCTGATGCACTTGCTTCCAGATCAGCCCTGGAAACAGGCGCCGCATGAAGACACCGATTTTGGCTTCCCGGGTTGGATACACAAAAAACGTGCCCTTCTTCAATGCGGCCTCAATCGCATCAATGACCATGCGCGGCGCGATCGGCGCACCCTGGTCCAGCATTTTCGGCCAGACCGTGTCCCTGCCCTGTTGTAGCAACGGCGTGGCAACGGCGGGCGGGCAGACACAGGCAAAGCGAATGCCGGCAGTCCTATTTTCGTGGTACAGAGTTTCGGTGAATGCCCTGACGGCAAACTTGGATGCCGTGTAGGCACCGGTGTACAACATCGGAATGATGGCGGCCATGGACGCAAAGCTGACAAAATCGCCACGGCCGCGTTGCAGCATGCCAGGTAGCACCGCCTGGGTGATATTCACCAGGCCACCGTAGTTGATCGCCATCTGCTTGTGGATGATGGCATTGTCCTGCTCCACCAGTTTGCCGAAGGGCATGATGGCGGCACAGTTATACAAGCGCTCGATGGGCCCCAGCTTTTCTTCGACTGCCTGCACCGCGGCACACACCGCCGCGAAATCCGTCATGTCCACGGTCCAGCTGTGAATGGTGTCAAAGGTACCGATGGTTTCCGCCATGCCCGCCGTGTTCACATCGAACAACGCCACCGTCGCCCCTTCGGCGGCAAAGCGCCGCGCCGCCTCGCGACCCATACCGCTGCCGCCACCCGTGATCAATAGCACTTTGTTTGCATCAGACATTGTGGACATTCTCCCTGTTGGATTTTTGACTTTATTGTGACGCTGGGCTGTACCAGATTGCCGAGCTCCACGCCCGCTCCTGGATGACCGGGCGATGCTCTGCCGCGCAGCAGCCCTCATAACCTTTGCCAATGGTATCGGGGCGGGCGCAGTCTACTCCTGCAGCAACGCACATGCGCTGGCTCCAGCGACACGTTGGATTTTCCACGGCGCGCGAGTAGTAGTAGGTCCGAACGGCGGGATCAAATTCCTTATCGACCCACACGGTACACAGCTCGGCAAAGCCGCGCCCGCCAGTGGCGCAAGTCTTGGGATCGACAAAGGCCTCGTTGTCGGCATCACCGGCCACATCCAGCACGCGTTCATGACGCACGCCACCCGCATCAATCCAGCCCTTTATCACCTGCAGCCGCTGCAACGGTGTTCCGGGACTTTGCGCGGTGCCTGCATCCTGGCTGGCGGCGACCAGGAACGTGGGATGCAGCTGATCGTTGTGGCCGTTGGGTAACATCGAGCCCATCGGCACACCCTGCGCATACGCGCGTGCAACGCGGTCCGGTGCCTCGCACAGGTCGGCGGGAAAATTCCAACCGCCAAAAAAACGGCTGACAATACGCGGGCCGCTGGTGCCATAGGCCTCGCGGCGTCGCATGGCGTCAAACAGCGCATCGCGGGTGTTCTCCTGTGCCCATAGCACGGCGAGCCCACCGGGGTTGTATTCCAGTTCATCGGGCAGACCCGGCGGCACACCATCACCCGCTGGCACGCCTGCTCCACCGTGCCCCAGGAACTGGTCCTCCTGCGCCGCGCCGGGTGTGCCAAGGTGCGTGTCGGTACTGGCGATCACACCGAACTGAAAGGGGTTCACACCCAGGCTCTGCTCCAGCAACAATCCATCAGCGAGGACCTTACGCACGAAGCCGGTATCGGGGGTCGCCGGATTATTCAGACCGGCGATGTTATCGTTCTGCAACTGCTCAAACGCACACAGTTCATCTTCTGACACGCCCGCTTCAAAGTAACATTCAGAGGCACCCTTGTGCTGCATGATCTCTACCAGTGGCTCGAAGCGCGCGCGCAGCGCGGCAACCTCCCTGCTCATGGGCTTGCCATCATCCATCAGGCTGTTGAACATAAAGCCCGCACTCATGTTGGAATTGTGCGGTATCGCCAGCGAGTCACACCCGCTTCCCCGCTTGTTGCAGGTTTCATCCAGCGAGCTCCACAAGGCCTGCGCCGATGTTGCATCGATAAAACTGGCAGGCAGGTGCGGAACCTCTGCATTGCGAAAGACCACATTGCGGTGCAGGTTTCCGCCATTGGGTGGATTCATGCCGGTCCACTCGTAACCCACGAACGTGGTGAATTTACACTCCCCGCTGCGATCGTAATAACGCTCTGCCGCCTGCTGCATTTCCTGCCATGGCTGCAGCGCGGCGCGCAGACAGAGTGCGTCATTTTCACCACACAGGCCCAGGTGTGTCTGGCGTATACCCGACATGAAATTGAACAGGTAGTAGGCCCCCCGTGGCCAACGGCGGTACAACTTGCATTCCCAGGCATGGTAGCCTTCAACGTCCGGGGTATTGCACATATGCACTTCGCCGATCAGCTCGGCATGATCCGACACCATGGCAAAATCCAGTGGCCGCGACAACTGCAAGGAACGCTGCGCCTTGCCCTCCTCGGTCCATGGCTGAATGCCGATGCGCTCGCCGAGCGCGAACTGGTAGGCCTGGGCCGGCGTGGTGCGCGTACCCTGGGTGCTGGCATCCAGTGAGTAGCGCGTGTGGACGTGCAGATCACCGAAGAAGGCCTGCTTCAGGGGAGTGACCGTCGTGCAAGGCTCACGTGCATCGGCATGGATGGGTGTTTGAGTGGCAGCCTGCGCCGACACGGTAAGGATCAGGGTCACCAACAGTGCGATCGCACTGCACCGTCGCGCCAGAGAGTGCTGCAGCCCGCAGCGTCCATGCCGAACATTCACTAACGACAATCACTTTCTCCTTACACTATTAGGTTCCATCATAACCACATCATCAACTGCTCGACAATCCTGACCATAGGCCCATAGTACCAGTCCACTTGTGGGTCTTTCGCGGGCACCTTGTACTGCACTCGCAGGGCTTGCAGGCGCTGCTGCAAATCCTGCGTAATCCGCTCATATTCAGGCTTACCGTAAAGGTTGACCTGGTCCGCAGGGTCCGTTACCAGGTCAAACAACTCCCACTCGTCGTTCTGGTAGTAGTACACCAACTTATAGCGCTGCGTGCGCACGCCATAGTGACGCGCCACACCATGAAACCCAGGGTTTTCATAAAAGTGGTAGTACAGGTCGCGCTGCCACTTCGCAGGCGTCGGTGCAAACAAGGGCAGCAGACTGACGCCGTGCATTGGCTTATACGCTGTCACGCCCGCCGCCGCCAGCAGGGTCGGTGCAAAGTCGATATTCTGCACCAGCGCGTCCGAAGTCGTACCAGGCGGGATGTGTCCGGGCCATTGCATCAACAGCGGTACTCGGGAGGAGACTTCATCCATCCAGCGCTTGTCGAACCAACCGTTTTCGCCCAGGAAAAAGCCCTGATCCGAGCTGTACACGATGAGCGTGTTTTCCAACAGACCCTGCTGCTGCAGATAATCCAGTAGTCTGCCGATCTGCCTGTCCATACTTTGCACTGAGGCGATATAGCTTTTGATATAGCGTTGGTACTTCCAGCGCACGATCTCATCCGCGCTCATGTCGGATGCTGCAAACTGGCGATTGCCCGGGCCAAATGCCTTATCCCACAACGCGGCCTGCTGCGGCGTCAGCGTATTCCCCATACTCAGCTTGACGTCGTTGTCCGTCATGTAGTCGGCGATGCGCATGCGCGACTCGCGCCGCGCCCTGTTCAATCCCTGCAGAGGGCGCAACAGGGAATCCGGTTCTGCGACCTTCGCCGCTTCGTCCCAAGAGCGCAGTTCGTCAGGACCGGGCAGCCAATCGCGGTGCGGAGTCTTGTGGCTGTACAGCAGGAAAAAGGGCTCACCGGATGCGCGCGCCTGCTCCAGCCAGGCCATGGATTTTTCGGTAACGATGTCCGCCACGTAACCCGTTGTTTTCTCGATGCCGGCAGGACTCCTGAACGACGGATTGTAGTAGGTACCCTGCTCCAGCACGTTATCGATCACCTGCCAGTGATCAAACCCGGTGGGATCGCTGTACAGATGCCACTTGCCGATGACCGCCGTCTGGTAGCCTGCTTTTTGCAAGAGTTGGGGAAAGGTCTGCTGGTCCCCGTCAAAGGCGCCCGACCACTCATTGCTGTAAAACCCGTTGGCATGACTGTGCAAGCCGGTGAGCAGCGTCGCGCGGCTGGGACCGCAGATCGAGTTGCCCACGTAAGCCCGATCAAAACGTACGCCGCCCGCTGCTATGCGGTCGATATTGGGAGTTTGCACCAGGGTGTCGTCATAGGCGCTGACCGCCCGGACTGCATGGTCGTCGGCGAGGATAAAGACAATATTGGGGCGCTCAGCGGCGCTGGCCAGTACACTGCAGGTCAGCAACGCCAGTGATACGCCAGCCCACCGCAGGCCAGGCTTATTGATTTTATCCATCGTTATATTCCATAGTAACTACCAGTACCAACCAGTACCCACGCGCATTCTAATAATAACGTGACACTCAGGTAAGCCTATGACCATTTTCGAACGCAGACTGATCATCACCACCATGGTCCTCACACTCAGTCCGTTTGCCTTGCAGGCACAACAACTGGAAGAGGTGATCGTCACCGCGCAGAAGCGTGCTGAAAGTCTGCAGAGCGTACCGATATCGGTGGCCGTAATCAGCGGCGCCGAGCTGGCCAACCGAAACAAAACCCAGATCGCGGATCTCACACGGTTTGTACCGGGCTTCACCTTTGCCGAGAATACCAGTGACGCCGGGCGCAATATCCTGGTGCGCGGCGTGGGCACCAACAGTTTCAGTCGCTCCGTGGACCTGTCGGTGGGCACCGTCGTGGACAACGTGGTGTCCGGTAGCCTGTCCGGATCAGTACTGGATTTCAGCGATGTGGAGCGGGTTGAAGTTTTGCGCGGACCGCAGGGCATGTTGTTCGGCAAGAACGCCAGCGCTGGCCTGCTCAACATTTACAGCCGCAGCCCCACCGAAGAATTGACCACGGGATTTGGCGCCAGCTACGGCAGCGAGAATCTGGTGAATCTCAATGGTTACCTGTCTGGCCCTATCATTGAGGACAGCTTGCTCGGCCGCCTGTCGCTGTACAGCAATACCAGCGATCCGATCCTCGAGAACCTGTACCCCGGCGGCGATGATTTCAACGACCGCAATGAATGGGGTGGTCGCACCAAGCTGCGCTGGCTGGTAACCGACGCACTGGACACGCAGCTCAATGTCACGCACGCACAGCGCGATCACACCTGCTGCGTCGCGGCCCTGCGCTCGGTCATACCGGGCAGTTTAGTCGACGAGTTGGGCGGACCGGTGGGGCCAAAGAATGACCAGGTGCTGGACAACGACACGTCGACGGGTGACACCAAAGTCGACATCTACAGCCTGGAAGCGAACTACACGCTGGGCGACTACCTGCTGACCTCGATCTCGTCCTACACTAACGAAAATGTCTACGGCGCCGCCAGGGCGGACGACTATACACGAACCGCCCTGCCGCAAAATGACAGCAATGAAAAGTATGAACAAACCACGCAGGAGCTGCGCATCACCTCGCCCGCTGATAGAACCCTGGCCTACGTGGCCGGCCTGTATTACTTCGAGAAGCAGATCGACCAGGATTTTGTGCGGTACATTGATCTCTACGGCATCGGTTTTGCGCCTGTACCCAATTCCGGCGCCATCTCGACACTGATGGACGCCTATACCACCAGCGAGAGCATGGCAGTGTTCGGGCAACTGACCTGGAACGTGAGCGAGCGCAGCCGCCTCTCCGTCGGGGCGCGCTACAACGATGAGGAGATTACGCAGGACCAGACAGTTGGCGCCTTGCCGGGCACGCTGCCAGAAGCTCCCCCCGGCTCCATCAATGCACAAACCAGTGATCAGGCTGGCTCCTGGCGCGTGATTGGTGAGCAGGACATTGCCGCAGATGCCATGGTCTATGCCAGCGTCGCGCGCGGCTATAAAGGCCCCGGTTCCAACTCGCTGCCCTCCGGACCGTCCAGCGGCAATGTGTTTGTCGACCCGGAGATACCCACCAACTATGAAGTGGGTATCAAGTCGCAGTGGTTTGATAACCGGCTGCGCGTCAACGGTGCCGCCTACTACACGCAGTTCAAGGACTTCCAGGCCTCCGCCCAGGTGGCCGGCGCGTTCCCACCCATCTTTTTCCTGACCAATGCGGGCGAGCTGGAGACGCAGGGTATCGAGCTTGACGTCAATGCACAGGTGTTAGAGAACCTCTCATTGCAGGCCTCGCTGGCCTATACCGACGCTATCTTTTCCGACTGGGATGACGCGCCGTGTTACGCACGGCAGACTGTAGCGCAGGGTTGCGTGAATGAAGCGCAGGATCTTTCCGGCGCCGATATGCCGAACTCCCCCGACTGGGCGTTCTACATCAGTCCCACCTATTATATTCCCGTGCCTTCCATGCCGTTCGATGGTTTTGTTAGCGGCAGTTATTTCTGGCGCGATGAAGTGCAGTTTGATACAGCGAACAATCCACTGCTGACGGGCGATCCTTACGGGACATTTGATCTGTACACCGGTATCGCTGCGCGAGACGGTCGTTACCGACTGCAGTTTTTTGTGCAGAACCTGTTCGACGAATTCTACGCATCGGGCATTGGCGGGCAGGAGGTCGTTGGTGTCGAGGCGGCTCAACTTCTGCAGTACACATACACGCGCCGCTTTGGCGTGTCGCTGCAGATGGACTGGTGAGCACAGACTCATGGCAAAGGAATACTGGTACTTTGTAGGCGGCGTATTGGTGGTCTTGCTACCACTGCTGCTACTGGTGGCAGTAAAAAAGCTGCACTGGCTGGAGGTTCGTCCTGACCAGAAGATCGTGTACAAAATCAACGGCGGCGATGAACTGACCCTGCACGCCTTCACAGCGAAAAATAACACTGATGACACGCCGACGCCTGCCCTAGTGCTGTTTCACGGCGGCGGATGGTTGTACGGCGGCCCCGCAGACCTCTATCCCCAGTGCACATATTTTTCTGCACAGGGCCTCACTTGCTTTTCCGCGCAGTATCGCCTCGGTGTGAACAACCGTCCGGATATAAGCGGTGCGTTGGGCGACGCGCGATCCGCACTCGACTACCTGATAGCCCACGCGCAAGAATTGAACATTGATCCAGACCGGATCGTGGTCGGGGGCGGCTCGGCAGGCGGGCATCTGGCCGCTGCGCTTGGATCAGGTTTGCCGCTGGCGCCCAAGAATGCACGACGACCAGCAGCGCTGCTCCTGTATAACCCCGTGCTGGATCTCGCACCTGGCACCCCGGAGCATCACTTGGTCAAAGAGTACTGGGAGGACGTTTCACCTTTCCAACATATTGATAGTGCAACCCCCCCTACGCTGATCATGGTGGGAACGCAGGACCTGGAAATACCTGTGCCAACCGTACAAGCGTTTTGTGCGGCGATGCAGGCCGCCGACGGGCACTGTGAGATAGCACTGTACGAAGGCCAGGGCCACGGTTTCTATCACAGTCAGGAATACCGGGAGAAAACCAATGCGCGCATACTGGATTTTCTCAAGGATCTGCAGGGCTGGTTGGGATAAGTGGGACGTCCGTTTAATTGTGGTTCTGCGTACCCGGCATTTTGGAAAAACATCAGGTCTTTTTGTCGAACTGTAAGTTTTAGCACAGCCTGACCTCGGAGCGATCATACCGAAACAGCTGATTCCAGCTAATCAGATGGTTGTTGTCGCCAAGGCCTATGCATCCGCATGTACATGCGCGCGGCGATCTGCGGATGCTGCGCGATGACGTTGGTGCGCTGCGACAAGTCGTCCTTGAGATTGTAGAGCTGGGCCTTGGGCGCATCGGGTTTGACCTCACCTTGCGCGGTCACATCGCTGTTGGTCAGGCCGAGCTGGGCATAGTGCGCCGGACCTTGTTGCAGGCCAGGCTGAATCGGCACCGTCCACCCCATAGAACCTTGCTTGGGAATATAGAGCCAGTCGCCCTGCCGCAGTATGGTCCCGCCGATCGTAAGGAAAAATGTCTCGGCACGCTTCACCGGTGCGCGCTCGGGACTGGTGAAAGCGTTGAGTTCACTAACGCCATCCGGCGAAGCTCCCTCGGGCATGGTCACGCCCGCGGCTTCCGCAATGGTCGCCATGAAATCCACCTGCGTGAACATGTGCCTGCGTTCACTGCCCGCCGGGATGCGGCCCGGCCAGCGCGCGAGTAGCGGCACGCGGTGGCCGCCTTCCCATCCATCGGTCTTCTGCCCGAGCAGCGCGCCGTTGGGTCGATGACTGGATTCCAGCGCGCTTGGGTGCAGCACGGCACCGTTGTCGCTGGTAAAGATAACGAGAGTATTTTGCGCGAGACCCTGCTTCTCCAGCGCGTCGAGGACGAGGCCGGTGCAGTAGTCAAGCTGCTCCACGTAGTCTCCGTAGAGTCCGGCGGCGCTCTTGCCACGGAAATCCTGCGCGGGATTGATAGGCACATGTGGTGCGGCGAATGCGAGGTAGAGGAAGAACGGCTGGTCTTTCATCTGCTGCGCGATGAACTGCGTCGCTTTCTCCGCCACGATGAAATCAATCTGGTCATCGGGCCGTGCTTGCTGCGCCGCCGCGCCGCCAGTCATCATGCCGTGCGGCTTAACCTTGTGGTCAATGCGGATCGGATCGGCGGGATCAAGAGCGAGCACGCGGTGATTCTCAACGAATACCAGCGGCGGTTCGTTGTGTGTCAGCGGCGTGCCGAAGAAATAGTCGAAGCCGATCTCGAGCGGTCCCGGTGGTAGTTCCTTATTCCAGTCTGTAGCGCCGCGGCCGAAGCCGTTGTGCCACTTGCCCAGCGCGGCCGTGCGGTAGCCAGCAGACTTTAGCAGCGATGGCAACGTCACCTGACCCTCATGGAAGGAGAGCGAGTAATTTAGAACCAGCTTCCCGTACTGAGGATAGGTGCCGCTCAAGATAGAATAGCGTGAGGGAGTGCAAACCGAGGCAGTAGAATGCGCGTCGGTGAATCGAACCCCTGCGCCCGCGAGTTGGTCGATGCGCGGCGTTTTGATCTTCGTCGCGCCATAAGAACCAACGTCGCCCCAGCCCAGATCATCGGCGACGATGAGCAGTATGTTAGGTTTGTCAGCTTTGGTTTCAGCGGCTACCAGCGTGGCCTGTGAGGCCAGCAACAGGGCTGCGAGCAGTGGCATCAGCCATGGTATTCGGGTTCTCATGATGGCCATTCTATTTCATGCGTTTTCGCCAGCTCAATACACAACACTAAGGCAATTTCGACAGCAACTCCAGTGTCAGTTTCCGCCGAAAATAGTAGGGATGGCGTTATTTAACTGCAGTTTTTCGTACCAGGCAGGTCGGGAATGTGTCCCACGGTGATATCCTCGCCCTCTGGGCTGTGCGAGGTATTACGCGCAAAAAAAGCAATCAAATGCCGATCATTACAGCCAGTACTCGCGCAGCATCGGGCATACGCCTCACACCAACTCCTGCGCCACCATGGAGGCCACATTAAAATCTGAATCGACCGGCGCAGCTTGGATACTTTCGCAGGCGGCGGATGCTTTCGCGTGCCCACGCTGCTATCCTTTGCAGCGATGCCCATTTGCCAATAGCACATGGCAGGCTTGACTCACTAAGAGGCCCCGCGATGACTGACTCTACTGCTGTGCTCAAACCACTGGGTAACATTCACCACCTGGCGCTACGCTGTCGTGATGCCGAGCAAACACGCTGGTTTTATGAAGATATACTGGGGCTGAAACTCGCAGCCTCCCTGTCGCTGGAGAAATCTCCCGGCACAGAAATTGAACGTCCGTTCCTGCATCTTTTCCTGGCGCTTGGGGATGGCAATTACATCGCATTTTTCGACGAGCCGGGTCACGCCAAACCGGAGCACTTTGAACTAAAGGACAGCTTCGACATTCACATTGCGTTTGAGACAGACAGCCAAGCGTCAATGTTGGCGTGGAAAGAAAAGATCGCGGCGGCGGGCGATTTCATTTTTGGGCCCATCGATCATGATTTTGTGGAATCTGTGTATTTCTTTGATCCAAACGGCTACGCCCTGGAGATCACGCACAAAACTGTCCAACACGATGCCATACTCATTGAGGAGGAACGTACCGCACGCCAGCACATCGCCGACTGGACAGCCGCCACCCGGGCGAGAAAGCTTGAGCTTTTTGGCGCGGATGCCATCGACTCTCGCTGTACCGCTCTCAGGGCCAGGGCCCCACGCACAGCGGCAAAGAATACGCAGGCGGAGAGCAACTGATGTTTGTCGATGTCGACAAGGGCATCGAAAGAACGCCCTATCTGATGCTCTTCCAGGAAAAATCCCGAGGCTTCAAGGATGTGTACGGCGGCGTTGATAGGGTGGTGTTGCGCTCGCATCTGCTGCGGCCACCGGCATCAAAATCCAGCACCGTGATTATTTTCATGCACCCCATTGGTGGCGGCGAGTACCTGCCTTTGCCGATGGCACTGGCGAAAGCCGGTCACCATGTGATTTACTGCCAGAGCCGCTATCCCAACAATGATACCGCGCTGATCATGGAAAAAGTGGTAGTCGATCTGGGTGAATGCATCAGGGATGCCAAAGAGCGACTCGGTTATAAGACAGTGATCCTGGGTGGCTGGAGCGGCGGCGGATCCCTGGCACTGTTTTACCAGCGTCAGGCGGAGCGCCCGACTGTCACCTGTACCCCGGCGGGGGATGCGCCGAACCTGCAGGAAGAAAATCTTATTCCTGCGGACGGCATGCTGCTGCTGGCTGCCCACGTGAGCCGCGCTCTGACCTTAACCGAGTGGATGGACGCTTCGATTCTCGACGAGACGAACCCGGATATCCGCGATCCTGAACTCGATCTGTACAATCCACGCAACCCCAACCAGCCCCCTTACAGCCTGGAATTTCAGGAGCGCTATCACGCCGCGCAGATCGCGCGTAATCAACGCATTACCGCGTGGGTTAAAACCAAACTGGCGTGGCTGCGTGCACAGGGCAGGCCCAATGAAGAATTCGCCTTTACCGTCCACGGCACCATGGCAGCGCCGGTGTGGCTGGACAAAACCATCGATCCCAACGAGCGCCAACCCAACAGTTGCTTTCTGGGCGACCCGCGAGTTGTGAACAACGGGCCGGTTGGCCTCGCCCGCTTCACCACGCTGCGCAGCTGGCTGTCACAGTGGAGTTATGACGAATCCAATGCCAATGGTATTGCTGATGCTGCCAATATGAGCTTACCCACACTGGTGATTAGCAATATGGCCGATGACGCCTGCACGCCGAGCCACGCGCGCAGGCTGTTTGACGCGGTGGCCAATGACAACAAGGAATTCGTAGAAATCAGCGGTGCCACCCATTACTACCTCGGGCAACACGAGCAGTTGCGTACGGCCGAGCAAACCTGCACCCAATGGTTGCGCCGACAAGGATTGACCGATGTATGATGGGGCGCGGCGAATGGGCTCGCAAAACCTCTTCATCAACAGGTAATTGATTATGGCACTGCGCAACCTTCTGATGCTGGCAGCTGCCCTGGCAGTGTCCAGTACTACGCTTGCCGATGAGCGAGTACTCCCCGCCCAGACAGTAGCGGTTCATTCTGCGCCACCTCCGTTCGTCCGCACTGAGGAACGCGAACCGTGCAGTAACTACAGCGCCGAGCGCCGCCCGCTGTTCGGCGACTTCCACGTACACACCGCCTGGTCGTTTGACGCCAGTAGCCAGGACACGCGCAACACACCTGCAGACGCGTACCGTTTTGCCCAGGGCGAACCCATGGGCATCCAGCCGTACGACGAAAATGATCGCGCCACTCGCACCATACAGCTGGATCGCCCGCTGGATTTTACCGCAGTCACCGATCACTCGGAGTTTTTGGGTGAAGTGCGTATGTGCACGACGGAGGGAGGGCCCGGTTATTGGCACCCTGTGTGCATGGTCCATCGCTATTTTCCACGGTACTCATTCTGGACATTTGGCGCCGCTGGCCTCAGCTATAAGCACCGTTGGGGACTGTGCGGTGACAACAATGAGATCTGCAGCGCGCAGGCAGCAGACACCTGGAAGCAGATTCAACAAGCTGCAGAGGATGCCTATGATCGCAGCAGCGACTGCCGCTTCACCAGTTTTGTCGGGTATGAATGGACCGCCGGTGGCGAAACCGGGCAGAACCTGCATCACAACGTGATTTTCCGCAATCAACAGGTGCCAGACCGCGCCATGAGCTGGCTGGAAACGCCGTCCCAGGTAGAGCTGTGGGACTATCTGGACGAAGAGTGTGTGGCCGGCAAGCCCGGCTGCGATGCGGTGGCCATTCCGCACAACTCCAACCTGTCAGGGGGCCTGATGTTCGAAACCGCCCGCATCACCAACGGGGAAATTCCCAGTGAGCCTGTGAGCGCAGCGGAGGCCGCCCGCCGGGCCCGCTGGAACCCGCTGTTTGAAGTGATGCAGCACAAGGGTGCCTCGGAGTGTGACAGCCGCCTGCCGACCTGGTCAGAGGACGAGTACTGCAACTTTGAGCTAATGGGCTATGACCGCTTCGGCGGCAAGAATACTGGAGCCCTGCGGTTTGATGCGTGGGACTGGCTGAGCCCCCTGCTGGGTAAAGACATGGTCCCGGCAACGACACCGCCAGCGGAGGCCAACTTCCTACGCTACGCGCTGAAGAAAGGCCTGCAGCAGCAGGCCGAGTTGGGCGTCAACAGCTTCAAGTACGGCTTGATTTCCAGCACCGATACGCATATCGCGGCACCCGGGCTCACCATGGAGAAAAATCATCCCGGCCACGGTGGCGCTGGGATGGGCGCGCGGGACGGCATGCCGACAGGGCTGCCGGATGAACTGGAATACGGCCCCGGTGGCCTGGCCGTACTCTACGCAGAGGAAAACAGCCGCGATGCCCTGTTCACTGCCATGCAGCGGCGCGAGGCCTATGCCACCAGTGGCACCCGCCCACTACTGCGATTTTTCGGTGGCTGGGATTATCCGGACACGCTGTGTGAGTCGGGCGACATCGTCGCGCAAGGCTATGCCGGCGGCGTACCGATGGGCGGGGACCTGCCTGCGGCCAACACTGCCGGTCGCGCGCCGCGCTTCCTGATTTCTGCCAGCCAGGACAATGGCACGGCCGAGTACCCCGGCAGTCCGCTGCAACGCATCCAGCTGATCAAAGGCTGGTATGAGGCTGGTGAGTTACATGAGCAGGTGCTGGATGTGGCCGGCGGTGACAATGACGCGAGCGTGGACATCAACACCTGCGCGCCTTCGGGCAGCGGCCACAGCCAGTTATGCCGCGTGTGGCAGGACAACAACTTCAACCCCGCGGCACCGGCCTTCTACTATACCCGTGTGCTGGAGAACCCCAGCTGTCGCTGGAGCCAGCGCATCTGCGCTGCTGCCGGAGTGCGCTGTGACAATCCTCAGAGTATTCCGGCGGGGATGGAAAACTGCTGCGCACCAGAGCACCAGAAGGTTATCCAGGAACGCGCCTGGAGCTCCCCCATCTGGTACATGCCACCGGCATGATGTACTGTTTGCCCAATGGTCAGCGTCGTGTACACGTTACAAACGGGATATGTTCCCAGGAGAATTCCAATGACACCAAGTCACATTGCCCGCACGGCGGCCTTGCTATTGGCCCTGCCATTGGCCAACGCCTTCGCGCAGCCCGACTCTGGCACCAACGTGGTAGAGGAGAGCGTGACGTATGAGAACGGCGCGGTTCAAGTCTGTGGCGAAGGTGACGGTCTTGAACCCTGCCGCGACGCCAACGGGCAAACCTACGCGGAAGAAGCCAAAGGACCCAGCATGGCCAGCGAGTCCGACGACGAATTAGCCGCTGAAGCCGCGCGCATTCGCGCTGAATCGCCTGCACAGCTAAACAAAACGATCGGTGAAATGGAGCAGGGTTATAATCCCGATAGCCATGCTACCGAGGGTCTACCCGACTAACCATGAGTGGAGAAATCGCCTGTCGCAGCTGCGACCTGCTGGTCCATGTCGGGACGCTGCGCCACGGCGAAAGCGCGTCCTGCCCGCGCTGCGGGTGTTTTCTCACGCGCTTTCGCGATGACGCCTACCACCGGATACTGGCCTTCGCCAGCGCCGGACTGATCTTTCTGGTACTGGCCAACAGCTATTCGTTTCTATCCTTCTCCAGCAGTGGCCTGGAAAGTGTGATCACGCTGCGCGAGACCCCCGCTGCGTTGTGGGCCAATGGCATGCAAGGGGTGGCCATGTTGGTCGCCGCCTTCATTATCATCATTCCAGCAGTGGTACTGGTCCTGATGATGGCGCTGAGTATTCCCCTCAACCAGGACCTTTATCATCCCTGGCTTGCGCCCATCGCCAAAAGCGTATTTCTTGCCCAGAACTGGTCCATGGTCGAGGTTTTCATTATCGGCGTCATTGTGGCATTGGTGAAAATCGCCGCGATGGCAACAGTGGTGGTGGGTGCCTCCTTCTGGGCTTATGCCGCCTTCGCGATTTGTTTTACAGCCGCCGTGGCCAATCTCGACCGCTACCAATGCTGGCAACGCATTGAAGAATTGGGGGCCGGATGACAGCACTCACCACAGCCGCCAACAGCGGCCTTGCCGCCTGCCATGTGTGTTACAAACTGGCGCCCACAGACGTGCATCAGTGTCCCCGCTGCGGTGCGATGATGCACCTGCGCAAGAACGACAGCATACAACGCACTCTGGCACTGTTAGTGACAGCCTGCCTGCTCTACATCCCAGCCAATCTGTACCCGATCATGTATACCGATCAACTCGGCAGCACCGAGGCCAGTACCATTATGGGTGGTGTGATCCTGCTGATTGAATTGGGCTCGCTACCCGTGGCGATCGTCATCTTTATATTCAGCGTAATAGTGCCATCGGGTAAACTCATGGCGATGTTTTACCTGGTATGGACAGTGGAGCGACACTCGCCACTGGACGCGCGCCAACGCTCCATCATGTACCGCGTGACCGAATTTATCGGCAAGTGGTCAATGGTAGACGTGTTCGTGGTGTCCATACTGGTGGCACTGGT
>JANNVJ010000092.1:0-6001 GCA_031414375.1 Haliea sp.
ATTACAGCTGGCCACTATTGAGGTAGCTGCAGCCTGGCGACCAGCGGAAAATAATCACCGCAGTGAAATCACCGGCCAGCCAAGCTCCAGCGCCCTCGCCCGCAAAGTATCATCCGGATCAACCGCCACCGGATTGTCCACCAGCTCCAGCAGCGGCAGATCGTTGTGCGAGTCACTGTAAAACCAGGCGTCGTCGAGACTCACGCGGCGACCCTCCAGCCAGTCATGCAGCCGGGTCACCTTGCCCGTCTGGTAAGACGGAATGCCGCTGGGCTCCCCGGTGTACACACCGTCCACAATTTCCGCTTCACAGGCGATAAGGTTTTCCACGCCCAACACATCTGCGATGGGTGCCGTGATGAAGAGCGAAAAAGGGGTCAGAGCCCTTTTTCTTGGGCGCTTGTTCCTCAGCGGAGTGACGCGAAGGGCTCGCCGTTCTTTTTGGAGAGAGAGGGCTCTTGTTGAAACAGAAAGCCATCTCTTCTCATGCCCTTGTTGAGGGCAAGCGTTGCAAGGTGGTTGTACCTTTGTTTAACCGACACTGTGAACGCTCTTTGTTGTGAATTCGCTGGGCCCATATAGCCAAGAAAGCCCTTCATTACAAGTGCAAAGCTTGATGGAAGGAACGCGACCCCAGTGAGTTGCAAGCCGGTCCGCCACAATTTTTCAGTCTCGGTAGGCTCGCGCGCCCCGTACGCCAGATCAATTGAATCCAAAATTCTGGTGATCTGGTCTAGCGACAAATCGGAGTCTGTTGGCGCCATTACTTCAATGGGTGCAGGATCCTGTGCCCCATAGTGCCACGGCGAAGCATATGGATCGACGAAGAACAGAAGTAAATTTGCGGCGAGGTACCCAGCAAGAATACGTAAACCGAAGCGAGTCTTTGGGGTCTTCATTGTTGTCATGGTCCCAGGTCAGCGAAGGCGTCAGCTACTGCAACGAAGATTTTATCTGTTGCATAAAAGGGCTCTGACCCTGAGCTAGAATCACACTTTCATGGATTTACGAAGATGCGCGCCCAAGCGCGGCCTTCTTGTTTGACTTGTGCGCCGCGATGTCTTGCAGGCTGCCAGATACATACTTGTGCAGGATGCTAGCAACCAACGTCTGATAAGGCATACCTTCCTCCATAGCGCGACGCTGCAAGCTTTCTAGATCGCGACTTGAAAGGCGAATGTTAATTCTACGATCTTTCTTGAAGGTTTCTTCTGCTACTGACTGTAGCTGCTTGATCCGTTTCGGCGAAAGCTGGGACTTTAGTTCACCCGTTTCAAAGTCCTTCAAAATCTCTCGCTCTTCAGCACTAAGTTTCAATTTACTCATTTCCTCTCTCCCAAATATTCCTTGGTAGCTTTACGGCTCGGAATGATCGTTTTTAGGAATATTTCCTCTGGAGATTCAACATAGGGCACCAAATGAACGTACTCATCGATGTTTAGGACAAAAATCCGTTGGTCGGGGTATTTGTCAGCGTTTGGATGACCCACATCATCCAAAACATTGCCCTGGAGGATGTAGAAAATCACATCCTCAAAAGAAACCCCGCGCCCGTTTATGAGCTGCTGGTTCTTCTCTGGATTCCAGTTGAATCGCTTCATTAAAAGAAGGTTAGCACCGATGTGTGCCTTTTGTCATCAATCAAATTACGACACGAATTCGGTGATTACATGGACCTGATGCCCGGTTACTGAGGTGCCTAATCGTTCGAAAACAAGCAGACCAAAATCAGCGTAGTGAAATCACCGGCCAGCCAAGCTCCAGCGCTCTGGCCCGCAACGTATCATCCGGATCAACCGCCACCGGATTGTCCACCAGCTCCAGCAGCGGCAGATCGTTGTGCGAGTCACTGTAAAACCACGCACCTTCGAGACTCATGCGGCGACCCTCCAGCCAGTCATACAGCCGGGTGACCTTGCCCGCCTGATAAGACGGAATGCCGCTGGGCTCCCCGGTGTACACACCGTCCACAATTTCCGCTTCACAGGCGATCAGGTTTTCCACGCCCAACACCTCTGCGATGGGCGCCGTGATGAAGCGGTTGGTGGCAGTAATGATCAGCAGTTCGTGACCGCGCTGGCGGTGGTCGGCGATGAGAGCTGCGGCTTTGGGTAGCATGATGGGTTTGATCTTGCTGGCCATGAACGTCTGGTGCCAGGTGTGCAACTGGTCGAGCGGGTGTCCCTTTAGCGTACTGAGGGCGAGGCGTAGGTAGGCGTCGATATCCAGCACGCCCGCCTGGTAGTCGGCATAGAACTGTTCGCTGCGCTGGGCGAAGTCGTCACTGTCCACCAACCCCTGTTCGCAGACGAATTGACCCCACAGATGGTCGCTGTCGCCGCCGATCAGGGTATTGTCCAGGTCGAAAATCGCCAGTGTCACGGTGGGAGCCTCAAAAAACCGGTGGCCAGCATAGCCGCAGCGTGAGCTATAGTAAATTTCTCAGGGCGCGCAATTTGTGGAACAATGACCGGCTCTAATAATAGGTGGCTTTTTCTCGTGATTGATTCAGACGGTTTCAGACCGAACGTAGGGATAATGCTGGCCAACGACCAGGGCCAGCTACTGTGGGCCCGTCGGGTCGGCGGTCATGATGCCTGGCAATTTCCGCAGGGTGGCATCAGCGCGGGTGAGACGCCGGAACAAGCGCTGTACCGGGAGTTGCACGAGGAAGTGGGTTTGTCACAAGACGCGGTGGAAGTATTGGGCTCCACCAAGGGCTGGCTGCGCTATCGGCTGCCACGGCGGTTTATTCGTGAGGGGCAAAAGCCGTTGTGTATCGGGCAGAAGCAGAAATGGTTTTTGCTGCGCCTGCTGGAGGCCGACGCAGCGGTGCAACTGGACCTGAATGACAAGCCGGAATTCGATCACTGGCAGTGGGTGAGTTATTGGTACCCGCTGGATCAGGTGATCTCGTTCAAGCGCGAGGTATACCGCAAGGCAATGAAAGAGCTGGCGCTGCCACTGGGCCGCCATACCGATAAACTCGGGGGTTGCTAGGTCGCTATGCTTGAAACCCTGCGCCACATAGTTCAGGAGGTCAATGCAGCCAGCGGGGTGAATGACGCCCTGCAGATTATCGTGCGCCGGGTGCGCGACGCCATGAATACCCAGGTATGCAGTGTGTTTATGCGCGAGCCGGTCAGCGGGCGCTATGTATTTCGCGCCACGCAGGGGCTCAATCAGGAACTGGTTGGTGTGGCCAGCCTCGCCGCCGGGGAAGGGCTGGTCGGACTGGTGGCAGAGCGCGGCGAGCCGGTCAATCTGGAAGACGCCGAAAATCACCCCAGCTTTCGCTTCGTTCCCGGTATCGGTGAAGAGCACTTTCACGCCTTTTTGGGTGTGCCCATCATCCACCAGCGGGAACTGCTGGGGGTGCTGGTAGTGCAGCAGGCCGAGCGCCGTCGTTTCGATGAGAGCGACGAAGCTTTTCTGGTGACGCTGTCTGCCCAGCTGGCCGGTGTTATTGCCCACGCTCAAGTGACCGGTGCGCTGGACTCGCAGGCGCTAACCGGTGCCGCTCCCGCCAAGATCATTGGCGTGCCCGGTGCCCCGGGGATTGCTATCGGAACGGCGGTGGTGGTGTCGCCGGGAGCGGATCTCTACGCCGTGCCAGCGCGCGCGGCGCAAGACCGGCGCAAAGAAGTGCGCGCGTTTCGGGAGGCGCTGCACAGCGTCCAAAAAGACATCAAGCTGTTCGCCAATAATCTGGGGGCAGAACTGAACCCTGAGGATCATGCACTCTTTGACGTGTACCTCAGCATTCTGGATGACTCTACCATCGGCAGAGAGGTGGTCAGTCGGATCAAGGCCGGGCAGTGGGCGCAGGGCGCGCTGAGCCAGGTGATGATCGAGCACATTCGCCATTTTGAGCGGATGGAACACAGCTACCTGAAAGAACGTGCCGTGGATGTTAAGGATCTGGGTACGCGAGTACTTGCTTACCTGCAGGCGGCGAACCAGGAAGTGCGCGTGTATCCGAACCAGACCATTCTCGTGGGTGAGGAGTTGACGGCGACATCGCTGGGCGAGATTCCGCGTGAGAAGCTGGTGGGCCTGATCTCGGTGCGCGGCTCGGGCAACTCCCACGTGGCCATTCTCGCCCGCGCTATGGGGGTGCCCACGGTGATGGGGGCGGTTGACCTGCCCTATGCCAGGTTGCAGGACCGCGAGCTGATTATCGACGGCTACAACGGCACCGTGCATCTCAACCCCCTGCCGGAAATCAAGCAACGTTTCCAGCAGGTGCTGGATGAGGACAAGGCGCTGTCGCGGGATCTGGAATCCCTGCGGGACGAGCCTTGTGTAACGTTGGATGGCCAGCGGATGCCGCTGTGGGTGAATACGGGTTTGATGATCGATGTGACGCGTTCGCTGGAGCAGGGCGCCGAGGGCGTCGGGCTGTACCGCACAGAAGTGCCGTTTCTGCTGCGGGACCGTTTTCCCAGCGAGGAGGAGCAGCGGCAGATCTATCGCGAACAGTTGGAGGCCTTTGCCCCAAAACCCGTGACCATGCGCACCCTGGATATCGGCGGCGACAAGGCGCTACCGTATTTCCCTATCGAGGAAGACAACCCCTTTCTGGGCTGGCGCGGTATTCGCGTGACGCTGGACCATCCGGAGATATTCCTGGCCCAGATCCGTGCCATGCTCAAGGCCAATGAGGGTCTGGGCAATCTGCGCATCATGTTACCCATGGTGTGCAATGTGTCCGAGCTGGATGAGGCGCTGGAGTTGATCCACCGCAGCCACCGCGAGCTCCTGCAGGACGGGTTGTCAGGCGCATTGCCGCCCATTGGTGTGATGGTTGAGGTGCCGGCCGCAGTTTATCAAGCGCGGGCGCTGGCCAGGCGAGTCGACTTTCTGTCAGTCGGCAGTAACGACCTGACCCAGTATTTGTTGGCAGTGGATCGCAACAATGCGCGGGTAGCCGGGCTTTATGACTCCCTGCACCCGGCGGTATTACAGGCGCTGAACGATATTGCGGTGGCGAGTCGGGATGAGGGTATCCCCATTGGAATCTGCGGCGAGTTGGCCGGCGAACCCGGTGGTGCTGTGTTGTTACTGGCGATGGGTTACAACGTGCTGTCGATGAACGCAACCAGTTTGCCCAGAGTGAAGAAAGCCCTGCGCAATGTTCGACTCAGTGAGGCACGGGAATTGCTCACGCAGGTGATGGCAATGGATTATGGCCATGAGATTAGTCGACGACTGGAGCAGTTTCTTGCGGCGCACGGCATGGAAAAATTCATTCACAGCCCGGTGGAGTAGCGCGTCTCTGCCAGCCGTTGTGCGTCACCTACCGTTCAGGCTGAATTCTTGTTGTTGTACCGCGTGCATTGTCCCTTGGGCATCAAAGCTCTGTTCCTGCCAGCTGGCCCGATTCTGGGCGTCGATCCACAAGGTGGTGCTGGAGCGAGTGCCGTAGGTGTCAGTCACGATGAACTGGGCTGACAGTGTGCTGGCCATACTGCCGTCCAGACCCTGCCCGGCCAGCGTGCGCTGGTCCGCGATGCAGCGGTCGGTGACGACCGTGGCCAGCGAGGTATGGGTGATTGAGTTGGCGTGCAACAGCGTCAGCAATCTGGCTTTGCCCAGTTCTACTTTTGGCCATGATGTGTCGAGGCGAGCATTGCTCAAGCCGTAGACGCCTGGCATCAGGCATTGCGGGTCCGTGCCGTCGCTGTTGGTGAAATACCACAGGCCGTGGCGATCGCCCACCAGCAGGTTAAATCCGGCGTAGTCCTGCGCCTTACTCGCCAAGTTGTTGAGAAAGTGCTCCGGGTCCGCTGTGCCTGTCAGATAGTGCAGCGGCAGTTCCCCGCGAGAGCGGGGCGCGACGGCGGTGCGCGCCGGATCACGGTAGTTAGTCACTGCCGCGAAGCGGCCGTCACGGGTCACCCCCATCCAGGTGCCTCCCTGCTGCAGATCTTTGCCCGCCAACAGTTCGGGGTAAACATCCCAGAATTCGGACACGGCGGTTGGTCTGGCGTGAAACTCG
>JANNVJ010000093.1:0-6442 GCA_031414375.1 Haliea sp.
TAATCCAATGGAATAACGAAGAATCACTCTTTCTTCTCTCCTTCGTACCGGTTAACTGCCCGCCGCGCCAGGATCGGCAGCGATAGCAACGTCCTTAATACCACCCAGACGCACTTCATCCATCACCTTGGCCACGATACCCGCACGTGATGCCTTATCGGCAATGATAACCACGGTGTCGTCGGGGCGCTCAATATGTAGTCGTTCAATCAGGGCTCGCAATTCGCGAATATCGACAGGACGTCGATCCATCCAGATTTCACCATTTTCCCTGACGGCCACCAACAAGTTTCCCGAATCTCGATGCTCGGCGGTTGATGCAACAGGTTTGAATACCGTAACTCCCGCCTCTTTGACGAACGACGTAGTGATAATGAAGAAAATCAGCAAATTGATGGTGAAGTCCAGCATCGGTGCCAGATCTATCCCGTGGTCTTCCTGCTCTGGCGTATGCTTAGATGCTCGCATGATCGAATCCTCGTGCCAAAGCCCGTCAGTTCAACGTACTGAACGTGATGTTGTAGATGCCACCAAGATGCACCTGGTCTACCACCTCAACCACGGTGCCGGTAGGCGCTTGCTCGTCGGCGAGAATCAGCACACCGCTATCGGGACTCACCGCACTCAGCCTTTCGACGTTGGCACGCACCGCGCGCACATCAACAACGCGACTATCGATCCATATCTCACCGGTATTGAGCACTTGAATCTGGATGCTCTCTTTGTCGTCTTTGTCGGGTTGCTCAAAACTGGTCGGACGATTTATGGTGAGCCCGGCTTCTTTAACAAATACCGCAGTGATAATAAAGAAGATGAGTAAATTGATAACGAAGTCCAGCATCGGCGCAAGGTCAATGCCGTGAGAAGAATCATGATCACCTGCTGAACGACGTCGATGGCGCATGGCTATAATCCGAACCTGTCAGCTAAAAGCTCGGTTTCCCGCGCTGTTCGTGTCCGGAAGTAATGGACAGGGTACAAGCCGGTGATGCTGACGGCGAGGCCGGTCATAGTACAGATCATTGCCTGCGATACACCACTGGCCATACTGCGTGCATCAGCATTACCACGCAGCGCCATTGAATCGAATACTTCAAGCATGCCGGCCACGGTACCAATCAAGCCCAGCAATGGGGACATGGGCACCAACACCTGCATGACTGGCATGCCAGCGGCCATGGCTACGTTCAATTTGGAAATCATCGCCTGGCGAATTTGCCGTGCACACCAGGACGTGTGTTCAGCGCGCGCATCCCACTGTTGCTGCAGATCTGCAGCCAGCTGCGGCAGCACGCGTTTAAAAAACCAATACCTCTCGGCAATGATCGCCCACATCAAAACGCCGGCAGCGAAAATCAAGCCTACAAAAGGACCTCCGTCCTCGACGAGTTCGAAAACCCCTCTGATGACGGGGAGTTGATCAACCACGGCGCTGCTTCTCGATACTTTCAGCCAGCATGCCTACCGCCTGTTCATCCAGAGTCTGCGCTACGCCCTTGGAAATGGACGTCAGCAAGGCATTGGCAAACAGTAGCGGAATCGCGATGCCCAAACCCAGCACCGTTGCAATCATGGCCTGGCCAATACCGTTTGCCATCAGTTTCGGATCGCTGGAGCCGGACTCGGTAATGCTCTGGAAGGTCAGGATCATACCCAGTACGGTTCCAATCAGACCGAGCAACGGGCCTGCAGCTACCCCAAGACGCAGGAATGCCTGAAAGCGATCGAGCTTGGGAACTTCGCGCAGCACAGCTTCAGAAATGCGCAGTTCGGCAATATCAGCATCCTGCTCGATTAGATTTGGGTCACCTTTGAAGGCCAGCAGCACTCGCCCTAGCGCGTTATCCGCTGTTGGCTTCTCCAGGTTTTTGAGCTGTCGGTTAACACCGCTGCGCACCCTGACCAGGTACACAAGCTGCCATAAAAACGCCAGAATGCCCAACAGACCTATGACGATAATGATATAGCCGATCTCTTCACCGAGCTCAATGCGCGCGCCCCAGCTTGGCCTGTCCACATACAGCGACAACAACACACCGCGCGCGGAGTCCACCACCGCCTGGACATATCCACCATCGGCCGACTGCAATTGGTCAATATAGGCCAGAAACTCTTCCGGTGGCTGGCGTGGGTAGACGTTGAGTGCTTTCAGGCTTGGCACGTAATCCAGGAATTTGCCATCAGACGTCGCTGTGAATGGACCAATACGGATCACTTGCGCCTCTACTGCCTCGCCACCCGGTTGCACCACCGTAGTGGTGTATTTGGCGACGGCCCCGCTGGCAGTCATTTCGCGTTGAATCTCGAACCATACCCGCTCCAATTCAGCGGGTGTCGGTGTGCTCTGAGATGCAGCATATGTACGCAGGAACTCATCACGGCCCTGTTCACCGGCTTTGGCAGGGAACTGGGTAGAAATCAAAGACTGGCGCAATACGGTAGCCGCATCTCCTGCCACCTGCCGGGAGACACCAAAAATCTCTGCCAGACCCAACACCGTCGCCTTGTCACGCAGCGCCTTTTTGAGTTCGTTGATTTTCAGCTCATTGGTAGAGAATTGATCCGACAGAGTGTCCGAAAGTTGTGCCAATCCATCACGCTTGGCCACGCCTTCCTGCAGCATTTTCTCTTGTTGATCAGCCGGTGCTGCATTAAACGCAGTGGCGCGCTCTTTATAGGACTGTTCTTCCTGCGCGCGTACCGTGCGCACTGACTCCAGCAAGTCATCCAGCGACTCGGCGGCAAACGCTACCGGAGCCATAACCGGCAGCACCAGCAATGTTGTGCTTAAAATGAGTTTACGCAATTTGCTCACGACCGCACCTCCTGGGGAGCCGGCACCGGCACCGTCAACAGATCGGGCGCGCCATCTTTTTTAGCCACACGACGTGCTTCGGACACGGCATGGGCATAACTATTGTCAACTATCCATTTTTTCTCGTCGGCATTCCAGTACCCGGTTTCTGCCCCATCGAGTGTCTGATACATCAGGGCAATGCGACCTAAACGGACGAAATCAACGGTGCGCGCATCGGCGCCTTCGCCAATAAGACCTTCATAGGCTTCCAGCGTGCGTCCATATTCAAGCTCAATCTGGTAGGCCTCGATAATGCGTCGGTACTTTTCGGAGATGGCGACATCAGACTCTTTCATCAAGCTCTGCAGGGAGTCCACGCGATCGGTGCGTTCCGCCAGCAGGAACGGCACGTCCAGCGCGACAAACTGCTGCAACGTGTTGACCATTTTCTGCATCAATGGCTGCACTTCACGGTTAGTCGTTTCGATATCCAGCAACTGCGTCTCGATCGAGACGACCTGCTCTTCCTGCTCCTTGACCTGATCGGCAAGTTGCTTGTTGTATTTCTCCATGCTCTCCGCTTCGGCGAGGGATTGCGCGTATTTGCTGGCCGCATCCTGCGTCTTGTCGAGCGTCTGATTGATTCTCTCTTGCGAGGCCGCTGCGGCCTTGTCGACCCCAACCTGGGCCGTGGCTGCACCTTCGACCGACTGCGCCGACACCGGCATCGATAATCCGAGGGGTAACGCCGCGGCTAGCGACAATACGACCGTTTTCACTATCCGAAAGTTAAATGGGATCATGACAAAAAGCGCCTCCTAATCTATGCATCGGCGATGCACGGAACAAAACCTTGTGATCTACAAATCTACTGACAACCGTGCACCACTCAAGCAGTCGATTTTCAATCGACGCAGAGCCCTGGAGATTGCGTTTCCTATAATTCAACCGAGTGATTCACAGCTAAACAATAGACCTGATTTTCCTTGAGCAAAATAGTGGAAAATCCAGTGTCGGTAGACCGAGCGGGCAAATCTAAACCATGTGGAACGGGTTTTCAATGCGCAGTCTCAGACATTTTCGGCTTTGGGCCCATGTGTGTACTTTCGTTACACTTTATATGACAGCCGCGTTTCAAGGTAACAAACCAGTCTTGGGGGCTAATCAGCCGCGCGCTCGTAGCAAACAAAGCTGTAGTCGTAGGGGTTCGGGGCTTGTGCGGGGTGACGCTCCCGACTGACCTCCAGCCACTGGCTCCAGTCAATCGCCGGTAGCACTGCATCGCCCTCGACACTGGCGTGAACCTCGGTCATGTACAGGCGTGCAGCAGCGGGAAGGGTGGCCCGGTAGATCTCGGCTCCGCCGATCACCACGATTTCGTCTACGCCATCCTGCCCGGCGACATCTTGCGCCAGTGCCAGCGCCTCGGCCAGGGATAACACCACGCTTACACCCGCCGCCTGATACGCGCCATTGCGCGTGATGACAATATTGGTGCGCCCCGGCAAGGGCTTGCCGATTGACTCAAAGGTTTTGCGGCCCATGACGACAGGTTTGCCCATGGTAACCCGTTTGAAATAGCGCATGTCCTCAGGGAGGCGCCATGGCAATGCATTGTCTCTGCCAATCACGCCGTTTTCGGCGGCCGCAACTATGAGCGCCAACCGGCTCAAGCGGCGATACCGGCGCTCACACAGCTACCGGGGCAGCAATATGCGCGTGGGGGCTGTAATCCAGCAACTCAAAATCTTCGAAGCAATAGTCATAGATGCTGTCAGGCCGACGCAGGATATTGAGGCGCGGCAGTGCGCGGGGTTCGCGACGCAACTGCTGCTGCACCTGCTCCAGGTGGTTGTTATAAATATGGGAGTCGCCGGTACAAATGATTATTTCCCCAAGCTCAAGATCGCACTGCTGGGCCAGCATCAACGTCAGCAGCGCGAGGCTTGCCGTGTTGTAGGGCAAACCCAGGAAGGAGTCGCTGGAGCGAATCATCAACTGAGAGGAAAGCCGCCCCTGGGCCACATAAAACTGGTACAGCAAATGGCAGGGCGGCAGCGCCATACGCCCCGCCTTGACATTGTCCTGCGGCGACATGCGTTCATCGGGAAGAAACTCAACGTTCCAGGCATGGAACAGGATGCGACGGCTGTCCGGATTATTACGCAGGCAATCGATGACGTAATCGATCTGGTTGATGGTGCCGCCAGCGCGGGTAGGCCAGGCCGTCCACTGGGCACCGTAGATGGGGCCCAACTCACCCTCCTCGGTAGCCCACTCGTTCCAAATAGACACACCGTTGTCCCGCAACCAGCGCGTGTTGGTATCCCCGCTGAGAAACCACAGCAGTTCGTTGGCGATACTTTTGAAATGCAGTTTCTTGGTCGTCAATAAGGGAAACCCGTCAGCCAGGTCGTGACGGTACTGCCGCCCGAACACGGATACGGTGCCAGTGCCCGTGCGATCACCCTTTTGTACACCGTGGTCCAGGATATCCTGCAACAGCTCGAGATATTGCTTCATTTAGCGAGCTTCCCCCGACTTGCGGTGCCTGCGTTGCGATAAGCGGATGCAATCAGGTACAGACCCAGCGCGATCATGGGCAGCGACAGCAGCTGTCCCCGCGTCACCCAGCCCAGCGCCTGGAAACCAATTTGTGCATCCGGTTCGCGAAAGAACTCTGCAATAAAGCGCAGGCAACCATAACCGAGTGCAAATACGCCGGCAATGGACCAGATGGGTCGCTCGCGGGACGAAAACCACAGCATAATCACGAACAGCAGCATGCCCTCGAGGGCAAACTGGTACAGCTGTGACGGATGGCGGGCCAGTTGCAGCGGGTCGCGCGGAAACACCATGGCCCAGGGCACATCGGTCGGTCGGCCCCACAGTTCCTGGCCGATAAAATTTCCCAGCCGGCCGAGCGCGAGACCCACCGGCACCAGCGGCGCGACAAAATCCATCAGGGCTCCAAACACAATGCCCTGGCGCCGGGCAAACAGGTACATGGCAAACAGTACACCCAGAAAGCCGCCATGGAATGACATCCCGCCCTGCCACACCCGTAACATCCAGGCAGGATCCTGGACCAGTTTTTCACCACCGTAAAACACGGCGTAACCAATCCTGCCACCGAGGACCACGCCAAGGGCAGCGTAAAAGATAAGGTCGTCAACCTGATCCCGGCTCACTACAGACCAGGGCCGCTGGGTGCGGCGTGCTGCCAGCCACCAGGCGAAGGCCAGTCCCGTGAGGTAGGTAAGACCGTACCAATGAATCTTTAACGGCCCCAGCGCCAGCGCGACCGGGTCGATTTCAGGATAAGGCAGCATGGTTGCACATCAATGAGTAGCCGTTGCAGGGGCTGGCCAAATGTCGGCCCGCAAGAGTAACAAGAGTGGAAAAACGGTATTATCATCCAGCACGCAGCGATGCACAATTCTTTCCCCATGCGCACCGGTTACCCATTATGTGTCTGTTGATTCTTGCCCATCAGGTTGCGCGCGACTATCCACTGCTGGTGGCGGCCAACCGCGACGAGTTTCACGCCAGACCAACCGCCGTGTCCGAATTCTGGGATGTTTACCCCGAACTGTTGGCGGGCAAAGATCTGCAGCAGGGAGGCACCTGGATGGGGGTGACCCG
>JANNVJ010000094.1:0-10049 GCA_031414375.1 Haliea sp.
CTTGTATGATCGATTTTCCATAGTTTTTCATCTTCTACGAAAGCGATAAAGTGAGGCCCAAACCTGTGGCAACAGGTTTTCAGCATGGCAGCCCGGTGCCTGGCAGGTGCAGACAACGTCTAGCCCGTTAACAAGCGAGGGCGTCATGCTGATTCTACTTTTAACTCGAACAGTCGAATGGGCCTCGAGCCCGAATGTAGCAAGGGTGAGATATGAATACAAATACCATCGCACACATGAAAAGCAAAGATCGGAATGTCGGCATTGATGTGGGTAAAGCCCATTTGGATGTCTGCATTTATGAGCTGAATCAGTACTGGCAGGTGGAGAACAACCGGGAGGGCATTAAATCGCTCCTGGCCAAGCTCAGCCGCTACAAGCTAACTCGCGTACTGGCAGAGGCAACGGGGGGTTATGAGCGTCAATTGGTGGAGTCCTGTGCGGCCAAAGGGTTACCGGTAGTGGTCGTTCAGCCCATGCAGGTCAGGCAGTTCGCCAAGGCCCAGGGAATTATGGCAAAGACCGACAAAATCGATGCGCATCTCATTGCGCAATTCGGTGTCGTCCTGCAGCCTGAAATCAGACCCATAGCGGGCAAAAATATCCGCTGTGTCAGGGACTTACTGGCTCGCAAGAGGCAGCTTATGGAAACCCGCACCCAGGAGCTCAACCGCCAGCATAAATCACTCAAGGTACTGGAAGCATCGCACAACCGCCTGCTCAAAGTGCTCGATAAGGAAATCGCCTGGATCAATGAAAAGTTGCACACTGAGGTCGCTCAGATTGCTGAGTGGCAGCGTACCTACGAGATCCTCAGCTCAGCACCCGGGATAGGCGATGGTGTGGCCTATACGCTGCTGGGGGAACTGCCGGAATTGGGACGGCTTTCGAATCGTCAGATCGCCGCGTTGTGTGGATTGGCACCGTTCAACAAAGACAGCGGAAAGATGCGCGGCAAACGACGTATTCGAGGAGGAAGAGCGCCGATCAGAACCGTGCTCTTCATGGCGATGCTGTCAGCGATTCAACACAACCCCGTCATGCGGGCCTTCTACCAGAACCTGGTAACACGCGGCAAGAACAAGAAAGTTGCCATTACTGCGTGCATGCGAAAAATGGTGACCATTCTTAACACGATGGTACGCAATGATCAGGAGTGGCAGATGAATTAATTCTTTACGCCGCAGGGTTGTTTTTGATCACAGTCGCTTGTTAGGCAAATCACTGGTAGCGAAAATCACCAAGACCTTCAAAACGTTCCGCCTTGAAGCATATACCAGACACACCGTATTGGTACCATACACAGCCGCCTGCTTCCTCTTGGTTATCAGGCTCACCAAGCACGCGAACTACCTCCGACTTGGAGGCCCCAAAATCCAAGTTCGCTTTTTTTAGCATAGCCACAATATAGCGCTTGCAACTTTGTACCGCGTACTGGTTACTTGGATCAAGCAGTACAGCCTGCCGAACGTGCGGCCAGCCGTCTTCAAGCCTATCCAACTCGAACAGTGCTGCGGCCAAATTGTTCTGATTGCGCGACAAGCCAGGGTCTAGACGGACCGCCTCCTCAAGTAACGTCGCAGCTTGCTGGTAATCACCGCGCTCCAATGCCTCAGTCCCTTCCGTGTACTGGAGACTTGATGAGATGGTCGAGCACGCGGTTGCTGCAAGTAGTGAGATCATGAGTATTACGCGCATAGATATTTTGAGTTGCCTAACCGTTAAGTATACGGCCCCGACCGTATAACACGCCGCCGCCTAATACCAGAACAAGGTATACGAACCGGCTTGGTTTCCTCATTGTATTCAACAAGCTAAAAACTCCGCCTTGTTATCCCGTCAGGATAGTCGGCGCTCGCCGTATAACACCTTTCATCAAATCAGAGCACAGCTCATTAGGCCGACATCTGCTCCAGCATGGCCTTCATTTTCGCATGTAGTAGATTGATCGCCTTCAGCGGCCGCACCATCACTTTGAACTCAATGATCTTACCCGCGTCATCGAAGGTCATGATATCCACCCCGTTCACCATAATGCCATCCACCTCACAGGTGAACTCCAGCACAGCGTGTTGCGGTGATGTCACCTCCTTTACATACTGAAAACTCTCATTGAAAACAGCGAGCGCGGCGGTGAGATAAAACCGGGTGAGTTCGCGTCCCTGTTGCGGCTTGTGCACGATGGGGGACAGGAATACGCAGTCCTGCGCCAGCACTTCATCGATTCGCCCAAGGTCTCGCTTGCGCAACATGTCATGCCACAGTTCCAGGGTATTCATTATTTTGAGTCCTCACGACTAAAGGTCAGTTTCCTGCACAAACTCGCGCTCAATCTTCTGCTGCTGCTCGTAACGCGCGACTCCCGTTTTAGCCTGGGTTTCTTTCAGGCGTTGTTGGTGCCGCCCGGCGCGATAGAATTTCACCAGCTGTGCAAAGCGCTGCGGCTCGGTCTCGCCCGCTATGAGCTCCTCAATGAAAGCAATATCGATCCCCACACGGTAGGCGATACGGCTGGGCCGGATCTTGTGGGCGTGAAACTCGGCCACAATATGTATCTGCTGTTCACGCGAATGGGTGCACTTGCGGGAATAACCGAAGGGCGGCGAGGGGGTGCGAGTATCGCGGTAGGGCGTATCAGAACTCATGGGCAATTATTAGCCGTTCGGCTCCAGAATGCCAAGCCCGACCACCCCGTTGCAGTTGCTGGCCATAAATAACTCGCTTTTCTGGTTAATTTTCATTCATTGGAGGTCTATACTTGACGGCCAACACCGCAGCACAGACAGACAACAACCGCGATAGCGAGGACCTCACCATGAACGCACCGCAGCAACTACCCACCCAGGGCGACATTGAACAGCAAATGATCGCCACCCTCGACAAGCAGCGCGAAGCGTATTTGAAAGAAGGCGTCGTGTCAGCCGAGACCAGAATCGACCGGTTGCAACGCGCGGTCAATGTGTTGATCAAATACAACGAAAAGATTGTAGACGCCCTGAACGCGGACTTCACCTGCCGGGCTCGCGAGGTGACCTTGCTGACCGACGTCGGCGCAGGTATCGCGCCGCTCAAGCATGCTATCAAACACGTGCGCTCATGGATGAAACCAGAAAAACGTCCGGCCACCTTTCCCTTCAACTTGCTGGGCGCCCGTGCCCGTATTGAATATCAGCCGTTGGGTGTGGTCGGTATCATTGCGCCGTGGAATTTTCCCGTGAACATGGTGTTTGCCCCTCTGGCGGGCGTACTGGCCGCCGGTAACCGTGCCATGATCAAACCGTCGGAGTTCACGCCCGCGACCTCTGCACTGATGGCGGAAATGATCGCCGAGGCCTACAACCCAACAGAAGTCGCCATGTTCGATGGCGGGCCGGAAGTGGGGCAGGCATTTTCGAGCCTGCCGTTTGACCACATGATCTTTACCGGTGCTACTTCCATCGCCCGGCACATTCTGGCCGCTGCGGCGCGCAACCTGGTACCGGTAACGCTGGAACTGGGCGGTAAGTCACCCGTGGTCATTTCGCGCAGCGCGGATATTGAGAAAAGCATTGGCCGCATCATGCTGGGCAAAACGTTGAACGCGGGCCAGATTTGCCTCGCACCAGACTACCTGTTGGTACCCGAGGAAAAATTGCATGAGATCATCGCCGCCGCGCAAAAGGCGGTCGGCCAGATGTATCCCAAGATCCTGGACAACCCCCAATACACTTCCGTGGTCAACGAACGCCACTACCAGCGCCTCAACGGTTACCTCGCCGAAGCCGCCGAACGCGGGCAAAAAGTCATCCCCATCAACCCTGCCGGAGAGAACTTCAGCGCGCAGCAGGGCACACTGAAAATACCACCCACATTGATACCGGAACCCTTGGATGACCTGAAAATGATGGAAGAGGAATTGTTCGGGCCGCTGCTTCCCATTCGCACCTATAGCAACTTTGAAGAGACCATCAGCTACATCAACAGCAAGCCAAGGCCACTTGCTGCGTATTATTTCGGTGAAGACAAACTCGAGGAAGCAGCCCTGATAAGCCGCACCACCTCGGGCGGCTTCTGTGTCAACGATGTGATCATGCATGTATCGCAGGAGGAACTGCCGTTCGGCGGTGTCGGCCCCAGTGGCATGGGTTCCTACCACGGGTTTAAGGGCTTCCAGACGTTCAGCCACGCCAAGTCAGTCTATCGCCAAACCGGCCTTAACATCGCCAAGCTGGGCGGCATGCTGCCGCCGTACGGCAAGGCGACTGAAGGCACCATAAAAATGCAGCTGAAAAAGTAAAAGCGGGCAGTGACGTTATGCGAAAAACTCTTCTCATCGGCGGCATCTTGCTGCTGGGCGCGTGTAGCGTGGAACCCGGCAGCGAGAAATGGTGCGCTCTAAAAAAGGAACATCCCAAGTCTGAGTGGACCAGTTCCATTGCAGTCACCTATGCGCGCAACTGCCTGCTGGAGGGCTCCGCCGTGGGCTCCGCGGGCTGGTGTGACGATTTGTCCGCAAAACCAAAGGGTGAGTGGAGCAGCAACGAAGCGGCGAGTTACGCCAAATACTGCATCATTTAGCCAGCTGGAGAACCGGCTGAATCAACAGCGTCGGAATGTCCAGGCAATGACTCTTGAGGGTTGCCACACGCGTACCGGGCTTCCTTCCCTCACGCATGGCTGAGACTGCTACGCCGCGTGTGCCCAGAATGCGAATGAGATCTGCGAGATCCGGGCACTGATAGGCCAGGCCCCAAAAAGTGTTGCCGCTGTTTGTGCCACTATCGGACTCAATGACTTCGAGCGTCAGTTTCCCCGCCCGGAAAAATAACATGCGCCCGCCCCATGCCGGCGCTGTCTTGTCCAGCGCCAAACGAATGCCCAGTTCACCGGTAAACAGTTCGATGCAGGCCGAGGCATCGTCGGTGCGCAGCACAATATGATCTACCGCTAATCCAGCGTACTGTGTTGCGGGCTGCTGCCGACGAAAATCTGCCGTACGACGCCCATCACCAAGTCGAATATCGAGGGCCAACGCATTAGCCACGGCTCGTTCGCCCTGCGCTGCTTCAGGTGCAGCCAACACAATCCCGCGCAGCTGTGGCCTGTCCACCGCGCCTTGCACTACTTCTATCACCGTATTGGGCAAGCCCCACCAGGCGGCCGGCTCACCCTGCAACGTGTCACACATGAACGGCTCCATACCAAACAACTGCTGGTACTGCGCACTGGCCGCAGGCAAATCCGGCACCGCCAGCACGATGCGGTCAAACGTTATGCTCATGATTCACACCTGACTAGGGGCTGCGTAGGCTACATCATAAAAGGTTTTGGCATATCTGCCGATCAGACTTACACTGTCGCGGTCCTAAAATAATCCGGGCGACGATTGCGCTTTCCTGCCAACTATCATGCGCGTTGTCGCGGTCACATCACGCATCCATAGGAGAATGTCACAATGTCCAAAGCTCTTACTCAATTCGTCTTGGTCGGCTTTATGGCACTGACGACAGTGTTCTGCGGCCAGGTTATGGCCGGTGACACATTGCAGCGCTTAAACGATTTCCAGGTATTAAAAGTGGGCATGTCGGGCAACCAGCCGCCGATGACCATGACCAACCGGGAAGGTGGCTTGATGGGTCTTGACGTGGATCTGGCGCAGGCGCTGGCGCTGGCCATGAATGTGAAGCTCGACATCAAGACCATGCCCTTCGGGGAACTGATGACGGCCCTGGAAGAAGACAAAATTGATATGGTGCTGTCCAATATGTCGATCACCCCGGAGCGCACTGAACGGGTTTCCTTCGTGGGCCCCTACATGATGTCCGGCATGTCTATCCTGACCAAGCGTTCAGATCTGAGCAAAATTTCCTCGGCCGAGGAATTCAATCGAGCGGGCCTCAAATTACTTGCCCTTAGCAACTCTACCAACGCCAACTTTATCAAGACCATCGCACCCGAGGCCACACTAATTGAAGCTGCCAGCTATGACGAGGCCGTGGCGCTGCTGATCGAGGGCAAGGCTGACGCCATGGTGGCCGATATGACGCAGTGTATCCTGGCGGTAATGCGCTTCCCTGAGGCGGGCCTGACCACCCTGGACAAACCGTTGACGGTAGAACCCGTTGGTATCGCCGTAAGTAAGGACGACCCGCAGTTTTTTAACCTGGTAGACAACTACCTGCGCGCCTACGAGAAAACCGGTGTGTTGACCAAGCTGCGCAAAAAATGGTTTGAAGACAATGCCTGGGTAGCGGCCTTACCCTAAGAGTATGCGGGTCCCGACGCAGGCGCATGATTTGTCGGAGCAGTGACAAATTGGTATGAAAAATGCCTGCCCTTTCGTCATCGCCCATCGCGGAGCCAGCGGTTATCTGCCGGAACACACACTGGCGGCAAAAGCACTCGCGCATGCAATGGGTGCCGATTTTATTGAGCAGGATGTGGTGCTGAGCCGCGATGGGACGCCCATCGTACTGCACGACATCTACCTGGACAGCACCACGGACGTGGCGCAGCGTTTCCCCGGTCGCGCCCGCGCCGATGGGCGCTTCTACGCCATCGATTTTGACCTGCAGGAAATCCGCCAGCTGCGGGTGCACGAGCGCACTCACCTCGATGGCGGTACAGCCGTCTACCCCGAACGATTTCCAGCACAGGCGGCATTGTTCCAGATTCCCACTCTGGCTGAGGAAATCCTTCTGCTGGCCGGACTGGATCGCAGTCGCGGCTGTACTACCGGCCTTTACATCGAACTGAAAGCACCCAACTGGCACCGCAGCGAGGGCCTGGATCTGTCCGCAGCCATTCTTGCCGTGCTGGAGGAGACGGGCTATTGGAATCGCCCCGATCAGGTTTTTTTGCAGTGCTTCGATGACCAGACCCTCATCCAGTTGAAGCAGCTGCTGAAAACACCACTGCCGCTGGTCCAACTCATTGGCGAGAACAGCTGGGGTGAAGACAGCGCTGTGGATTACGACTACCTCAGGACGTCGGAGGGACTGTCTTATGTGGCAAGCTATGCCCAGGCTATCGGCCCCTTCTTATCCCACATCTACCTTGGCAAGACCGAATCCGGCAGCGCCCATCTCAGTGATTTGGTAACGCAGGCACAGGCGCGGGGACTGCAAGTACACCCCTACACTTTGCGCCGCGATGAACTGCCTGCGGGCATTGCCAGTTTTACCGAATTGCTGGATATCGTCATCGGGCAGGTGGGAATCGATGCTCTGTTCACTGATTTCCCCGATCTTGTGGTCGACTACCTGCGTGGTAGAACAGTACAGTGATAGCATCGAACGGTGCACCAACAACAACGAGAATTAACGTGAACCCAAAGGTCCTCAGAAGAACCAAAATAGTCGCCACCGTCGGTCCGGCCAGTGAATCGGACGATGTCATTGCGAAACTGATCGGTGCCGGTGTCAATGTCTTCCGTCTCAACTTCAGCCACGGCACCGCAGAGCAACATGTCAAGGTAGCGGCCCGTATTCGCAGGCAGGCCAGTATTGCCGGTCACTACGTGGGCATCATGGCGGACTTGCAAGGCCCCAAGATTCGTATCCGCACTTTTCGTAACGACTTTGTCGAACTCACTGCGGGCGACCGTTTCCGCCTGGACCTTGATCTCGGGGACGGCGAGGGCGACATTCGCGGAGTGGGCCTGGAATATAAAGAATTGTGCTCCACCGTGGTGCGCAGTGACATCCTGCTGCTGGACGACGGTCGCATCCGACTACGGGTCGACGATGTCGAGGCCAGCGCCGTGGATTGCACCGTGCTTATCGGCGGTAGACTGAGCTCTCGCAAGGGTATCAACCGCCTCGGTGGCGGCCTGGCGGCGCCCGCGCTTACCGCCAAGGATCTCACCGATATTGATCGTTTGAGCGAAGTGAGGCCTGACTTCGTGGCGGTCTCTTTCGTATCCAATGCTGAAGACATCTTCCAGACCCGTAGGCTGCTGCTGCAGCATCAGCTGCAACCAGCGATAATTGCCAAGATCGAACGCGCCGAAGTGGTCGCTGATGAAGACCTGCTTAACAGCATTTTAATCGCCTCGGACGGCATTATGGTGGCCCGCGGCGACCTCGGCGTCGAGGTCGGGGACGCTCAGTTGATCGGCATACAGAAGGAGCTGATCTCCCGGGCGCGCCAGATGAACCGCGTGGTGATCACCGCGACCCAGATGATGGAGTCCATGATCAACAGCTCCATGCCTACGCGCGCTGAGGTGTTTGATGTGGCCAATGCGGTGCTTGATGGTACCGATGCCGTCATGCTGTCGGCCGAAACGGCTACCGGTAACTATCCCGTGGAAGTCGTCGAGGCAATGGCGGATGCGGCGCTGGGCGCCGAACGCACGCCGGTGGCAAAAACGTCCCGATTCCGCATGAGCACCACGTTTGCCAATGCCCAGGAGACCATTGCCATGTCGGCAATATACGCCGCTAATCACTTTGAAAACGTGCGCGGCATTGCCTGTCTCACCGAATCTGGCACCACCCCACGACTCATGTCGCGTCTCAGCTCCGGCTTGCCTATTTTCGCCCTCAGCCACCTCAGTGAAACGTTACAGAAACTCTGCCTGTGTCGTGGCGTTGTACCGTTGTTCTTTGACGCCTCCGCGTTTGGCCAGGACAGGATTGACGACGCAGCCATCGAATTTTTGCTGGATGGTGGCTACCTGGGCAAGGGCGACTCCATCATTCTGACCAAAGGCGCGGTGATGGGGACTGCTGGCTCTACCAATATCATGAAGATTCTGCCGGTGTACTAAGCGAATGCCCTTACCCGACCCTCGCGCCTGTCGCCTCGTGGCGGATGTCGGCGGCACCAATAGCCGCCTGGCCCTGTTCGATCCGCAGGCCAACGAAATGCGGGCTCTATGCACCTACCTTAATCAGGACTACCGACAATTCCAGGACATCATTGCCGCTTGGCTGGACGCACTGGCCGAACCGCCGCCGACAGAATGCTGCCTGGCCGTAGCGGCTCCCCCCTTTGACGACAGGGTGACCATGCTCAATATCGGCTGGTCATTTTCGCAGCGCGAACTGGCCGAGCGCTTCGGCTTATCCCGACTTGGCTGCATCAATGATTTCGTGGGCAACGCCTATGCGCTGCCTCATTTGTCTGCAACTGACCTGTTTACCCTGCATCCCGGGACGCGAAAGACCGGCGCTAAGCTCGCCACGCTCGGGCCGGGCACCGGGCTTGGCGGCGCGACACTGAGTAGTGTCGCAGGCTTACCCATCGCCTGCGCCAGCGAACCGGGGTATATGGGATTGGCCGCCGCCACGGAGCTGGAACTGGAGCTGTTTCGCTACCTGCAGCCCCGTTATGGCGAGGTGTACGCCGAATTGCTGGTGTCCGGCCCCGGCCTGCAACGCCTGTATGTTGCGCTGGCCGCGATTCAGGGCCAGAACGCGCAAGCACTATACCCGGAAGAAATCTCCACCAGAGCCATGACCGGAGACTGTGCGCTCTGCGCACTGGCTCTCAACACTTTTTGCGCCCTTCTGGGTTCTATCAGCGGCGACTTTGTGCTCGCCAACGGTGCCTATGGCGGACTGTATCTGGCAGGTGGCTTCCTACCCGGTCTGATTGAATTTCTGCAGCGCAGTCCGTTTGCACAGCGCTTTCAAGAAAAAGGGAAGATGCGGGAGCACCTGGAGCGTGTACCGTTACACGTTATTACCTGCGCAACCACCGGGCTGCTGGGTGCCGCCCATGCACCCCTGTAGTCATCGACGCAGTGGGGTGAGCTGCCAGAGCACCGCAGACGAAGAATATCTGGCGCACGAAATAGCTCAAAAATAGTTGCTCAGGCTCTCTGTCAATCTCCAATTATGGTGCTACACTCGGCTTGCTGAGGGGTTTCAGCGGTATTTATGCTCACGGTCGACGTTCCATCAAGATCATCGGTACGTAATCCATAAATAACACAACAATGAAAAGGTGCCTGGACATGGCGCCGCTAGCTATACAGGTAAACTTTATGTCTAAGACAACAGGTACTGTTAAATGGTTTAACGAAACCAAAGGATTCGGCTTTATCGAGCGTGAAGATGGCC
>JANNVJ010000095.1:0-9370 GCA_031414375.1 Haliea sp.
CTTCTTTAAACCTGAGCACATCAAGCTGCAGGCGCGGGCCAGCGGCGACAGCTATATCCTGAACGGGACTAAACTGTTCGTGGAATTCGCTGATGGTGCCGACACCTTGCTGGTCGTGGCACGGACTGGCCAAGTGGCATCGCAGGACGGCCTCACGCTGTTCCTGGTAGATCGCGACAGCACCGGCATCAGTAACAAACACATGGCCACCATGTCACGTGACCGTCACTACCAGGTCGATTTCAACAATGTGCAAGTGCCCGCCGCCGCCATCCTGGGCACCGTCGACGCGGGCTGGTCCGCGCTGGAACCCTCGCTGCTCAAAACGGTGATCGCCTTCTGCGGTTACACCAACGGCGCGGGCTTTGAAATGCATGGCTATGCTACCAAGTACGCCAGTGAGCGGGTGCAGTTCGGCCGCCCGATAGGACAAATGCAAACCATTCAGGGCTACCTCGCGCAGATGATCATGGAATTGTACGGCGCCGACATGCTCACCCTGTTCAGCGCGTTCCAGATCGACAAGGCACGCCACGCGCGCGGTTATGTGGCCAAGGCCAAGGCGTTTTCAGCGGAAACGGTGGGGCATGTCATGGATGTCTGCTCACAGATATTCGGTGGCATGGGCTATATGGAAGAGCAGGACACCACGCTGTACCTGCGCCGCGGCAAACAGTACCAGCTCGCATTGGGCGGTACAGAATACTGGGAAGATGTGATCGCCGAAGAGATTATTGACCGCGAGCCCGTGGTACTGACCTGACCAACCCGCTTGTAGACCTTTCGCACTGCCGACGAATGGAACACATGTATGCCCTCTGAAGACGATTTCACCATTGGCCTGACTAATGCTCTGGCATGGCTCGACCAAGATCGCCACGAGGTGATCGGCGCATTCGACGTGGAGCGCGGTTACTTCTGGACGGCATGTGCTGCTGTGCACAACGGCAACCCTCTGTATTGGGACGACCACGTCGCGGCACAACTCACTGGCGGACCCACCGCTCCCCTCACCCTGCTCTCTGCCTGGTTTCGCCCACACTATTGGATCCCTGGCCGCGACACCATCCCACTGCCGTGGCAAACGCATTTCGATCTGAAGGACATTCTCGCCCTGCCCGAGGCTGTCGCCACTGACAGTGAAGTCGTCTTCGGTGAACCGGTCAGGCCCGGCGATCGCATCCGCTGCACCGAGACTTTGCGCTCGCTCAGCGAGGTAAAAACCACCAAATTGGGTAAAGGTCGCTTCTGGGTCATCGATGCGGTGTGTTACAACCAGCACGATGTTTGGGTCGGAACCGAAACCATGACGGGTTTTGGCTACCGCAGCACTGTCTCGACCTAATCTGAATTCGGAGCCTCAAGATGTCCGCCACCGCCTACACCAGCGTGACTTTCAACCAGCTACGGGTCGGCGAGCAACTGCCACAACTGGTACACGAGGTGACCACCACATCGATAGTACTGGGCGCTTTGGCCAGCCGCGATTGGCGCCCCATGCACCATGATCGGGACTTCGCCCAACAGCGTAACGGGACGCGCGACATCTTCATGAATACGCCCAACCAGGCGGCCTGGCTGGAGCGTTTTATTACCGACTGGGCAGGACCCAAAGCGCGCATTGGCCGCTACACATTTCGTATGGGGGACGCCATCTGCCCCGGTGACACCATGGTAATTTCAGGTCAGGTAGACAGTATGGATACGGATGAGCAGTCCTGCTGCTGGGTCAGTCTTGGCATCCTACTCACGGTTGATGGAGCGGTAAAAACTCGCTTCACAGCGCGGGTCGCGCTGCCTGCCGATGCCGACGATAACCCCTGGGCAAGAAAAAACGGGCGCTGGCAACCCTGAACGCTATCAGACACTTCATCACGAACACGACGAGAGAATTCAAATGGCAAAGCTTCCACTGGAGGGCGTCAGAATTCTGGACCTGGCACGCCTCGGCCCCGGCCCGCACGCCGCGCAAATTCTGGGCGACTTCGGCGCCGACATCATAAAGGTTGAGCCACCGAGTCGCGGCGGTATCGAGCTGACCATGCCGGATGTTCTTAGGCGTAATACACGCAGCATGCGCCTCAATCTGAAGAAAGCAGAGGGACGAGAGGTCTTTGAAAAACTGGTACAGCGCGTTGATGTGGTGGTCGAGGGATTTCGCCCTGGTGTCGCGGCGAAGCTGGGCATGGACTACGACTCCTTACGTAAACTCAAACCGGACATCATCTGCGTGTCACTGTCCGGCCTCGGCCAGGATGGGCCGTACAGCCAGGTTGCCGCACACGATCTCAACTACCAATCCCTCGCCGGCATTCCGCATATGACCGGCGACAAGGACGGCCCACCCAAAATTCCCGGCAACGCCATCGCCGATGACGCAGGTGGCATCAGCGCCGCGCTCAGTATCATGATTGCGCTGTTTCACAAGGAACGCACGGGTGAGGGGCAGTACGTGGATTTTGCCATGGTCGACACCCTGCTGAATATGATGCTGCTGCAACTCAACGAAGTGCACGAATCCGGCGAATCACCGCAGCGGGGTGAGACCACACTCAGCGGCAAGTACGCCTTTTACAATATTTATGAGTGCGCGGACGGCAAAAGTGTGTCGCTGGGCACGTTCGAACCCTGGTTCTGGAAAAAACTCTGTGAGTTGATCGGTGTTCCCGAATTTGCCGATCGGCAATACCCGGAAACCGAGAAGGAGGCGGAAGCACAAAAAGTCACCTTGCGTGATATTTTCCTGACCCGTGATCGTGACGCATGGGTTGAACTGCTAATGTTCCAGGACACCTGTGTCACCCCCGTGTTGTCTCTTGACGAGGTCATGGCAGATCGACACCATCGCCAACGCGGTGCCATACTCGCAGGAAGTGATATTGGTGAAGGTTTTAGCGATCAAGTCGGGATGATTTACAAACTGTCCAAAACGCCCGGCACGATTCGCAGAAAAGCCCCGAAAACGGGCGCAGACACTGCTGACATATTGCGGGAAATTGGCTATGCAGATGCAGTGATTGGAGATCTTGAAGCTATAATATCCACCCTGTAACGGCAGGCTCCGGCATGTGTGGACCCCTTCCGACATAGCAACGCTTACGCGATCAGAGATGCAAACATGACAATTCGTGAAACCCTGCGCTCAATCGTTGCGGACTTACCTCTTCCCGAGGGCGTCAAGCGAGTATTGCGGCAGTTGGATTCACAAAGTGCCCCCACGATCCCAGCGCCACATGACGTATCAACCCCAACCGACACCCGACGTCGCGGCGCAGAGCTACCTCCCGTCGCCAGCATTGATTGGTTTCAATCCAAATCAGAATATGACCTTTGGCGCGGCAATCATCACACCACTTTAGCGCAGCGATTTGCCAGGGAATTGACGGTGCTACCGGTTGCAGCAGGACCGTTTGCCGTAGCAGGATATTGCGTTGCCTGCGAATCGCACCAGGAATTCACCGTAGATTCTGGCGCAAACGATACACAACCTGGGCTGCTACACGCCTCCATAAATTGGCGCGAAAGCCTGCTTTGCCCTTGCTGCGGCCTGAACAACAGAATGCGCGCATCGATTGATCTGTTCACTGCGCACAGGGCGGGAATAGCGTCAGGCAACGTCTACATGACGGAACAGGTGACACCGCTGTATGGTTGGATGAACAACAGGTACTTGGGTGTCACAGGAAGTGAATATCTAGGGGAAGGTAACAGCGGAGGGACTACCTACGACGGTATCCGCCACGAAGATACCACCCACTTAAGCTTCGCCAGCGATAGTCTCGATTGTGTACTGTCTTTCGATGTACTGGAACATATTCCGGACTATTCGCTTGCCATTAACGAGATGTTTCGCTGTCTTCGCCCGGGAGGTTTTTTACTGTTAAGCGCGCCATTCGTCTCAGACAACGACCAGACCATCGTGCGCGCGCGGCTTTTACCCGATGGCGGCATCGATCACTTATTGCCTGCCGAATACCACGGCAACCCAACGGCGCCGGATTCAGGTAGTTTGTGTTACTACCATTTTGGCTGGGACCTACTCGATGAACTCAAAAAAGCGGGTTTCACGGCCGCTCGCGTCGTTAGCTACTACTCGTTTGAACGCGGTAATTTTGGCAAACCTCAACTGTTTTTCTGGGCCAGCAAAATGGCTCTGAGGTCAGCATGAATTGTGTCCAGTGACAAACCGAGAATCTGGCCAGCCAGCGTGACGGCCTCTATTTCACCAGGCTCCAGTGTCTCATCGATCACCACTACCTCGACCATCATTGCAAAAATCTCTTTCTTCTCATTATCGGACAGACTCTGGCTGATCTGTTGTAAGGTCGTGGCGATTTCCTTGTCATTGGAGAGCGACATAATGGCGCCAGACAAGCGATCCAGCGCCTCGGGCGTCGGGATGCTCAATTGTGCTGCGAGCAAATCGATCATCCTATTGCTCTCGAGCGCCGATATTGACCCATCGCTTTTCGCAACATAGACCAGCAGAGTCGATATCAGGAAGCGAGCATCATAGGTCTCTGCTTCATGCTCTGCGCCGATGATCAGTTGCGCGCCCTTGAAGTGCGACGCGCCTGCAACACTGCCCATAAACGTACTCCTTCAGGTTTCCTGCGGATGAAGCCGTGTTCGATGCTAGGGCAGCGCCAGTGTACCGCTACAGCGGTAGGCAGGACCCAGATCGGTGTCGATGCTGATGTCCATATCTACCAGGCTCTCCCCACCCTCCTCCCACTTCCGAGTGATCGCGCCCGTCATCATGTAGTCCTCGCCCGCGCCAATAGTACGTTTCATCTGCAATTGAATGCGCCTGACGGTACTGAGCGGCCCGCCATAATCAGTCATAAAGCGCGAGAGCATACCCAGATTAAAGTGTGTACCCAGAAACATCTCCCGCGCACGACTCTTGTTATGGCAATACCAGGTGTTGTGGTGCTGCGGCGCGAAGTCGCGGCTGGCAGAGGCCATAAACACACAACGGGTTACGGTTATCGGCATTAGCAGCGGTGGCAGGGCATCGCCAACTTTGACCTCATCCCACTTCGTGGTGGCCGGTGCGCGGCCCTGCCAGCCGGTACGCCAGGATTCCAGCATTTCCTCAGTACCATTGTGCCAACCGCCTTTGAGCCAGTGGCCCTGCGGCGGTTCCATCGGTGCCTGATCCTCCAACGTGCTCGGCTTAGCGCGTTTGGTCTGCGCCTCTGCTGATTGCGCTACATCGTCTTCCCCACGCTGTTCCCCATGGCGTTTACCGCCATAAGAAAACAAATTAGTGTGGGCGCGACTCACCAGCTCGTCGCGCTGGTTGTAATAATTTGTTTCAAGCTTGGTGAAATAGCCCTCACCGAGACGAGTGCGTTTGAACTCGGAAATTTCTACCAGGCGCCCGGTAGTGCTAAGGCGATCACCAATCTCGACCGGACGATAAAAAAAGGTCTCATAGTTGGCGAGAATACCCACGGGCAGCTCCAGCAGCTCCTTCATTTCAAAATGCAGTAACTGGCGCGTTTGGTGAAACTCCACCATTGGCCAGCGGTAAGGCATCACCAGCGTACAGATATTCATGCCCGGTTGCGCGATGATGTCGTTAAAACCCCGACTCCTTGCGTACTCCCGGTCATTGTAAAGCGGATTTGCATCCTCCACGGTTTCCAGCCAATGCCGTATCAGGTATTCACTGCACTCAACCGGCGAGACTTCCTTTTCATTGGGCCGGGACAATTCAAGAATGCGCTGGCGATTCTGTGGTGTGACGTAATCGGGTATTCGTCCAAAATCCGCTTGAACGACGCCGGATCGGTGCGTTTCAGAATTCGTCATCGTATTTTTATCCCTGGCATAGCAGCGTCATAGTCTGGCAGCGCAATGGAGTGAACTCTCTTTTCCAGTATGGTCCCGTGGCCTACTTTATTCAAGACAAGCACGGTGGTTCACGACTGCGCAATAGGCTCGGGCCTTCACATGACGCATGCCTTGCGATAGGATAACCGGGTACATTCCCGGAGATCGACATGCAGCTTGACTGGACCATTGAGGAAGAGACGTTCCGCCAGGACGTGCGCACTTTTCTGGCGCAGGAACTGACCGATGAGGTCAAGGGTAGTATGTTCGTCAACACCCCAGCGCGCGTGGCCTTCGTCGACAAGCTGGCCACCAAAGGTTGGCTGGGCATGGGCTTCCCATTGGAATATGGCGGCTCGCCAAAGCCCTTTCCCCTGGCACAGTTCATACTCAATACCGAACTTGAGCGCGTCAACGCACCCACCGTTGGCAAGAACGTCGGCACCATCGCCAACACCATTTTCCACGAAGCCAGCGAGGAGATGAAAAAGGAATTTCTCCCGAAAATATTCAACAACGAAGGCCAGTGGTCGATCGCTTATACGGAACCGAGCGCTGGCACCGACATCGGCAATCTGCAGACCCGTGCAATTGACAAGGGCGACCACTACGAAGTCACCGGCAATAAGATTTTCATTACCTCGGCGCATTTTGCCCGCTGGCACTGGATGGCCGTGCGTACCGATCCTGAAGCACCAAAACACCAGGGCATCAGCCTACTGATCGTCGACACTGATTCGCCAGGCATCACCATGACGCCGATGTGGTGCGTCGGCAGTACTACCGCAGAGCGCACCAATGTTCTGTTTTTTGATAAAGTCCGAGTGGCAAAAAATCGTCTGGTCGGTGAGTTGAACAAGGGATTTTACTATCTGATGCAAGCCCTCGATTACGAGCGCTTCGCCATTATCGCCGCAGCGCAACACAATCGACGCTTCAACACCGTACTGAATTACCTGAAACACGCACAATTTGATGGCGAACGCCCCCTCTACGATGACCCGGTGGCGCGCCGCAAGGTAGCGCGTCTGGCGGCGCGCATTGACGTGGGCAATATGCTGGAGCGCCTTTGCATCTGTATCGCGGCCGAGCGGGTACCCGCTGCCGAAGCGGCCATGAATAAGGCCTGGGGCTCGTGTATGCAGGACGAAGTATGCCAGGTAGCACAGGACATTATGGGTCCTTTCGGCTTTGTCACCCAGGGCGAGCACGCGGGACTGGATGGCTACATGGTAGAGGAAGGCCTGATGGCCGGGCACGGCAAGGTGGCCGCAGCTGGCGCCGATGTCGCCAAGAGTATTGTCGCCCGGCGACTGCTGGGCTTACCCAACGCACTGGGCAAGCCGGAGTTGCCGACACGCTGAAAGAAAAATTCCCCCAATAGCCCTTTTATCCGTCTTATACTCAGACAATATTTCATGTTCGACAAAACTGCGCGCCCAATATTTCGGCATTGAAATTTTTTAGATGCATCGCAACCGTATAATGGTAAACAGAAACCCGGCAGTGATACATAGATCGCCGTTTTCTGCGACACAGCGAGGCCACCAGGAACTATGCTGGAATCTTTCATATTTGCAGTCACCTACCGGGACGATGCGCCACCGCGTCATGGGCCGGGCACTGTACTGCGGACACTGTTACTGGCGGTGATGATCGTGCAGATCGCTGCGTGCGCATCAGGCTTGGAGTCGCCCCAGCAGATCGTTTCCGGCGCGCAGTCCGAGACGATACTTGCTGCATGGCATGACGCCGCATCGACTGCTGTCAACGAAACGGATTTGGTGTCCTGGTGGTCGCAGTTTGGCGACGCCACATTAACGCAGCTTATCGAGCAAGGGATGACGGCCAATAACAACGTCGCCGCTGCCCAGGGTCGCTTGCGCTCCGCACGCGCGGTGTTGGACGCCGCGCAAGGTGCCCGGTTGCCGGGTGTGAGTGCCAGGGGTAGCGTCTCCGATCAGGATCAAATCGACGCATTTTCCCGGCAGGAGATTGTCGACGGCGTCTTCATCGACGGCGAGACCTACAGCGTCGGGATCGATGCCTCCTGGGAGGCCGATATCTTTGGCAAACTGCGAGGTACCGCCGAGGCCGCCGCAGCAGGCGCGCGCGGCAGCGCGGCGAGCCTGTACGATGTGCAACGAGTGATCACGGCGGATATCGCGCTCAATTATGTCAACCTCCGCGACGCCCAGGTGCGCCTGGAACTGGCAAAAGCCAACCTCGATATCCAGCGCGAAAACCTGCAGATCGCCGAGTGGCGCAACCAGGCGGGGCTCGGCAATGCGCTGGAGGTTGCACAGGCGCGTACCGCCGTCGGGCAGACCACTGCAGCGCTGCCCGTACTACGGCTGAATATCGCCACTGCAATACACGCGATCGATGTGCTTATCGGCAAGCCGCCCGGCAGCAGTGTGGGCCTGCTCACACCCCTTGCCCCCATGCCGACCCCACCCGCAATCATCAACGTGGGACTGCCGGCGGATCTGCTGCAGCGGCGGCCAGACGTGCTGTCGGCGCAATGGAATCTGGAGGCGGAGGTGATTCGCATCGGGGTGGCAGAGGCAGACCTGTATCCGGCCCTGCGCCTGAGCGGCTCTATCGACACGGCCAGCGACTCAATTGATGACCTGTTCGATGCCTCCCTTGGCAGCCTCGTCGCGGGCGTCACGGCGCCCATTTTCCAGGGCGGGCAGATCCGGGCGCGTATTGAGCAGCAAAAAGGCAGCGCTGACACAGCCCTCGCCAATTATCGCAGCACGGTGCTGACAGCGCTGCTCGATGTGGAGAATGCGCTGCAGTCGGCGAAAGCGGCGGGCGAACGCGAGGCGGCGCTGCTGGATGCGGAAGCGTCTGCACTGATCAGTCTGCAACTCGCGGAAATCCGCTACCGCAGCGGCGCGGTCGATTTCCAGACCTTGTTGGATACACAGCGCAGCGTGCTGACCGTGCAGGACAGCAGGGCATCGGCCAACGCGGCCCGATCCACGGCGGCAATCCAACTTTTCAAGGCGCTGGGCGGCGGCTGGCCCGCCAATGCCAGTTTATGACCAGAGGTAAACCAGTGACGAATGCAGAAAGTAGTCTAGCCTCGCAGGGCATCGACGAGTTTTTAGGCCTCCCTCCGCCGGGCAAGCCGTCGCAGATCAGGCGCTGGGGCATTGCCGTAGTCACACTTGCGCTACTGCTGTTGGTGCTGGCCTATATTTTCAACGGCGGTGCAACCGCGCCGGAGTACGCGACGGTGGAATTGCAACGTGCCGACATGACCGTGTACGTGACGGCTACCGGAAATCTCGAGCCCACCAATGAAGTCTCTGTCGGATCGGAACTCTCCGGGCTGATCGACGCAGTGTTCGTGGACATCAATGACAAAGTCAAAAAGAACCTGGCGCGACAGGATCACGCCGTCCACGGGTGAACGCACTGTCGCTTTGGCGAGATTAGTACGGTCTGTGGACAGTTGTGCCGCAGCCGAACTGACGGCGGCTTTTGCGGCCGCCAGGTCCGCAACCGCGCGTTTGGA
>JANNVJ010000096.1:0-5476 GCA_031414375.1 Haliea sp.
GCCACCGCACGCGTCACCGCCGGGGGCGATAGCTGCAAACGCCGCGCCGCTGCAGCAAAGCCCTCTTCTTCGGCCACCGCGACATAGACCTGTAGCTGGTGAAAGCGATCCATCTATTATTCCGATTAAAGAAATAATCAATTTCCATAATAGAGGATTCTTCTTATAAAGGGAATTTGACAAAGTAGCCCCATCGCAACGCACCCGGCACTGCCGCCCGCAACAGGCAGCCCGCAACAGGAAAGGAGAACGGACCATGGCTCACAAGTTTGCCGAGATTGCTTTCACCCCGGTGGTCCGGGCCATCCAGGTGGAGGAGGGCAGCCGCACGGGTTATTCCCGCATGGACGGAGGCGACGACTATAACCACCGGCTGGGTAGTCGTGAGGCCATCTTCATTACCGCCAGCGACAGCTTTTATATGGCCAGTGTGGGCGAAACCGGTTGGCCTTACGTTCAGCACCGCGGTGGACCGGCAGGATTTATGAAGGTGCTGGATGAGTGCACGATCGGTTTCGCCGACTACGCCGGCAACCGCCAGTACGTCAGCACCGGCAACTTCCGCAGCGACAACCGGGTGGCGCTGTTTTTTATGGACTACCCGAATCGCAGGCGGCTGAAAATGCTGGGCCGGGTGCGCACCGTTGAGTTGGATGAACCCGAGTTGCTGGCGCGACTGGAAGACAATGACTACCCGGCACAAATAGAGCGCGGCTTTATCATCGAAGTGGAAGCCTTCGACTGGAATTGCCCACAACACATCACGCCGCGTTTTACCGAGGCCCAGGTCGAAGGTCAACTGACAGCACTACGAACAGAAAACCGCCATCTGAAAGAACTACTCGCCGGTGCAGCAAACACACAGCCGGCGCCTGGCGCGCCTGGCGAACAGCAAGCACCGCAGTCGCTGGGTGAAGGACCGCTGGAACTGATCGTCAGTGGCATACGCCAGCTCGCGCCGCAGGTGCGGGCGTTCGAACTGCGCGATCCCAGGGGCGGTGAACTCCCGGAGGTGGAGCCGGGCTCGCACCTGCGGGTTCCCGTGCGCCTGCCCTCGGGAGACGTGGTGGACCGGCATTACTCCATTGCCTCCAACCCGGCGCGTCGTGACAGCTACGAGATTGCTGTACTGCGGGAGGAGTCCGGTAGCGGGGGTTCCGCCGCGCTGCACGACAGTTACCGGATCGGCACCCGGCTGCGCGTTGACATGCCCGCCAATCATTTCGTGCTGCATGGCGACGAACGTCCTGCGCTATTGATTGCCGGCGGTATCGGCATTACCCCGATCAAATCCATGACCCAGGCACTCGAGGCACGGGGCGCTGAGTTTCAGTTGCACTATGCGGGGCGCAGCTCAGGGGAGATGCCGTTTCGCGATCGTCTCGAGCGTCAGCTGGGTGATCGCCTGTCGCTCTACAGCAGCGCCGACGGTGAGCGCATGAACCTGGAAAAAATCTTAAAAGCCGCAGCAGACGACGTGGTGATCTATGTCTGCGGACCACAGCGCCTGATAAGCACAGTAACAGAAGTTGCAAAAGCACTGGGCATTGCGCGTGAGCGCGTACGCCTGGAGCTGTTTGCGTAAATCACTTAAGGAGATAAATCATGAGCAACATTACACTGTATCGGCACGCACTTTCCGGACACTCTCACCGCGCGCAGTTGTTGCTGTCGCTGCTCGGCCTCGACGCCACACTGGTCGACGTGGATCTGGCCGCAGGCGAACACAAGCAGGCAGCGTTTCTGTCAAAAAACCGCTTCGGCCAGGTGCCGGTACTGGAAGACGGTGCTGCGGTGATCGCCGATTCCAACGCGATCCTCGTGTATCTGGCGCAGCGGTACGATGCCAGCAGGACCTGGTTACCCGTCGATTCTCTGGCAGCGGCTGAAGTGCAGCGTTTCCTGTCGACAGCGGCGGGCCAGATCGCGTCGGGGCCAGCGGCAGCGCGATTGGTCAACGTGTTCGGCGCCGCCCTTGATCACCAGCACGCCGTTTCAGTGGCGCACAACGTACTCAGTGTGCTGGAGTCCCACCTGGACGGGCGAAAGTGGCTGGTGGGGAACAACCCGACCATCGCCGATGTCGCCAACTATGCCTATATCGCGCACGCACCCGAAGGCGATGTGTCGCTGGATAACTATCCGCAGGTGCGCGCCTGGCTGGGTCGTATCGCGGCCCTGCCCGGGTTTGTACCGATGCAGGCCACGGCGGTGGGACTCGCTGCCTGAAAGATCGTATCCGTGCGCCTTCGGGCGCGCAGAGTAGGCGTTATCGACCAGGACCGGCCACGTATATCCCGCAAGGCTTGGGCGGGAGACGTTCGTTCAATACTGCTCCCACTCCGCCCTGATCACCCGCCAGTCCCCCGACTGCTTTATCCACGCTAGCTTTACGGTGCGCACACTTCCGTCCGAGGGCAATCGACCTGAAGACCCGGTAACGACTACCGACATAATAGTTTCCGCCCTGTCCGGGAAGGTAGGGTCCATAGTCGTTTTGCTGCTAACAATAGCGACGCCTATATTTCTGTGCTGCATGCTATACATGCGTAACAGCTGATTGACTTCCCTGGCATCCAGCCGCTTATTGGCGATAAAGCTATCATGCAGGTGGTTTTTGATCGCGCTGAAATCATTCGCCTCGACCGCTTCCTGCATGGTAGCGACATGCTGGGCAATTAACTCTTCATCGGGTGTTTTGCCGCAGGCGACGAGATACAGCATGACAAACAGGCATGCAGCTAAACGGCACAGCTTTATAGTCATGTTTCTCTCCATCAAGTATGACTTAAGGGGGCAAAGTTCATTTCAGCCCAATGCGGCCAATTCCTCCCGTCTATTCTAATCCTGTAATAGGCTCGGCTTGAGTTGGAAGATCGGCGTTATCAAAATGTATATACAAAATAAATTTGCAATCGAAGCTCTCAGGCTTACAATCAGATGAAGTTCGAGTGGGACGACGTCAAAGCTACGGCAAACTTTGCCAAACATGGTGTGCGTTTCGAAGACACGTCCGAATTCGAATGGGAAGTATCCGTAGACAAACTTGATCGTCGAAAAGATTACGGAGAGACACGGGTGATTGCTATGTCCACCATCAGGGGTCGTCTGCATGTGCTGGTGTACTCTAGCCGTGCCGATGGCCATAGGTTAATTAGCCTGCGCAAGGCCAATAAACGCGAGAGTAGTAGCTATGAACAAGCCAAAAAAGCCAAAAGTAAATTCTAAGCTGATCTATCCCACGCCCGAGGAAGATGAGCGGATCAATGCCGGGATTGCGGCCGATCCTGACACGTGGGAATTAACGCTGGAAGATATTAAAAGTATGCGCCCTACGTCAGAGACCCATCCTGAAATCGTTGAAGCATACCGCCGCTCTCGCGGCAAACAAAAGACGCCTACCAAGATAGCAACGTCAATTCGGTTGAGCGAAAACGTTCTTGAAGCCTACAAGCAATTCGGGCCGGGCTGGCAGAGTCGGATCGACCAGGACCTGCAGGACATTGTTGCTAAACGTAAGGGCAAAAAAACGCCGCGGAAAAGTCGGGCAGGGTAGGCCTGCTGTGTATAAAGTCAGAAATGGAGCACTCCAAGGATGGGACTCTTGTCATGTACGAAGTGATAGAATAGTATCACTCATATGAAAACTGAATTAGTGACAACCCTCAAGCGTCAGGCAACCAAAATCCTGTCTGAGTTACATGAGACAAAAGAGCCAGTACTTATTACTGAGCATGGCAAACCCTCTGCATATCTGGTTGATTTTGAAGATTTTGAGCAGCTTCAAAGTCGCATGCAGATCCTGGAAGGGATTGCTCGGGGTGAAGCGGCCGTTCTGGAGGGCAGAGTGATGAGCCATGCGAAAGCCAGGAACAATATGAGTAAATGGCTCAGCTAATTTGGACAGAACCCGCCCTATCCGACCTCAACGACATTGCCGAGTACATCGCGCTTGAAAACCCTACCGCTGCAAGAAAACTGGTTCGCGGAGTTTTCTCCGCTGTAGAGCGTCTGGAACAGCATCCTTCCTCGGGTCGAGTCCCGATCGAACTAAAAGATGGACGGTATCGTGAAGTCATTTATGGTCCGTGCCGTATATTCTATCGACACACCAAAAATCAGGTTTTCGTGCTCTTCGTAATGCGCAGTGAAAGGCAGCTGCGTAATTTTCTACTTGAGCGTCAGCAGACCTCCACTAACCCCCCCGTTACCCCAAAATGAATCCAGCGACTGATCACCGGCTTACCTTTCGCGCGCACAACCCCCTCAGCATACGCCTCCAATTGCCCCGCATACCCCAGCGCAATTTCCTCCCAGTCTGAGCGCGCGCGCGGCGACGCCTTGTGATCGATCAGCACAAAGCCCTCGGCGGTTTCTATCAGCAGGTCTATCCAACCACTGATGAGCTGGCCGCTGTCGTTGGTGTAGTGGATGGGATACTCGGTGTGCAGCGTGAGGGGTTTGAAACGTTCGTTGATGGTGGCAAGTAATCGGCTGGCGCTCTCGTTGGCTGCTGCCACCGAAATCGTTTTTTCCATGCCGTGATCGTGCAACACACGCGCGGTAGCGTGTTGCCCCAGTAGGGTGGTTGCGATCACCGCGTGCAGGGCGGAGCCTAGAGACGCGGGGTCGTACTCCCCTTCAATCTCAAGCCGGTCACCGATTGTGATGATCTCACCGATACGGGCGGTCGCGCCGGGTTCTATCGCTGAGGGGCTTAGGCGCAGTGGTAGCTTCGCAATCACGGGGGCATCGGTGGTCAGCCAGGTGGGTTTGTATTCGGGTAGTGTTGCATCGGGCTCGCTCGTCACCAGCACAACTTCCCGGCTGGGAATCGCGGAGCCGTCAGGGAGTGGCAGTGTGTCCGCTGCGGGTAACATCCAGTCGGCTTCCAGTGTATCCATCCATTCGCCACCGGTCTGTTTGCTGTCCAGAGTGATAATCAAACTGTCTCTCGGTCGCGTCAGTGATACATACAACAGGCGCTTCGACTCCTGAATTTCCTGCGCCATTGCGGCCTGGCCTGCCGTGCTTGCGGCAATCTCATCCAGCAGCGGGATGTTGGCGCTTTGCAATCCGGTGAAGGCGGGCCAGTAGCGCAGGGTGCGGTTGGCCAGTGGGTCGTCGAGGCTGATTGGCGTGGGCGAGGGCAGTACGCTGAGGCCCCACAGTCTTGGCTTTAGTTTGGCGTCAAGGTCCATGGCGATCACGATGGGCCACTCCAGGCCCTTGGCGCCGTGGTGGGTGATCAGTTGTATCGCGTTCTCGGCGCCGCCGATGGCCTGGGTGTCTTCTTCTGCCTCGGCCAGTTGGTACAGCCACAGCACCAGGCCGGCGCTGGTCGCCGGTTGGTTCTGCGCGGTGCACTGGTTCATGTAGTCGTCGGCGTGGCCCAGCAGCGCGGCGAGGTTGTTAAGGCGATGTTGGCTGCGCTGTTCGGTGGGGCCCCACCGGTAAACGGATTCGCGCACGTTGC
>JANNVJ010000097.1:0-55733 GCA_031414375.1 Haliea sp.
GCGCCAGTCGCCGTGGGGGTAAACGGCGTGTGGAGCCAATATCACCCCCCTCTGAGCTATCTGCCCTTACCCCCCCTGGGACGGGTCGTGCCTACCACTACCAATAGACATCGAATGTGCATCAAACCCTCAGTGTCTCCCCGGCATGGCGTAATCCAGCTACCACAAACGTGCAGATCAACTGGTAGGCAAACACTGCGAAAGGTATCCTGTCACGGACAATTTATTGACCTGTCACTGCACGCAGCTGACACAGACAGCCTGGGAGGAACACGACAAATGAGAGCAGACCCGGAAGAATACGTGAGCGTGGACAAGCGCCGCGACCGGTTTCCCTTTATTGAGTTGCTGCTAGCGGCAGGCCTTATCGCCGGCTTAGTGGTGTTCTGGTTTTGGACGGCGGAGAAAAAGCCGGTGGAGACCGTGGTGCAGGTACCATCTGTCGCTGTCTCCGCAGCCCACAGCGAGTTGCCCCCGACACCGGATATTCCGCAGCGCCCGGAGGCTGCCACTGTGGTTGTTCCTGACGCTACTGCCGTCGATGCTGAAGGCGGCATCCTGACTGAACAACCCGCACCTGCCAGCGCAGCTCCGCTCACGCCGCAGGACGGTGATGAACTGTTGCGCGGGCAACTGGCGGCGGCGGGCGCGAAAACTATCCTTCTCAAGCTGCTGGCCAATGAACAACCGCTGGAGGTGAGCGCGGCGCTCATCGATGGCCTCGGGCACGGCGTTATCCTGGGCAAATTTTTACCGGGCGGCCTACACAGCGAGGCCTTCAGCGTGGTGACGCAGGACGATGGCATTTATATGAGTCCTGCCAGCTTTCTACGCTACGACCGTTTTGCAGACGCCATTGCGGCACTTGATGTGAGTGTGCTGGTGAATGCATTTCACCTTCTACGCCCGCTCTACGAGCAATCCTATGGATATCTGGGACTCGATCCGAGCGATTTCGATAATGCCGTCATCCGTACGCTGGATCTGGTTCTGGCAACCCCGGAAATAGGAGAACCCATTGCGCTGAAACCCAAAGCGGTGATGTATATCTATCTGGACCCCGCGCTGGAGAGCTTACCCGCTGTGCAAAAACAGCTGCTGCGCATGGGGCCAGACAATATCCGCCGAATCAAGCAGCAGGCGCAGATTCTGCGCGCTGGTTTACTGACGCAGTAAGTTCGACGTCACGCTATGATGCGCAGCGCCCGCGTCTCGTCATTCAGGCGGCGCGACAGTTCACGCGCCAAGTTGCAGGTCAGCTTGTGTTTAATATCGATATCCAGCGCCGCAAATGGCAACTCCAGGCAATGCACAGCGCCAACCGCGCGCGCCGTCGCAGAGCGCGGCTCTCCACTCACCAATGAAAATTCACCAAAGGACATGCCGGCGCACGACGATATCAGTCGCAACTCCTCACCCCCCTTGGTAGTGACCACCGTGTCGACCAACCCACTTAACACGAAGAACAGCGAATCGCCGGCGGCACCGGTCTGGAATACAATTTCATCGTGCACAAAGTGCCTGCGCAGGCCGACGCGTTGCAGGAATTCAAAATCGGACTGCGAAAACTGGTAACACAGATGCTGTCGCTCCAGCGATGGTCTGGCAAGTATGCCCGGCTCCACCACCTGCTGCAGCAACAACTGATCCTCACACCACTGCAGCGCGCGATCCGTCTCGGCAAACCGGTGTATCTGGCTGCCCTGGCTCTCGTCCACCATTTTTTTGAGCGCGCGTCTAAATTGATATTTGTCCTCCGTACCGGTAAACAGCACACACTTGCCGTCAGTCAAATGAATGGCCAGTAGACTCGACAGCAGACGAGTCGATGCGGCATCGATATCGACGACACGACGAAAATCCAATATCAGAAAATCGGTCCTGGCCCAGTTTTCGCCCACGACCCGAAGTAACGCATCGGTGGAGGCAAACATCAGTTCGCCCTGCAGCTCGTAGACCTGAATGCGGTGCCCTTCGCTATCCAGGAATTGGCGGTGCTCGATGTGTCGTCGACACCGCGAGTGAACCACTGCTCCGTCATAGAACACCCGCACCACAGAGGTGGACGTGGCGCGTGCCACTTTCAGCAAATGCAGGCCGAAGTCGCGCGACAAGGCTTCACATACGCGCAAGCCACGAACACTATTGCCTTTCGGATCCAGCAAGGGCGAAAACACACCCAGGCCAAACTGGCCTGGCAGCACTGCCATGATGCCGCCACCTACTCCGCTTTTGGCTGGCATACCAACGCTATAGACCCAACTGCCGGAATAGTCGTACATACCGCAGGTGGTCATCACACTGAGCACTTTTTCGACGTACTGGTTCTTGAGTGCAACCACGGAGGTAATCGGATTCACACCACTATTGGCCAGGCACGCACCCATCAACGCGAGATCCTGCGCGGTCACATTGATTGAACACTGGCGAAAGTAAAGATCCACCACATCCTCGGGCACACCCTCGATGATGTCGGCGTTGCGCAGTAGATGCGCAATCGCCCGGTTGCGATGCCCGGTGTCGCGCTCTGAGGCATAGACCTCCATATCGATTGTTACCGGGTGTCCGACGTAATCCTCAAACCGCCGCAGAATGCGCTCAAGTTTTTCCTCGCTATGGGCACCGTTAATCAATCCTGTGGTCGCAATCGCTCCCGCGTTTATCATCGGATTCAGGGGACGACCGCTTTCCCGGTCCAGACTGATGGAATTGAAGGCCTCCCCGGAAGGCTCCACACCGACCTTCGCCAGCACCGCCTCGACGCCTTGATCTTCCAGTGCCAGTCCATAGGTGATCGCCTTGGAAACGGATTGGATGGTAAAACTCTGCACGCTGTCGCCAACCCGGTAGACATGACCATCAACTGTCACCAGTACGATACCAAACCAGGCGGGGTCGGCCCGGGTCAGTTCGGGAATGTAGCTGGCAATCTCGCCCGCAAAATTACTGGCGAACTGGCGATGTAAATCCTCCAGATAGGCCTGGATCGAGGACTTGATCATGGGAGTCGCAGTGCTGTCTGGTGAATCGTGCTTCATGGGTTCTAGCGTCTGCCAATATCGTGACCATTGGAGCAATATTCATACCACCGTTGAGACGGTAGTTTCTGCAGTTCGGTCGTCGCGCAACAGGGAGGTTCGCCCCATTTTGGGGCGCTTTCGCACTATACTAGTGCAGCGCATGTCATTCATGAGGCATGTGCCCCGCTCCGGCGGCATTGACTGCAAAGCGTGCTTTACAACCTGTCGCGCAAACGAAAATAGAGCATACCCAGCGCCACCATGTGACTCCCAAAGGCCTGGCCGAACGGTATTTTACGGTGTGCTACCCCGGCAAATATATCCATGCGCTCAAACGTACCGGCCACGGCGTCCGCCATGATCTCGCCACAGGCGTGGGACAGGCTGACGCCATGACCGCTGTAGCCCAGTGCATAAAATACATTCGCACCAATGCGGCCCAGCAGCGGCACCCGGTTCACCACGATGCCCACCTTGCCACCCCAGGCATAATCCACGCGCTTGTGTGCCAACTGTGGGTAGACCCGGCGCAGGCGCGGCGCAATAGCGTGCTCGATGTTGCGCGGTTCCCGACCGGAGTAATTGCACCGCCCGCCGAACAACAATCGGCGGTCTGGGGAGAGTCGAAAATAGTCGACCACTTCATTCTGGTCACAGATCGCCATATCCAGCGGATTGATCTGCACCGCTTCCGCTGCGCTCAGCGGTTGTGTAGCCACAATGTAACTGCCGGCGGGAAACACCAGGCCCGCTAGCACCCTGGGTTCCAAATGTTGATACGCATTGCCGGCCAGCACCACAAAATCTGCCTGCACACTGCCGTGGGTGGTCCTGACAACGGGTCGGCTGCCGTGCTCAATGCCGGTGACCTCACTGCCCTCGTAAATCGCGACCCCCAGCCCTACAGCGGCCCGCGCCTCTCCGAGGCACAGGTTGAGCGGATGCAAATGGCCGTTACGGTCATTCATCAGACCACCCAGGTATCTATCCGTGCCCAGCACCCCGGGTAATTCCGCTCTTGCCACCAGACGCACCTGATCCTCCATGCCTCGGGCACAAAGCGCTGCATGCATGCGTTTTTGCTGCTCCAGCTGACGCGGCTTCAGTGCCACATCCATGTAGCCGTACTTCAGGTCACAAGCAATCGCATAGCGCTGGACACGCTGTGCGATGATCTCATGCCCGCGGTATCCCAATTCGAACAGCGTATCCGCGTGGTTGCCCGCCCAACGCTTTTCCAGCCGCGCCTCGCCGGGAAGACCGCCAATCATCTGCCCGCCATTGCGACCTGAAGCTCCCCAACCTACCTTATGCTGTTCCAACAGCGTCACGCTGAAGCCACGCTCCGCCAATGTCAGTGCAGTGGCGATACCGGTAAACCCGGCGCCAACCACACACACATCGCTGCGCACCTCGGCGCGCAGGGGTTGATACACCGTAGTGTCATTACACGTTGCCGCATAATAGGAGGGGGCATGCATAGGCGGGGAGTACATAAGAATAGCGGCGGGCTCCCTCCCCGTATTTCTATCCAAAATATTTTATGTAACTATAATGCCACCTAAGCCAAGCCGTTCCAAGCCTGAACCAGGACAGGGACGTACACATTCCTACGATTAAAAAGTCACAATAAAAAATCACGCTGGAGAGTCACGCTGGAGAGCTCCACAATCGACCACACACCGGGTCATCCAGGCGCAGCGCAGACGCCTGTAGATGGACGCCACTATGTAATGTTCCTGCGCACATTAAGCCTCTGGTTGTTTCTTGTTTTTAGTCACCCGCTGCTCGCAGCAACGGCCTCCACACTCAATATCTACAATTGGGCAGACTATATTGATCCCGCTCTGCTGGATGAATTTGAGCGCGAATACGGTATCGAGGTGAACTACGATGTCTACGACTCCAGCGAGATGGTGGACACCAAGCTGATGACCGGACACTCCGGCTACGATGTGGTGTTCCACGCCAGCTCTTTTTCCGCGCGACTTATTCCCATCGGGGTCTATCAAATCACAGATACCGCGCGACTGGATAACTGGCACCATATCGACGAGGTCCTGGTGGACAAGATCAAGGCGGACTTCGGTGCTGAACTCGGCGGCGTACCCTACATGTGGGGGACCACTGGCTTCACCTATAACCGGGACAGGGTGTTAGAGCGGATGCCCGATGCTCCCCTGCACAGCGCCGCCATGATATTTGACCCGGCCATCGTGTCGCGCTTTGCGGATTGCGGGGTCAGCCTGCTCGACGATCCCACTTCCGTCATTCCCATGGCCATGCTCTACCTGGGCTACCCGGCCAACTCGGTAGATCCAGACCACTTACGGGACGTGGAGCAGTTGCTCAAGGCCGTGCGCCCGTATATCAAATACTTCAGTTCCACCAAGATACTGCTGGACCTGCCGAGCGAGGAAGTGTGTGTCGCCATGAGCTGGTCCGGCGATTACTCGGTGGCAAGCGAGCGCGCCAGGGAGGCCGGCGTGGATATTGACTTAGGCTACACCATTCCCAGTGAAGGCAGTGTCGACTGGTACGATTTGATGTACATTCCCGCGGATGCCCCGCACCCTGAGAACGCCTACCTGTTCCTGGATTTTATGCTGCGGCCAGAGGTCATCGCCAGGGCCACCAACTTCACCGGTTACGCCAATGCCAATCGCACCGCCACGGCACTGGTAAAGCCCGCCATCAGCAGTGATCCTGCCATCTATCCGGACAAGGAAACGCGGCAGCGCCTGTACGCCTCACAAATACTGGCGCCCAAGCTGGAGCGGCTGCGCTCCCGCACCTGGATCAAGATCAAGAGCGGACTATGAGCCCAGCGGATACCAACGGCATAAACTTTGCCAACACGCCGTGGCAAGATCCACTGCAGCGACCTTTTATCGAAATAGAGTCCCTGACGAAGCGGTTCGGAGAGTTCATCGCGGTGGATAGCGTTGACCTGAAAATCTACCGACGGGAGTTGTTTACGATTCTGGGCGGTTCCGGCTGCGGTAAGACCACGCTGCTGCGTATGCTGGCGGGATTCGAGAAACCCACCTCCGGGCGTATCCGCATTGATGGCGTGGACGTGACCGACCTGCCGCCCTATGCCCGCCCGGTCAACATGATGTTTCAATCCTACGCCGTGTTCCCGCACATGAATGTAAAGCAAAACATCGCCTACGGCCTGCGCAAAGAAAAGTTACCGGCGCAGGAGATTAAGGAGCGCGTCGCCCATATGCTGGAACTGGTGCAGCTAACGCCGCTGGCCAAGCGCAAACCACACCAGCTCAGCGGCGGCCAGCAGCAACGCGTGGCGCTGGCTCGTGCCTTGATCAAACAGCCGAAAGTACTACTCCTCGACGAGCCGCTGGCGGCGCTGGACAAAAAGTTACGCGAACAGACGCAGTTCGAGCTGATGAATCTGCAGGACAAGCTGGGCATCACCTTCGTGGTGGTCACCCACGACCAGGAAGAAGCGATGACCCTGTCCAGCCGCATCGCAGTGATGGATGCCGGTGATTTCGTGCAGATAGGCACCCCCAGCGAGGTCTACGAGTTCCCCCGCAATCTTTTTGTCGCCAACTTTTTCGGCAGTATCAATACCTTCGATGCGACGGTACTGGACTGCGCAGCGGGCCAACTCACGGTGGTCCTGATGGACAGCGACACGCAGATTTGCACCCGTTACGACGGACAACTCGAAGTAGGTAGTGCCTGTATGATCGGCGTAAGGCCGGAGAAGTTACTGATCAGCACGGAGCCACCCACGCTGGACGGGTACACGGTAACCCGGGGCGTGGTGGAGGATCTGGCCTACAAGGGCAACCGCTCCATTTATCGGGTGCGCGCCAAAAATGGCCGGATGATCCTGGTGAGTGCGCAGAACAAACAGCGCTCGGCCCGCTTGCCGCTGGAATGGGACGACGAGGTTTACCTGAGCTGGGCCTCCGACTGCAGCGTGGTGCTCACCGGGTGAACGGTATGGTGCATCCGGGCAGCAGCGACCGCCTCTGGCGCGGGATCGTCATCGGTGCCCCCTACGCCTGGCTGCTACTGTTTTTTCTCGCACCCTTTGTCATTGTATTAAAGATCAGCTTTGCCGATCCGATCGTAGCCCAGCCGCCGTTTACCCCGTTTTTCGACTGGAGTGCTGATACCGCCAACCGCGTGCTGGCCACACTGGACAACTACCGATTCCTGCTGGAAGACAATCTGTACATGATCAGTTACCTGCGCTCTATCAAGATCGCGCTGGTCGCTACCGCACTGTGCCTGCTGCTGGGCTTTCCCATGGCCTACGCCATCGCCCGCACGCCACAACCCTGGCGCAACCTGCTGCTGCTATTGGTGGTGCTGCCCTTCTGGACGTCCTTCCTGCTGCGCATCTACGCGCTCATGGTGGTGCTGGGCCAGCACGGTCTGCTTAACCACCTGTTGCTGTCCCTCGGGTGGATAGACGAACCATTGGCCATGCTCTATAGCAACGGCGCCGTGTATCTGGGTATTGTGTACAGTTACCTGCCCTTCATGATCCTGCCACTTTACGCCAGCCTGGAGAAGCTGGACCCGGACGTGCATGAAGCCGCAGCGGATCTGGGGGCCAAACCGCTGCGTGTTTTTTACGACGTTACACTGCCACTGGCCATGCCCGGCATCATTGCGGGCTCCTTGCTGGTGTTTATTCCAGCGCTGGGCGAATACGTCATCCCGGAACTGCTCGGGGGGCTGGATACGCTGATGATCGGGCGCACGCTGTACGAGGAATTTTTCGTCAACCGCGACTGGCCACTGGCCTGCGCTGTGGCCATCATTTTGCTGCTAATCCTCATCCTGCCCATTATGCTGTTCCAGCACCTGCAACAGGAGCCTGAGAGCTGAGGCTTCGTTGCGGCGAGTGCATCAGAGCGTTTTCAGGTATTCAATCAACGCCCTGCGCTCGGTGGCTGACAAATGATCGCCGAAGGTATGGCCGGCGTTGGATTGACTCCAGTAACTCGTGTCGTAAATGTACTTCTGCTCCTCGGGCTGCGCTGCCGCTTGCGTATAGTTAAGTGCAACAAAGGGCCAACCGAGCGCCTCTTCATCGAACACGGTAGTGTCCATACTCACCCGCTTCCAGACAGCGGGTCGGGCGCTACTATTGAGCAATAACTCCATCGTGGGTACAGAGCCGTTATGCAGAAAGGGCGCGGTCGCCCAAATGCCATCCAGCGGCGGCGGCATATAACCGGGGAAGGGATCGTCCGGCACCATTCTGGTGATCTGCCCGTAAAATGAATCGTTATACCACTCGACCAACTGGGGCGAATGCACTACACCCGCCTCGGCAACCACCGGATCAGTACCGATAATATTCAGAGGAATGAGCAGATTGGGGTAGGTATCTTCGACCCCTGCGGCGCGCTGTGCCTCGGTGGCATGCGCACCGTGGCAGGCCGCACAGTCTTTCTCAAATATCGCCTTGCCGGTCTGCGCCATTTCAATGTCAATGTCCCGAGCATAGACGGGTGCTTCAATGCTGAGAATAAAAGCCTGGATGTCAATAAACAGCTGGTCCACTTTCCGCGCAGTCTCCACATCATCCACGCAGACCGAGGTCGCCAATGCCATGGTGCCGCGATGATCGCCGCGCGCCATGCCGTTGTAGAACAAGGCGTTTTTCTTACTTACCCGCCACCACGGTCCCGGGTCTGAGGTGACGGTATTGTCCGTTGTCTTGATATTACCGTCGTGATCGCGCACCACAAATTCGCTGTACGGTTCGTCGCTCCAGGCCAGTGTGTTCCGATCATGATGCACCATCAGCGTGACTGCCAGTGTCTCTGCGGGGTTATGCCCAACCGTACGCATGCGCGTGGAGGGACCAATTATCGACGCGCGATGCAACAGTTTATCCAGGCTGGCCTGCTCGGCCACACTCAGACCGAGCAGATCCAACAGCGATTGTGGAAAAGCGGGAACATCTGCGCCGCCTGCGCCGCCCGTAAAATCAGCGTTGGCATTCGCCAGACCCATGACCAGCTGGCCGTCAAACTGGCCACCGTGGCACAGCAGGCAATTGGCGTTAACCACTTCGGCACCTTCATCGTTGACAAAGGTGTTCATCCAATAGGGCAATTCAGCGCCGTTACCGACGCGGCCCGGCAGGGCATCGGTAATGCCGGCATTACCCCATTGCGCTGCCACCAACGCAGCCACCGCAGGGATCTTCATCACTTTGTAGGGCACGCCGCATTGCATATAACTACCGCTCAGCAGCGCCTCGCGCCCGCGCACGGGGTCGCCTGCGATTTGCGCCTCCCGGGGCAGCACCGCGCCGGTCTGAGCGAGGCTTTCAGCGCTGATTGAACTGCGACCGGCAGCGTTATCACCGCCGCCGCCGGAACAGGCGGCCAGCATCAGTGCAAGGAGCAATGGAACCGCAACGGCAGTCTTATCGGGCTGCATAGTTATATACCCTCTTATTGCCCTCACTATAGCATCGCCACGGCCCATAGCTACCCTGTGTCACCAGACCCTGAACCGCTTTATACTCCAGCAAGCCCATGATGCTGATGCAGCATCTGCAACAGGAGGCCCAGATTTGAAACCGCCTTCGACCTTCTTGTACTCGGTGCTCTGTTTCGGCTTTGCCTTTCTGTACATTCCCATTTTCGTATTGATGGCCTACTCCTTCAACGATGCCCGACTGGCAACCGTGTGGGGTGGCTTTTCCACCCGCTGGTACAGCGCCCTGCTGGACAACGAACAAATCCTGGGGGCCGCCCTGCTCAGCGTGGAGATCGCACTGGTCAGCGCCACCATGGCGACGATACTCGGTACTCTAGCGGGGCTGGCTTTAAATCGCATGGGGCGTTTTCGCGGACGCGCCCTGCTCACAGGCATGATTGCGGCGCCGTTGGTGATGCCGGAAGTGATCACCGGCTTGTCACTGCTGTTGTTATTCGTCAGCCTACAGGAATTGACGGGCTGGCCGGGTAATCGCGGTGCCAACACCATTACCATCGCCCACGTCACTTTTTCGATGGCGTATGTGGCCGTGATCGTACAGGCGCGGTTGGCGAACATGGACCAATCGCTGGAGGAAGCGGCCATGGACCTGGGTGGCAGGCCCTTCACTGTCACCCGCGATATCACCCTGCCCCTGATCGCACCGGCCATGGCATCAGGTTGGCTGCTGGCCTTCACCCTGTCGCTGGACGACCTGGTAATCGCCAGTTTCACCTCCGGCGCCGGGGCCACTACGCTGCCTATGGTGATTTTCTCCAAGGTCAAACTGGGGGTGACGCCGGAGATCAACGCCCTGACCACGCTGGTGATCGCGGTGGTTGCGGTGGGCGTGGTGATCGCGGGGTGGATCATGGTGCGACAGCAGCGCGCGCTGTCGTCATTGCGCTGACCTAGTCCTGAGCTTGCAGCTCATGTTTTGACAGAATCAGAAACAGATGCTTGTATATAAACGAGAAGTCAAAGGGGCAAATCGAATGTTCAGGAAAAATGCTTTCAATCTGCCTGCAATCGCTCTAATTGCAGGGCTCGCTCTTCTTAGCGGTGTTTCTACAGCGACAGCGTCCGTCATCGTTTTGGATTTCGAAGGTGCTGGCAATCTGGCATCACTTCTTGATTTCTATAACGGCGGTACAGATAGCCTGGGCAACGCAGGCGTCAATTACGGCATTCAGTTTGGATCCAACGCATTGAGCATACTTGACTCGGACGCTGGCGGAACGGGCAATTTCGCCAACGAACCTTCGCCGTCTACTGTCATGTTTTTTCAGGCGGGCACGGCTATCCTGAACTATGCACCCGGTTTCGATACTGGCTTTTCGTTTTACTACACTTCCCTTTTTGGTATTACGGTAAATATTTGGGATGGCCTGAACGGCGCCGGCAACTTGATTGACTCTATGAACCTGTCTCCTCAACATACGATTGATTGTGAAGGTGATCCCTTTGGCGATTACTGTAACTGGACACCGATCGGCGTGAGCTTCATCGGTACCGCGCGGTCTGTCGATTTTGTTGGGGAGGGCGACGGGAGTGGCTATGACGATGTGACTTTAGGCTCCGCAACACCGGGCGGTACCGTACCCGTACCCGTATCCGACACGCTTGCGCTACTGGGCTTGAGCCTCGCAGCTCTTGGCTATAGCCGCCGGAAACGTAAGCAACTGATCTAGCCTCCCTAATGCAACACTCCCGCGCTCCGCGCCGCCTGTTCGACGACATCATGGCGCAACTGCAGGCGCGCCAGACAAAGCAGGCGCTCGCCAGTTGCCACGCACTGCTCGCACGCTATCCCGATGACATCAATATCCTGGGCTTGTTAGGCGCGGCGCTGGGTGATTTGCGCCGCTTTGACGAGGCGGAAAAAATCCTTACCAAGGTTATCGACCTGGCACCAACGTTCGCCAAACCCTACGAGGATCTGGGCACACTGCTGCTGCAGCAACGCAAGGCGCAGGAGGCATTGCCCCTGCTGGAAAAAGCCACGCGCCTGGACCCGCAGTTGGAGGAAGCGCATTTTCAGCTGGGTAAAGCACTCGCCGCGTTGGGGCGGGGGCAGGAAGCAGATGCGTCCTTCGAGCGTTGTTTCGCACTGTCACCTGCGCGCCGCATGATGGCGCTGGCGGCAGAACACCACCAGGCGGGCCGCCTGCAGGACGCGGAGCAGCTGTGTCGCCAGGTGTTGCAGAAAGATCCCCGACACGTTGATGCCCTGCGCCTGCTGGGCCTGATCGCCGCCGCCTCTGGCGATCTGGATGACGCGGAACATCTGCTGCGTCAGGCGCTGGCGTCTGCGCCAGACCATACACCGGCCCTGTTCGACCTGGGCCGCGTGCTCAAGGAACTGGAGCGCCCTGAAGACGCTATCGTGGTGTACCGTGAACTGCTCACCCTACTGCCGGACAACCCGAAGGCCCACTTCCGTCTGGCGGGCGTACTGGCACCGGCGGCACTGAACGAGGAAGCCGCTGCCGCCTACCGCCGCTGCCTGGCGCTGGCACCCAAACATGCGGGCGCCTGGCTGGGGCTGGGACACATGCTCAAAACCTTGGGCGACCAGCAGGAAGGCATTGCCGCCTACCAGCGCTGCCTGGCACTGGAGCCCGATTTCGGAGAGGCGTACTACAGTCTGGCCAACCTCAAGACCTACCGTTTCGAGAACGCGGAAATCGAGCAGATGCAGCGTCAGGTGGAGCGCGACGAACTCAACGACACCTCGCGCGTCAATTTCCTGTTCGCCCTGGCCAAGGCCTTTGAAGATCGCAAGGATTACGCGCAGGCCTGGCGCTATTACGAGCAGGGCAACGCCACACAACGCATGCTGGTCAGTTATGACCCGGTGCAAACGCAAACCATCAACGACGAATTGATCGAGTTCTTAAACGATGATTTTTTCCACGCCACTGCGGGCTACGGCCACCCAGACGCCGCGCCGATTTTTATTCTGGGCCTGCCGCGCTCCGGCTCTACCCTGCTGGAGCAGATCATCGCCAGCCACAGCCAGGTCGAGGGCACCAGTGAGTTGCCCTACATCGGCCGCCTTACTAAATCACTGAACCATAACCGCGCCGATGCCATGCGCTATCCGCAGGTACTGGCGGAACTGCAGCCCCGGCATTTGCAGCGCCTCGGCCAGGACTACCTGGAGATGGCCGTGCGGCATCGCATGGAGGGCACTGCGCGCTTCATCGACAAGATGCCCAACAATTTTCCGAGTGTGGGTTTCATCCACAGCATTTTACCCAACGCGAAAATCATCGACGCCCGCCGCCACCCCATGGACGCCTGTGTCGGCAACCTGCGGCAACTGTACGCTCGGGGCCAGACCTTCAGCTACGACCAGTGCGATATCGGCGAGTACTACCTGCAGTACCTGCGCATGATGCAGCACTGGGACGAGGTGCTGCCCGGCAAAGTACTGCGGGTGCAGTATGAAGATGTCGTGACGGATCTTGAAACTCAGGTGCGGCGCATTCTCGATTATTTGGAACTGCCCTGGGAGGATAACTGCCTGCGCTTCCATGCCACGGAGCGCGCCGTGCGTACGGCCAGCTCCGAGCAGGTGCGCCAGCCTATCTATGACTCGAGCGTGGGATTCTGGCGGCATTACGAACACCACCTCGACGAACTGCGAGACATTCTGGCGCCGGTGCTGGACGACGCCGACTGGATGTGATCTCTCGACAGCTTGTTCACACGGAGCATTTGCGGATAACTTAACTCGTGACTGTCGCTTTACAAGTTCATTCCTGTTATCGGGGAAGCGGGCGAATTGCACTCCTACCACCCGAGCCCGCTAGCGCTGCCGGTCACCCGCATCGAATCAATATGAAGGACGTCTCTGTGAACAACCTGATAACGCTGGACAACTAGACCGAGCCGAACGGCCACACCTCCAAACCATGGATGGCGTTGCGAATATCGTGGCTCAACGTCACCACACTGCGGGTGCGGGCCACTGCCAGATCATGCAAGGCAATGGTCGAGGGCGATGACCCCGCCGCCACCACAGTGTCATCGATCACACACAGGCCGCGCGCGAAACCGGCGCGGGCGATGCGCGAGTCATCCAGCTCGGTGTGGGTCAGGTCGGCCTCATCGATCTGCGGCACCGCAAAACTGATCTCCTTGTCCGGCAGCACCAGACGCACCCGATTCGCTAAGGTGTCGTTGAACAACACGCCGGCGCCAAAAGGCCGGGCATTGTGCAGTCCGCGCGGCACCGTGGCTGCGCGCTTCAAGGTGCGCCCGTCAAACCGCACCAGTGCGCCGGTTTTCAGGCCGCTGACATACAGTCCCGATGCATCGCAATACACATTGTTGAGGTGCAGCAAATTACCAGGAGCAGGCCCGTTGTCCCGCTGCGGATCGAAGGGGCCGCCCTGGAAGCGCCTACCCACGGCGACAATATTAAGACCAAAGCAAAAACGGTTTTCATCCAGGTCAAAGCCCAGCATCGCGTCGAAGCCGGTGGAGGTGAGGTACAGGCGGCGCTGGTACACCGCGATCTCGTGGCAGTGACTGAGATACGGGTTGCGGTAGGACGCCAGTAACGTGAAGTCCGGCGTATAGACGAACAGCTCATTGCTGGCGGCGATAAACACCCGCTCGCCATCGAAAGCGATGCCGCGCAAGCCTCGGTCCCAACCGCGACCCTGCCAATCGATGTCCGCGCTATCCCAGTCGATGACCTGTTTCACGCTTTGGTGCGTGAAATCCACCAGGTAGACACCGCCGTGGCTCTCGCCCTGCTCGCTGCCCCTGACCACCGAGGTCGCGATCAGTGTGGTCACGCGTTGCCGACCTCCCGGCCCAGATGCTGCGGCGGCACATAATCAAAGATGAAGTTGATGCGGGCATCCATGCCCTTGTTCATCACACTGTGCGGCAGCTGGTTATTGATCTCGTACACTTTTCCCACTTCCATCTTGTACGGCCTGCCATCAATCATAAAGCGCACGCGCGAGTTGGTAATGAGCGGCAGATGGATACGGTGCCCGTAGTGAAACGAGGGATGATTGTCCCGGTGGGTTTTGATCACGCCGCCAGCCTGCAGGCGCGCGGCCATGGCGCGAATGATGGTGCCGCCGAGCGGATAGTGATCGGCCAGGATCTGGTGCATCAGCGGCATGGCCGACTCTGCCAACACGTCCCAGCCCGCCTGCCGCTGCACCTCAATCTGTGGCCAGCCGGCGCCGTCGGTAAAGATCATCACGAGGGAGTGCGTCATCTGGTGCACGTCGTACTCCTGCTGACGGAACGTATTGTCGAGCCAGGCCTCCTCGCTCTGGGCCATGATGGCCTCGCGCAGCGCGCTTGTGTCATACACGCCGAGTTCGCGCAGGGGAACGCCGATATCCATGGGGGGTTGCTCTTCCAATCAGCACAGGGGAGTCGTGGCCAGAGTAGGTTGCCACCCGGACCCCGTCAACCAACGGGCCATGGACGCAAGATGATTTTTGCCGCGCTTCCCTATTTGGCCTTGCAATTGCGCTCTATTACATTAGGATTTGTGCATAATAAAATCTTGCGCAAGGCAACGGCCATGAAGACTAAGAGCAACCCGTCGCCCGCTGTGCCCAGTGGTAGCATCCCCGCCTGTAAAAAGACGCTGGCACTGATGGTCTCGGCTGTGCTCGGCACTGCCCAAGCAGCCTACGCCGTGAACCAAACGCTGGAAGAGATCATCGTAACGGCCACCAAGCGCAAGGCCAACCTGCAAAACGTGCCCCAGGCCATTACCGCCTTCACCACTGACGATATCCAGCGCCAGGGTTTCGCAGTACTGGATGACTACGCCAACAGCATTCCCAGCCTGGCCTTTGCGCGGCGCGAGCCGGCGGGTACCTCGATTGTATTTCGGGGCGTGGCGGCTGCGGGCATTCAGTTCGGCACCAATCCCTCGGCCAGTGTGTATCTGGATGAAGCGCCGATCACCCAGGCCGGACTCAACCCGGACCCACGCCTGATCGACATCGAGCGCGTGGAGGCGCTGAGCGGGCCGCAAGGCACGCTGTTCGGTGACGCCTCCCAGTCCGGCACGCTGCGCATTATCACTAACAAAGCGGACCCGAGCGAGATGGAGGGCTGGCTCGAGGGCGACATGGCCTATGTCGAGCACAGCAATGATACGGACAAGGATGTGTCCGGCATGGTCAATATCCCGATTATCCAGGACAAGCTGGCGATACGACTGGTCGGCTTTGAAAGCCACGAGGCCGGATATATTGATAATGTGCTGGTGAGCAGCCAGCCCGACAAGTGGACGGAGGCCCGCATCGCTGCGGGTTTGCCGGTCGGCGAGTCCTTTGACAATGCTAACAATGTCGATGAGGACGTCAACTCTGCCGAGACCGTTGGCGGGCGCGCGGCCGCGCGCTGGCTGGTCAACGAGGACTGGACAGTCGATATCTCAGGCATTGTGCAAAACACTGACGTGGACGGCTTCGGCGACGTCGATCTTGGTCTCGGTGAGCTGGAACAGGGGCGCTTTGAAGACGAGTACCTGAAGGATAACTGGTATCAACTCAGCCTCGGCCTGGAAGGCAACCTGGGCTTCGCCGACACTGTCCTTACCGGCAGTTATTTTAACCGCGACCTGACCTACGAGGCCGATGCCACCAACTATCTACACGGCCTGGACCAGCAGTTTGACCCTGTCAATTACGCCATCTACGACTTCACTGGCGTACCTCGCGGCTATGTCATGCAGGACCAGGAGGATGAGCGCTGGACGCTAGAGGGTCGCCTGACGACACCGAAGGACGCAGGCGGCCGCTGGAGCGGACTGGTGGGATTTTTCTACGGCAAGCTTGATCGCACCCAATTCAATACTTCCACCCTACGCGACTTCAGCGATACGGCGTATTACGCCAACCAGGGTTACACCTACCTCAACGACCATGCGAATTCGCCCGATTTCAATCCTAATTACGCCAGCTTCCACAACACCGCGTCAGATAACTTTTTTTTTAGTGCCTACGATCTTGAGATAGAGCAGACGGCAGTATTCGGCGAGGCAACCTTTGCGGCAACCGACCAGTTGAGCTTCACCGGAGGTGCCCGCTGGTTTAACCAGGAGCAGGAACTCGCGATACAACAGGGCAATCTGTTGCAGGGAAACAAGGTCAATGTCGCTACCGATTACCTGTTCAACAACGAAGTTAAGCATTACAGCCAGGACGACTGGGTACCGAAACTCAATGCGACCTACCAGATCAATGACGAAGTCATGACCTATGCCACCTATTCCGAAGGTTTTCGCGCCGGCGGCACCAATGCCCTGCGTGCCAATTCCGTACTGCCGGACGATTACGACCCGGACAAGCTGAAGAACTATGAACTGGGCCTGAAGAGCGAGTGGTTTGAGCGCAGCCTGCGCTTCAATGCCGTGGCCTACCACATGCGGTGGGACGATATCCAGATTCAGGTGTACGACCCCACGGTTTTCTCCACGGGCATCATCAACTTCTCGCAGGCCGAGATTGACGGCTTCGAACTCGATGTCACCTGGCTGCCAGCGGCAGGCTGGGACGTCAGCGCCAACATGGGCGTGATCAATGCGCAGATCTCCGAGGACAACACCATCTATGGCGAAGGTGGAACCGTTGGTCGCCGAGGTGGAAAATGGCACGCAGCTACCCATAACACCAAAGGAGAAAGGCAGTATCTCCGTGCAGTACACGTTCCAGCAGTCGCTGCTGGACGCAGAACCCTTTGTGCTGCTGGAATGGGCCTACGTGGGAGATTCGGTAAATTCATTGAGCGGCACCGAATCCCTCATTTTCACACAGAGCACCACCGACCAGCCCGCCTATGATCTGGGCAATCTGCGCGCGGGCCTGGATGCCCAGAAATGGAGCGCCACCGTCTACGTGACCAACATTACCGATGAGGTGGCTGAGGAGTTTTTCAACAATCGTTGGGGCACGCCGCAGCGCGTAACAGTCAACAAGCCGCGCACGATAGGGCTTAATCTGCGCTGGAAGTTCTAGCGCAAGGTGCTGTAGCAACTACAACGTCACGCTGCCTGCAAGCGCATTCATTTCAAGTTGAGCCAGGGATTTAATGCCCGGAATAACGCAGCTGACGCGCGGCTGCTTTAAACACCAGGCGTTGGCCCAGGTAGCAGGTTCCATCTCCTCGGGCTTTTCCTGTAACACCCTCAACGAGGCGCTAATCTCGCGGTCAAGTCCCTGTTGTGGTCGCATCGCGCGAACATCGTTACCGGGAAAAACATGGCCCGGCTGATAGTTGCCGGACAAAAAACCGCTGGCCAGCGGCGCCCGTGCTATCACACCCAGATCCTGCTCCTCAGCAACCGGGAATAGCGCTTGCTCCGCCTTTGTCTGTACGGCGTTGTATGTCGTTTGAATGACACTAATGCCAAAATCCCTGGATTTTGCTACCTGATACTGCAAATGGGGAAGACCGATAGAGTTACCCAAGAATCGCACCTTGCCCGCCTGCACCTGCTTGTCCAACATGGTCCACAATTCATCATTGTCAAACAACGCATCGGCGGCTGAATGCAATTGATAGACATCGATATAGTCAGACTGCAGCGCGCGTAGTGATTCCTCTAACTGTATCAACACCTGATCTGCACGATAGTTGCCATCGCCCAGATCGTTGGCATGGTTGTGACCAAACTTGGTGGCCACAATCCAATGCTCCCGCTGCCCCGCGAGGCTGTTGCCAATCATTTCCTCCACGCGGTGGTGAAAGCCGTAACATTCTGCGGTATCGATAAAGTTAATGCCCAACTCACGGGCCCGGTACAGAATATCGCTGACCTCAGGTTGATCGAAATGCTTAGCCCATACGCCTGCAAACTGCCAACTACCGACGCCGACGACAGAAACAGAAAGTTCGGTTTTTCCAAGTCTTCGGTATTTCATTTTCTAACACGCACTTCCCAGAATTTCGAACTCACGCTACTTCTTCAATCTACGCAACACAATTAACTTCAGGAATCTGAAAAACGTGGAAGCTGTCTGGTATTTCCTCTTATATGCCTGGCTTCTATTAAAGTAGTTTACAGGCACTTCTATGACGCGCTGATGCTGGTTGAGTAATACGATCATCATCTCGACCGAGAACTCCGGTCCATCACTCTTCAAATCATTTTTTATCAAATCGAATGACGATTTCCAGATCGCCCTAAACGTACAGCCAACATCAGTGAACCTGGCGCCACGGTTCCACCATAGAAGCTCTACGAGTCGCCCCAGAACAGCATTCGCCATGCGAACAAGCCCTCTCATCGTTGAGCCCTGCTCAATCAACTGGCGAGTTGTACGGGTGCCAATTACCATATCGCTCTCGGGAATGTAGATCAACAGCTTATCGACGTCTCTACTCAGGAAAGAATAATCTGCCTCAGTCAAAATAATAATGTCTTCCACTGCAAGCGCCATCGCGTACTTTATTTTTTCGCCATATAAAGCCATACCTTCCGGGCATACAATTGCTCTGGCCCCACAGCCTTCTACTATCTCAGCAATTGTATTATTACTTGGAAGCACGACCGTTATTGTTTCGAAAACCTTTAGCTCTGCGTAACGCTGGATGGTGAAGTCAACATTTGTTTCGTGCCCTTCCGAATAAATGATCAACCCCAGCGAACTTTCAGTGAAAATTCGCTTTCGCTCATGATACTTCGCAAGATACAAAGAATCGCGATCATTGATGTTCACATACGTCCCATTGATCTGAAAATAACTCAACGAGCGCTCAGCTTGGTGAATGCCATTCAAGGTGCTGACAAAATCTATAAATCCGTTTTCACTTGTATCAAAAGCAGACTTCAAGTAATCAAATATTGTATTCCTACAAAGAAATGTCCCAGTGCCCATAATCTTGCTGGAAACAACCTCCGGCTTCTCCTGTAAGCAGGCAATCTCCTGGCTGGAATCCAGACAGATAGAATAGTTACGTTGAATAAGTGCGTTGTCATCAACCGGCAATCCGCAACAGGTTACCAAATAGTCGCTATAAGCATGTTGCAACAAATCGACATGGTTGGAATTGATATAGCACTCATCACAAAGCATTATGCAAAAGTAGTTCGATGAGATTTTGTTTTTTGCCAGGTAGATCGACCAGGCTAACCCCTTGTCGAGTTCATAATTTTCGACATATTCAATTTCAACACCGTATTTTTCTCCGTTCCCGAAATAGTTCTTTATCGTGTCGCCCAGGTAGCCAACAATGATAACAATACGGTGAATCGACAGCTGATCTCGCATAATCTCGATAACACGCTGGATGTTTGGCGTGCCGTTAATATCGAGCATCCCTTTATGCGTTTGGTGCGTATAGGGCCTTGCTCGAACACCCTTGCCAGCGGCCGGTATTACGCCCTGCAATCTATCCATTAGATGATCTTCCGGTTCCAAAACACGTCAAATCGTCGCTCTGAAATACAATAAAAACAAAAGAAACTTGGTCGTTTCCGACAGGTGACTCATTTTCGAACTTCCGGTACTGCGTGGTGCAAACTTGATGGGAATATCGACAATTTGGTAGCCGCGTCGGGATAACAGGCAGGCGAACTCCAGAACATGCTCAAATCCCTTACGCTTAAAGCTTAGCCCCTCTATACAATGCCGCTTGAAACCTTTGCAGCCTGTGTATAGATCAGTAGTGTGCTGACCAAATAGACGGTTGAACAAGCCAGATATCATCCGGTTCCCCAGCAGCTTGAGGCCAGGCATATTCGCTTCCAAGGCCGATCTTCGCTGGAACAAGCGGCTAGTATATACAAGTTCGTGTTGGTCTAATGCAGTCAGAATATGCGGAATCACCTCAGGGGGATACTCGCAGTCTGCGTCTATGATGATCACTTTGTCATTGCGGCAATGTTTCATCCCATCTATCAGGGAACTACCATATCCCTCGTTAACGCCGTGTCTAACAATCGTAACATCGGGGAATGACTCGATAATTTTCAGGCTACTGTCGCTTGAGGCGTTATCAATGAAAATAAGATGAAGATTCAATTTCAGGTCGCATACACGCCGATAAAAATCCTTAAGAATTTCTTCTTCATTAAACACCGGGACTACTACATCGGCATCCTGCTTTTCCAATTTGGTCTCCATAAGTCGATAGATATAATGTCGGGTTGCCACCTCTGGAAGGAGCCATTCAGGCCGCGCCAGCTTCAGTCGCCATCAACTTCACATTTTCTGCTTCAAACCGATTCTTCTACCACGTAGCGCGAGGAAAATTCGGTGACAAAGGATAGGAACAACGCCGAGCATCGCAAGTACAAAAATCATTTTAACAGAGAGTATATCACTGCCAGATTTGAAATCAGCCATCGTAGCGCCCGCATAAACCCAAACCGAGACAGCAATAGTTTGACTGAGAAACGTAGCAATGACATATGACGACATTTTTATATTGGTTAATCCGCATACCAAATTTATCAGGAACATCGGAAAAACCGTCATCAATCGAATGCTAAAGACATAGTATCCACCCTCTTCGTCTATGCCACGATTAATAGCAGAAAACTCCTTGTGGAATCGATCTTGCAACCAATCTCGAAAAAAGTACCTCGACCACAATAAAACAATGGTCGATCCGATTGTGCTGGCAATTGAACTTGCCACCAACCCGGTGGGAAAGCCAAAAAGGGCGCCCGCAAGGAGTGAAAATATACCCATCGTGGGTAAGGCTGCTCCAATAATTAGCGCTGATACAGCAATATAGAGAAATACGACGGTGACTGGATTACGTTCATAAATTTGGCTAAAGTTACTACGCTGTGACTCTAGGTACTCCAATGACACATAGGGCAATGCCACAATAAAAAGCACAGCAATAGTAAGAACTACGACAGCACCCAAAGTCAGTTTTCTTTTAGCTGTCAATGCCATTGGGTCAACATACGTTCAATCACTATGGGAACACGACTTCGAATGCAGAGCAGGTAAGGATATTCAGGACTGTAGCAAGTTTGGCAGATAACCCCTGTAGACTACACAAGTATAAAATTCACTGCAAATACCAGAAAGACATCCTAGCATGAAGCATTGGTCCGCGATACCGGCGGCGGCCCAGGTAGCTAAGGAATCATTTCCAATGAATGCACTACTGGGGAATTGCTTTGCGATTACCCGCAATTCTCCATACTCTACAAAACAGTGATCCAATTCCCAGTCGCCACCATGCAATCAGTGTTTTCACCCCACAACCCTTGTGAAGCCCAGGACGATAAGATATGGTAAAAACTGTTGGTATGAATAAAGTGGGTCTACCCAAATCGCATTACAATCTCCGTTATTCGAGGCTTTGCCCCTAACGCGGCATTGCGAGCGTTGAGCAAGAACATATTCTTTATGATGCAAAGTCGATGAATCACATGGACCAGAACGAAAAGATAACTGAACTTAAACAAACTGAATTCCGCAGGCTCGAACGGGAATGGCAGAATCAGATTGGCCAGCATTTACTGGATGGCCCGCATGAGGTTATTGGCTCCGCTCAAGTCTTTGCCGTACAGTTCCAACGTATTATTGACCAGATTAGACTGAATCAGCCAGGAACAGTATTGGAAATTGGTTGCGGGAAAGGCCATTTCCTTGCCCAACTTGCAGATGCCGCCAATCGGCACGAGAAGGGCGTCGATGTTATTGGGATTGATATATCGCAGGCAGTGAACGCTTTGCCGAATAAGGGATTGACAGGCATATGCGCTGATGGCCAGGCCCTCCCATTTGCCGACTCCTCGCTCAATGCTGTCATCTACGATGGCGCACTACACCACCTGATAGATTACCAGGCGGCACTGCGTGAGGCATTCCGCACATTAGCGCCCGGGGGTCGCTTGATCCTGTTCGAACCTGTGTCCTCTCTGTTCAGCCGAACCGTTCACCATGTGCTGGACCCGCTGATTTTTCGCCAGGTGGAGTACGAATCTCCGATCGATCAAGAGTACAAAGATCATTTCCGCGAGGAAGAAGTTCTGGCGACGATCAGGGAATTGGGTATGCAATATTCGATTCGACGTACTGATTTTCTGGCCTACCCGCTCACCGGTTGCTATGCCGGCTCTATCTTCAACCGCTGGCCCAAGTTCATGCAGGCAATGTTGGTGATTGAAAAGTTCATCGAGCGAATTCCAGGCCTAAGACAACTTGGAGAATTTTTTAGTTGGCGCTTTCTTTTGGTCGCTGAAAAACCTGTCTAGTGCTACAGGTTCTATTTTGAGGTGCTAAATTGCAAGTCAATGCGAACTTGCTGCTTTTGCAGGGTCCAAAATGAAGTTGGATTTAACAGAAGTGATCAGAAACCCCCGTTTCCATTTTTTTCTGGGTGCTGTTCTCGCTAGCATCGCAATTTACTTTGCTCTACACATTACCCCGAATTTTGACCAGAGAACTATTGGCATCACGGTTCTTCATGGCCAGGATGTAGCTGCACGAAATGCCATTTATGTATTCTCTGTTCTGAGCGGTACATGCTTTCTTCTGGCACTATTCCTAAAGTTGCCGTTCACGGTAAGTAGCTCCTCATTGGTAAAAGAACCCCCTAACCACGGAGTAATACTAGGGGTTGTTCTCTTATCCAATTTGCTACTGTATTTCCTCTATTCGAAACCCGTTTTTCTGAATGCTTTCTACGCCCTATCCTATTTGGCACTACTGGGGGTATTCATCAACTCTCGTGAGAAAGATAGTCATCTGCGGGATTTTCGCTGGATCATTGTCGCCTTGAGTTATCACGCTTTGATAGTCGGCTACTGTATCGCCGGGGAACATCCAGAGTTTGGCATTGGCTTCTTCTCCATTTTCTCGCTAATACTGTTCTTTGCCCATCTGGTTTATGAAAAGGCATCGGTAAAACGCGGGGATTACGCGAGTCTTGTGCCACTATCTACAGCATTATGGCCGCTCATGCTTCTGCCCATGATGATCATCATCGCCAACGAAGCTCAATACACCTTGCAATCCAGATACAGTGTGCATTTTCAAGGGCTGTCAATCTGGCTGACGTGTGCTCTGTTCTTGGCCATTTTTGGGTTCAGTATCTACCAAAGAACTCGCGGGAAAATGAACGGCTATACCGACCCTACTTCTGCGGGCATCCTGATTAGTAAACTGCTAAACGAAAGATACTTGCCACTGATCATCGTTACGACAGTTGCCTTTACTGAATATTCTGAGGTCATCGATTTTTTTAGAGTCCGTGATTTCTTTCATGGAGGCGAAGCATTAGTGCCAATACAGCAATTGTTGCAGTTTGGCTCCATACCCTTTATCGATTTTTATCCGCCGCATGGTTTGTTTGACATGCTGCCACAGCTCCTTTATCAAATCGTCAACCAGACTCCCGTCCCAGAATCAGTTCTCTGGGGAGAGGGCTATTTCCTTGGGTGGCTGCCGAGAATGCTGGCCGCAATGCTTGTGTACTGGCTCCTAGGCAGGTTTCTAAGCTACAAAACGGCGTTCTTGGTAATGTTTGCATTACCGACCTACCATCTCCTACATCCCTATTACGCACTCTTCATTCTTCCCGCGATGGCGCTAACCAAGACCTCGAAAACATTTCCGCAATGGCTAGGATTCTGGAGCCTAGTATTAGGTTTGGTTTTGTGGAGGATCGACTTTGGTCTCGCTGTATTGGCCGCCACTACTTTCCTAATCGCTGCGGAATTTTTGTCCGAGCGAACTCCGTCAAATCTGACGCACTCAATCGCAGCTTTTTTGTTAGTTTTTGTGGCCTCTACCCTGGTATTTCTTGTGCTTTCCTGGCAACAGCAACTGTCTCCACAGCATATCGCTAGGCAGATAGCAAATTATGCTCAGATACAAACCGCGACTGCTGGACTAGAAAAAATTGTGCGTCAACTTGATTTCGCGGCGGCATTGCAATATTTGATCCTGCCCATGGTTGGTGTTTTATATCTGGCTTACTTTTCTGCTCTTGCTATCAGGGGCGATAACCTAAATGGTTTGCATCGAGTATTAGCTTTTTTAGCGGTATCGTCTTTGGTGATGTCTGTCCGATCGCTTAACCGTCATTCTCACTATGAAGGCGTTTTTAATCCTTACTTTTTCATTTTGGTGGCGTCGTTAACACCTGTTCTTCTTTCTAATTTTTCCAGAAAGTTTCGTATAGCACTTTTCCTCGGCTTTAGCGTAGGCAGCTATGCATTGCTTCCTGATTCAAAAAGCTACTTCCAGCTTGCCTATTACCAGATGGGCGTTGAAAAGGAATATGGTGCACCTGCAAGTTATCGCACTCCAATTTTGCTAAGCGAAGCGCCCCAAAATGCAACTCGATTGGTCTCTGACAACTCCGGGGCAGAAAATGTTGAGTACTTTCTCAGAACATTTTTGCAAAGTAATAGTACGTTCTATGACTTTACTAATTCTCCAATACTGTATGCGCTCACAGAGAAAAGACTTCCAAGTTTTATCTCCGAGACACTTTTTCATACATCGGAAGGCATTCAGCTAGCGTTGATCTCAGATTTGGAGAGACTTTATCAGAAAGATGACCTACCAGTTGTTCTTTTTAGGCAGAATAATCGGTGGGATAAAATAGATGGCGTCGACACCGCGGTAAGATCCTATCGCGTAGCTGAATATATCTACAAAAACTTTGTTCCCTGTGTCAACATCGATAACTATGAGGTTTGGTTGAGTAAGCAAATCCTGCGGGGGCAGAATTGCGCAGAGTATCTGCGCCATCACCTCGCAAAGAATAATATTCTTTCGCCTCCATTGCAAAAGGCCATGCATGCAGCTACGACAGGCAAACAGGTGTTTGATCTACGCAAATTGCCGTATGTATGGGCGAACTTTGATGATTTCGACCCAATCGGATCTTCCTCAGTCAGCCAGGAGTTACGCATAGTCCCTGTCGAGTCTTTAGAGCAGAAAGAGTATCAATTGCAGTTGCCTGAAGACATCAATAGCGATAATGGAAACTACATTTATTTTCGTATTTTGTCAGCTCATGAAGGCCGGGTGGAGCTTACCTATGCTGACGGCAATAGCGTTTCTTTCGATGTGATCTCGGATCCTGAGGCACAGGACTACTTGATAAGGATTAGCAGTCAATACGCATGGCACCAAGGCGATTTTGATCGCATGCAATTGCAGTCAAGCAATCCTTTCAGCCTCTTGCACGCCGCTATACTGCCGGGGGACTAGCCGGTAATCATCGAGCGGCCGCTTCTGACAATTTGACTCATCCAGCCGCATTCAATCGAGCAGCCGCTGTGTAAGGCCGGCATAGGCATCGATACGTCGATCGCGCAGAAACGGCCACAGACGCCGGACGGTTTCGTTGCGGCTGGCATCGAGTGTTACCAGCAATTCAGTTTCCCCGATGATAGCGGCCTGCGCGAGCAGCTCTCCCTGGCATCCCGCTACAAAACTTGAGCCCCAAAAGACGGCGCCGCCTGGTTCAGTGCCAACACGGTTGACGCTCAGTACGGGGATACCGTTGGCCACGGCGTGCGAGCGCTGGATGGTGATCCATGCATCGCGCTGGCGTGCCTGTTCTTCTGGGGTATCGTTCGGGTCCCAGCCGATGGCGGTAGGGTAAATCAGCAGGTCGGCACCTGCCATCGCCATCAGGCGCGCCGCTTCGGGATACCACTGGTCCCAGCAGACCAGCACGCCTAACTTCCCCAGTGAGGTAGCGATGGGCGCAAAGCCCAGATCGCCAGGCGTGAAGTAGAATTTTTCATAATATCCAGGATCATCGGGAATGTGCATCTTGCGGTATTTCCCCGCAATGGTTCCATCGGCTTCCAGCACCACTGCCGTGTTATGGTAAACCCCCGGCGCACGTTTTTCAAAGAGAGATGTCACGATCACGATCGAGAGCTCGCGTGCGAGCGCGCCAAACGTCTCAGTGGAAGGGCCGGGAATGGTTTCGGCGAGTTCAAAGCGGGCGGGGTCTTCCTGATCGCAGAAATATAGCCCGGTATGCAGCTCTTGCAGCACCACCAGTTTGGCGCCCTGTTGTGCGCTGCGGCGAATAGCGGCGATACTTTTGTCAATGTTGGCGGCGCGGTCATTCGTACATGACTGCTGCACCAAGCTTACAATTAGTCCGCTCATACTACTCCTTCGGGAATCTGCATGGTGATGCAATGCAGGGAACCATGCTGAAGAATCAACGTGCTGCAATCTATACCGATGATCTCACGGTGGGCAAACGCCTTTGCAATGACTTCTAACGCCTGGGCATCCGCCGGATCGTTGTAGGTTGGGACAAGCACTGCGCCGTTGATGACCAGATAATTGGCATAGGTGGCGGGCAGGCGATGGCCTTCACAATCGTATTTTGCAGCCGGCCAGGGCAGTGGCAGAAGGCGGTAACCAGAAAACTGCTCCAGCTCCTGCTCCATGGCTTTGAGCGGTGCAAAGTGTTCATCGGCCGGGTCATCGCACGCAACATAGACAATGGTTTTGCCCGGACAGAGCCGGGCCAGCGTGTCGATATGGGCATCGGTATCGTCACCCATCAAATGGCCGTGTTCAAGCCATAAAATAGTTGTAACCCCCAATTCAGACTTCAGCCGCTCCTCGATCTGCTCCTTCGAAAGGTGCGGATTGCGGTTGGGATTGAGCAGGCATTGCGTGGTTGTCAGCAACGTGCCCTGTCCGTCGCTCTCAATGCTGCCGCCCTCGAGAACCAGATCAACTTCTCGCAGCGCAGTAGCTCCAAATGCGCCGCAGGCGTGCAGCTTGCCGCTGACGGCGTTATCGTTTTCAGCTTCGAATTTTCCACCCCAGCCGGTAAACACAAAATCGAGCAGTACAGGTTTTCCGTCTTCTTCGATGGTGATTGGCCCGAAGTCACGCGCCCAGGTGTCGTTGGTCGGTACATCCCATGCATCAGGCCGAATCAGGATAACCGGCTCAAAGCGCTCAATCGCAGCGATAATCGTTTGCACGGTCTGTCGTACCTCTGTGAGCACGGCGCCCCAATCGGATTGCGCATGCGGCCACACCAACAACACAGCATCCTGTGGCTCCCACTCGGCGGGTAATCTTCGGTTCAACCTATCCACACTACTGCGCATCTGCCAGCGCAAGCGCATCGCGCACTTCGCGCTTGACGAATTTACCATTAGCATTGCGCGGTAGCGGTGCATCCACCAGCCAGATATAGCGCGGTATTTTGTAGGAGGCCAGTTTCTCCCTGAGGTATTCGCGGAGTTGCTGCACAGAGGCGCTGGTGCCCTCCTTGAGATAAACAGCAGCAGCGACCTCTTCTCCGAGTCGCTCATCTTCCACGCCAAACACCACGCACTCCGCGACTGCATCATGGGCAAAGAGCACGCCTTCCACTTCTGCGCAGTACACGTTTTCGCCGCCGCGCAGCACCATGTCTTTGACCCGATCGACCAGGTAGATGAACTCGTCTTCGTCCATATAGGCCACATCCCCTGTATGCAGCCAACCGTCGGTTATCGTTTCGGCAGTGGCCTCGGGGCGATTGAGGTAACCCTTGATCACGCAGGCACCACGAACCCATAGCTCACCGCGCACACCGACAGCAACCGTATGGCCCGCACTATCGACACACTTCGCCTCGAAGGTTGGCATGGCACGGCCAACGCTGGCCGGGCGGTCGACCAGGAAGTGGCCGGACAGAGCAGAGATAATACCGCTGGTTTCGGTCATACCGTAACCGGCATTGGGAGCAGCATTTTCCATGGCCTCATCCATCTTTTTGGTGAGATCGGGCTGCACTGCGGCGCCACCACCTCCCATGGATTTAAGACTGGACGTATTGCGTTTAGGAAAGTCGGGGTGCAGGAGCATTTCACGTGACATCATGGGTACGGCACTAAAGGTTGTCACCTTTTCAGCTTCAATAATGCGTAGTGCTTCGCCTGCATCCCATTTATACATGTGTATGAGCTTGCCGCCGGTAGCGGCGATACCCTGTGCCACGCAGTTGTTGCCAGTAACATGAAACAAGGGCGTGGCAACCAGTGCCACGTTGACCTCATCAGCGACCATCACACCCTTCGGCTTCAAGCCCGCCTTCGCCAGAGCCATGCTCTGCAAGGCCCGGCTAAATCCGATATTCATCAAGTTCGCCACGCAGCCACGGTGCGTCAGCTGTGCTCCCTTGGGTGTACCCGTTGTACCTGAGGTATAAAAAATGCAGACATCATCATCCGGGTCTATCGACACCTCTGGCAGTAGGGCGGGGGTACCAATGATTTCCACCCAGTCCACTACGTTGTGCGGGGCCGCACCTTTCAGTCGCACGCCGGCCACCACCAGATCAGGAAAGTCGCCTCGAATCTCCTCGAACCGGGCAAGGCGCTCCTTATCGCAAATCATCACCTTTGGCGTGGAGTCTTTAAGAGCGAAGCGCATTTCACTCGCAACCCACCATGCGTTCATACCCACGGCAACGGCCCCCATCGATACAATTGCCCAATATGCGAGCATCCACTCAGGATAGTTGCGCATGGCAATAGCAACCCGGTCGCCAGGCTGCACGCCTTGCAGGGCAAGCCAGTTGGCGATGGCTGCCGTGAAATCGTGCGCCTGAGCGTAGGTAGTTCGTTCGTCATCGAAGATAAGATATTCCCTGTCCTGAAAAGCCGCTGTACCCAGCCAGATGTCACGCAAGGAGGCGGGCGCATGCTTATAACTGCGCATCGGCGCACCGCGCACTTCAAGGATATCTAACTCGAACAACTGCCCAGGAGCAGTCAACTCTTCCCAGACACTTCTCAGTTCTTTGTACATCCTTCCTCCTTTGTGAAAATCGTTAGCTCTGCTGCAACTCGCGAATCAACGCCGGTATTTCGCTCGGATGAAGCAGTGTATGCCGAGGGTTAATCCCCAGTTCGGCATCCAGCGGCTGCTGGTGCTGAATCCAGACAGAAGTGATACCACTGTTGTGGGCACCGGCAATGTCAGTTGCCAGACTGTCACCGACGTGGATGGCCTCATGGGGCTCGCAGTTGGCAAGCCTAAGGGCCTTATCGAAAATCGAGCGGGCCGGTTTCTGCTCAGGCTCCTGACCGCCAATAATAATGTAATCGACATGCGCTGCAAGATTTACAGCCTCTATTTTTGGAATCTGTGAGTACTCAGGCCCGTTGGTAATCACCACCAGTGTAAAAAGCTTGCGCGCTTCGGCCAAAAACTCGGGTATACCGGGGTAGAAGTTAAAGGCTGCCACGCGATCACTGTCAAATTTGCCTTGCAGGACCTGGGCGACTGCCTCGCTTACTTCGTGAACCCCCTGTTCGGCCAGCAGATCACGTATCAGCTGTAGGCGAAACATGCCCTCACCCTGTTGCTCGATAATCGGCAGATAGCGTTCACGCTGGCTGTCGTTCCACTGGCGATAAAGACCACTGACATAGGCACGGGCAACATCCTGACTGTTGCATTCACGCCCAAACTGCTCCTGTAGCGCCTGCCCCAGCAGCTGCCTGGCCTGCTCAGTAGCGCTAGAGGTATCGCACAGCGTTTCATCCAGGTCGAGAAAGAGGGCTTTGAGCATTTAGAACTCCAGCGGTGAGGGGCTGTAGGTAAACCGAAGCTGCACCTCGCCATCGCGATCAACCGTGTCAAAAAACATCGCCAAGGGGCGCACCCAGAGGCCTGCGCTACCATACAGCGGTTTATAGACAACCAACTGCTCGCCCGTCTCGGAATGGGTGGCGATACCCTGGACCTCGTAATCGCCTCCTTTATAGTGTCGATACCTGCCCGGCTTAAGCTCCACTGTACGATCCTATTTACAAGTTTACGATGTGTGCTGGCGATCAGACCGGGGAAAAGATCAGGACGGGGATATTGCGCACTCCCTCAGTGCGAATCCGATATTCCTTGTAATCCGGATACATCGCCTCCAGCAGCGGCCATAGCGTCGTCTCTTCCTGCGTACTGGCCTCGCGCATGCGGTAGGTTTTCTTGTCTGCGCCAATTTGAATATCGACCGTGTCGGCGGCGACTACATTGTGATACCAGATGGGCAAGGTAGACATGCCGCCTTTGGAAGCGGTCATCACCACATTGTCGCCGTGTTTAAGAAACAGCAGAGGAACTTTGCGCACAGTGCCGGTTTTGCGTCCTACGGTGGTCAGGATCGCAACAGGACCACCCAAAAATGTGTTCCATAGGCGGCCACCGGTTAGTTCGTAGACTGTCGTCTGCCAGCGCCCTACCCTGTTGATGATCCAGCTGCCAAGTTTTTCCTGCTTTTGTGTGTAGGGTTGGATGTTGTCCGTCATTGCTGCGGTCCTTGTCAAAAAGGGTGTGTATACCAGATACGCGTACTGAAGGCACGCTGCCACGCCGAATTTTCGCTCCCGTGCTACCGCTCTCCCATACGCCGACCCGCCCGCGCCCGGGCCAGTGCATCGCGCACTACCTGTGGCGCCACCGGGTTCATCCTGGCAACACCCTTGCGGATAAGGGAAGGAATAAGGGTAGCGAGCAGACGGGCCGTGACCAACTGCGGATTGCGGCGCGGTACGGTAACTTCAAAGCGTCGCTCGCGTATCGAGGTGAGAATTTCATCCGCCACCAGTTGCGCCGGATACTTCGGTCCGCTGTAGGCGTTGTCGTCTTCAAACTTGTCCCAGATCTCGGTATCGATCGGACCGGGAATTACCAGCGCACAGTGGATTCCCGAGCCCGCCAGGTCATTCCACAAACCACGCGTAAAGCCATTCATCGCACCCTTGGACGCGGCGTAAATGGTTTCGTGAGTGGGAACTACCGTGGCGGCGAAGGACGATACATTCACAATCACGCCGCCCTCCGCACCGGCGGCACCCTGCAGCAGCATGTGGGGGATAGCGGCAAAGCTGGTCCACAAGCACGAGAGAAAATTAATGCGCATTACCTCTTCCGCGTCCGCAGCTGATATTTCATAGATGGGACGGTGCATGGGCACGGCGGCATTGTTCACCAGGATATCGATGCGCCCGAAGCGCTCGACTGTCTCCTGAACTAATGTCTCGGCGAAGGCCTGCTCGCCCAGATCACCGGTAATATGGCAACTGTCCGGCGTGTGCTCGCGACAGGCCGCACTGACGTCCTGCAGCAAACTGTCACGCCGCGCGGTGGCCACCACCGTGGCCCCCGCCTGCGCCAGGGACAGGGCGGTTAGCCGTCCTATGCCCGAAGAAGCCCCGGTTACCACGGCCACTTTCGCGCGAAAATCCATCGCGTTCACCCTCCTGTCCGCCTGCGACACAGTGCTGGTAATTGTCGTTTGAACCCGGCGACGCCGCGCTCAGCATGGAATTTGACAAGTTGTCAGATTATAGCGAGCATGTCCTCATGTCTACCCGAGCCACACGTGCCGCCAGCATCTGCAGCGTTTGCCTGACACTGCTTGCGGCAGGCGCCACGGCGGAAAAGAAGCTGCTCTGGGGCGATACTCATCTGCACACGTCGTATTCGGCCGACGCCTACCTCGATGGCAACTTCACCGTGGACCCCGAAACCGCGTACCGCTACGCGCAAGGGCAACCGGTCATCCACCCCTTTCATCACGCCCGCGTGCAGATCGAGACGCCGCTGGACTTTCTGGTGGTATCCGACCACGCGGAGTTTCTCGGCGGTATTCGCCAGATCCACACACGTGGCATTGATACCACGGGCATGGGACCAATCGACACGCTGGTCGCATGGCTGGCAGAAAAGGTTTTCCGCTACGCGCTGGCAGATGGTCACGGCATGGATATGTTTGCCTCCTTCAGCGCCAAACCAATGGACCCACAGGACGCAGCCGCGCAGCTGGCAGCCGAAAAAATGTTTACCCTGCCGGGACAGGCGCAGATTGTTGCCTCGGCCTGGCGCGAGGAAGCGCAGATAGCGGACGCCTACAACCGGCCCGGAGAATTTTCCGCCATCATCGGCTGGGAGTGGACCTCCACGCCCGGCGGTGCCAACCTGCACCGCATCATTTTTACAGACGGTAACGCGGACACCGCCACCACCTATACGCCCTTTACCCGCGACGACAGCCCCTACCCGGAGGACCTGTGGCAGTGGCTGGAGCACACCAGTGCGTCGACCGGCGACCAATTCGTCGCCATACCCCACAATTCAAACATCTCCAAAGGCTTTATGTTTCCCCTTGAGACGCTGCGCGGCAAACCTTTTACGCGGCAATACCTGCAGCTACGGCGCAAATGGGAGCCGGTAGTGGAGGCGACACAGACCAAGGGCGACTCTGAAACCTACCCCACGCTGTCACCACAGGATGCCTTCGCCGATTTCGAGCGCTATACCTTTTATATCCAGGCATCCCCTGCGGCTTACCAGCCCGATGAAGGTGATTTTGTGCGCTCGGCATTGAAGCGCGGACTGCGCATCGGCCGCCAGCACGGTATCAACCCCTACCAATTTGGCATGATCGGCTCCACCGACTCCCACACCGGGCTGTCCTCTCCGCAAGAGAATAATTTCCAGGGCGACGAGCCCAAGGACTCCATCCCCGCCAACAAAGCACTGCCCATAGGAGATGAAGGCAGCCCCACCGGCTGGGATTTTTCTGCCTCTGGCATGGCGGCGGTCTGGGCCGAAGAGAATACGCGCGAGGCTATTTTACAGGCGTTTCAGCGGCGCGAGGTTTACGCCACTACCGGCCCACGTATCGTGGTGCGTTTTGATGGCGACTGGTATCGCGCGAACGCGCTGTCCCACAATGCGGAACAGGCAGCCGAGATACTTGCCGCGCAGGAACTACGAAGCTCCGTGCCAATGGGCGCAGAACTACCTGCCCCAGCCCGTGCGGATCAGGCACCCGGATTTGCAGTGAGTGCGATGAAAGATCCCAAAGGTGCCAACCTGGATCGCATCCAGATTATTAAGGGTTGGGTGGACGCGCAGGGAGAAAGCCATGAACGGATTTTCGACGTGGCCTGGTCAGGCCCACGCACGCCCAGTGCGGACGACATCCTGCCGGGAGTAGGCAACACGGTAGATACCGCCACCGCCAGCTACCAGAATTCTATCGGCGCCCCGACGCTGCAGGCACTCTGGCTGGACCCCGATTTCGATCCCGCCCTGGCCGCTTTCTACTACGCCAGGGTATTAGAGATTCCTACGCCGCGACACTCGCTGTACGACGCTGTCGCACTCGGCGGGCAGACGCAGCCCCCACACCCGGCCAGTTTGCAGGAGCGGGCCTACACCTCGCCTATCTGGTACCAGCCTCCAGCAGCACGGCACTAAGCCCACTGTAACTTGAAATCACCCATGCTTAATTGTCATCGTACAGCTTTGACCGGATGTACGGCGGCTGCTTTTCCCCGATAGCGGACCCATTGAGGTAGTTGAATTGAGCGTGTTGAATGGCACATAACACCTCGTATTCGATCGTACGATTAGTGTCAGCATTCCTTACAACTACCGACACCACGCCAAGTGAAATCGCCCACAACCCTTGTGATTACTAGCATGGCATGTATATTGCGTTATGTTTAGCTAAAACAATTAGTAGAGGATACTGGTCTATGGGCATGGTGAGAAAGCTGACCAAAGCAATGCCGACATTGGCATTTATTGCATGGGCGGGTAGTGTCTCGGCAGTACCGATCTCTGGCGCTGATATAGTCACAGTCGATGGCACGGACTGGGCGCAGGTCGACCTGTTTATCAACTTATCATGGGACGAAATCAATGCCGTATGTCCGTCTGGTGTATGCGTGGATAGTGGGGTGTTGAATGGTTATACGATGACCGGCTGGATATGGGCGTCCATCGACAACATGAATGCACTGTTCAACGATTATTTGATTACCGCTGGCTTGACTGGATTTGACCTTCTGGGGCCGAGCGGAGACAGTTATGCGGATGCCGGAAGTAGTTGGGCCCCGGCGTTTTTCGCCGATGGGTGGAGGCCAACCCTCAGCGATCCGGGGTTGGTCGTCACTGACCCCAGGTGGACTAGTGTTTTTGCAAACGGGTGGGCAGGCGTTTCAATAAACGCCAGCGAAGGATCGATTGCGGGTGTGGCGGATCATTGTCAGTTTTGTGCCAGTGACTCCATGACAACGAATGGCAGACTTACAAAATCCATTTCTGAGTCGAGCATCGGCGGCTGGTTCTATAAATCTGCTTCACCAGCCGAGGTGCCAGTACCAACCACGCTGGCTCTCTTCGGTCTGGGCTTAGTGGGTCTTGGATGGACACAACGCCAGAAAGCGTAAACAGCAACGCTGATGTTAAAGCCCGCTTCGGTGCGTTTTTTGCCTGAGAATTAAGGATGCAAGTCCCTTCCTAAGCGGACTTTTGGTCTAGAATTGGTTAAGGGTCTGCGTCTGAGCTATCCCCAAAGCCTGACCAGGCTCACCTGCCCCCGTGAAGCGCCTTTTGGCACCTTCATACACGTGACACCCAATATTCAGGCTGGCGCGAATGGTGGGCAACTGCAAAAACAACAATGCCTTCCCGGTCAGGGCGATACACAACAGAAAATGGGAATCTCTTGACGAAGACCCGTTTGGTATTCTTTGTGGCAAGAGAGCCAGCTTCCGGAAATGCCAAAGCTCTAGCAGTTGCTTCTTCAATCTCTCGAACAAATGCTGCGCCAAGCCCTGATGCTTGCTCATTGTAATAGATTACTTCCTTGAGGAATTCGCGCTGCGCTGGCGCGATAAATTTTGCTCGCATCACTTAGCGATACGTTTTGCTTCAGCAAAGACATCTTCGGCAGTATACGCTGGTACTTCGCCACCATCATATGCGGCAACCCGCTTCTCTATTTCTTGAGCCCAAGCTTCTTCAACGTCTGCGAGTGGAGAACTCAAAGATTCGAGCATAAGTTCCGCCAATTTCGCTCGATCTTCAGAGTTCAAGCTTAATGCTTGTGCTTCAATCTGTTTAAATGAAGTCTGCATAAAACCTCCTATAAGATGCCTTAAGTTTACACTCAATTTGGAAGTGTGTTTAGCGCTAATGCCTATTCGAATTCCCCATAGCGTGGTTTACGCTCACCGAACAATACTGCGTGCGCATTTTCGTACAGGTACTTTTCCAGGATGCCGGGGCGCAGGTCGAGCGCCTGCGCTTCAGCAAGGCAGCGATCCATTGATAGCACCGGATGGTCCGACGCGAACATGATCTTGTGCTTGCCCCTAGTATTCATGTAATGCAGCAGAGATTGCGGCAGATATTTCGGCGAGTAGGCCGACGTCATCAGGTACAGGTTGCGATACTTGATCATCAGCCGAATGGCGATTTCCCACCAGGGGTCGGCGCCGTGCTGCATGATCAGCTTTAACTCAGGAAAATGCAGGCACACCCGGTCCAGGTACATGGGGTGCTGACATTCACCCGGTACTGGTGGGCCGGGCAGGCCCGTGTTTACACCTACCGGAATATCCATCTCGATGCATTTGGCATACAAGGGATAATAGATGGGATCACTGGGCGGCAGGTCCAGTTCGAACGGTGTCACCCTGGCCATAATTACCGGATAGTCGCGCGCCAGGTCCTCCAGCGCCCACAGTGCCTTCATACCTTTTTGCAGTCTAGGTGAAGCGGCCAGATAAAAACGTCCGGGGTATTTCGTAGTGAAGTCCAGTACGCGCTGGTCCGGACGATAGGGATCGACGCTCAGAAAGGATTTTTCGACGCCGATTCTGTCCATCCGCGCTATCAGTTCATCCGCATCGATGTTCTGGAAAAAATCGTCACCCGCCTTGAAGTATTCCTCTTTGACTTTCTGCATAAAGGGCGTATCTACCATAGCGCCCATACTGACATTTACCCAGGGATCGATGGCCTTTATTGTCATGCACTGCCCTCCCGCAGCTGGATGGATAGAGACTCGCAGGTTGCAGCGAACTCACCGACGATCAAATCAGGGCTATCAGGTTAGCATATCGGACCCAGTCGGGCAGTATTTCAGGGCAGCAGTCTTATAAAAATCGCTGCCTATGCGTAGAATGACAAGGTAATGAAAAAAACTATAGTCGCACTGCTGTTTCTCCTCGCACTGAACCCACCGCTGGCGCAGGCTTCCGGCGATGGCTGGCGCGACCTGTTTGATGGCCACACCCTCGCCGGCTGGCGCAACTACGGCGGAGATGAAAATCACGTACGCAAGTGGACAGTGCAAGACGGCACACTCGCCCTGCTACAGAGCGGACCTTTCCCAATGTGGGATCTCATCAAGAGCGTCATCTTTGGCGGCCCCAGTGGCGATCTGGTCTACTACCGGGAGAGCTTTCAGGATTTCGAGCTCAGCCTGCAGTGGAAAATATCCCCTGGAGGTAACAGCGGGATTTTTTACCTGGTGGCGGATGAAATGGAAAATACCCCTTGGCGCACCGGCGTTGAAATGCAAGTACTGGATAACGAAGGCCACGACGACGGCCACATTCGCACCCACAGGGCCGGTGACCTCTACGACCTGCTGGCCGCCGACCCCCAGACCGTGCATGCCCCCGGTGAGTGGAACGATGTGCTGATCCGGATAAAGGACAACCATATCGAGCACTGGCTGAACGGGCAGAAGGTACTCAGCGTGCTGCGCGGGAGCAAGGCGTGGGACGCACTGGTGGCGCAGAGTAAGTTTGCGGATATGCCAGCTTATGGCAAGTCTGAAGCGGGCTATATTGTACTGCAGGACCACGGTGACCCGGTGTGGTACCGCAATATCCGCGTGCGCGAGCTCTAGGTTGTTGAGTACGGCAGGCACCTCCTCACTTTCACTAAATGTGGCCCTGGCCTAGACTGGCAGGACTGACCTTCGATTTCGGCGGACTCACCCATGCAGGCCCTGCTCACCACCAACAACCCCTTCCGGCTGGTTGGCACCAAACTGCTATCGTACTTTTCGCCGCGGGCCTTCGTCAGCTGGCAGTCACCGATGCGCTTACAGAACATTGCAGAGCCGATCCTGCCGGCGCAGGACTGGCTGGTGGCCAAAACCAGCCTGTGCGGTTTGTGCGGCAGTGATTACAAGCAAGTTTTCATGAATGGCAGAATCGACAACCCCATGACTTCGATGATTTCCTGGCCCCAGGTGCTAGGGCATGAAGTGGTTGGGGTGGTGACCCGCATGGGTGACACCGTCAGCAGCCATCGTGTCGGAGATCGCGTGCTGCTCAACCCGTGGCTGTCATGCGTCACCCGCGGGCTGGCACCCTGCAAGTTCTGCTTGCAGGGCAAACTGGCACAGTGCCTGAACTTCGGCGCAGGCCACCTGGAACGCGGCATTCACCATGGCAACAGCGCATCGGCAACCGGAGGCTTTGCCGAGCAGGTTCCGGGCCACGAATCCCAGTGGTTTCCCATCCCGGATGCCATCAGTGATGAAGAAGCCGTGCTGGGCGACCCGTTTTCGGTTTCTTTCCATGCCATTCTGAAGGCGCCGCCAACGGACAATGGCTCGGTACTGGTGTACGGCTGCGGCACGCTGGGTTTGTTGGCCATCGCGATCTTGCGCATCATTCACCCTACAGTGCGGATTCTGGCTGTGGCACGCTTCGGCCACCAGGCGGACCTGGCCAGGCAGTTAGGTGCACATGTGGTGTTGCCGCATCATCCGACCAAACAATTGGTGCACGCCATCGCAGCGGACACGGGTGCGGCGCTGAACGAACCCTGGGCCGGGCTGCCCATGCTCAACGGCGGAGTCGATGTGGTCTACGATACCGTCTCCTCCGCCGAAACCATGGAGGTGGGATTGCGAGTGACACGCTCCTCTGGCGCCATGGTCATCATAGGAGTGGAACCGTCAAAATCCTTCGAGTGGACGCCTCTGTACTTTAAGGAAATCAGTATTATCGGCTCCAACGGCTTTGGCATCGAGGAATTTGAGGGGCAGCGCAAACACGCTATGGAGTGGTATTTCGACTTCATCACGCACCGCGCCCTGGATGTCACCCCGATCATTACCCATCACTACGCCATGCGGGACTACCGCGATGCCTTTATGACCTGCTTTGACCAGGGCAAAAGTGGCGCAGTAAAGGTGCTTTTCGACAGCTTCGCCTGACCACCGGGCACCTTTGTCCATAGGATCCAGTCTCACCCACTGCAGATGAGCAGAAAAGGAAATGCATGATCAGTGCGAAAGGTTCAATATTCAGAAGTAAGTACTTCAGGTTCATTCTGGGGGTGATGGTAGGTGCTGCGCTACTGTTTCTCAGCATCAAAAACGTAAGCTGGAGTGAAGTCAAAGGCGAATTGCAAAGTATTACTTACGCCTGGATTGTGTTTGCCTTTTTTTTGTATTGGATTGAGCTGACTCTGCGCGTCGTTCGGTGGCGAGCTCTCTTGTCGCAACTCAAACCACCCGTTTCCGTTTATAAAGTCACTATCGCATTTATATCGGGTTATGCCGCCAACAACGTGCTACCGGCGAAATTGGGCGAAGCTTTCCGGGCCGATCTACTGGGCAGGCTGGCAAACGTATCCAGACTGACGGCTTTTGGATCTATCATCGTAGAACGCCTTTTCGACATGGTGTTGATCCTCGGCATGACGGCTTGGGGGGTATTGTTCGTAACCACAACGCAACTCGATGCTATGGAGAATGTGACCAAAGCCCTGTCTATACTAGTAGTGCCTATCACTCTACTGGCGATACTGGTATATTTTCTCGTCGCCAGGAAAAACAACTACCTCAACGTCAGACTGAAGGCGCTGGGTGTCAAGGTACAAAATCTGATGCAGGGTCTGCATGTCCTTGAAGATTCATCAATCTACCTGAAGTTACTGAGTACCACGCTGGCGATTTGGATCCTCAACTGCATCGTGATCTGGTCAATTCTTATGGCGCTGGACGTTCAGCTTGACATTAACCAGACCATACTGTTGATTGGGATAACGGGCATTTCCGCTGCAATACCCGCTGCACCTGCCAGTATCGGGACACTGCAGTATGCTTTCTATATCTCTTCTGTGTTATTTGAATTTTCGTCATCCGCTGCGCTGGTGGCCGCCACGATTGTGCAACTTGTACTGCTGGGCAGTGCGACTGTGGTGGGAGCCGTGGCCTACAGCCATGCGATTTCCACCCATTTACTTGCGCGGGATGAGACGCTCAAATGATTGAAGGTCTAGTCAGAGACACGTGTTTTACGACCTTTGACGGCACCGTCAGACTATCCACAAAGCATCAACGTCCCGATCGCTTCTGTCACCTGGAAGCACCTGACAGTACTAATTATCGAATTCCTCGCGGTGGCGGATACGCCTATTCGGCCGCGAGTTTCGGGGAGCACTCACTCGTTCAGGAAATGACCCAGTTCAACCGGTTTCTGGAATTCGATGCGCAGACGCTCACACTCAAAGTCGAGGTGGGCGTACGCCTGATCGATTTGATGGAGTGGGCATTGCAGCGACAACTTTATTTTCCCGTCTTGCCTGGGTATCCACTGATTACGGTAGGTGGCTGCGTCGCTGCAGACGTGCATGGCAAGAATCCCTACAAGGATGGAACGTTCGCAGATTGGGTAAAGCAACTCACTGTATTTCATCCACAAAAAGGCTACCAGTCATGTTCACCTGCAGTGAACCCAGAACTCTTCTCGATGACCTGCGGCGGCTATGGTTTGACAGGCGTAATTGTCGACGTGACCTTGCAGTTGGCTAAACTACCGGCACCATGGATTGCGCTTACTCGAAAGACTGTAGGCAGTCTCGAGGAGGCCGAAAGCGAACTGTCGTCCTGTGATGCCGATATTGCCTACAGTTGGCACGATGCCACCGCCGGATCCAATTTTGGCAAAGGGATTGTGTATACAGGGCGATGGATGGATGCCAAGGCCCAACCAAGGCCACTAAAATTCCATCCCATGACAGCAACCAGTCGCGCAAGACTCCCCGTTTCTGCATGGAATGGTTTATCCGCGCGTATCGCAAATTCAGGTATGTTACTTTACGGTCGATACAAAAAAGACGTTTCTGTGATGAGCGTCATGGACGCATCATTTCCATTTGCTTCTAATGTGTATTTCCATAAGCTCTTTGGTAGGCCGGGGCTGAGAGAAACGCAGTTTCTGGTAAGCGAAGACAACATTGGTCCTTGTTCGCAGGCATTGAACAGACTGGTTTGTGAAACAAGGGCGCCTACGATGATGTTATCCCTGAAACGATTTCATGGGGTGCAAAAGTCGCTTAGTATGTCGGGTACTGGCTATCTCGTTGCAATAGACTGCTACCGCAACGCCAAGACGGATTTGTTTATGCACCAACTGGATCAGCTTATTTTAGATGTGGGAGGGCAACCGAATCTGTCGAAAGACTCAAGGATTCCACAAGAGGTGGCGGAGCTGAGCATCACCAGCTTCGCACAATTCAAGCAGGATCTGTTCGCATATGATGCAGGCAGAATCATGCGATCAGAGCTGTCCCAGAGGCTCGGTCTGTTGTGACATATGTGATTATAGGCGGTTCTTCCGGTCTTGGGCGGGCCCTGGCGGAAAGGTTTGCGGCGGCGGGCTGTGAGTTGGTGCTGGTGTCCCGTGACACCAGGGATACCATTCCGCTGGCAAACCATCTCTCGCTAAAATATGCCGTAAAAGTTAGCCCGGTTGCCATCGACCTGAACTGCAGCCCTCTAGCGTTCGACGCGATCGACTCCGTACTTGAGCAACATCATCCCCTGCAAGGCCTGCTACTGCCTGCCGGGATGAATGACGACAATGATGCGGTGGGGTTGAGCGACGAAAAACTTGAACAACTAACGCACGTGAACTACCTTTCCCCCGTGCAACTTCTGAATCACTACTTGCCGACGCTTGAGAAAAACTCCGGCGTCATAGTCGGCTTTGGTAGCATTGCAACAGCACGAGGCAGGAGCAGAAACGCAGCGTATGCTGCCGCCAAGCGTGCTCTGGAGTCATACTTCGAAAGCCTGGCCCATGCCTCGGCCAACAGTGGGCTTAGCTGCCAGTATTACGTTCTTGGTTATTTGGACACAAACCTGGCTTTCGCACAAAACCTGCTATTCCCGATGGCTGCGCCCGATCGCGTAGCCGACCTTGTTTATAAAAGACGGTTTACCCGTGGCAAACGGTTTCTGCCGCGCCCCTGGTATATTCTTTATCGCGTGGTGCAGTTGTTGCCCTGGGTGATCTTTAAACGGCTTTCATTCTGACACTATGACTAAAATCAAACCCAATATCAGCCTGTTTTTCCCTGTATACAACGATGAAAACACCGTTCGTGTCGTTGCGCACAGGGCGCTTGAATTGCTTGAGGAAGTGGCCCAGGACTTTGAGATTATCATCGTGAACGATGGCTCGCCTGATGCGTCCGGTGCTATAGCGGATCAGTTGGCTGTGGAGCATGAAAAAATCTCTGTAGTGCATCATCCGCAGAATAGAGGATATGGCGCCGCCATGAAAACAGGTATTGCCGCCTCTCAATACGACATAATTTGTATGATAGATGGCGATAACGAATACGATGTTTTCGATCTGAAGAAGATGCTGGCCGTAAGCGAGTATTACATGCTGATCATCGCGTTCAGATACAGGAAACTCTATTCAACCCGGAGAATATTCATCTCTTTCGTCTACAACACAGTCCTGCGAGTCGTGTTCAAAAGCCCGTTCCGGGATATTTCAACCGGGATCAGGCTAATCCATCGCGCGGTACTGGACGACCTGGAATTGAGCTCTGACAGTCCCTTCATTGGGGCCGAGCTAACACTCAAGTCAATGCTGCGTGGCTTTCCTGTGGGTGAAGTTGGCATTCAGACCTTCCCGAGAGATTTCGGGCAGGGATCGGCAACGTCCTACAAAAATATAATGGGCACCATTAAGGACATCTGGCGGATTCGTAAAGAAATATTTTCCGACAACTATGATTTGCCTGAAGGGCGCACGCGGCGGCAGCGCTAAATTATGGAAGACCTGGCCAAACTGTACCAAATACGATTTTCTGACGCCAAGCGCGACAAAAAGGATTTAGTCTGGAAAGTGCTTTGTGAAAGCTATTTCCAGCAGTTTATTCCCCACAAATCCACTGTCCTTGAGATTGCAAGCGGATACGGCGAGTTTATCCGGCATATTTGTGCCGCCAGGAAAATTGCCGTTGACCTGAATCCTGATTCCGCAGCCTGCCTCCCAAAGGAGATCGAGTTTCATCTCGGTAGTGCCACGGATCTTCGCATGCTGCAAGACGCTTCTGTTGACGTTTGTTTTAGCAGCAATTTCTTTGAACATTTGCCCAGTAAGGAAGTTATGGATCAGGTTTTGTCAGAGGCCTGGCGCGTGTTAAAGCCCGGGGGGATATACCTTGCCATGCAGCCTAATCTGCGCTGCGAGCCCGGAAAATACTGGGACTATTATGATCATGTTTTACCGCTTACCCACGTGTCGTGTCGGGAAGCTTTTGAAAAAGCGGGATTTAAAGTCGTCAAGCTTGTTGATCGCTTCATACCCTTCAGCACCGACTCAAAACTTCCCCAGCACCCGCTACTTGTGAAAACCTATCTGCGATTGCCGTTTTTGTGGCGCTTCTTTGGCGGTCAGTTTGTTATCGTTGGGCGCAAATCATAGGGAATAGTCACTCCTTGGGCATCGTAGGCGTTTCACACATCGGGAATGGTCTGCAAGGTGGGTTATAAATCCCCGCTGCAATAGACTCCCTCACAATGGCATCTGACTCGGAAGGTGTCTTGCTCACCACCCAATATCGCCCCTCATTAAAATCACTGTAGCGATAATTCATTGTCTCTTGCAACGGCGCCTCAAAATGGCGCCAGGCCCAAGCCCAGTAGATCCCCGCCAGCAGCACAACCAGATAGACCGCGGATGTCCTGAACACGGCAAACCTTACCAGCACCAGCAAGGCCAAAGTACACAGCAACACAACCGAGAAAAAGTTGTACCTCTGTTGCAACACGTAATCCGATGACAGCATCAATGCCCGGCCCATACTCACCGCTGCTGCGGAGGCAACGACAAACCAGCAACACAGCGCCAACCGGATGTCTTCATGCTTATAAAACCTGATAGTGATGAACGACAAGAGCGCCAGCATGACAAAACCGAAGACTCCCGCCCCCAGCGTGCTGGAATCAATAAACGCGCAGCCCAGGATGACCAGAAGCCAGGACGCATACCGCGCTAGGGCTTGATCTAACCGCGGCGGCGGATCAATGAGCTGGCTTGGCCACGCCGAAAGAATTTGCGCGGACGGGATATCCTGTACGTGGCCAATGAAACCGATGCGCCACACCATCAGCATGGCAACGGCCACCAACAACCACAGCAGTGGATACAGGAATGATTTACGACCGGTCACCAACCACTGGTGCAGCAGGCTTGCAAGACCCAGCAGCCAGACCACCTGGCCAGAGGCATAGGTAAATGACGCGAGAGAGCACCATACCGCGGCGAGCACGAATTTCGGCACCGTGACCTTGTGCAGCGCAAACAGGCAGGCGAAAGCATAAAAAAACACATAGTAGTAGGCAAAGGCGGGTTGACTCCATAAGACAACCGTATGCGACCTCAGGTTCAACAAGAGCAGCGCCGCGACCAACAGATACAGCCAGCGATACGCCTCGCCCCTGACACTCAGGTAAAACAACAACAGCATCAGCGGCAGCGCGAGATGGGCAAGAACAGTCAGTGTGCGAAAATTCACCTCGCCTGCCACAAGGTAGGCGGCATAGACCTGTAGGCGCGACGCGTTGGTACGGTGATCGTTGTACTGACTGAACCATTCCTGGAATGCACCACCGGTTGTTTCGGCAGTTTCAACTAAATTGACAAACCGCAGGAAATCGTAAATATCGTCCTGGTAAGGGATATTGATCGCGTGGCTAGTGACAAACCAGAAGTGGTGGGCAATCACCGCGCAAAACGCAAGCAGCGGCAACCAGCGAACCAACAGACTGGAGCCAAATAACGATTTAGGGGCTAAAGGCATCAGTCAGGATCACTTTCACGGCGCACTAGAATTTCTTCTCCGAGGGGGCAGACTTTTCTGTGCAGGTTCCAGGACGACCCGCCGCAACGATGCGGGCACACGGTTTGCACCATACATGACGCACAGCAGAAATCCAAATTCCCCCTGAGCCTACCAGCTACCTAATCATCCATGGCATCCAGCGTTACCCGCTTCATTTGCCGACGCATAAATTCCGGCGCCAGCGCGCGCACAATATAGCCAGCGCGGATGCTCTTCGGGTAGGTGATCTCATGCCTGGCCTTGCGCAGCGCTTTGAATATCTCATCGACCAGCTTTTCAGGATCCGCCATGTGATTCCTGGACACAGGCGGCATACGACTTAGCGCCTCCTCATCAAAGAATGGTGTATTGATCGCCCCAGGGCACACGGTGAGTACGTGTACATTGTCATCTTCCACTTCGAGCGAAAGGGCTTCTGCCATGCCAACGGTGGCGAATTTAGAGGCGGCGTAAGCGCTCTCATCGGGCGTACCAAACTTGCCGGCCACCGAAGCAATGAAGACCAGCCAGCCATGCTTGCGCGCCACCATTTGCGGCAATAGCAACTTGGTGAAGTACACGCTACCAAAGTAATTGGTTTGCATCATCCGTTGCTGGTCCTCGATATCCCAATCCAGGAACCGCCGGTGATGACCGTAGCCGGCATTATTGAACAGGATATCAACGTGGGTGAAGGCTTCAAGGATGTGCGCGCAGGCATACTGCACTTGCGTGTAATTGCTAACATCACAAGGCACGGTCAGCGCGCGGACACCCAGCGACTCGATTTCCGCTGCCAGAACCTGTAAGGGCTCCTGCCGCCGTGCAACGAGCGCAACATCAGCGCCCTGGGCTGCCAAGCGCAACGCGATACCACGCCCGATGCCACTGGAGGCGCCAGTGACCACGGCCCGCAAACCACTAAAATTGATTAACTTGGCCATAATTGCCCCTGCGGCTGGCACTCACCCACAGTCTTACCCAGTTGCAGGTGGAAGACAAAGCGTGTTTTCCCCTCAGGAAGGTAAACTGGGGCGTGGATGTTCTCACGGTAGAAATTCCAAAACTGTCAAGTTCGCGAATTGAGATATATCGAAATATCACACGAATCGTCGTGCGATAGTACGGAAATTGTGACACAAGTCACACACCACTGCCTGCTCCTTTGACACCCCAAAGCCCTATACTATGTTGAAAATTGATGCAGACTTGAACTCTGCCAAAATGAAAAAAAAGGCTCTGCACAATTAGTGCATAATGTCTGAGCTAACTGGGTAGAGTTCAAAATGTGAAGGTCGGGATGGTGCGGGTGGCAGTGCGTAAAATGTATACACCAGGGTTTACCCTGGTGGAGCTGATGGCAGTGCTGGCGATTGCCTCCGCGTTGCTGGTGGTCGCATTGCCCTCTTTCTCTATCCTTCTTAAGAACAATCGTATGTTGTCCCTTGTCTATGAGATGAGGGCAGCGCTGAATACCGCTCGTTCAGAGGCGCTGGCGCAGCGTACCTTTGTTACACTTTGCAGTAGCAACGACGGCACCTCCTGCAGCGGTGAGTGGAAGGATGGCTATATCGCCTTTCGCGATACCAATGGCGACGGTACCGTAGATGATCCCACCACTCCCGATGGCGACGAGATAGTTCTCGCCAAGATTCTCGACGTTTACACCAGCAAGTTCACTTACAGCGATCTGCCAGATCACCGCGTCAGGTTCGACGCCCGCGGCTACGCGACCGACTTTAATGGCACTTTCACAATTTGCGATGATCGTGGCGAAACCGAGGCACGGGGCTTGATTTTGACATCGAGTGGTATAGTCAGGGCAGCCGAAGACCCTAAGGACACGGATGTGATGCTCGATCATGAGGAAAATGAGCTTGACTGTACATAGAACACACCGCCTTGAGCTGCAACGGGGCTTCACGCTGATCGAAGCGCTCATAGCCTTTGCTATCCTGTCCTTCGGGGTGCTGGGTATTGTCAGCCTGATGGGTGTATCCAAAACGTCCCAATATCTGGCTATCCAGCATACTCGCGCCGTGACGCTCTCGGACGCCATCGTCGAGCGCATTCGCAGTAATCCCGCCGGTCTACCGGTTTACGATATTGGGACTGGAACGCCGGTTGGAGGTACAAGCCGGGGGGCCGAACCCGCTCCCAACTGCCGCGCGGCAACATGTAGTACCGACCAATTAGCGCTCCACGATCTTTGGGTTTGGGAACAGGCATTGAATGGTGCGATGGCGACGGTTGACGGCGCCGACACGGCCGGCCTTATCGAGCCCCGGGGTTGCATAGTCTTCACCGCATCTCCGGGTCACGACAGAACGGGTCTGTTGAGCGTGATCATCCAGTGGCGCGGCCTACAAAAATCACGTGACGCGGTGCAGGATGGCGAAATGATTTGTGGCGGCAGTGACGCCGGCACCGACGAGTACCGTCGCCAGGTTGTCACCAACACCTACGTGCTTGACGAGACGGAGCTGTGACGATGGGCGCGGCGATCGCTGAACGCAAGCAGGCTGGCCTCTCCCTGATCGAGCTGATGATCGGATTGGTGCTGGGGGTCATACTGATCGCCGGCGCAATTTCCATCTACCTGGCATCCAAGCGCTCCTATGTGGAGGTTGAACAAGTCGCGGCCCTAAGCGAGAACGCGCGTTTTGCCAAACTCATAATGGAAGACTCCCTGCGCCATGCGGGATTCTTTGGTGAAATCAGTGTCGCTATGGTCGAACGTGACCCCAATCTAACCCCGGTGACGGATGACTGCACCGGACTCGCCAGTGCCCATAACCTGAGCCAGTTTGTATTTGCAGCCCACTCCGATGACGCTACTGTTAAAGACTGTATTGAAGACGCCTTCGACCCGAACGGAATCGAAAATGACGTGCTGGTGATCAAACACGTATTGCCGCGCCCGTATACAGACAGCCCCCGGCCCCATGATCCAACCAAGGACGACGGTGAAATTAACTCCCCCACAAAACTGCAGGAGGAGAAAACCTATGTGATGACCAACAATGTCGAAGGCCGGATGTTTGACGGTAATGACCCCCCACCGGATATTTCCGCCGGTGGTGAGATGCCCAACAGCTCCGCCTGGGAATACGAGTACGAAGTATTTTATGTACGCAAGGACCCTGATAAGGATATTCCACAGCTCAGCCGCAGATTCCTTGAATGGAACGGCGCGGCCATGGTACTGAAAACCGAGGATTTGGCCGAGGGCGTGGAGAACCTGCGCCTGATATTCGGTTTCGATGATGATGACGATGGAGAGGTCGATCGCTACACGAATGTGGACGGTGTCGGTTCCAACTGGTCGCAAGTCGACTCCGTAGAGGTCTACATATTGGCAAGGAGTCCTACACCGGACCCGCAATACACGGATGAGAAAACCTACCATCTGGGCGCTATCGACGACGATAGTGTGAAAGTGACTCCCAACGACAATTTCCGTCGACTCATGGTCTTCACCAGTGTCTCACTGAGAAATCTGAAACTCATTATTCGGGGTGGCGCATGAAATCCTTCGAAATTAGCACACACCACCGTGGTCTGGCACTGGTGGTCTCCCTTCTTTTTCTACTGATCGTGACCGTCATCAGCTTGATCGCTGCCAGCAACAGTTCCATGGGGTTGAAAATGTCGAACAACATGGCCGATGCCTCTACCTCGTTTCAGTCGGCCGAAGCAGGTGTCATTGCCGTGTTAGCGTTGGCAAAAGATCCCGCCAATAATCCCTTTAAGGGGATTGATAACCTCGAACCCTTTACGGCATTTGATCCGGCAACCGACCATCCCTTGCGTAACATCAACGATGGCACCGATTCGGTAGACGTGGACGTGTTTGTCACTAGCGCTGCCACCTCCTGTCCGAGAAGTGAGGAGGGCACAGGTGTTGGTGTATTTGACTGTGATTACTATCGAGTCGAATCAGAGCACGAAGTCCTTAGGAAGGCGCGTACCAAGGTCAATCTGGGCGTCGTACATACCCTTATAGGCGGGACCAATTGATACGGCGGCCAGACTCAGGTTTGGGATTAAAGCGACACCGGTGACGTTGAACGCACAGGAGAACACAGCCATGAGTAGCAACAAATTGGGGAATATCAGTCGGACCCTGCTTTTAGTGGGTCTGGCAATGCTCGGATCAAATGCGACCCTGCGTGCTGACGATACCGAGATTTACAAAAGCAACAGCAAGCCGAAGGTGCTCATTGCTATCGATGACTCCGGGAGCATGCGGGACCCGCCAGCGGGCGGCGGCCCTCCCAAAATGGACACCGCCATCAAAGTCATCGGGGACCTGATTAGTGATAACCCCGGTATCGATTTTGGCCTGCTCGAGTTCAACGGCAACTGGCCAGCGAACAGAGAACGCCCTATTGCCGACGCTAACGGCGGGCGCATCGTGAGCCGCATCTTGGCAAACATGACGAAGACCCAGCGCTCGAAACTACTCACCGATTTATCCAAAATTACCGCCAGCGGCAGTACCCCGCTGTGCGAATCGACCTACGAAGCTTACCGCTACCTGTCCGGGCAGACACTCGTCTATGGCGGCAAGGGTGCCTACTATGAACGTTTTAGTCGCTTGGGTATCAACCTGGGTTTTGCCGACATATTGCCGCGTGATGAAGGAGCGGAAAACCCCGCAGGAACCTACAAGTCGCCTGTTACCGATTGCAATGTCTATATCGTGGTGGTGACAGATGGCGAACCCGACAATGATACCGATGCGAATGCGAGAATCGAGACCCTGACGGGCAAGACCTGTAAAACATATCCTGCTTTTGGCTCGACCTTCCCAGTCAAGAACTGCTTGCCGGAAATTGCCGGGTATATGGCCAATACCGACCTGGACAGGGATTCTACCAACGGCAACCAGTATGGTATTACGTATACCATCGGCTTCGACACCGACCAGCGGCTGCTGCAAGACGCTGCAGTAGCCGGCCAGGGGTTGTACTTCACGGCGAATAGCGACGCTGAACTAACCGCTGCCTTCATCGATCTTGTCAGGAGTATCGAGTCAAAAGAGAGTACCTTCACCTCACCCGCGGTGGCCGTGGATACCTTCAGTCGCACCCAGAGTCGCGAAGAGGTGTTCTACACGATGTTCAAGCCGGACCAGCGCATTGACTGGCGCGGCAATATCAAGAAGCTGAAGGTAGCGACGTCAGGCGGCTCGGTCACACTGGTGGATGCCAACGGCGACGACGCCATTGATCCTGCGACCGGCTTTATCAAGGACACTGCCACTACCTTCTGGAGTCCCTCGGCTGATGGCGCCAAGGTGGAGGCCGGAGGGGTGGGTGGCTTACTGGCTGCCCGCGACCCGGCTACAAGGGTGATTAAAAGTAACACGGATACGGCTGGGGCCCTGCAGGACTTTAATAGCACGAATCTCAATTACGCAGCCTTTGGCTTTGCTGACGCGGCGCAGCTGTTTACCTTTTTCGGGGTGACCGACCAGGCAGAGTTGGATACCCTGATTGCGTGGGCGCGCGGCTCTGACGTCTATGATGAAGATGAGGACACCGTCACCAGCGAAACCAGACCCTGGGTGCTGGGCGACATACTGCACAGTCAGCCGTTAGTGGTGAACTATGGCGCGCTGGGCAGCTTTACCAAGGACGAGCCAGACTTGCGTCTGGTGGTTGGCACCAACGCCGGTTTTGTGCATATGTTTGGCAATGACAACGGCGACGAAGACTGGGCATTTTTCCCCAAGGAACTGGCGCCCGTATTACGCCAGCGGGCCACCAATCCGGTGTCGTCACAGCATGTTTACGGTGTGGACAATACGCCGGTACTCTATACCCTGGACGTGGACAGGGACGGCACCATTGATGCCAGCGATAAAGATAAGGCCTATGTTTACCTTACCCTGCGCCGTGGCGGAGATGCGATCTATGCGCTCGACATATCCAACCCCGGCAGCCCTGCCTTCCTGTGGAAGCTCGATCCCTCGCAGAGTGGATTTGCTGAAATGGGGCAAACCTGGTCGCGGCCGGTGGTCACAAAAATTCCCGGGTATAAAGATAGCGACGGCAAATCCAAGCCGGTACTGATATTCGCTGCGGGCTATGACACCAACAAGGATGCCACCGGCGTTGTCACGGCCGATGCCGTGGGCCGCGGGCTGTTCATCGTTGATGCCGCCACCGGGGCGCTGCTATGGCAAGTGACTCCTGCTGCTGATTCTGCCACCAATATGCAGGAGACGGGCCTGACGCATTCCGTTGCATCAACGGTAACGCCGCTGGACAGCAATGGGGACGCACTCACCGACCGCGTCTATTTCGGCGATACCGGGGGCAACGTATGGCGCGTTGACCTGCCCGGTGCCACGCTGCCCACATCAAGCCAGGATACCTTCCGCATCATCAAGCTGGCGGAGCTTAATGGGGGCACGGCGGCGACCGATCGTCGCTTCTTCAATGCACCGGACCTTGTGCGTACCAAGTATCAAGGTCAATCGTTTGATGCGGTTGCCATCGGCAGTGGTGATCGCAACAATCCCAACTCGACCGACGTTGACGATCAATTCTACATGCTCCGTGATACGCAGGTGTTGCCCTATTTTACTGAGTTTGTGCGGTCCAGTGCTTGCGATACTGATCCTAAAACCATCGACGACTTCCGCTGTAATCTGCCGCTATCGGTGGATGACCTGTACGATGTCACGGCCAACGCGATCCAGAGCGTCGATGCCGACACCCGGGATGCTGCAGTTGCAGCATTGGGCTCCGCCAACGGCTGGCGGTTGGACCTGACTGCTCCCGGCGAGAAAAGCATGGCTAAGTCGCTCACGCTCGGTGGCAAGGTGTACTTTACAACTTTTTCTCCAGGGCTTGATGCAGAGAAAGTGTGTGAACCCACTCCGGGAACCGGGCGCCTATACAGCGTTCGCCTAACTGACGCCACTTCGGACTATGATCGGGTACCCATGATCGAGTGTTTAGATTGCGGGATTTTAAGCACCGTGTCGCTTTACTTTGGCGAAGATGGTGAGATACGCCTGGTGCCTCCTCCAGGCGCTCCTCCTCCCGAAGATCAGCCCGGTACATGCGGCAACGGCATACTGTGCCCCGGCGACAAGCTACCCGACCCCTACGGCTCCTTTTGGTATCAGGAGGAATACTGATGCCCCTCCCCGTTACCGCCAGAACAAGGTATAGGTCTCGCCGCGCTGCGGGGTTCACCCTGATGGAGATGGTCATTGTCGTGGTCATTGTGGGGATCCTCGCATCGCTTGCCCTGCCGCTTTATCGCGAAAGTGTACGCAAGGGCAAGCGCGCGGATGCCAAAGCCGGCCTGATGAGCGTGTCCAACCGGCAGGAGAGTCTGATGCTGGACCGCAAAACCTACACCATTGATATGGAGGAGCTGGGGTTTATAAACGACCCGCCGATTACTAACGACCCGATGATTACTGAGGAAGGTCACTATCAAGTTAACGCCACGAGCTGTACGGATGCGGACGACGAATACACGGACGCGGACGGAGCCATAGCGACCTGCTATGTCCTGACGGCGACGCCTGTCGCCAACGATCCGCAGGAGCAGGACGACCGTTGCGCTATTTTTATACAGGACTCCACCGGGGCCAAGAGGGCCCAGAATGCCAAGGGTATAGAAAATAACGAAGAGTGCTGGTAACTCATTAACTGCAGCGCCTGTCTAGGTATATGGTCCGTAAAGCCAATCCTCAGAACCGGCGTATAAACTGTCACCATTCTTTACAACACTGCCGATTCAGCTGCCGTAGACTAGGCGTGTTGGAAAGATAACTGTCTGTTTCCCATTGCTTTATCCCTTATTGGAACGAAGTTTGCTCTGAGCTACTTTGCGGATTGTGTACACTAGCCTCCCGTCACTGTACTGACGGCGGCTAGTACCCCTATTAATAATGAAAACAGGGTGGAAAAAATCATGCGCATACCTGCACTGCTACCGCGCCTGGTGGCGATTCTCTTATCCATCGGGCTTGCATGTTCAGCGCGAGGCGATGCCATTGATGACGGTTTCGCCGCGTATGATGCAGGGGATTTTGCAGCAGCCTTTAGCCTATTCTCAAACGCCGCTGAACAGGGTTACGCAGACGCGCAATTCACTCTGGGCGTCATGTACGACGAAGGCCAGGGGGTGCCGCAGGGCCATGTGCAGGCGGCCCGTTGGTACCGCAAGGCCGCCGAACAGGGGCATACAGATGCGCAATACCAATTGGGCGGCAAGTATTACTTAGGCGAAGGCGTGGCGCAGGACTATGTGCAAGCGGCCCGCTGGTATCGCCAGGCCGCTGCACAGGGTTATGCCAACGCACAATGGAATTTGGGCGAGCTGTATGAGCTTGGCAATGGCGTGCCGCAGGATTATCCGCAGGCAGGCCGCTGGTATCGCAAGGCGGCCGAACAGGGAAATGTCCACGCCCAGTCTAATTTGGGCGACCTCTATGCGGCTGGCAATGGCGTGCCGCAGGACGATGTGCAGGCGGCCCGTTGGTACCGCAAGGCAGCCGCCCAAGGGGATACCGACGGGGCGTGGAGTTTGGGCGCTATGTTTGATTTCGGCGATGGTGTCTGGGGGCGCTATCTAAAGTTGGCAGTGGCGTACCGCAGGATTATCTTCCAGCGTATCAATGGTTCAACGTCGTAACGAGCAGCCGGAATGCCGCGCTGGAATACGTGTTAGAAGCAAGAATTTTGCAAAGCGAAAGCGATGTTGTAGGAACTGGCGCGAACCCGCCCAACAGCAGTTTGGAAACGAGGGAACACAGTGTCAATCTTTAAAGGCTGGGATTTTAGATCCTGGCTGGCGTTCGCAGTGCTTTGGTTTGTGGCGTATGGCGTCACTGCCTGGGTTGGTCGGCCAGCTTCCGCACCGGGAAAAATTGTTGTCTTGGCATTGGCGGCAGGCATAGCGGGACTGATTGTGCACGCGCTGAATTCGCGGGCAGAGCGCGCGCGCTTGATAAGACTAACAACCGCAGATTCTCCCCGTGTGGCGGATCCCGGCCCTGTCCTGAGTGCGTGGCAACAACTCGGGTCTGATCCGCAGGAGCGTGAAGCCGCGATTAACCAGATGTTTGATGGCAGGATCGGTGTGGTTGAATTCGACACGATGTGGGATTTCGAGTATTCGCACCAGCACAGCCTGGGATCAACCGAAACGGCCTACAGCAGTATGAGCTTTCACATCGCGCGCGACCTTGCAACGCTGGATAGTCGTGAAAGCGAGTTTCTACGTGCAACATACCTACTCTACAATGCCGGTGAAATTGATGAGCAGACCTGGAACGATCTCACGTTCTGCTATGTCTACGGCGAGGGCAAGGCTGCGATTGTCAGTTGTGAATACCGTGAGCCCGTTGCCCTGCCGTTCAGTGATGGGCCTGGCGCGATCAGGTACTATAGCGACGCTCATCACGCAACGATCTATAACGCGGCGGCTAAACTGCTCGCGATCATCGACATGCATGCGCAAAAAGCTGAGGTGCCTCCGGTTGTGCAGGCTTTGATGAGCCGCTTGCAGGACGACGGCTAGTTCGAGGTTCACGATTTTGGTGGTGGACCGTGATGGATTAAAAGTCGACCAGTCAATTTCCAACCAGTTGTTTTAATTTAACTTTTATCGGTGACGCCCGTTGCAAGTTGCACCGAAATGCACAACGAAGCAGGACTGATCCCGGCAAAAGTCCGGCAGTGGCGACCATTTGGATTACGACTACCTGTCCGCCGCTGCAAAGGCCTTTTCCCATCGCTTCAGCGGATTATCGAAGCGCACTTTGTCCGGCTTGAACAACTCCGGCCCCCAGCCCTTGGGAATCCAGTGACTCATCGATTCATGTTCAGGATGGGACGGATCAAACAAGACTTGTAATAATGACTCGTAGCCATGGACGCCACCACAGTCCTCCGGTGGGCAGGCTCGCGCACCAGCGACACACTTCGGGAAGCGCTGCCCTTTCTCCCTGGGCTCGACACCCAGCAGGGTAATCTCGTGGATCCAGCCATCACCAAAATCATATTCGTACTTTGCACTATCCCCAAACTCGGATAGAAAATCGATGACCAGGATGTTCCAGCCGGGCTGCACTTCCGGCGAGTCATTCCACATTTCGTCCGAAGGTATCCCGATAAGCAACGCATCATCGACTGAGGACCCGCCAAACCGAAACTCGTGGAGATGGTAATCGAGCCAACCCATCGCATCCTGGATGGCCACATGCAGGTCCCAGAAGGAGTATCGGGCCGGCACCAGAATCTCTCGCCAGATTGGTGGCGAGATTCCGATAAGTTCCACCCGGATTTTAAGCAGGTTACGCCGTTGGTCGATCATCGTGCCAAACACAGAGCTGACGTGAATTCTAGGTAGATAGAAGTTCCTCCAGATTACCGGCTATTGCCTCTCTCGTATTCTTCCCCGTCTGTTCGCAATCGGCAGGTAGGTCAGTTCAATATCAACCGACGCGCGTTGCATGTCGCGCACGAACAGATTGATCGCAGTACGGCCCTTGAGCGCAAAGTACTCTTCTTCTGCCTCAACCTGGTGAAATGCTTCGTTCTGCGGAAGCTGATCAGCAAGGGTTTAAAAACTTTATTTTTTGCATAGTTAAACTGTGCATAACAGTACTTTTGCAAACCCATATACTCTCATCGAATTACAAGCATGCTGTATATAAATCTACTTATATATTAATTAGATAACCATTTTTAACATAAAAACCTGACAACCATATAACACAATAACCTAGTGTTAGATTGACACAATAACCTAGTAATAGTAAAACATAACAACCTAGTAATAGCTGATCAAAAGCCCAAAAGACAGAGAAAGGAAACATCATGGCCACGCCCGCTGAAAAACTGGCATCCTCACTGGAGATCCTGCAGGCATTGCAGGAACAGGGCATAGTTGCCATCCGCTCTAGCCAGCTCACAAGAACGCACCGCGAGCGCCTTGTTAAGAATGGCTTCCTACGGGAAGTCATGAAAGGCTGGTATATCCCCTCACGCTCGGATGAAGTTGCCGGTGAAAGTACGGCCTGGTATGCCTCATTTTGGGAATTCTGCGCGGCCTATTTGGAAGCGCGCTTCGGCAACAATTGGAGCTTATCACCAGAGCAGTCTCTTTCCATACATTCCGAGAACTGGAACTTGCCAGGGCAACTTCTGGTACGAACAGAACGCGGCGATAACAAACCTGTCGCGCTGCCTCATAACACCTCACTATTCATTTTCCGCAGCGCCCTACCCGCTCCCGAACAAAGCATAGTCAAACAAGGTTTGCGGCTATATTCGTTACC
>JANNVJ010000098.1:0-3959 GCA_031414375.1 Haliea sp.
ATGATCACCCAATACATTGTCGGTTACTACAGTGAGTACCGGCCGCATCGGCACAATGGTGGCTTGCCACCAAACAAGGCAGAGGAAAACTATCAGTTAGCCTCTAAAACTATGGGCAAAAATACTTAGCCACTACAGTAATGCCCTATGGCAAGTACGGCGTTTCCAGCGATAGGTAGAGACTTGAAACAGAGGAGACGGTACATGGACAGAATAGAGAAGTTGAAGAATGACGTTTACAGTTTTGAGGAGCTGGATACCCTCCAGAAAAATGCCACCAAACTGGCCGACAGGGAGACGCTGCATCTGATCGCATTAAGTCGCGCATCAAAAGCTGCAAAAGGAGAAAAGCCAAAAGTCGTAAGCCCCGAAGATGAGACAGCACGGGCTCGGCGCGACCGTAAGCGAAAAAGCACGCAATCCAAACCAGCTTGATGCTAGCCGTTTGGCCCAGAGTCCTCGCAGCAAACTACGTGCCTCGCGTCCCTACCCGCCGTTACGGGTGAACGGCTATACTCTTCAAACATAAAACCTTCAGGAGAATCACCATGAAGAAGAATTTTCTTTCCCTTACGCTGGCATCGCTGGCACTGCATGGCCTCAGCGCGCAGCTGGCGGTGGCGGATATTGTCATTTTGAAGGGCGGCGACCGCCTGAGTGGCACCATTGTCAGCAAGGACGAAAAGCAGCTTACGCTGCAAACAGTCTATGCCAAGGATCCGATCACACTGTTGTGGTCCGAAGTCACGAATATTGAGACCGACGAACCGGCGCGCTTCATGCTCAAGGATAAAACGCTAATGGACGCGCAGGCGACACCGGCCGGTGAGTCCACCGTGGTGCTCAAGTCGGGAGAGTCCATTACTACCACACCGTTGCCGATGAGTGACATCACGTATATCAATCCGCCACCGCATGTCAGTGGCGAGGGTGTCAGCTTCAGCGGTCGCGCCAATCTTGGCCTGACAGCCAATCGCGGCAATACTGACACCGACCAGCTGTTCTACGACGCGGAAGCGGTCGCGCGCAGCCTGCAAAACCGTTTCACCATCGGTGCCACTGGCGTGAACGCGAAGGACGAAGGCGAAGACACCACGCGCAATAACCGTGCATATATGCAATATGATCACTTCCTGAGCGAAAAGTGGTACGCCTATGCCAATACAGATCTGCAGGAAGACAAGTTCAAGGACCTCAACTTGCGCACTACCCTGGGCGGTGGCGCCGGTTACCAGTTCTTTGATACTACGCAACGCAGTCTAGCGCTTGAAGCCGGCCCGACCTATGTCAACGAGGACTACAAAACGGCAGATGACCAGAGCTTTGCGGCCGGACGCTGGGGGCTGCAGTATCGCGAAAACCTGTTTGGCGACGCGATACAGTTCTTCCACAACCACGAGGGGATCGTGAGCATGGAGGACACAGAGGATACGATTTTTCATGCCCAGACAGGGCTGCGTTTTCCAGTGGTGGAAAATCTTAGCGGGACACTGCAGTACAACATCGACTGGCAGAACAATCCTCCCGAGGGTTTTGACAATACCGACTCAGGCGTGATTGTGAGCATGGGCTACCTCTGGTAGCGCACGCGATCACGCAGGCAGAGTAAAAACCCAGCTTGCTCTTTGACGGGAGACTTCGTTTGAGCGTTTTTACTCCTTTCGGGCCAAGGGGCTGAGTCTATGCTATATTTTCAAAGCTGTTACTAACAATAAAATCGGAGCGCCCAACAGCATGGCCATCCAAAGGAAAGCACTGCAGTTCTGCCGTTCCATTCCCAGCATCCTGGCGATTGTTTGTGTGGGGCTGATCATTTCAAGCTGTGTCTGGACTACTACAATCAGTGTGGGCAGGTCAGGGGAACCGGGCAACTATGGTAGTAGTGAGCCCGCAATTTCCGGCAATGGCCGCTATGTGGCCTTCGCGTCTGCGGCAAGCAATCTGGTTCAGGGCGGAACCATTGCCGGCCACGACGTATTCCTCCGCGATACCTTTTCCGGCACTACCAGCCTGGTCAGTGTCAGCAGCGACGGCACCGCCGCTAATAGCTTCAGCCAATCTCCGGCAATCTCAGACGACGGTCGATACATCGTATATGGGTCCGCTGCAAACAATCTAGTGGCTGACGACATCAATAACGCCTGGGACGTGTTTCTGTACGATCGCAACACGGCTATTACCACGCGAATGAGTGTCGACAGCAATGGCATCGAGGGGAATGCCGCTAGCAATTTTCCCCAGATTTCTGCTGACGGGCGCTATATTGCGTATTCATCCAGCGCGAGCAACCTGGTGACAGGTGATGCTAACGGCTTGAATGACGTATTTGTGCGCGACAGGACAACAGCCACCACCACCCGGGTAAATGTCAGTGCTCAAGGCGATGAGGCGGATGGCTATAGCGCGTTGGCTTCCCTGTCTGACGATGGGAGGTATATTGTTTTTGATTCCTTCGCCGACAATCTGGTTGTCCAGGGTTCCCCATTTCAACGCGATATTTTTGTGCATGACCAGACCACCGGTACCACCACCCTGGTAAGTGTGGATACGGAAGGCAATATGGGTTTCGAGGTCTCAGCAGACACTGCTTCCATTGCTTCCATTTCGGGCAATGGCCGCTTTGTGTCGTTTTCCTCAAGAAAGCGGTTTTTCGTAATGAACACATGGGTGTATCAATACGATCTGTTTGTCCACGACCGGAACGCTTCCACTACCAGCATGATCAGCGTTCCCGGGCATCAACATACCGGCGGCGTCTCGCCGTCGCTTTCTGTCGACGGGCGCTATGTTGCTTTCCACTCCGCCAGCAGCCTTGAAGCTGGTGACACTAATAACTACTCAGATGTTTATGTACACGACCGCAACACGGGGGCAACCCCAAGAGTGTCGCTGACGTCCTCCGGAACACAGACTGATAGATCCAGCCAGGATGCCAAGTTTTCAACTGACGGCCGCTATGTGGCTTTTCAAACAGTGCCGTTTTTCACAGACCCAGGCAACCTGGACGTCGTCATCAGGGCCTTCCCCGCATTGACGGTTGCCTCTATCGTCCCCAGCACTCTGCAGGTCGGCGCAACCACGCCGGTCACCATCACCGGCACCAATTTCATGCCCGGGTCCCTACCTCGCGTTGCTGGTGGAGAGCTTGGCGACCCGGTGATCGTAGATGAGAATACGATTACTGTGAATGTCACCGTGCCGGCTGGCACCCCGATTGGGAGTAAGGACGTGACGGTCGATCTGCCTGGCACAGGCCCCGGGCTACATGCTGGTGCGGCAGGGCGTTGTATTGACTGCGTAACACTCTTACCGCCGGGGGGTTGCTAACCCTCCCTCGACATGAAATTGGCTGGCATAGGGCAAATAACTGGGTGTGCAACTATTGGTCCATCCGGCCAGGCCGAAATAGATACTTGGATAGGCACTACAGTTGACGAGCTAAATCTAGCGTACGGTACGCTATCAAAGTACTAGGAGTCCAATATGGCCGAGAACCCAATGACGGAAGGGGAGTTCAGGACCCTTCGACGTATCATTAAACCTTTTTCCCGACTGAACGTCTTTGTCTACAAGCTGACAAATGGTCGCGTCATGGGAACGCTAACAGGGCGCCCCGTCATGCTCGTAACAATGAAAGGCGTGAAGACCGGCAAAACCCGCACGATTCCCTTGATGTACGTTCCGTATAAGGAGGGCGTTATCGTCGTGGCTTCCCAGGGTGGCGCTCCGAAGTCTCCCGTCTGGTACAACAATCTCGTCGCGAACCCGGATATCGTCGTGCAGTACAAGCACACGACGATGAACCTGCGGGCGCGGCAAGTCGACGCCGCCGAAAAGGCAGCAGTCTGGCCGATCTGCGTGGAACACTATCACGAGTACGACGACTACCAGAAGCGGACCGATCGGAACATTCCCGTGTTCGTATGTGAACCTCGTTAGACCGGAGCTTACTGCCTCCC
>JANNVJ010000099.1:0-43857 GCA_031414375.1 Haliea sp.
ATGATCACCCAATACATTGTCGGTTACTACAGTGAGTACCGGCCGCATCGGCACAATGGTGGCTTGCCACCAAACAAGGCAGAGGAAAACTATCAGTTAGCCTCTAAAACTATGGGCAAAAATACTTAGCCACTACAGTAACAGGTCGCAGCTACGAGTATTAATTTCAAATAAAGTGGCGGGTAAGCGCTGGGGGAGAGGTGAAGCAATCTTCGCTATCCAATAGCCCACCAACCTAACCGATTATTAACCAGGACGAGTGCCTTCCTGCCGGATATTCTCAGAAGACTGCAGCGATCTGGGCAGCACTACCTCTGTTACTGGCTTCCAGCCTCCAAAATGCAGCTCGGCGTGGGTATCCTAGTTGCAAACCTAGGTTGACCTGGAACCACTGAGCCCATTTCTCCCAACGCCAGCGTGTATCGTCGAAGGTTTTTGTTGGATACCCCCGGCGAAACTTACAAGGTTTTTTGGACTTACCGAGATTAAGGCTTTCCTAAATTTAAACCTTATTTTACACTAACTTAGTGGCTAACATACGGTCGCTCCGACCATAATAATAAGAATCGGAGGTGTAGCATGACACCAGGAGAAGCCAGCCGAGCGGGAAAGGTGCTGATCATCTATCACCCTATCGGTGGGAAACGAATTGCTCCCCATGTCTTCGATCTGGAGGACGATGGCATCGCTTTTATCGATGACGGTTGGACCGCGCCGTTGGTGTCCTACCATGTCGCCCACCTCGTCGAGGGCAAGGTTTTCAGCCTGCCCTCCGGAATGCCTCGCGGCTGGTGCGTGGGCAGCGAAGATGGCGAGGTTATTATCGAATTCTACTCCGGCAATCCTCGTCAGGAAGGTGACAGGAAAGATGCCTGCAGGACAATTATTCAAAACTTTCCGGGCGTTGCTTTTTTGGGGGAACCAAATACACCATCTTCCAGCTAGGCGAGGCGGACGCCTATCCCAGCTCCGGGCAGCCCTTCCACATGCTAACCGGCAAGTTCGACGTGTACCCTCATGAGGAGGGCGCCTGGACCGCCCTCGACACCTCGGACGGCGATATCCATATCTCCACCTGTCTCGGTCCTGAAACACAGGATGGCTCCAGGGAACGGGCAAGGGAAGTTCCGGAACAAACCCTGCGGATAAAAATACGCTCCGATACTGTCAGAGGCCAGGAATGGCACTCGGACAAGCCAAAGGGGTAAGTTATCATTAAACTGCACCTGGATAATCCCCGACCAGACGGTGCTAGAGGGAAAGCCAGGGAAGTTCCGGAAAGTTGATCAAGCATAAATATCCCAAGCGAACCAAAATGGTCAGGTGTGATACTCGCTCTATACACCGGTGTATAGCAGGAACACCACCTTCAAGTTGCGCAGCGAACAGGACGAACAAATGACACCAGAGGAATTTATCCGGAAGTGGAACGGCGGAGGCGACGAACGCCGCGACGCGCAACCGTTCTTCGAGGACCTGTGCCGACTGGTTGATCACCCCACGCCACGGGAGGCCGATCCCGAACATCAATGGTTCACCTACGAATACGGCGCCAGCAAGACCAGCGGCGGCGAAGGCTGGGCGGATGTTTGGAAGAAAGGGTTCTTCGGTTGGGAAGCGAAGGGCACCCATAAGAGCCTGGACCGGGCCTACCAGCAGTTGAAGATGTACGCGGACGCCTTGCAGAATCCCCCGCTGTTAGTAGTCTCAGACCTGCAAACCATCGTCATACACACCAACTTCACCAACACGGTTAAGCGGGAATACCAGTTCGACATTACCGACCTGGACAACTTTGAGACCCGCCAACTCCTCGAAGCCGTCTTCAAAAATCCCGACAAGCTGCGCCCCGGTATTACGCGTGCCGCGGTTACCAAAGAAGCGGCGGACAAATTCACCGCCCTGGCGCAGGAGCTTCGAGGCCGTGGTTACGAAGCCCACGCTGTCGCGCATTTCCTCAACCGACTGCTGTTCTGCATGTTCTCCGAGGATATTGGCCTGCTGCCCGGTCACCTTTTCACCAAGCTGGTCGAAAGCTCACAGAACAAGCCGGACATGTTCGAGATGCGCAGCCGTGAGCTTTTCGCCGCCATGCACTCGGGCGGAGACGTGGCGTTCGAGAACGTGGAATGGTTCAACGGTGGATTGTTTGAGGACGATGCCACCCTGCGTCTGGAGACGGAGGACCTCAAACTTTTGCTGGCAGCTTGTCGCCTGGATTGGGCCGAGATCGAACCTAGTGTGTTTGGCACCCTATTCGAGCGCGGCCTTGATCCGGATAAGCGCAGCCAGTTGGGCGCTCACTACACCGATCCGGACACAATCATGAAACTTGTCCGCCCTGTGGTCGTGGAGCCCTGGCTTGCGGATTGGGACGCGGAGAAGCTAGAGCTGTCCAAACTGATAGACAAAGCAGGCTTCCATGAGTCCACGATTGGCGATACCGCCGCGCAAAAGAGCGCCAGGACCAAAGCTTTGAACGCCGCACAGAGTCGCTTCACGACCTTCCTGGAGCGCCTGCGCGCCTTCACTGTGCTGGATGCAGCTTGCGGCAGTGGCAACTTCCTGTACCTCGCCCTACGTTCGCTCAAGGACATTGAGAAGCGCGTCCTGATCGAAGGTGAAATGCTCGGCCTGCCGCGGCAATTTCCCGACGTAGGACCGAAAGCTGTGAAGGGAATCGAGTTGAACGACTACGCAGCGGAGCTTGCCCGCGTGACGATCTGGATCGGTGAAATCCAGTGGATGATCGCCAACGGCTATGGCGTCAATCGCAATCCCATCTTGCAACCGCTGGAACAGATCGAACATCGCGACGCCCTATTGAATCCCGACGGCACCGAAGCCGCGTGGCCAGTTGCGGATGTAATCATCGGAAATCCGCCTTTTGTTGGTGACAAGAAGATGATCGGCGAGCTTGGGGCTGAATACGTCCAGACTCTGCGCAATCGATACGAAGGTCGCATCCCCGGCGGGGCGGACTTGGTGTGCTACTGGTTCGAGAAGGCGAACGACCTGATCCGTGCGGGCAAGTTGCAACGCACAGGACTGGTCGCCACCAACAGTATCCGCGGCGGACGAAACCGAGAAGTTCTCAAACATGTCTGCGATACGAGTCGCATCTTCTGCGCCTGGAGCGACGAGGAATGGGTTAACGAGGGCGCAGCGGTCCGCGTGTCACTAATCTGTTTCGGTCATTCAGATGTGCCGGCCGTCCTGGATGACAGCCCGGCGGGCACTATCTTCCCTGACTTGACCGCTTCTGGCGCGAATGCAGCCGCTGACCTCACGCGCGCGCGTTCACTGGCCGAGAATGTCAATGCGGCGTTCATCGGCACACAAAAAAGCGGCCCGTTCGATGTCAATGGTGACGTAGCTCGTTCATGGCTGAAACTGCCCAATCCCAATGGACGGCCCAACTATGAGGTGGTTAAACCATGGGTGAACGGCCTTGATGTGACTCGCCGCCCCTCCGACAAGTGGATAATTGATTTTGGCACCAATATGCCCGAGCTCGATGCTTCCATGTATGAGGCGCCATTTGCGCACGTCGTTGCGAGCGTCAAGCCAATGCGCCTGAGCGTTCGCAGAGAGGGGCATCGAAAATATTGGTGGCGTCATGGTGAAACGAGAGCTGGATTTCGAAGAGCAACAGCGGGTAGGAGCAGATACATTGGCACGCCGCGTGTCGCCAAGCACCGGCTGTTCACTTGGCTAAATGGAGCAACCGTCCCCGATTGTCAAATTGTTGCAGTCGCGCGCGACGACGACACCGCCTTCGGCATTCTTCACTCACGCATTCACGAATTGTGGGCGCTGCGCATGGGCACCAGCCTAGAGGATCGTCCGCGCTACACCCCAACAACCTGCTTCGAGGCCTTCCCCTTTCCGGAGGGCCTGACGCCAGATGTGCCGGCTGCAGACTACGCCGCGGACCCTCGCGCGGAGCGCATCGCCGAAGCGGCTTGCCAGCTGGTCGAAGCCCGCGACCGCTGGCTGAACCCGCAAGAGTGGACCGAGCGTGTGCCCGAAGTTGTCCCCGGCTACCCGGACCGCATCGTCGCCAGGCCCGGTCATGAAACCGCCCTGAAAAAGCGTACCCTGACCAACCTTTACAACGAGCGCCCGACGTGGCTCGACAATCTGCACCGAGCTCTGGATGAAGCCGTCGCCTCGGCTTATGGGTGGGAGTGGCCGCTATCAGACGATGAAATCCTGCGGCGATTGTTTGAGCTCAACCAGGTGCGATCCAGTCCGCTGGTGGTTTAGAAGTAAACTACGAACCGCAGGACCCCTGTCGCCGAGTGATGTGAGCGACGCGGTGGCACCCGGCGCCCAGGTACGAAAGAGCCCTGTCGAGGCATCGGGAGAGAGTTGGCGGATAGAGGAACAGCTAACGGGTCTCACCCGCTTTTTCGATTTGGTCATGCAGCCGTTGGATTTTCCCGTTCACCCCATCGATCTTTGACTGGTACTGCGCCGTCACCGCCTGCATTTCGGTCGCCAGGCTCTCGTGGTATTGAGCCCCGGCTAGGTTATTGCTGGCCTGATGCGTGCGCTGCTCCAGCTTCTTCAGTTTGGCATCCCGCACGCGCTCCAGACGTTCGACGTCTTCCTCCAGACGTTCGATTTCACGCTCGTCGTCGCGGATAGAGTTAGATGCCGTAACTGCACCAAAGTCGCTGGAGTCCACTGAACCGGAGGCCTGGGGGGCCTCAACCGATCCCGCCGTTGCATCAGCCCCACAAGGCCGCTCGCTAAAGACCGGCTGGCCCCACTTATCCTTGCATTGGTAAAACTTGGTTTCAGCAGCGGCTTGGGCAGCCGCAACAGACAACAGCAACGCGATAACGACTCGCATATCTCCCTCCTAGGGCTACCGGGCAAAGCGTCGTGTCCGTACAATATAGACGGAGATAGCGAATCACAAATCGAAATACCGGACAAACAGATATGAAATCTTCGGGGAAGGACAATGGACCGAAGTATTCGGAGGCGGTCTTGGCTTTCTTGGAGAAAGCGAAACAGGATGCCAAATCAGGTCCCCGGATGTTGACACCATCCGAGAGAACCGCGCTGCAGCTGCACGCACGGGAAACTAGCGCCTGGCTGCGAGCTGAAATCAAGGCCAGGAAAGAGGCGAGGGACTTATAAAGGCCTCGAATCAGACGGCAGCAAAGAGTTTTGGCGGTATATTTGGCGGTACTTCTCAAAACTGCATTTGTGCTACTGCTAGCTTATCAATAAGATAGAGAGACTATTCGAGCGATCTCACAGACCACATCAGGAAAATCTCCTACCCGGGTCTTGTTCAACCGTTCGCCCCTGCACTTTACCAACTTGTTCAGTCGGCGCTGGATCCTGTTTCGGCCGATTCTGGCTTGAAAGTTTCTTAGCTGGCCACACGACTAATTTACGCGCTTGCACAAGGCGCGGTTCCCCGACAGAATTGAGACGTAATTCTTGTAGCGTGAACGATAAAAATCGGAGCTTGGTATTCTTTCTCTACGACGTACATTCAGTCAGGCGGGCTACTACTATCAACTGTACCTCGCGGCTTGTCTTCTCACCTTAGCGGTGGGCTGGTTTGTTGTTGGGGCATTTGATCTCCAGCAACTGGAAGTACGCGACTATAACATTCGACGCTGCGATATGGTTGCTAATCCAGGCGGACCAGTCCTGCGAGTGCTGGACGCGATCTATATGGAGGACCTGGATTTGCTGAATGCCTGGTGTCAGGCACCGGAAATTGCCAGGCATTTTGGCGCTCTTGAGATGCGCAGTGTTCATCGTGATCATCTGGATCTTCGCGTTCTCTACGAGTCGCAGTACGACCTGGTCCTGGCGAAACCGGAGCTGATAAACAGTGTCGGTCAGGCGGACAATCACGGCATCGATTACGAATTGATTGCACAATATCCAGATTACGGCAGTCAACTGGTATCGTTGCAGGGTATCCCCGAACTCAGTGCAGTCTGGATGAAGGGCAAGACACTTGGTTTGTTGGATGATCCGAACAGCGTTTCTTCGTACCAGATTCCCAGGGCAGCGTTGCATCGAAGTGGATTGGCCGATGAGACCAAGATAATCTATTTTCGCTCCTACCGGGAAATGTATAAAGCCCTGTTTGAGCACAAGGTCGATGTTATTCCTGCTTTGTTGAGCGACGAAGGGTCTGATAGCGTGCTGCAGCTCCCCCCGGGACTGGTTCTGGAAGATACTATTGCTGGTCCGGGCTGGTATATGCATCGGGAGTTGGTACAAGGGCAAGCCTATTGCGACTTGCTGGCAACACTGCTTGCATCGGCGCGGCATGCCAAGATCGACTACTTTCACGACATACGCATTGTGCGGCCCTGCGATGCGCAGTAGCCGTCGCCAAAAACTGGTCTTCATGTGGCTGCTGCTGAGCGCACTGCTGACGATTTTTCTATTTGCGGCAAGCCAGCTCAGTATCGAGAATGCAGTGCAAGAGCGCGTGCGCGGGCATTTGCTGTTGACGTTGGATGAGTCACATTTCGGTGATACGCAAAATCGAACAAATGACCAAAAAGCGCTGCAGCGTATTGGCCAGCAAATCAATGTTGCAATGCAAAATCTGGTGGTGAATCGTTGGTATTCGACGCACAAAAGTTGTGTTGTTCGCTTGCGACGTGTTGATCAAGTGATGATCGACGATAACCCCGCACACAGGATTATTACCTTTGGTCTGTTACGTAACCAGCTCGAACGAGAGGTGGAGATCAGTGTGTCATGTTCTCCCAACGGGTGGGTCGCTGTTGGTATCGGTGGCTGCCTGGGTTTGCTTTTTATTGCAATCAATCTCTTCTTCCCGCCACCCTTGTCAAAAGTGCACCGGCAATGGATCAATTATTTACTAGCGCGTGGCTACAGCGGCGCTGAGGCGTTTGACATTATCCGTCAGTACGACACGCCCCGCCTTGCGCTGAGTCCCGCTCAGTTGGCGTGTATTGAGCAATTGCACGATCAGCGCAAGCATAACTTTTCTGCGGTGCTTGAGATGGTGGCCGACCCAAGGGTCACGGCTTTGGATGCTGCTCAGATCGAATGGTTTATCCTGGGTTTGCGCAACGATCCGGGTAATGTATCCGGCGCCCTCGACCTGGCTGCCGCAGAAGACTCACTGGTGATTGATCTTACCGAACTGAAACTGAGCGTACATGGCTTGCCGGTGCCGATGAGCGGGACGCCGCTGTTTTACTTTGCCTGGTATGCCATGCGGCGGTTAAGTGGCGATGGCTGGATAACCAACCCCGCCAGCAACCGGCCTGATCTTGTGCTTGGCCAGGAGCTGGTCGAACTCATGTCCCGCTTTGACGGTCATGCCAAGGCCATTAATGATCTTGAGCGAACGGGTCTCAGGGCCAAAACGCTTGATCAGAATCGCAGCAAAATCAAGGATGATATCGTCGGTGTGTTGGGGCAAAAACTTGCGCAGGCTTATCTTTTTGAGGCCAGTAAACACCAAAATGGCATTCAGATGAGGTACCGGCTGCAGGTAGAAGCCCTTAACATTCGTATAATCGCGTGACCTTGATAATTTTAAGTAGTTGAAAACAAAAGATAAAAACTTTAGAGACATCTCTGAAAAGTAATCCATATCTCTGTTCGTCTCAATCGGGCGGGGTTGTAGTAACTTGGTCTATGCTTACGCTGTAGTAAGTCGTATGTGTCCGACGAGGTGTATTTCTACTAGAGTCGGCTGCAAATCAGTTCGCACAGGAGAAGTATAAAATGCGTAAAATGAATGTTGTAGCAATTCGGGCTGCACTGCTGCTGGCGTTAGCCACGTTGGTAAGCGGTTGTTATTACTATCCCGCAGCGATTCGCGATTTTCAAAGAGTGGGAGGTACGACGCCATGGTGGTGTAAGGGAACACCGGACCTCGCGCAGCAGCAGTGCCAGGATTTCTCGCTAAACCTGGATTTCGGCGTGTTTATCGCCAGCGTCTACCCGAAATTGTCTGACTTTACGCTTGCCGGCGGCGCAGCGATTGCCAACCGACCAGCCAACATTGGCGTGGCATTTACTAAAGTGGCTACTCCCACAACATTCGATCCCAACGTGCCCAATGTCTTTTTGTACGATGGAAATACCCCAACGTCACGACTGGTGGGTTTCGCATGGGAAATCAATTCAGGTGCGGCGCCCGCCGGGTTTGTCGGTGATCGCGATATCTGGAGTCAGGACGGCACTACCGGTAACTGGTGGTTGACCGCATGGGTAGTGCGTGGCCACGAAAACCACCCGGATGTCTTTGCGGCGTCCCATCCCTGCCTGACGTCAACGGCCTCTATCCTCACCAGTACGACAGATGCCTGCTTTACTGCGTCACACACCGAGCCGTTTGAGGTTCTTGTCGCTAATGACGATGGCTATTCCGCAGCAGGTATCGATGCGGTGGTCGAAGGACTCTGGGCGCTGCCGAACTCCGTTATCCATGTGGTTGCTCCACTCTCCAATCAATCTGGCGGCGGTGGAAACATCACCAATCCTCCTTACGTAATATCGGGTAGCTCTGTCACCACGCTCAGCGGTAGGGCGGCGACGGCAGTAAGCAGCAACGATCCGGCCAAACTTCCGAGCGGATCGGGGTGGCCTGCGGATGCAGTGCTTTTTGCCCTGAGAACAACTGATATGTCGCTCTCGCCGGAACTCGTGGTGAGTGGTATTAACGAGGGCCAGAATATGGGTTCGATCACGCCTTTATCGGGTACTGTCGGCGCGGCTCGCAGAGCGCGGAACAATGGGGTACCTGCGATTGCATCTAGCCAGGGGGCTTTTGGGCCTCCCCCTGACTACCCTACCGGCACAGTTGCAACGCTTGCTTTGGTTGAAGAATGGCGACTCGGGCGCACAGTCAATACAACTAACAGCGTCCTGAATATAAACATTCCTACATGCGCAGTTGGCTTCTCTGTTCGCGGCACGGTGCAGACGGTGGTAGCGACGAATGCAACGAACTACGCCTTGCAGGATTGTTCGTCGACTGCTCCTGCCAACAGCGTCATCAGTGATATTGATGCCTTCAACAAGGGCTTTATCGGTATCGCCGACGTCGGTGCAGTCAAGCCGCCGAATTGGCCCTAGCGGCTTCCCCGCTGGCGATGGTCGCCAGCGGGAGTTCGCTGGCCACGTTCTGCGTGTTACATTGTGTTTGCAGCGCCCTACACTGTAGGGCGTTTTTTTTCCTACTCAATGAATGGATAAGCACATGGCAGATACGGCGGTATTTATGGTGGTAAACCTGTCCATTACGAATGTGGAGGCGTATCGCAATTACGAAAAGGGCTTTTTTGGTTTGCTGAAGAAGTACGGCGGCGAATTTCTCACCTATGACGACAGCCCCATGACTCTGGAAGGCGACTCACCGCGCCGGGGTCGTATGATTATTTTCAAGTTTCCTTCACAGCAGGCCGCCAAAGACTGGTACGCCGATGGCGAGTACCAGGCCTTGAGCGAGCATCGCAGGGCGGGAACCAAACTGGAGTTCCTGACCCTGGTGCATGGGCTGCCCCCACGCGTTTAGTTGATAGCACCGCAAGTCCGGCTCAAGCCAGCGGCGGCAGACTGACCTTCGAACTGGCGCCGGCAACTTCCCTGACCAGTTTGGGCACCAGGTAACCGGGCAGGCGGGCGGCTAGCTCCGCCATCAGCATCAGGGCCTTACTCTCTGGTACGTCAAAATGAGCCGCTCCCTGGACCTTATCCAACAGGTGCAGGTAGTAGGGCAGTGTGCCTGTGGCAAATAAGCGCTGGCACAGCGCAAGTTGTGCCTCAAGGCTATCGTTGATCCCAGCCAGCAGTACGGCCTGATTCAAGAGGGTTATGTCCCGGTGGCGCAATGCTGCCAAGGCAGTGGCAACGGACTCATCAATTTCCCTTGCATGGTTACAGTGGATGACCATGATCGTTTGCAACCTGGCATGGGTGATCGCGTCCAGCAGCGTGTCCGTGACGCGAGCGGGTATGACAACAGGTAGCCGACTGTGGATACGCAGGCGTTGCACGTGCGCGATGGCTCCGATCTGCTCAACCAGCTGCTGGAGCTGCGCATCGGTAGCGACCAGGGGATCCCCGCCGCTCAGGATAACTTCCTCGATGCTAGTGTCTGCCCGGATGTAATCCAGTGCATCATGCCACTGCTGACGACTGTTCTGATTCTCGTTGTAGGGGAAGTGTCGCCTGAAGCAGTAGCGGCAGTTCACGGCGCAACCGCCACTGACGATCAGCAATACCCGGCCGTGGTACTTGTGCAGGATGCCACGCTGCGGAATAGTTGCGCCGCTCTCGCCCACCGGGTCACGACTGTATCCTGGGGCTTCAATCATTTCCTGTGCGGTGGACAGTACCTGGAGTAACAGCGGGTCACACGGATCAGCGTGACGCATTCTCTGCACGAAACTACGCGGAACCTTGAGAGGAAAATCGTCGCAGGCACGACCGGAGGAGCCAACATCACTCGCGGTCAGGCCCAGCACATCCAACAACTCACGCCTGGAGGTAATCACATTGCGCAGCTGCACCTGCCAGTCATCCGGGTAGTGTAAACGTGGGCCTGGTAACGGCACGGGGAAACCTCGCGGTAGTCGATAAACGCAGTGCGCATTGTAGCAATGAATGGGTGAGTCGTCTGAACGGCGAGTGCAATGGTATACGCGGTCCTGCGATTCATACACACCCCCCTTGAACAGTCCTTTGCTCTGCTGCGATACTCCCGCGTTGGGAGTTTCCGGTCTCGCCCGCTGCGGCAGCGCGGAACGGGTTAGGTGCCGTCTTGAAGGCTTGAGGAAGAATAATGTTCAGTACTGACGAATTGTGTAGCTTGCGTTGGGATCCGGTGAGTGAGAGGGTCGAGATAATTGACCAGACACTCTTGCCCCACACCCTGCGCTGGTGTCATCTGGATTCCCTTGCGGCGTTCTGTCATGCCATCAGTACCATGCAAGTGCGTGGTGCACCGCTGATCGGCATTACAGCCGCGTTCGGTTTGGCGCAGGCGCTGACTGTGGACGGATCCACTGAACATTTGGATCGCGCCAGTGCACAGCTGCTGGCTACCCGTCCCACGGCGGTAAATCTGCGCTGGGCCCTGGACCAGATCACCGCTGCGGTACAGCATCTGGAGCCATCGAAGCGCGCCGATGCGGCACTGGCTAAAGCGCAGTCTTTGCGGCAGGAAGATATCGCCAATTGTGAGCGCATCGGTACCAATGGCTTGCAGTTGCTAGGTGCTCTGGACGTGGGCCCCAGCCTGAACATCATGACACATTGCAACGCCGGATGGCTGGCCACCGTGCAGTGGGGCACGGCCCTGGCACCGATTTATAAGGCACATGCCAGCGGCATTGCCGTACATGTTTGGGTGTCCGAGACGCGCCCACGCAACCAGGGCACTAACCTTACCGCCTGGGAATTGCAACGTGCGGGAGTGCCCTGCACTATCGTAACGGACAACAGTTGTGGACAACTGATGCGTCAGGGGCGGGTGGACTGTGTGATTGTGGGTAGTGATCGTACTGCCGCCAATGGCGATGTGTGTAACAAGGTGGGTACCTACCTCAAGGCGCTGGCCGCCCGCGCGAATAACATCCCGTTCTATGTGGCACTGCCAGAATCGACGATCGACTGGTCCTGTGCCAGCGGTGAGCAGATTCCTATAGAGGAGCGGGATGAGTCAGAAGTATTGAGTATCGCCGGCCTTGATGCGGCCGGCGAGTTTCGTCAAGTGAACCTGGGGGGCGCGCATAGCCGCGCGTTAAATCCAGCCTTTGATGTCACCCCGGCAGAATTAGTGGGTGCCCTGATCACAGAGCACGGCAATTTCGAGGCCAGCGACAACGGGTTAGGCCGCCTGCGAATTGCGGCGGCTGACGATTGAGGCAGCGAGAGGCTGCAGGGTTTGCCTGAGGCCTAGTAATAGTCCAGCTGCAAATCGTAATCTCCCAACTCATCGCGCAAGCGTTTCTCCTCCAGGCGCTGTTCCGCCAGGCGGCGTTTTTGCACCATGCGCTGCTTCTCCGAAGATAAAGGTACCAAGTCCTGGAGCATCTCTTCGGATATATCCCCAATCGCGGGCTCGAAGAGATCGTCCAGGGGCTCTGGTGCAGAGGGTTCCTGATTACGTTCTCCCATAAATCACCTCCCGATGACGTTATAAAAGACAACTCGGCGACGCAGTCTGATTACTGGCCGTTGGGGGCGAGTAAATCAAAATTTGGCGAGAGGAACAATGAAATACTTTCGTCAGTTTTACGCATATTCCAGGTGGAATAAGAACGGCGGCCCGCCGCCATCCATGGCTTTCCCTGTGCACCTGCCTACTTCCGTGTAGATACCATCCCTGGTGTGGAGTCAGCGCCTGCGGGCCGCCGTCTAAAACTAGAGCAACTTTAGTGCCAGTTATCTGGACCGCTTCCCTGCGGCGTTGTGTGCGCCTGAGCGGTCGAAATAGCCTGTCCAACCGTGTCCGCACGTGTCCAGAACACACCGAGGCATAAGGCGACAGGTAACAAGCACGCAGTTTCTTGCACCGGCTTCCTGTGCTGGTTAGAGTGGCGCATCTGCGATCCCTGCCCATAGGCGCATAAGGATAGATCATGACGTTGTTGCACACCCCGCTGGATGCATTGCACAGAGAACTGGGCGCAAAAATGGTGCCCTTTGCCGGCTACGACATGCCGGTACAGTACCCCGCTGGCATTATTAAAGAGCATTTACATACGCGCGCAGCGGCTGGGCTGTTTGATGTCTCCCATATGGGGCAAGTGATCGTAGAGGGTGCCGGTAGCGCCGCGCTGCTCGAATCTCTGGTGCCTGTGGATATCGAGGGCCTCGGCATTCATCGCCAGACTTACGCACTATTTACCACTGATCAGGGCGGCGTATCCGATGACCTGATCATTACTCGCTGGGCGCAGGACCGCTTTTTTCTTGTAGTCAACGCCGCCTGCAAGGCCCAGGATATCGCACATCTGCGCGCACACCTGTCCGGACAAACGCTCACCGTACTTGAGCAGCAGGCTCTGCTGGCTCTGCAGGGACCGTCCGCGCGTGACGTCATGCGCACACTGTGCCCTACTGCGGCACAGCTGGTGTTCATGCAAGGCTGCCCGGCCCACATCGAGGGCATCGAGGTTTACATTACTTGTTCAGGCTACACCGGCGAAGATGGCTTTGAGATCTCTGTGCCGGCCGCGGCGGCCGAGGGTCTGGCTCGTCGCTTGCTGGCGATGGATGAGGTGCAGCCTATCGGTCTCGGGGCGCGCGACTCGCTGCGTCTGGAGTCCGGATTGTGTCTGTATGGACATGAACTGACGACTGCGATCGATCCTGTGCAGGCAGGCCTGATGTGGTCTATTAGCAAATCGCGGCGTGCGGGGGGTGCGCGGGCCGGCGGTTTTCCAGGCGCTGCGGTGATCCTGGAGCGCATGGCTGGTACGCCGGCGCTGCAAAGGGTAGGGCTGCGTGTCGATGGTAAACGACCAGTGCGTGAGGGTCAGCCCGTTCTGGATGAGTCGGGACGACAGGTAGGAGAAGTTTGCTCCGCCGGTTACGGTGCCAGCGTTGGCGGGCCCATTGCCATGGCTTACGTTGAGCGAGATACAGCACAGCCAGGCACAAAGTTACTGGTAGCAGCGCGGGACAATCACTTACCGGTGACAGTGACGCGTATGCCGTTCAATCCTCAGCGCTACTTCCGGGGTTAAGTCGCGTTGCCAGAGCAGGTTTACGTAATGCTCTTCAATTGCGTTCTCAAGCATGAATGTTCAGGCAGCCCAGGCGCGTTCTGCCCGAAACCGCTGTGACAGGTAGTCCATCTGGTCGGCGAAGACGCGGTCCTTGGCCAGAAAGTGCCACTCCCAGGGGTTGGGTCTAAAGGGCACTGCCAGCAGTGGCATGCGCGCTTCCTCAGGGGTTCGGTTGTCTTTTTGCCAGTTGCAGCGTTTGCAGGCGGCCACGACGTTTTCCCAGCGATCGGTGCCGCCGCGCGAGGTGGGTAGTACGTGATCGCGGGTCAGTTCGGCGCGGCTGTACTGTTGTCCACAGTAGAGGCAGCGATGGTCATCCCGGCGAAACAGCGTGCGATTGCACAGAGGAGGCGTAAAGCTCTGCAGGATTTTGCCCTGCAGGGCGACGATGGGTTGCAAATCAATTCGGGAACGCAATCCATTGCGGCGCTGAATACCACCAAAAATTGGGGGCAGCGTATCTCCGATGCCGTAAACGACATCACCCTTGGCATACGCTGTAATCGCCTCGTGCAGCGTTATCCAACCACGGGGTTGGCCGGCGAGGTCTAGTCGCAGGATTGTTTGCATCATCTCCCACCCACAAGCTAGGCCTAAAACTACTGCAAAACGATGGCAACTACAATCGTGAATAGTGGTTGGGAGTGCCGAAACGGCGCAGGGGAGCTCAAACTCGATATTCTTTTTCGAATTCTTCTATAGGAAGGGGTTTGTCAAACACATATCCCTGCAGGATATCGCAACGCATTTCTGCCAGGCGATCTGCAATGGCGATCGTCTCGACGCCTTCGGCCACCACCTTCATAGAGAAGTTATGGGCGAGGTCAATGACGGCCTTCACAATCGCATGATCTTTTTCTGACTCCAACATACGTCGCACAAAGCTCTGGTCAATTTTTATCTCGTCAACGGGAAGATCGCGAAAGTAAGACAGAGACGAAAAGCCTGTGCCAAAGTCATCAATAGAAATTTTTACGCCGATGTTCCGCAGGCGCGCGAGTTGAGCTAGCATCATATCCTGATTATCAATCATGATTTTTTCAGTCACCTCCAGATTGAGCCGGGCAGGTTTGACACCGAATATCTCCAGTGCATCGGCGACGACCGACAAAATATCGTTTTCCAGCAGCAGCGATGGACAAATGTTGACTGCAATAGACAGTTGATCGGGCCAACGCGCCAGCCGACTTACCGCAGATTTAATGACCCACCATGTCATGGGTTTTATGATTTCGTTGCGTTCGGCCAGATCGATAAAGTGGTCGGGAGTGATTATCCCCTGGTCTTTGGTGCGCCAGCGAAGCAGCGCCTCCGCACCAATCAGAGTGCGATATCCGGCATGAACCTTCGGCTGAAAATACAACTCGAACTCGCCCGCGTCCAATGCGACGTACATCCGTTCCAGTAGTTTGCTCTCTTCCCTGATGCTTTTCGCTTTCTCAGGAGAGTACACCTTGAACATATTGGTAGATTGCTTGGCCTGGTTAAGCGCGATACCGGCCTGTTGTATGGCAAGCGCCATGTCTGAGTTTGTGTCACTGAGTTCGGTGAAACCGGCAGTTACCACCAGGGGCATGACTTTTCCAAGATGGTAGTGAGGTTCTTTGAATACCCTGGCGAGCTTGGCTCCGGCCAGTTCGAGTTCGCCCCGACTGCTTATTTCCCTGAGAATGACACAGGCACGATTGTCTTTGAGAAAACTCCATTCATCCTTGGCTCTCACCCAATGGTTCAGGCGTTCAGAAAACGCCCCCTGCAACACTTTGTTCAGAGTTTGACTGCGAATATCATCCGACTCGTCGTGGGAAAATTCTACCAACCCAAGGATGCTATGCTTTGCGGCAGGCATTAGATGAAGAACTCCTCACCGCTGATACCGTAGGTGCCCGCCAGCAATTCTTTGGTAATCCAGCGCTCACCCTCCGCCGCGATGTTCTGGTTGGCCAGATCCACTACTCTGGGTGTATCAAGGCGTTCCTTTTCGATGTTTAACACCACAACGACTTCCGGCTTGAGTCGACGAGTGGCGTTCTGCGTGACGACTATGGCGACTTCGCCGGTATTCAGCTCCACCATGGTGCCCGTGGGAAAAAGTCCTATGGCCTGCACAAACTGCTCCACCAGAGCGTCCTGAAACTGTTCTCCCTTGCAGTCCAATAGCTCCTGCGTGGCTTCATGGGAAGTCCGTGCTATAGCATAGGGGCGCGGCGTGATCATCGCATCGTAGGTATCTACCAGGCCGGCGATGCGGGCCAGCAGGGGGATAGCGGCACCCTTGATGCCGCGTGGATAACCGGATCCATCCATACGCTCATGGTGATTCTCAATAATTCCGAGGATCTCAATATCGACATTGCTTGATCTCGACACCAGGTCAGCACCCATCGTGGGGTGCGCCCTGACGATGCGTACCTGTGTCTCGGTAAGATTACCCGCCTGATCAAGCAATTCAGCGGGCAATTGTGTCATGCCGATGTCGCACATGGCGCAACCGACAGCCAGTTTCTCCAGTTCATGTCGATGTAGGCCAATATGCCGGCCGAGGATAGCGGCCCAGACGGCCATGGAGACACCATGATGGTATCGATACTCGCCACTTTCCTTGAGGCGCAGTAGAGCCGCGACTGCATCCTGATTGCGAAAGACACCCTCTATTAATGGGTTGATGGCCGCCTGCACGGCGCCAATATCGCTCTGGCTGCCGCCCCGCAGCGACTCAAAAATTCTATCCAGAGTCTCTGCAGCGCTGTCGAATGAGACTTTGGTGCGCTGGAACTCGTCGCGCAGTGCGAGTCGTTCACGCGGTGTTGTCTTCATTGCCGCCACCGCTAGTTTTAGCGATTGCTTGACGCCCGAGTACTCTGCGTCCACATAGACATGATCAACGTAGTTGGAAACGTACAGCACTTCGTCGGAATCTCGTACTACGAAACCCTGAATGGCAAATGGGGTTTCCAGCCACGGCCTGTCCAGTTCGGCGACAAACATGCCGGGTTCCAGATTCATCGCGGGGAGTTTTACCAGTCGCACTTTACACCTCTGTGAGTTTTCCTAGCGTTATCAGGCTAGTAAATTGCCCCAGGGGTGTCGATCAGGTCTGACGGGAAAAGAGAACTGGGTCACTCACTATTTGGACTTTTCTCACTTTTTGGCTGAACAAAGACCGCTACTGTGCTACCCAGGCCGCAGCAACCAGAGGCGTGTTACCGTGCATCACACGCCCTTCAAACCGTTGTCCCGGCCTGATCGCGCCGACCCCGGCCGGTGTGCCTGTCATAATGATGTCGCCGTCATCCAGCGTCATGAAGCGCGCCAACTCTTGTAGTATCGCAGCGGGCGGGTAGATCATTAACTCGACGCCACCTGCCTGTCGCAGTTCGCCGTCCACATCAAGGCGCAGGGAAAGCCGACTTGTGTCTTGCGGCAGCGCCACAAACTTGCTGAATAGTGCAGCTCCATCGAACGCCTTGGCCCGCTCCCAGGGCAGCCCCATTTCCTTCAGCGCCGTTTGCAGTGTGCGTTTGGTCAGGTCCAGGCCGAAGCCGACGGCCGCAAGCTCGCCCTGCTCGACGCAAAACGCAAGCTCGCCCTCGTAGTGCAGTGCCTGGTCATCCAATTGTGAACGCAGGGTGTGCGTAATAGCCGAATTGGGTTTGTTGAACACCACCATGTTGTCCGGTACGTCGTTGCCCAGTTCCTGGATGTGGGCTACGTAATTTCGACCCACGCAAACAATTTTGCTCGGGTATACATTTTTTCCGGATACTTCAATGCCGCGCATAGCCGCTCAACAACTGCCTCCTGCGGTCAGGTTGCATACGGACTTTTTCGCCTCAATGAGTGTGATTTTGTACAACTGGTTCGCGGGTAGCGGGATAATCAAGCCGTTGTACTCTACTGAATCGTCGGTCGCCGTATCACAGGCAAAGGCCAGCGTATAATCGCCTGCGGGCATATAGCCAAAGGAGTACTCCCAGTTCTTGGTACTGGAATTTTGCAGCAGGGAGGCCACCGCAAAGGGCGCGATTGCGTTAGTGGGTGGCTTGGTCACGCTGCTGGTCGTGAATACATCAGTCAGTCTTGCCGTTGTCTGGTCAATGCCTTGGTACAGGTAGACTCTATTGCCCGATGTCGGCGGATTCTTCTCGTTGCAAGGTGAGTCTGTATCGAACAGTGAGCTGGGTACCAGGCCTGACAAGCTGGCCCCCGTCAGGTTGTTCTCCATGCGGATACCGTTTGTCGTGAGCAAATACTCGGTGCTGCTTTTAAACTGCAGCGCCTGCGCCAAGCCAAATTCAATGGTAAACGCCTGTTTACCAGAGGAGAGCTTCAGGCCGGGCAGTGTCAACTTTCCGCCGGAAACAGTGATGGGCTGTTGGCTATTGTTTGCGTCCAGTACATAGGAACTATTAATACCAGTGGCAATTATTGCAATCTCCACCTCGTAGGTACCGACGTCAAGTTTAAGATCTTCGATCACCACCAGCTGGTTTAAACCGGGGTACTTCAGCAGATTTATCTGGAAGGTAGATTGATCCGCCGGCAAAAAGGTAAAGGTGTCGACCACGACATCCTCAGCACCGCTGCGCTTAAAGGTTATAGAATCCACTTCGATGACGACCTGCTTCAGATCCTCGGGCAGGGAGTCCGACAATCCCAGAGTCAGCAGTGTGGGTTGCTTGGAAACGTTATCGCTGTTGCAATCAAAGCCACAACCACAGCCGCCCAGGGGCAAGAGAGCAAGCGCCAGTAATGCTGGCAACAGAATCTGTCGGATTATGCGCATGTGAATAGTTAACCTCTGCGTCGTTGGTGCCTGTTAGCCTAACTGCGACCATTATGGGCGAATCCGCTGTTGAGTAGTAGCTATCGCCCGCATAGTTTGGCATGCACTACACAGTGTCACTGACCTTATATTGGGTCCTTGCCTGCACCAGGGTTCTGACGGACAATCAACTGGCAACACAACACGTTTACAGGAGACGACTATGGGTATCTTTGCTTGGATTGTCCTGGGTATTATCGCTGGTGCTTTGGCCAAGTTAGTAATGCCGGGTAAAGACGGCGGCGGGTGGATTGTCACCATGGCCTTGGGTATCGCCGGTGCATTTGTTGGCGGCTATCTCGGTTCAATGATGGGGTTGGGCGGCGCCACCGACGGCCTGAACATGGGTAGCATTGCTACGGCCACTGCGGGCGCCCTGGTGATACTTTTTGTCTATAAGCTGTTGAAATAGCGGTAGCGGCGCCCTGCGGGGCGCAAGCTGCCGGGCTATTCGCAGCGGTGACTTATCGCAGCCTCATGCAAGCGAGCGCTGATTCTTTTGGGTGACGCAATAGCATGACTGATCAAGCCGTAAATTATGACGATGTGAAGCAATACCGGCTGGATCCTGAGCGCGAGCAGGAATTACTAAAAACCGGCGGCGAATGTACGTTTATCTGGGCGAACAAATCGGGTCACCCCTTGGGCGTTACCACGGCCTATGTGCCAGTGGGCGACAAAATATGGATGACGGCTACCCGCGAAAGAGTGCGCATCAAAGCCATTGCCAGAGACGGGCGCTCAGCCATAGTGATCAGCAGTAAAGGTACGCCAATGGGCGGGGGTAAAACGATCACCTATAAAGGCCATACTGTCATTCATGATGACCGGGATACCAAACTCTGGATGTACTCGCTACTGGCAGCTGGCGTCGCCAGTCAGGGCCAGCACGACAAGGGCAACGAGTTTACCGCCGGTATCGATCCACAAATGTTCATTCGTTTTCTGGATACGCCTGAGCGCATAGTGTTGGAGTTTACGCCAGAAATGTCGATTCCCTTTGATGGCGACAAGATGGCCCAAGGCACTGCGCAGGCGTATGCGGAATTTGCCGCACAGGATGCTTCATTGCCGTCCCCCTAGATCGGTTTGCAAATCATATAGTGCTGGATGCATTGCTCGGGGTTGTTGAGAGACTCAATCTCCCATCCAGTATTTTCCATCAGCCGTAAGGCATGTTCCCTTGAGTAAATCGCACATTTGAGCGGGTGGGACGGGTAGAAATCCAAAAAATCGGGAGGGCTGGACGCTTTGGCAGCTTCCAGCAAGGCTGCCCTGTGCGGCTCGAGGTGCTGATCACTCGCCACCACCATGGCGTCGTGATACATGTCAATGTGACCAAGGCCGGTACCAGTGACTTCATTCACAAACAAACTGAAAATAATTCGGCCATCGGGTTTGATATACCGTCGCAGCATCTGCAACATCGCTACATAATCGTGCGGAGCCAGATGGGTGAAAACAGAGAACAGGCAAATAATATCAAAGCTGTGCTCATCCACAGGGAGTTTGGTATTCGCTGATAGCGGCTCACCGTGCGGGTTATACATTTCATTATGGCTATTGGAAACATGGAAGCTGAAACGAGGATCAGCAACGTTTGTTTGCAGGAAATGAATGAGATCAGGAAATACGTCTACGCCGACATAGCGCCCTAGCGGTAAGTCCTGCTCGAGCATTGCCTGAACCAGCTTACAACCGCAGCCTATATCCAGCACGCTGGTCTTGCCAAAATCGGCGAGACCGAAATTTCTGCACATGAGCCGTATGAGTTCGATGCCCTGTGCAACCGACTCCTGCTCCTTGTACCTTATATGTCCACGACGAAACTGCTGCGGAACTTTGAAGACCAAATCGGACATATTGTGTCTGCTCCAACAAACGTGATGAGGAATGGGTTAGGGTGCGGTATGGTAAGCCTTGGCGTAGGCAATGCTATCGGCATTGTCAATCGCAGAACCGTTCTTAAGCTCGCCGGTCCTGCCGCTTATTTCCAGCATTGCACTGCCTAAGTCGCTGGCACTTATGACAAGTTTACCGGGGCGCAGCAGCGCTTCGCCGACATAGTGCAGCACGTTTGCTTGTTCGGAAGTGGGTCGCACGAAAGCGGAATGATAGCTAAACGTACGCAGGTCACTGCTTTGCGCCAACTTCGCCAGTTCAGTTTCAGCCCTGCCTTTTTCGCGGGCCCAGTACTGATCTCCGTTGGGGTCCGTTCCCATACCGGTGACATAGTGGAATGACATGGGGCCGGTCTTGCGCGCGGACAGCCATGCGTTTACGAACGCGACCGGGAAGTCGACGTGTATCCTGGTGTAGGTAGCGTCATCAACATTCAGGGATGACGTTCCCAGCCCCCACAACACAGTATTGACCTCTCCGAGGACGCCGGCGAGAGAAGAATAGTCGGTAAAGTCCTCGTGCTGGCGTATTTCAACTTTACCGGAAGCAACGCCCTCTTCGATGCGGGGCGACGTACTTCGTGTGACAACGTACACTTTTTTGACGTTGGGGTCCTGGACTGCAGCCTTCAATAGGCCGTCTCCTACCGATCCTGTGGCGCCGAATACCATTACGACAGCATTGGCGTTGGGGTCGCGCGCGGGCGACTCATCGGGCACTAATTTTCCCAGCGTAAGAAATCCCCAGAGATCAAACGCCACGACGAGTAGCACAATTCCCAGGATGCTCAGTGCGGCTAACTTCTTTAACATATTGCCCTTGAATGAACTATTTCCCCGGGACGCTACCACAGGGAATGGTTGTCTATTTCTACGAAGTACTCTGGGCCAATAGCGGTTAGAAATCAACAGACCTTGATTCGACGGCTCTGGAATTGAGTAGTAGTTCAAACGGATATTTCACAAACGGACTATCAGGCTCGAGCTATTGCGTTCCACCAGCCGTCTTTCTCCGTATAATAGGGCCTTATTGTGGTCAAGAGAGTCCAACCGATGTCGAATTTCAGAAGCGCGTTCAAAGCCTGGCTTATCCCTTTTCTCAGGAAATCCTATAGCAAAACAACGGCTCCGCTGGCAATGCTCTATCTCACCTACTCCACCAAGGTACAACCTGAGTATGGAATGACATGGTTCAAACGGATGAAGCTAGGTTTCCGTTTCTGGCGCAACCACAGCAAGATGAGGTCAGGTACGTCCTGGAGAGCCCATCTGGTGATTGCCATGCGGTTGCTGGAAACTCCTCGCAGTGTAGCGGGAGACGTTGTGGAGTGCGGATGTTTCAAGGGTGGCGCAACGGTTAACCTGTCGCTGATTGCCGCAATAACCGGGAGAAAGTTGAAAGTCTACGATTCATTCGAGGGGCTTCCTCCACCATTGGAGGGCGATCCGCATGCCGCGCGCGCCTTCAAGAATGGATACATCCCAGGGATATTACGTGGAACCATGGACGAGGTAACAGGTGCTGTTCGTCGCTATGGCGCTATAGACGCGTGCGAGTTTCACAAAGGTTGGTTTGAGGATACGCTTCCGCATCATCAAGGCGCTATTGTGCTTGCGTATTGGGATGTAGATTTCTACTCGAGTTTGCATGATTGTCTGTTGAACCTGTGGCCATCAGTGGTCGATGGCGGGTACGTTTTTCTCGATGAATTTCGCAACGTGCCGTATTGCGCGGTGTTTTTTTCTGAGAAGTACTGGAAAAAATATTTTTCGTCAGTACCGCCTGGCCTGATGGGCGTGGGTACAGGTGTACAGGTTGGCATGTTCTATACGGACAACTCAATTGGAGGCATGGGTCCTAAGGGAAGGACCAGGATACAGGGTCCGGAGAGCGTTGCGTACTGTGTTAAGGGGACTCAGGCTATCTGGGAGTACTACCCAGACGAAATGGCGCTATCCAAGAATGAACAGAATACCTCTGCGGGCATTGTTTCTGCCGAGGTCCAGGTGAGAACGCAATGACTTGTTATTGCAAGTGTTTGCTTAGTACCTGTGTTTTTTAGACCGGTCTGCAAATCATATAGTGCTGTATATCCGGTTCGGGATCGTTTAGCGACTCCACTTCCCATCCGCTATTTTGAACCAATCCCAGAGCATATTCTCTCGAATAAATTGCCCCCCAAAGAGGCCGAGTGGGGTCAAAATCCCAGAAGTCGGGGGTCTTATTGTTTTTCATTCCTTCGAGAAATTTTTCTCTTGTCTGATTTGACTGCTCCATGTGTTTGTTAAGCGATTCGGCATAGCCGTCCATGAACCCTAGTCCCGATTTTGTAGTTTCATGTATATACAGGCTATAGATAATTTTCCCCGTGGGCTTGATGTAGCGCCTGAGCATCTGCAGCATCGCTGAGTAGTCATGGGGAGCCAGATGCGTAAACACAGAGAACAGGCAGATAATGTCGAAACTCCCTTCCTCCACTGGAAGCCTTGTTGCGGGTCCCAGCGGTTCGCCCCGTGGGTTGTACATTTCGTTTTGCGTGTTTTGAACGTGGAAACTAAATCGGGAATCGTGCACGCTTGATTGCAGAAACTTGATCAAGTCTGGGAACACGTCGATCCCTGCGTAGCGATTCACGGGCAGATCGTGATTCAAAATCGCCTGTACAAGTTTGCAACCGCAACCCATGTCTAGCACGCTGGAGCTTCCCAGGTCAGAAACATTCAGGTTTCTGGTCATAAGCTGAATCAGCCGTAGCCCGGATTCTATCGACGCTTGCTCGTTCTTTGCTTTGCCACCGCGCCGTAGTTCGCGCGGTACGTGCAGTACATTTTTGCTCATGTTGTAATCCCTGGTATGTGGTACGCCTGGAGAGCCATTATTGATTGACCGCATATACAGCAAAGGGCGAATCGCACACCGGGAGTCGCATTTCTGTTAGCGCCCATTCTCCTTGTCATGACCATCACCGATCTCGTTTTCTTTGTGCGGTGCGCTATCTTTGGGTCCATCGGTGGTCTCGTCACTCTGTAACAGCCGTGTATCGGATCTCCCGATGCGCTGTTCAGCCGGCGCGGCGTAGGTAAGCTGGCCACTCACGTCCTGCGGGTACATATGAACGCCCGACAGCGTGACATAAGCGGGTGCGGCGGGTCTTGGCCCCAGGAAGCCATACAGCCAGACACTGAGTACTCCCGCGCCGAGCGCCGCTGCGAGAGATCCCCCCAATAGCAGCAGGTAATCGGGGCCTACCCGCTCACTTTCCGGACTGGGACGGTCGATAACCGACACCTGCGGATATTTCTCTACCTGGTTTACCTGCACCTGGGTGAGGCGGGACTGGGTTTCCCGATGCAGAGTTTCCAGCGCCGCGAGGTCTTTTGCCAGAGCCTGGTGTTTGGCATAAATGGTGGTGAATTCAGCCGCCGCCTTTTCCTGTACTTGCAGTCTTTTCTGCAACTCATCAACCGCCTGCAGTGCTGCCGCGTGCTCCTGCTCAGCGTTCGTGAGCATCAGGGTTTCTCCCTTTGCGGCTTCTGTCGCAAGTCCAGCCTCCAGCTCGGCGATCCGCTCTGGTATTTCGCGTATCCCCGGCTGATTGCGGACATAGTTCATGGTGTAGGTCTTCTTTAGCTTGACCAATTGCAACTGCAGCAACCGAAGTTCATTCTCCATGCTTTCAACGCTTTTCCTGTCGCTGGGCGCTACCACACTTTTTCCCGCTGCAATCGCCTGGCTCAGTGAATCCAGGTTTGCCTTGGCTTTTATTTCCAGCTTGACGGCCAAGTTCAGTGCGGTGTTGAGGCCATCAAGTCGTGACAGCTCTTCATTCTGCTGCCGGTCGACCGAACTGATATGGTTTTCGTCGCGATAGTTGGCCAGGGCCTCCCGCGCTTTATCAAGCTTTATGGCTAGTCCAGCCAGTTGGTCTTCAACGACCCCCAGAGTTTGCTTTTGACTCTGTTGGACCTCGTTTGCGCGGATGTTGAGATAAACATCGATCCAGTTGTTCACCAGCGTCGGCAACACGTCGGCATCCGCGCCCTGCGCTATCATTTCCACCAGATTGGTATCCGGCACCGCATCAACGCGCAGCACGTCACGCAGATACTGCAAGTCGATATCGGCCGATGTATTGGTATCGAATGTGGACAGCAGGCCCTGCGTTACTTCCCCCCCCAATAAAATACGTCCCTGGATGGCGACACTCTGGACGTTGGCTTTCTCAACTTTTGCGTCGATGGCGCTGGGAGCACTCATCAACACCGTAGCGCTGCTGCGATACACGGCAGGTTGTAACACTGTCCAGCCCACGCCCAGCGCCAGCGTCAGTCCGAAGGTCAATGCAAATAGCCTGGCCCTGACGGAGCGGTGCCATGCGACATCCGCGCTGGTATCGTTATAGGGCGCAAATCGAGGCAAGGGTTCGATGGGTGGAGGGTTTCTGTCCATGTGCTCCTGTGTCGAAAACGTGGCTAAGGTTGCAACTGTATCCAGTATATACCGGCCGCCAGATTTTCCTACGTCGTCCCAATGCGGCAGGAGTTCCCCGCCGAGTTTGCGAGCTACTTCGCCAGTGCCGCAGCGGCGCGACCCGCAATCAGGGGCAGGTCCAGATACGTTTTAATGCCTGGCGCGGCGCGGCATACATAGGGAATAGCGCTGACGCAATGGTTGGCCGTGGCGACGATACCGGGATTGCGAATTAAACCGGCGGCAACCGACTCCGGGTGCCAGCCATGAAAACTGACCTGGGAGGAAGGGTCGCCGCTGACCTCCACCTCAAAGCGCTCTCCCTGGGGCCCGAAATTCCAGGCCGGTTCCAGGTTTTCTTCGCCCATGAACCAATTGACGCGTACGGTAATGACCGGTTCCCCTCGCACTGTGTGCTGCCAGGTGAAGCGCTGCGCGGCAACCAGTCCTGGCGCAATCACGCCGATAGGGGACGCGATAGGTGCCGTGGCAACGGCAAATTCATTGGTACTGATCACCTTGGAATCAATGGCAAAGCCCAGTTCAGCGGCGACCATGTCCATCGACTGCTGAAATCCCTGTCCGAGAAAATGGACCATGGGGCTGGCCGCAGCTTCCTGTGGCGTTTTCCCGAACAGCATGATGTCGCTGACCACGTTGGGCGCGTTGTAGGTTCTGATGTCCGAGAACTCCTCCGCGCGCACGTGTGTAATGGCGCTGGACAGAGCAGAAATCATCAATGGAAACCGCTCTGTAATTCCCCCCGGATGAATGCCGGTGCCGTGCAGTGTGCTGTTGCCGGTTTTGCAGGCTTGTGCCAGTGCAGAGACATCTCGTTTGCCGGGATAGAACCAGTTGAGTGGAGTCACCACATTTTTTCCGGACGCCAGCAGTCTGGCCACCAACACCGGATCTGCCATGATGGGGCTGTACAGCACACAGTCTGCCGCCATCGCTACGAGCGCATCGACATCGCAGGTGGCGGCGACGCCCAGTGGTGGCAGATCGCAGATATCTCCGACATCGCGTCCTGCCTTGTCCTTGCTGTGCACCCAGCAGCCCACCAGTTCGAGTTCCGGGTGGGCCACAATACCTTCGATGGCAGCTCGCCCCACACCACCGGTTGCCCACTGTATTACGCGCAAGGTCATGGTTGATGTTTCCCTGCATTGCCAAAGGTATCGGGCAACGAGCGCCACGCGAGCGGTAAATCCGTTGCCCAGTTGGGTTTGCGCGGCGGCATGTTGAATCCCGCCGGGGGCTTCCAGGCCATAGCCTTCATCGTTTCACCCACATAGGTCATGTTCAGGTAGTCATGGCTGTAACAGAACAAACCGTCACCCGCATAGTAGAGTATGGACAGCCCCGGTACGATCCACTGGCCGCCATCGGGCTTTGGTCCCAGCACCTGGTCCCAGTGACTGACCAGTCGGTGACCATCCACCATGGTCCAGCGTTCCGGCGTGGCCCAGCCGTGGCCGGTAAGGCCTGCCATGGAATCGAGGAAAAACTGCCGAATGGTTTCCCTGCCTTCCTGACGACCCCAGGCCGGGTCAATATAGACCGCATCGTCAGTAAAGAAATCCGCCATCACCTCCCAACCGGATGTGCCGCTATCGACCTGTTCGCGCTTTGCCACGAATCGGCGGTAGGTTTCCAACGCTTCCTGTTCGACTTGTTGTATCGTTTTCATGTGCGCTCCATGACCAGATTCAAATTCAACATAGTGCATGTAATCGGTGATGTCGATACCGTAACGGCTTCGTGGACGTAAAAGAATTCAGGCAGACGCGCGAATTCCCTACGCCTTGTCTGTTCGCTTGCTTTGCGCAGCGCCGCCCGCGTAGAGTGAGTGCAAGCAAGATTCCGCTGTGTTGACACTACGAGCAATTTCCCATGATTGACCTGCATTACTGGCCTACCCCCAATGGCAAGAAACTCACTATCCAGTTGGAAGAAAGCGGGATCGACTACACAGTGATTTACTGTGAGATTGGTAGAGGCGCCCAGTTTGAGGACGAGTTCCTGCGTATCAGTCCCAACAATCGTATGCCTGCTCTTGTAGATCATGCTCCAGCAGACGGTGAAGGCCCCCTGTCCGTATTCGAGTCGGGCGCCTGCATGATGTACCTCGCACAGAAGTCCGGTCAGTTTGGCGGCAGTAGTCACCGCGAAAAGTGGGAAGTGAACCAGTGGGTGATGTGGCAGATGGCCAACCAGGGCCCCAAGACCGGGGAGCGGGGACATTTTGCGCGGCTTCGGGATAGCCAGGGCGACCAGTCGTATGCCCTGCGCCGTTTCAATGACGAACTGCACAGATTATACGGTGTGATGAACAACCGACTTTATGATCGGCGCTACTTGGCCGGGGACAACTACACGATCGCCGACATGGCCTGTTATCCCTGGAGCAGCGGATGGGAGACGCAGGGCATCGACATCAATGAGTTCAAATACTGCAAGCGCTGGCTGCACGAACTGAGCGAGCGTCCCGCGCTGCAAAAGGGCATGGCGGTGGGCAGCGATCTGACCCAGGATTACTCCAAACTCACTGCACAAGAGATCAAACAAACCGTATCGCTGCTGTACAACCAGCGCGCCCGGCCGGCACCCGAAAAGGGCATAATACCGGACTGAGCGTAAGCCCGGTTGCGCTCCTAGCCTTCCTTGTGCCGCGCCGCTGCCAGTGTTTTGATCGCATGCATGCCACCTCTGGGCTGTACAAAAAGTCCCTCTGCGCTGGCAGTCATTACGCCTTCAGCGAACATCTCGCCGCGCATGATGGTCTTGCGCCCTTCTACCTTAACCAGGGTCCCGCGCATCTTTAGCTCTGTATTGAGAGGTGTGCGCTGGTGGTAGTTCACATGCAGGTAGCCGGTCATGCCAGGTTGGCCACCAATCATTTGTGCCATGCCCAGAAACTGGTCGAAAATGGCAGCGACAATGCCGCCATGTACGCTACCCGGCGGCCCTTCGTAGGCCCAGCCACACTGACAGGTAGCCAGCGCGAGATCGCCCTCGATCCAGCTGTTCACCGGCGGGGCAATCGGGTTGCTCCAGCCCGCCATGGGGTTCAGTTCATGGCTGACCTGGCCAAAGCTGCCGTGCTTGCCGCTTTGTGCCCAGTCGCTGCGTCCGAAAATACGCGGTGACTTGCGAAACTCTACAGCCGTTACTTCAAGCTGTTCGGCAATCGCATGCATCTTTTCTATGCTGGGCGAACTGGTTACCAGCGACTCGGTGAGCTGCTTGATAGCGTCAGCGACGCGGCGCTTTGCAACCCACTCGTCGTTAAAAGGCGGCGTAATTTCTTCGACTTCAAAAGGATTGTTTGTATGCATCTTTGGTCTGCTAATTGTTGTTGCGAGAGTCGCTGTAGTGTAACCCATCTGTGCTGCTTAAATGATCGGTAATGGTGCTGCAGCCGTATTAGCTGGATAGAAAGACAAGGAGCATAGCAATGCTGCGATCAATACTAGTAATCTTAGCTGTTGGAGCCATGATGGCTTGCTCCAACGTGCGTGTGACCGATTACGCTAACAATCAACCACTTTTCGAGATGGAACAGTTCTTTCAGGGCGATTTGACGGCCCACGGTATAGTCAAAGACAGGGGCGGCAAAGTGATCCGCCATTTCAACGCCAATATTGCTGCGAGCTGGGCCGATGGAGTGGGTACGCTGGTGGAGGACTTTGTGTTTGACGACGGCCAAATACAACGCAGGATCTGGACGCTAAAGCCCGATGGTAAGGGGCACTATACTGGCACTGCCGCAGATGTAGTTGGTGTGGCAGAGTTGCAGCAGTCGGGCAATAGCCTCTTTCTGGATTACATGTTGCGCCTGCCCTACAAAGATACCGAGGTGGATGTGCTGGTAGATGACAGGATGTATCTGGTGTCACCCGATATCCTGATCAACGAATCAAGTTTGAGCAAGTTCGGCTGGCGTGTTGGCAACCTGACGCTGGTCATCGTACGCCAGCCTGCCGCGGGCTAGCGTTACATTTTATTTTCGATGAACATCATCGTATGTTGCTCTGGTAGCGTACAGCCATTGATTAGATCGAGGTCGCAAACCGATGAAGGACACCAGCGAGACTTGTGCCGAGAATACGCAGCACCAGTTGCCATCCACCGCAGTGAGCACGCGACTTCCCTGCCGGGGCTGTCGCAGTAATTGTATATACTATACCAGCTGTGACGGACGGCCCTGGCGAACGCTGCCTGTTGAGACTGCAAGTGGGAGACGCACCGTTGAAAGATGAACGACGTGCTGGAGGTGCAGAATGACTGAGTTGCTGACCCTGGATGAAAGCATCGAGGTAGCGCGGCCGCTACGCGAAGTATTCGCCTATGTTTCTGAGTTTTCGCGCATAGAGGAGTGGGATCCCGCCGTTGCGCGTGGTCACAAGCTGACGCCGGGTGCTCCGGCGCCAGGCAGTGAATACCGGATCGAAATGAAAGCGGGTTTCTCCCTGCACTATACGATTATCGAGCTGGAGCCGGAGCGACGGATGTTGATGGAGGTCGATTCACGGCTTTTTACCGCACGGGAAGAGATTTTTTTTAGTGCCACTCGAGCAGGTAGTACCACGGTACGTTACGTGGCGAAATTCAACTTCCCCCGCCCTCTAGCCACAGTAAGCAAACGGTATCCTGCCGTAATGGACCGTGTGGGCAAAAGCACCATGCAGGGGCTGCGGGAGGCACTTGAAGACAATTTTCAGGCGCCCGGTCCGTCACGGGCCGTGGCGCTGGCAGATCGACTGGTCCTGCCGGGTATCTGGCGGTTCACCCGCCTTGGCTACAGTGCCTCGCGTCGCCACTGGAAGCCTCTCTCGGCCTATCTTGTCGGTCGTCGCGCGCTGGTGACCGGAGCCACCTCGGGGGTCGGGCTGGCTGCTGCCCAGGCACTGGCGACCATGGGGGCTAGCGTGACCCTGGTCGCAAGGGATGCAGCGAAGGCCCGCGCAGTGGTGCGTGAGATGCGCAAGGAAACCGGCAACCCCGACATCCAGGTCGAAATCTGTGACATGAACATGATGGCAGATGTGCACCGCTTGGCGGATCGACTGATCGATGCAGGAGAGCCGATCGATATCCTGGTGAATAATGCCGGCGCCCTTTTCAATCCGCGCCAACAGACCGCAGAGGGCTTGGAGAAGAGTTTCGCGTTGTTGCTGTTGGCGCCGTACATTCTTACGGAGCGTATACAGCCATTGCTCGCAGCCTCTGCAACAACGGCGCGCGTGGTAAATGTCTCCTCCGGGGGCATGTATTCGCAAAAAATCCAGGTCGACGACCTGCAGAGCGACAAGGGTAGTTATTCCGGTTCGGTCGCCTATGCGCGAGCCAAACGTGGATTGATGATCCTTACCGAGGTCTGGGCTGCTAAGTGGGAGGCATTAGGGATTGCCGTCAATGCCATGCATCCTGGTTGGGCGGATACGCCCGGTGTAGAGACATCATTGCCCGGTTTTTATCGCATGACGCGGAGTCTGCTGCGCAGCCCTCGTGAAGGCGCTGATACGGCAGTCTGGCTGGCAGCAGCAACTGAAGCCGGACAGGTAACAGGTAAGTTCTGGTTTGATCGAGAGCAGCATCCGAGCCATCTGTTCAAGCGGACGCGCGAAACAGCCGCAGAACGCTCGCAGTTGCTACAGCAGCTACAGGAGTTACTGCTGGCTACCGGCAGCGGTGGCAGCAAGAAGAAGATTCGGACTACGCGTAGCAACCGTTAACAGTGGCGCAGCAGGTTGCGCCCTGAGCAGGGCTTGCATGTCATCTCCGGTAGGTGGGAGGCAGCGTTGTAGGGAGGACGCGAGTGCGGTCGCTAGCAGTCGCTGGTAGTAGGGTAAGTGTGCTACGTAAAAAGGCAAGTGCCTGGAAATGGAACCCTGCGCGGCGAGGGTATCGAAAAACCCATAGATGAACGTCTGTGCCATGGTCACTGCCTGGGAGTGCTCATCCATCTGTGAGGTGTCCAAATCCCAGGTCATATCAGAACGCAGGCGACAGCTCGCCACGAACTGTCCGCTTCTGCGCTGCCCCCACTCGTGCGGTGCTATCAGCGATAGCGACCAGCCGTGCTCGCTGGCATAGAGGAAGTAGTCCCGTCCGACAACAGGCTTGAAGCGAAAATGGGCAGCCAGAATGAGCGAAGAAACGCAATAATCGCGCAGGAACTCTGCGGGAGATTTAGGCCCCAGTACCACCGGTTGCAGGGTGCCCCAGTCACGCAGTATGGGCACCATACCCTTGCCCTGGGGATTGGGATTTTTCTGGCAAGTAGTGGTTGTGCGTTTCATGGTGTTGACGCTGGACTGTGCGCCAGCCAAGGGATTCTCCACTAGCGCGCCATCGAGGTTTTTAGAACACCTTCAATAGCCTGCGCCAACTCTGCGCTGTCCGGTGTGGTGTTGCTGCCAAAGTGTCTGACAACCTTGCCCGAGCGGTCTACGAGGTACTTGTTGAAGTTCCAGCCAGGGGCCTGTGTCTGTTGGGCAAGCTCACGAAAGATGGGATTCGCTTCGTCTCCACGCACATGAGTAGGCGCGACCATAGTGAAAGTCACGCCGTAGTTGACGTAACAAACATCAGCCGCTTGTTCCTCATTTTTTGCCTCCTGATAAAAGTCATCGCTGGCAAAGCCCACCACCTCCAGGCCCTGCTCGTGATACCTTTTGTGCAGCGCTTCAAGCTGCTTGAACTGCGGTGTGTAACCGCAGTGGCTGGCGGTATTGATGATGAGCAAGGGCTTACCGTCACTGACCTTGCAAAGATTGACGAGGTCATTGGAGTGCAGCTTGCGCAAGTCATGATCCAGATAGGCCGGGCAGCTGGCAAACACTGCCCCTGCGCCCGACAGAAGGGCCACGGTTATCGCTTTGGCAATCATGTTAATGTGACGATGCAAGAGGCTAGAGGCTAGAACTGGATGGGGTACAGCTGGCAGGTTTCGCGGTGGTATTCACATCCAACAGATACCACAGATAGCAACGAGAGAAGATACCATTGAGCATCAGTGAAGCCGACAGGATGATCACAAACCATTCTGCGAAAGTATTCATTGATGGCTGCATCAATGCCCAGGTGCCGAACAACAATCCGAAAGAAAACCGTACTATTCGTTCTGCATTCCCAATATTGCGGTCTATCATAGCTAAGCTCCTGTGTCTGAGATGATTGAATTGATCGTATATACGACAGGACTACAGCATTAGATCACAGCACTTGCCTGATGGTAGCTCAGTGGTAGCAGTAAGCGATGGTTCTGCCCTGCCAGTGCCTAGCTTGCAACTACGTCCGGATATCAGTCCTGCGGATAGGTGTTTGATAAGGTAATATGGCTCTGGCCGCTTCATCCGGCTTTTGCCGAAGCAATGGCTAGTCTTCTAAAACGGGTCGTACATTATGAAAATTACCGGTGGCTGTTACTGCAAGAAAGTTCGCTATGAAGCGCAGGGGGAGCCCCTGATGCGAGGTCTCTGTCACTGCCGGGAGTGCCAGTACATTTCCGGTGGTGGCGCCAATGTCGCCATGGCGATGCCTCTGGCGGGGTTTCGCTATACCTCGGGCACACCGAAATCCTTTGAACGCAGTGATCTGGAAGCGCCGGTCAAGCGCCAGTTCTGTGCCGACTGCGGAACGTCGCTGGCCAGCCTGCCGCCCTGGCTGTCGGATATGGTCATACTCAAAGTGGGCACCATGGACGACCCGGCGCAGTACGGTGCACCGGATATGGCCTTCTACTGCATCGAGAAACAAACATTCCATTACCTACCGGAAGGGCTGCCCACGTTCGACCGTTTTCCGGGCTAGTCGCGAAGCAGCAGTATGAGCTACTCGATAAAGGTAGATTGGACCGACGACAGCATCGCGGCGGTGACCTTCAGTGACCCGAGGCGCGCCAATCAGCTGTGCTGGGCGGCGATTGATGAGCTGGGAGAGCACCTCAGGCGTTGCCGGGAGTCTGGTGCGCGAGTCGTCATCCTTGCCTCAGGCCTTGCGGGACACTGGCTGGAACACGCGTGGCTGCGCGATTTATCCAACGGTGTCGAAGGGTTGCAGCAAACTGGATCGGGCGCGGGGTGGTTCAGCGCCATGCGGGAACTTGCGCATGAGGACGTCATCAGTATTGCCGCAATTTCTGGTGATTGCTCAGGTGGGGGCGCCGAACTGGGCTGGGCGTGCGACCTGCGAGTAGCGGAGGTACAGGCGAATTTTTCCCAACCGGAAATCGACATGGGGCTGACCACGGGTATTGGCGGCAGCAGTCGTCTGGCGCGCTTGGCGGGGCGCGCTACGGCTGCGGAGATGGTATTGACGGGCAGACCGATGGGCGCGCAACGTCTTTACGATCTGGGCGCAATCAATCAAGTGGTGCCTACCGGGCAAGCGTTGCAGGCGGCACTCGAACTGGCCAAGGGGCTGGCAGAAAAATCGCCGACAGCAAGCGCTGGTCTCAAGCGGATACTGGCAAAAAATGACGACACTTCGCTGCATGAGGCAATGCGGTATGAGCAAGTGGTTTTCCAGTCCGTTGTGGTTACGGATAGCGCCCGCGCCGGCATGCTGAAAGTACAGTCAGGCTATGACAGTGATGGCCACGGATAAAAAATAGTGGGGGAGTCGCAGATGGTAACGAGGCACGAGGACCATCCGGTCGCGCACAACACCGGGCATCCTGTCACAGGCACCGCATTTGACCCGGATGTGTTGCGCAACAGGTATCGGCAGGAGCGTGATAAACGGCTGCGCGCAGAGGGCAACGACCAGTACATTGAGGTCACCCGGGACTTTGCCCATTTCCTGGACGACCCGTATGCGGAGCCGGGCTTTGCGCGCGAGCCTCTCACCGATCATGTTGAAGTGCTGATTGTCGGCGGAGGTTTCGGCGGCTTGTTGGCAGGTGCTCGCCTGCGGCAAGCCGGGGTTGAGGACATCCGCATTATCGATCCTGCCGCTGACTTCGGCGGCACCTGGTACTGGAACCGCTATCCCGGTATTGCCTGTGATATTGAGTCCTACACCTATCTGCCACTGCTGGAGGAGCTGGGTTACATTCCCCGCGAGAAGTATGCCTCCGGGACAGAAATCCAGGAGCACAGCCGCGCCATCGCGCGCAAGTTTGACCTCTACCGGGATGTGTGTTTCCAGACGCGGGCGGAAACACTGCGCTGGGATGAGCAGGAGTCCTGCTGGATAGTATCGACCAATCGCCAGGATCGTATGAAGGCGCGCTACCTGTGCCTCGCCACGGGCCCGCTCAATCGGCCCAAACTTCCTGGCGTCCCCGGTATCGAGACATTCCAGGGACACGCCTTCCACGCCAGCCGCTGGGATTATCGTTATACCGGCGGCGATGCCAGCGGTGGCCTTGCGGGACTAGCGGACAAGCGGGTCGGTATCATTGGCACTGGCGCCACGGCCGTCCAGTGTGTGCCGCTGTTGGGTGAGTCGGCCCGGCACCTCACCGTATTCCAGCGCACACCATCCTCCATTGACGTAAAAAATAATCCCGCCACGGAGCCGCTATGGGCACAGAATCTACCGCCGGGCTGGCACCGACACCGTATGGATAATTTCAACGCACTGGTTTCCGGTGTACCCCAGAGCGAGGATCTGGTGGGAGATGGCTGGACTGACCTGATCGGAAAGCTGCTGTTTGGCCTGCGACAAAACCTGTCAGGCGATATGTCACCCGCCGGTATCGCGCGGGCCGTAGAACTCGCGGACTTTGAAAAAATGGAGGAAATTCGCGCCAGGGTGGACGCTATCGTAAAGGACCCGCAGACTGCCGAATCGCTGAAACCCTACTATCGCCAGTTCTGCAAGCGACCCTGCTTTCACAACGAATACCTTGAGACGTTTAATCGAGAAAACGTGACGCTCATCGATACTCAGGGACGGGGTGTTGACTGCATCACTGCAACAGGCGTCACGGTACAGGGCCGCGAATACGAGCTCGATTGTCTGATTTACGCCAGTGGGTTTGAAGTCGGCACCGATTACTCGCGGCGCGCCGATATCCAGTTACTCGGTCGCGGTGGCACCAGCCTCACGCAAACATGGGCCAGTGGTGTGCGCACGCTGCACGGCATGCACGTCAACGGTTTTCCCAACTGCTTCATCATGAGCAATGCGCAGGCGGGCTTTACCGCGAACTATCCTCATCTGCTGGACGAACAGGCCAAACACATCGCCTACATCATTGAGGCGGCTACAGCGAAGCGGTACTCCCGGGTCGAGGTGACGGAGTCGGCAGAAGCTGGTTGGGTGCGCCAGTGTATTGATCGCGCCCGCGATACCGGCGACTTTTTGGAAAACTGCACGCCGGGCTACTACAACAATGAGGGCAAGACCGGCGAGCGCAGTGCCCAAAACGGTTTCTACGGTGGCGGCTCCATAGAATTCTTCCGCCTGCTGGGGGAATGGCGCGCAGCGGGAGGACTGGAGGGGCTGGCACTGAGCTAGACTGAACCGTGCCGCTTTGCGGTAGGGCCACAGTGACACTGTTTTTAGGCTGCTCACTGGCCAAGTATTGCTTACGCTTTGCAGTGACGATACTCTCTAGGCAACAAACACCAAATACTGGCATGGTATTAAATTCAATGAAGCAATTAATCCTGATGACGCTGATTTTGCTGTTGAGCCTGGCGGTGCGAGCGCAACCGCAGCTCGAGCAGGTTGAGCCGGAAGATGAGGATATCAAGGCAGTGACCAAGGACGGCAGGCAGATACTGTTGAAAGGCGATCACACTTGGGAGTTCGTCCAGTTCCAGCAGGGCGATCCGTCCACCAGTGCCGTGCTGTCGGTGACGAAGGTATGGGAGCTACAGGAGGCCTGCAAATTGCAATTTCGCCTGCAGAACAACCTGGGGTACAAAATAGGCGCCATTGTGCCGCGCTTCACCGTGCAGAACCCGCAGGGAATTGTTTACGTAAGCCCGTCGATATCCTTTAATGGCATCTTGCCCACGGATGACAAGTATACGGAAATTCAGATCTCGGGCATCGGTTGCCATGAAATCTCGCATATGAAGTTGGTAGACGCCTCCCGCTGCAGGATGGGTCCGATTGACATGTGGAATGAGAAAGACGGTGAGTGTCTCAGTCACATTTATCTGGAACCCAACGAAGAGATCAATATTTCCAAGTAAGCCTTACCGAACTGGTATCCGCCAGGAGCACCCTCCCGATGAAGTTTGTCCTGTCCACCTCATTCAGCAGCGTGGCGCACCTTACACGGTTGGCCCCCGCTGCCGATACGCATGGGTGGCACGCCATGTCCTTCTCGGACCACGTGGTGAATCCGCAGAATATCACTACGCCGTATCCCTATACCGCCGATGGCAGCCGTCGTTGGCCGCCTTATACTGATTGGCCCGATCCGTGGGTAATGATTGGCGCCCTGTCAACGATCACTGAAAAATTGCGCTTTACCAATAATATTTTTGTACTACCCATGCGCAATCCCTTTCTGGTGGCCAAGGCTATCAGTACCGCCGCCATCGTTTCCAACAATCGGGTAACGCCGGCCATTGGTGTGGGTTGGTCGGGGGACGAATTTGCCCTGATGAATACTGATTTCAAGACCCGGGGCAAGCGCACCGATGAGATGCTGGAAATCCTGCGCCTGTTGTGGTCCGGTAAGTTGGTGGAATATGACGGCGAGCACTATCAGTTTGGCGCGCTGGAAATGAATCCGGCGCCGACGGCGTACATTCCGATCTGGATAGGCGGCATTTCGGAGCCGGCCATGCGCCGTGCTGCCCGACTTGGGGACGGATGGGTCACGGACCTGCAGACGACAGCAGAGATCATCGATTGCATTGACCGTATCAACGTCTGGCGTAGGGAGTACGGGCGCGATCACCTGCCGTTTGACGTGATGGCAACGCCGTCAGATGCGTGGAATGTCGAGGGCTACAAGCGCCTGGCCGATGCCGGTGTGACACATATTTTGACCATGCCATGGCCTTTTTATCACGGCGATACCGACGAACTGGACAAGAAAATCGACGGCGTAAAACGTTACGCGGACGATATCATTAGCCACTATACCTGACCTTTCGCGCTGGCGGGTTTGGGCCGATGGCAGTGCAACTAGGCAGGCAGGGCTTGTGACTCGTGCAGTTTCCAGGCTTGTAGGAGTGGCCTGGTGTCGCGGCTCCACGGATGGAACCCGTCGCGATAGTACTCCTTGTAGGCGGGCCAGACCCGGCGCAGGATGCCCCCTGTAAAAAACAGGAACTTCCAGCCCTGTGACCACACACTGGCACTCCACAGCTTTTTGTCTTTCCTGAGCATGTGCACCAGACCGATCAGGATATCCAGCAGCAGAAAGAACGTCGCCTGGCGCATGCCTCTTTTACGCATCTTTTCGGTCCCGCCCACGGCCCGGTAAACATCGAAGGCCACCGACTTGTGCTCCATTTCTTCGGCGGCGTGCCACTGCCACAGCTCTTGCATGGTGCTGTCGGCGGTATTGATCATGGGGTTATCTTCGCTGAGGGCAGATTCGGCCATGATTGCAGTGATATGTTCAAACGCTGCTGTCGCAGCAAGGCGCTCCAGCGGCGACAGGAACTTTTTGCCCCGCTCTATGTTTTTCTCCAGTCGCCCCTCCAGGTAATTCAGGTCATAACCGCGCTGCCTGCACAGCGTCTCGTTGTAGCGTTGATGCTCGCGCCGGTGAAAGCCCTCTTGCCCGCAAAAACCGCGAATGTCTTCATTCAGTTTTGGGTCACTTATCTGGTCGGCAAAATGGCGCACGCTGTCGATAAAGAATTTTTCACCCAGAGGAAAGGTGATCGACATGGCGTTGAACCAGGCCGTTTTGAAGGGGTGGTTGTCGAACCAGTCCCGCTGCAGGGCGCGGGCAATATCGTACTCCCTGTTACGCGGGAGCACCTGAACATCGGCGGGTGTCAGTGAAACCTGGGGCATAGTAGGCAACTCCATATCGGGGTTCTTGAGCAGAGTGTAATACCGCAGTGGATAACGGGTTTGGTCAATTATGGCCAAATTCCGGTGTAAGTAAGGCCGCGGTATTTTTACCTTAGCCCATGCCACCCCAGGCTCGCGGCATTTGCATATTCAGTCGTTCCAGGCCGCCGTTGACACCGAGGATCTCCCCGGTGACGTAGCTGGCAGCTGGCGTGCAAAGGTACAGAGCGCCCAGAGCGATATCCTCTACTTCACCCAGGCGTGCCATCGGCGTCAGCTCCACCATAGTTCGCTCAATTTCCGGGGTGAGGACTGTATTGAGGGCATCGGTTTTGGTGGAGCCCACGGCGATGGCGTTGACGCGCACTTTCGGGGCGAACTCCTGTGCCAGTTCCTGCGTCAGCAGGGACAGTGCACCCTTGGCCGTGCCGTAGGCGGCAAAACAGGGAGTGGGTTTGTGCCCCGCAATGGAGGAAATGTTGAGTATCGCCCCGCTACCCGCAGTCTCGACCATGATGGGCGCACAAATGCGTGACAGCTCAAACGCAGTACTCACATTAAAACGAAAGGCGCCCTCGAATTCCCGCGCGGTAGTTTTGGACACGGGTTTGGGCGGGAAACCGCCGGCATTGTTAACCAGGATATCGATGCGGCCGAACTCCTGCAGCGCGCGATCAGCGAGGTGCTGCAACTGGTCAAAGTCCAGCACGTCGGTCGGTACCACCAGTGCGCGCCGTCCCAGCGCCCGGATGTCCTGCGCCACGCGCTCCAGGTCTGCTGCCGTGCGCGCGCCGATCACCACATCTGCCCCCGCCTCGGCGAAGGCACGAGCGATTCCGGCACCGATACCTTTCCCGGCACCGGTGACCACGGCCACTTTGCCATCCAGTCTGAACTTGTCCAACAACGTCATGTGACTCTCCTTGGCAGGGCCCAACGCTCTCATTGCAAATTGCGGTCAATGAATTCCAACAGCGGGCCGATAACATTATTAGTTTCGTCATCATCGGCAGTGACAACATCCACATGGCTGTAGCCTTCCGAGATGTACACTTCAAAGCCCCCGGCAACGCCCCCGAACGTCGGAAAGGCCTGGCTTGGATTGGCCCGGTCCAGAACCCGCTGCGTCACTCCGTCGCAACTCGGTGCTGCACAGGCGCCGATAGCGTCGGCGAAACCCATCCACGCCGCTGGAATCCTGGTGAGGCCGTTGCTGCCGCCGAAGGAGATAACCGGTAGATTGATGGCAGTGGCCTGGGTACGATTGTCGATATCGCTGCGGCCTCGACCCAGCGGTGGCGGAGCTGACAGGGGTGTTGTGTCCAGTCCGAGTCCGGCGGTGACGCTCAGGCCGGAAGAAGGGTAGTACCAGTCCAGAAAATTGGTTGCGCCCCGGTAAAACATCGGTGCCACGCCGCCTTCCAGATCGGTGGGTTCCACCTCAGTGCCCCAGACGCCGATATCCCTGATGCTCTCAAAGGACTCGGGTGGCGGGCCGTTGTCGACCAGGGCCGCCGCTGGCAGCACCTCACCTTTGACCAACCAGGTGGCCATACCGTCCACTACCGGCCCATCATAGCCCACGGACGTGGCCAGGAAGCTCGCCACTGCGGCGGCGGGGCCATCATCGTCCAGAAATTTGCCCATCAGGGTGATAGAGGATGCTGGTGTAGTGCCCAGCAAGGCTAGCAGAATGTTCAGTTCGGGCACGCGGGCAACCGCGTTGTTGCCCTCGATGCCATTCTGGTCCTGTAGCAGAATAGAAAGAACAGATTGGCCATTGACCGCCATATCCAATGCGACGACCTCCGCCGCCCCAAAGAGTTGCGTCGACAACAGTCCCGGTACTTCCGAAAAGGCGCGGATTGGTGCACATCGAGTATCATCCAGTGCAGCACAATCGGCTGCCGCTGATTCGAGTGAACAGGCGGTGACACCATCCCTGCAGCGCGGCGCCTGATCGCTCACTGCGGCGTAAAGACCGCCATCGAAGCGTGCTTCGATCAAATCCAGTGTTGCCTCATCGGGGGGTTCTGCTGCAAGGCTGGCTCCGCCCCCCTCAAGCAGTATGAGACCGCGCAGCTTGCGGTAGCCCGGTTCGGGCTCCCCACCCGTGAGATTGAAATCCGTGGCGGCATAGTTCGCCGTGTAACCGGTGCCCGCCGAGTGGCCGCCAAGGAAGACATTGCCGCTGCGGGCGTTGCCCCGGGCGGCTTCAACCACCGCGTCGATATCCTGCGAGTGAACCAGAGTGGTCCACTGGGCCATAAAGGCAGTGTCGGTGCCGCTATTATAAAACTCGACCCGCCGGTTGGGGCCTTCGACTAGCGCCGGGCTCAATTCCAGGCCCAGAGCGTCGCCAAAGAGGAAGTCCAGTCCGACCAGCGGGTCCATGAGTTCCTCGGCGATGTCCAGGCCCACCATGTCTTCCAGATGATTGGAGCGACGATCGATCGCCCAGACCTCCAGTACCAGATTCGTCTGTGCAGCGGCGCGGCGCAGGAGGTTTTTCGCCAGGACAGCGAACTCTGACGCACCTCCCTCAAATCCCGGAACAAGCACGACAATGCCATCGGGTTGTGTGCCGTCGCGGTCCGACAGGAAATAGCGGGTGTAGCGCGCCTGGTTAAAGTTAATCTCGGCGCTGCCGAACTGACGGAGCATCTTCTCATTCGTGACCACCACGCCCGGTGTTCCGGGTGTATAGGCTGGGGTCGCCTTACTGGGGATATTGACGGTAGCCTGGGAGACGGTGTTCTCCTGCGTTGTAGCCTGCGATGAGGAGTCATTGCCATCGGAACAGGCAACCGTAAGAGTGGCTGTCAGTAACAGGCCGAAAAGCTGGGAAAACGTGCGCATAAGACACCTGAATTTCATTTCGAGCGAAAACAGTACAGCAGACGGCTTCGCTTTGATACGGTTAAAAGAATGCATACGCGCAATAGTATGAGGTAGACTTGCCGCCGCTAATAAATCTCGGTCACTGCAGGTAATCACATAATGAAACGCAGACAATTTCTCGGGTACACCGGATTGGGCGCCCTGGGCGTTGCCACATCGTCAGTTCTCAGCGGTTGCTCTGAAGATGAACCTGCAGTCAAGTTCTGGCAGCAGGGCAACTTCCGGTCAGTCTCCGAAGAAGTCACTGAAACAAATCTCAAGGTCGAGGGCAGTATACCGCCTGAGTTGAACGGCTTGTACGTGCGCAATGGCGCCAACTCGTCCAGTGGCATCGCGGACCACTTCTTTGGCGGTGACGGCATGATGCACGGCGTGCGGCTTGCAGGTGGGCAGGCCAAGTGGTACCGCAATCGCTACATTGATACACCGGCCTATCGCAAGGAGGTCGGCAAGTTCAGTCCACCCACAGGTGAGAATACTACCAGCGCGGTCTCGCTGATTTACCACGGTGGAGAACTGATGTCCCTGGGCGAGGTTGGCTATCCCTACCTGATCAACCCCGACGACCTGTCGACCAAGGGTGTGTTCAATTACGACGGCAAGTTGACGGGTAACATGACAGCACACCCGCGGATTGATCCCGTTACCGGTGAGTTACTGTTTTTTGGTTACAATGTCGTTAGTCCGTACCTGACCTACATGCGAGCGGATGCTGCTGGCAATATGTTGCAAGTGGAGCCGATCGAGCTGACTGGCCCTAGCATGATTCACGATTTCGCCGTCACCGATAATTACGTTGCGTTTATGGAAATGCCGGTCCGGTTCTCCTGGCTTGCGGCGGTCACTGGGAGTGCTTTGCCATTCAGGTGGGATGATGATGCTCCCAGTCGCATTGGCGTGATGCCCCGCACCGGTACCAATGCCGATGTGAAATGGTTTGATGTTCCCACTTTCTTTGTTTTTCACATCATGAATTCTTTTGAGCAAGGCGATGAGGTTATTATAGACGCGGCGCGTTACGACAAGCTGTGGGTGAAAAGCTCACATGACTTTTTCCATCCCGCGCACCTGTCACGTTTTGCTATGAACATGAAAACCGGAAAGGCGTCGGTGCAGCGAATCCACGATCATTCCATGGAATTTCCGCAGGTGAACCGCAGCTACTGGACCAAGGACTATCGCTACGGTTATAGCCTGGTGGTCGATGAAAAGAATGATGTCCCGGAGCGTCTTGAGCAAGCAGCAGGCGGTATTCGAAAATATGACGTGAAAACAGGCGAAGTAGACAATTACCTGCCCGGTCCGGCGCTCACTCCGGCCGAAGCTATCTTTATCCCTGCCCTCGAATCGGGTGGCGGGGAAGACGAGGGCTATCTGGCCAGTTATGTCTATGACAAGAATAGCCAGACCAGTGCGTTCTGCCTGTTTGATGCAACCAATGTCTCGGCCGGGCCGATTGCGAAGGTGCCGTTACCGGTGCGGGTGCCAGTCGGATTTCATGGTGTATGGGTGCCCGATTCAGCGGTGGGCTGAGCCGCGACCCATGATCCAGGGCAGATCGAGAAAGGTTTGTATGCCGCTTGCTGCAGCGCAGACATAGGGCACAGCATTTACCGCGTGCATGGTCGTAGTGGAGCCTGGGTCATCGTTCCAGTGGTGATCGAACTCCAGATGCATATTGGGTTTTCCTTTCAAGGTGATTGAGTGGTTGCCCCGTGGCCAGCGATCGCCGATGCTGTCGTGCACTCGCCATATCGTTTCGTGCACGATACGTTTCTTGCCATTGACCATCCCTGCCCACTCCCAGCGCTGTCCCGCTACGCTGCCCTTGGGAATTCGCCCTGCGGCAACGTGCAACTCTTGGGGCGCGAGCGCGCGGCTGAAGCGTGTGTCGATACCGTCGAGGGTCAGGCCGATACCGTCAGCCACCATCTGGATACTTTCACGAAACAGGCCAGTGAGCCACGATGAATAGCGCGCCGACATTTTTTTGAAGTGAGCAGGACTTGAGCCAAAACCCATGGTGTCGAAGATGATATCGGCAGAGGGGTAGGATTCGAAATTGGAAATTTCCTGTATCACAATCTGGTCTATCCGGCCCGACAGAGCGCTCATGGTCAAGGGCACCAGATCACCCAGCCAGCCGGGATTGGCGCCCGTGCCGTGAAAGCTGCTGCTGCCCTGGCGACACGCCCTCGCCAGTTGTTTCACTACGCGGGCACCGTAAACCTTCGGATACATGTAGCCCACGGTGCTGATCACGTTTTTCCCTGAAGCGAGCAGGGCGCAGATGGTTTTGAGGTCAGCCTCGGGGTCTTTCCCATAAACCAGTGATGGCAGCGGCGCATGCAGAACACAGTCGGCCTTCATCGCCAGAATTTTTTTTACATCGTTGGTGGCCGTTACCCCTACCTTTCCAATACCCGCGATGTCTCCGGCATCCCTGCCGACTTTATCGTGGCTGTAGACAAAAAGGCCTTTCAGTTTGAGATCGTGGCGCTGCGCTATTGCGGCTATTGCCTGGGAACCCACGTTGCCACTACCCCATTGAATGATGCTGTATGTCATGGCCATGCCTCGTGAGATGTGCCGGTAGCTTGCCATAGTGCCGACAAAAGATGCTATGGTTAGATTCTCTTGAGGCAACTCGTCCGGGATGTCGATGAAAAAGAGTGACAGAAAAGTCGCAGTGGTCACCGGAGGTGCCAGACGAATCGGCCGCGCTATCTGTGAACATCTGCACGGTTTGGGATTCGATATCGCCTTGCATTACCGCAGTGCGCAAGACAGTGCGCAGGCGCTGGCGGGTGACTTGTGCGCGCGTCGCGCAGATTCCTGCCGGTTGTTTCAGGCTGATCTTGAAGATCTGGTGCAGGTTGCTGTGTTGGCGAGGGAAATTCTTGCGCAATATGCGGACATCGACCTGCTGGTGAATAATGCCTCGGGTTTCGCGCCCACTCCGATTGAAACCTGCACTGCGGTGCAATTCGACAGCCTGCTGGCGTCCAATTTACGCGCGCCTTACTTTCTGATTCA
>JANNVJ010000100.1:0-22468 GCA_031414375.1 Haliea sp.
ACGTTCTACAACACGAAAAGGAGGCATCAATCGCTTGACCGGAGAACCCCGGACAGTGTTTATTACCAATACGCCGCCCAACTAGCGGCTTGACCCGAGGATGCACTTATCACGCTGTCCAATTTATGGGGTCCATTTCTATTATTGCGGATATTGAAGCACTCCCAAAAATAAACGCGACACGCGAGCGACTCGCAATTCGAAACGGCTCATCAACATTAAAGGAAATTGTCGTCACGATGAGAGATATCGTGGGGGATGTACTGAGCCAAGCTCATAAATATCGTAGGTTTCGAGATTAGGGGGAATCGAAGATGGGTTGGGAATCTACTGTGCTTGGGATCATTGTTGATCTTAAACCGTCAGGCGTCTAATATCCTGATTATGACCTCATTTATAATATTCGCATGCTGCTTATGCCCACCTCCACAAAACTAGTCTCAGCCGTCGCCCTTGTGGGTGTGCTGATCTGCCCGTCAAGCGTTTTCGCTGAGGTTTTCAAATGTATTGACGAGGCCACGGGGAAGATGACTTTCACCGATGTGGCATGTCCTGACAAAGGGACTGGCGATTATGTTCCCGTTAAATCAGCGAACGGTGATTCTGGCTACCCTTCTGCTGCGGACGGCTTGCAACGCCAATCACAAATCATAAAATCGACAACTCAACCAACGTCTCCGACAACTTCACGCCAAAACGAAGTTGCCGGTTATGAATGCTCAGGTGGTGGTAGAACCTGGGTTTCCCGTACCCCTTGCCCGGCAACTACACATAAAGCTACCCCAGTTAGCATAAGCGGCCCTGGCAGTGCCGGTCTCAGTGGCACTATCTGGGAAGACGTGCCTGTTAATCAGGAGTCTCTGGAAAAGCGAGATTACTGTAATAAATCCAAGCAGCTGAAGCCCGACTCCGGTGCCAGCATCTATGAACGAAACAAAATGCGATGCGCCCGCGAATGATTTTGCAAGCATTCTGAACTTGCCTGGTCTACGCACGCCTGATTTAGGCGCAGTGCATATGTTCGTAAAATCTGAAGAATCACAATCGGTAGAGTATGCTATTTATTTAGCAGACCGCAGGATAATGGGGACGCGTTTATTTTTCTTATTTTCCGAAAATAGATGCGTCCCCATAGTTTGAGAATTCTTCAGGAGGCGGGAGAATACACTTAAAAGTCGAAGCGATACTTGAAAATGGCGGTAGCGTGACTAAGAGTTTCACCACTGAACGAATCCAGGATGGGGAAGCATGGACTGGTCGTGGATGTTTTTCAGCCGCTGCGCCGATAGTAGATATGTCCTGTACTTTTTGAGACTGTTGATGTGAATGCTAGAAAAAACTCTGTAAATCGTACGGGTCTCGATATATCCGAGCCAGCGCCGCGACATCCTCCGGTGTACTGACGGTCTGACCTACGAGCTGGTTGGGTCTTCCGGCGACGAAGTTTTTGTACATGGTCGCTCCGAGGAGACTAATATTGCCTCCCCCCACCCCACTACCAGTCCTTCCGCGTTCGTAACGATTTGTGAGTTGTCGGAAAAAGTCTCGTAGAGCAGACCGCCCTTGCGCTTTCTGCTGACTGGTTGTTCCAGGTCGTGATTCGGTGTTTTCATAAGGACTACCTTAGCCAGTTGCTCCAGATGATTCAGTGTAGCAGTGTTCTGCACTGCAGTGCCACCGGTGACCGCACGAAGTGCGGGAAACGGCCGTCACCATAGGCGATTCAACAATGAAGGTGGTGTATCTAGCGATCAGGGAGCCATCGAAAAAATGGACGATGTCCATCCGGGACTTGGAAAGTTGCTTTGAACCAGTTCATTATCTTCTTTGGTGACAGGGTCCCGTTAGCAGACGAAAACTTTCAAGTACGGTATTTCGGGGTATTACCTTTTGATGTAAGAATAATTTAGGAGGCTAGCAGTGCGGCATCTTAATATTTTTATCTTAATATATTTTGCATCAGCCATATCTCATGGCGGCATTTTCGGACCAGATAATTACAACGAGTGTGTCGCAGAAGGTATTAAGGAAAATCCAGCAGCACAGCGCTTCCGTATATTAAAGCGAAAGTCGCTCTCAAGGTTGTCAGCATAGGTTCAGCAGTTTGCTATATTTTTCGACTATAGAACTTGAGGTACTGTCTAATTCCTGTCGCTGATCTTCGGTCAGCTTAAGCTGGCCCACATACTTGATTAGGGCGTATGAAATGCAGCGACGATTCTCATCTAACTCATTCCTATTACGTTGCGTAATCTCCGAACCGTGCTTTCTCTTTGAGAGATAACTGTGCTCATTACGATCATCCCAGTTGGAAATAGGGCCACTAAGCGGCATAGCCTCAAGTACCTCAAGCGATATCCTAACCATGATGATACAAAATTCCTCATAGGTATCGATTGTTCCGCTGCGTTGTTTTGCATTATTCACAATTGCATCCGCAATTTCATAGGATAGCTCGTCTACACGATTCTTGATTGCCCGAGGTCGAAGCATTTGCAATCCAAGGTCAAGTGCGGGGATGCGCGCAAATTGGCAGGAAACCATGCTCGACGCGCATTGCCTGAAAGCCTCAAGAATCGAGGCTGTCACAGGAAATGGAAATCCGTCCGCACAATCCACATAAGCGGTCACCAAGCGGTGCATCATTCCTGCTTTATATAAGTATATTGGTGAAGAAAAATGCATTGCAGCACCTCGCATCCAAGATATTTTTCAACTGCTGCACCGATAATCGCTCTGTCTTGCAGTTTTTGAGGTTGTCCAATGAGAAGGTAGAGATGTTCGTTAAGTGGAAGTTATCGGGCGTGCTCACGTGTTTAGTTACACTCCCTGGTGGGAACGAGCGGGTAAACATTTACTTTGCTGACACAACTGGTCGATCAGCGCACCAGAGCATGACGGGACACGTGGGGCTGGCTTAGTGCCTTGGGGCACGGTCACCAGAGGGCCCATCATTATGCGTTACCAGATTTTGACGAGTGGCAAATCAGCGAAAGTGCTCCCCTGAATTGAAAGGTATTGGATAGGGACCAATCGCTTTAATGAAATCTTTTCTCAATTTCAGTCGTAGCTGGATGTATCTCTTTGCGTTTTCCATAGTATTAAACCATTCAAATTCGGTATAGCCATTTGAAAACTCACTTCTCACATAGAATTTTACAAATTCACCATAAGGAGGTAAATCTGTTTTACTCGAATGCGAATAAGGAATTGCAGTCTCTCCCCTCACCTGTCCCGGGTACGTGTCAATAAACCAAGCCAGTTTCCACCGTATGTCTCTCAATTTTTCTATATGATTATCCGCCCTGCTGTTATAACCGATCAACGCTGCGCGTTTGATAATCTGATCAATTATTCCCATGAGCCTATCCTTTTTTATAATTCAGAAAAATCAATTGTAAAACTTTTACACCGAATTTTTCACCAGAGGACAGTAATATCCCGTCGTGTGTACTGTTTTTTACAATGTAAGACGGCGGGCGGATGAGAGCACGGTGAGTCGTTATTCCCTCACGCTCTATAGTTCGCGTCTAGCTGCTTCCAATTGCCATGCCACTGCGAATACGATCATGGTAAGGAAGAGGTTTGATAATAGCAAAGGGGAAAGGCGCGAGGACCATCCCCTAGTCATTTGGTTAGGTAGTATAAAGTAGGATGCCTAGATCCAAGGCCTGACCTACATGCACGCTACTTAAGGAGGGGGGGGGTAGTAGCGGCCTCGCCCCCCCCATGGGGGGCATGAAACGACTCGTTCTAGAGCTGTTGGGTTTTGCTCATATCAGGTTGAAGTTTCTCCGCGTCGCTAACGACTGCTCGTAGGTCCGGCCGTTACAGATCGATTCCAGCCATTCACTGGCCGCGCCCCACACCCTGTACTTAATGCAATCTGCCAGGCACCCTTGTGACCGGCACCCCGGTGCCTTCCCTGTGCGGGCATTTTTAATGGCTGTGAGTGACGACCAAGGCAAATTGCGTCCCGTTGCACTTACATTGCACTTAGGACAATTAAAGGTGAAATGTCTGATTTCAGGAAATTTTTTATTTTCTTTATTTTACAGTTACTTAGTGGCCCGCCCGGCAGAATTCGAATCTGCGACCTCTGCCTCCGGAGGGCAGCGCATATTCGGGTCGGGGGAGGAATAGATTGCCTGATAGGGCGCTCGCATCGGCCGCAAACAAAAAAAGGGCGGCATCACTGCCGCCCGCAAGGAGACCTGGTGGCTTATTCCTCGGCTTCTGTGCAGTACTCATCGTGCTGGTCGCACAGTTCCTGGAGTAACTCTGCCCTGACGTCATCGCCAAGCTCACCAAATTGATCGAAGCCGCAATCAGAACCATCAGCGAAGACAGCCTCGAGCGAGTCTTCGGAGCAAACCAGCCATTCGCTGGTGTTGGTGTTGATCTCGCCATCATCCAGATGTGCCGAGAGCACGAATCCGGTGCCAGCCAGATAGTACTTGAACTCAGTAGTACCCGGGGCAAGCGGTGCGGAATCGAACGTCAGCAGACAGGTATTACCTTCCGTGGCACACCGGAATTGCTCGAGCAGTTGATTTTCTGGAATGCCCTCATCCGCCGGATCGGCATCAGAGGAGAGATACTCAACGAGATCTTCTGCCTCACCCAAGGCATATTCCTGCCGATGCATCATGCCTGCTGCCGGCGCCGCCAGCGTCAGGGCGCCGCCCTCGGCCAGATCACGGCCCGCTTCAAAGGAGCCGTCCAGATCGCGCAGTATGCCGTCTTCGAAATTGCGCGCGATTTCACCGCAGTAGTAGACGTTTTCGTCGCTATCCTGCGCGAACCAATCGTCGGTGACTTCAATGGGGATGAATTCCCACTTGGCATCTTCCTCATTCCACTGGGGCTCTACCACTACGTCAACCAGCACGCGACAAGCGACGCCTTGAATGTCACGTACTTCGTCCGTGGCGTGTACCACGATAATTTCGACGCTGGTCTCGTCGGTTTCCGGGTCGTACTCTTGTGAGCGCAGTACGTGGGTGTGGCCGGCTTTCAAAATGACATAGGGATTTTCATCGATGCCCGGTTGGCCTATAGCATCGGGATCAATGAACGTGATGCTCTGATCGACCAGTGGGTCATCATAGCGATCCTCACCCAGGGCAGCGCAGACATCTTTTCGCGCGTCTAACTGTTCTTTACAAATTGCTTTAGACTCCTTTTGCTCGGCGCTTGCGGTGCTCACACAAGCGCTTCTTGCGGCTGCCGCGCTGATCGAACCACATCTAGCCAGGGTGGCGCTGTAGTCCTCCTTTCTTTCATCGTCGCAGGATTCTTTCATGAATTTGGCGCTACTTTGGCAGGCCGTGGATTGGTGTTTGGCCAGCACTGCGGGGCTAAATACTACGGCGAGGCTGACGGCGGCGGTTAACGCCGCAGTTAATGGCGAGAATGGTTTGCTGTAATACATGTCGATCTCCTGGTGGGTGTTACTCGTCGATGGCCTCGTAGATCTTAGGAGGCTTGGCTTTGATTGCGAGCGGCGCGCCTATTACGGCAGCTCACAATTTGCAGGAGTGATCGGAGGCGTACAGAAAATACCTCCCTCCGTGATGGTCTGGTTGCCGCCCTTCTCGGTTGCCAAGACCTCGAACTCATAAATTCTGTTCGCCTCGAGGTACTGCTTCGGCACCAGGAAGGTCGTTTCCCTTTTCGAAAGGTCAGCGTTGAGCGCGTCCTTCAATTTTCCAGGCGGCAATACTGGTGTGGTAACGTCTACGACGACGACGTGGTACCCCACGATCTCGACCGGCCCGAGGTTAGGGAGGATAGGGCGTGTCACTCTTTTCCACTTTATGAGGAGCGGCGCGTCGTGGGCGACCACGTCGCCGTCATCCGGCGCGGTGATTTCAGGGCCGGCGGGAATCTTGTGCGTCAGCTTCGCCTTGCCTTCAAATTCCACTCCCCCGCTCTGGCCCTCGAATTCATATGTTCCGGCGGGCCAAGCGGCGAAGAATTGACCCAGCGGGACCGCGTCGGTGGAAAGGTCGCAGCCGAGTCCAAGCTCCAGGTCGATGATTGGCGGCTCTACGCGTTCCTGGAAGCCTTCAGTCTGGTCGTGGGTGCCCTCCAAGCCCTGTACTGCCTGGAAACTGTAGACGACTTTGTCGTTCGGATCTTCGACCGAGCCTTCCGTAATTCCGTCCGTATCGAAGCTAATCTGAATGCCCAAGTCGCAAGCCGACGCGTTCGCCTCGAAGTGGATGTTCGTCAGCTTGAACGGCTGAGGCGGGGCGGCTGTGGCGGGAGTCGTTGCCGCCACCAGCGCGATACCGGCTACGGCGGCCTTGCAGATGATTCCAATGTGTTTTTTCATGGCCTTTGCTCCATTAGCGAGGCTGACTGCCGCAGTTAATGCCGAGAATGGTTTGCTGCAATACATATCGATCTCCTGGTGGGTGTTTCTCTGTAGTAGAGGTCGACCGGTTCTGAAATCTGTCGCGCTATTTACCACAGCGGCTGCGACGTGCAGGGGAGGGGCATCCGCGCAAATATCTGTCGCTCCACGTGGAATGAATTAGTATCGACTAATGTTTGACGAAGCTGCCCACGGGCTCTACAGTTTTACGATGATCAGGCGTGCCTTGACGACACTTCTCTTGTTTTGGCTCTCCTTGCCTGTGTGGGGGCAACCGCGTGATATGCCTCTCACCGATTTGATCCTCGCCCTGCAACAGCAGGGACATTCGATTGTCTACAGCAATGAACTGGTGCATCCGGGTCAGCGTATCCAGGTCGATAGTATTGATCTGCAGTCGCTGGAGCACGCGCTGATCAGCCTGGGCTTGCGATTGGAATCACGTGAAGGCGTATGGCTGGTAGTGCGCGGGGACGCTATACCACGCGAAGCGCCGTTGATTGAGAAGCCGGTAGCGGATGAGATTCTGCCTGAGACCATCATCGTGACCGGCAGCTTCCACCACTTCCCCGCTGTCGGTGTTGCCAGTTCAGCGCATTCGTTTGCATCCGCCGCTATGTCGCTGGAACCCTCGGTAGCATCCGACGCCATGCGCGTGACGTTGCGGCTGCCGGGTATTTCATCTGTTGGGGTGTCCGCTAAACCGCAAATTCGCGGTGGACTGATGGACGAATTGCTGGTGATGCAGGACGGTGTGGAGTTGCTGGAGCCCTTCCATCTGGCTGACTACCACAGCGTGTACAGCAGCATCGACTACCGCAATATAGAGTCGATGGATTTCTATACCGGAGGCTTTCCCTCCCGCTATGGCAATCGCATGAGCGGTGTTATGGATATTCAGAACAAGTGGCAAGACGATGAGTACGATACCGACATCGGCGTCTCCACCTTTGCCAACTTCATTCACACGGGGGGCCAGTTCGGGCAGGATAAGCCGACCAATTGGCTGGTGTCTGCACGGCAGGGAGACTTGAAAAAACTTGCCGACTATATCGAAACCCAGTCGGGCGAGCCCGCCTATGTCGATGCCTCCGCGCGCATGAGCGTGGCGTTGTCGGACAACTCAGACCTCGCCTTCGGAGCGGCCTATGCCGAGGACGATATAGAGTTCAAGGGCGAGACCGAACTGGCGTCGTCGAATGTCGAAACCGGCTATGTCTGGAGCGGCTGGCAAGCCGAGCTTGGACCCGACCTGCGCACTCATTTCACCCTATCCTGGCTGGATTTTCAGCGCACCAAGACACTCGACAGCTTTGAGGAGGAGCCCAAAGGCGGTTTTCTGGATTATCAACAGCAGGTGCAGCGCCTGGCTCTGCGCAATGACTGGTCGGCATTACACGGTGAGACCTTGTTGGAATTCGGTTGGCAGGGCGAGTACAACCTCGGCGACTATCAACAGAGCAGCCGTATCGATCGCGGAGACTTGGCCGATATACTTGAGACGCAACGTCTGGTAGAGCGCGATATCGCCCTTCAGCCCGACGGCTTTTCCGGTGGATCCTACCTGCAGGCGCAGTGGCAATTGACTCCGCGCCTGACGGTGCAGCCAAGCCTGCGTTGGGATTTCCAGGATTATTACCTGGAGAGTGATGCGCAGTTTCAGGTGTCCCCGCGCCTGGGGCTGGCCTACGATATCAGCGACGCCGCACGGGCGCGCATCAGCCTGGGCCGCTTCTCCCAGCCCGAGGGCGTGCAGGAACTGCAGGTGCTGGATGGCATCACCCGCTTTTATGAACCGCAGAACTCTGATCAAGTGGTGACGGGCCTCGAGTGGCAGGAGGACACAGTAGATATCGTTGCCGAGGTGTACTACAAGCGTTACAGCAATCAGAAAGGTCGCTTCGAAAACATATTCAACCCCTTCGTGCTGCTGCCGGAGATGGAGCCGGATCGGGTCGCCCTGAACCCGCAGCGGGCCGAGGCCAGCGGGTTGGACCTGAATATGGTTTGGCATATTGCCGCGCCTTTGTCGGGCAACCTGCGCTACGGTTACATGAACGCCCAGGACCGTATCGAAGGAGAGTGGGTGGACAGGCGCTGGTCCCAGCGGCATACCGTAAACTCAGGCCTGCTGTGGCAACAGGACAACTACAGTTTCTCGGTGGCGGCCACCTGGCATTCAGGCTGGCGTAGCACGCAGCTGCCGGCCGTGGTGGAGGAGGGCACCGTAATCCCGGTGGCGTCAGTGCTCAATAACACTGAGTTGCGCGATTATTTCTCGCTCGACATCAGTGCACGCAAATACTGGGAGATCGGTAAAAGCCGCCTGCAGGTGTATGCGGACGTCAGCAACCTGACGCGGCAGCACAATCAGGCGGGCATCGATTTCGATGTTGAGGAAATCCCCGGCGGTTTTGCACTGACACCCGATCAGGAGACACTGCTGGGACGGGTGATCTCAGTGGGTGTCACCCTGTCGTTCTAGCGCCTGACTTGCAGCGAAACCAGCAGGGTATTGTCTGCCTTGCGCTGCGCCTGCAGATCGGTGGTGGCCAGCACCGGGGTCACCGCCTGCTCTGGGTTGAGCGCGCCGAAATCACCGTGTAACAAGGTATTGCTGGCGTAGATTTCAGCCTCCATGTCGGCAAATTGCAGGTGCAGACCACTTTCGCTCACCGACCACTGTAGAAATTCGTAGGCGCTCTGCCCCTCCAGCCTATAGGCCGGTGTACCCAGGTAGATCCAGTCCCAGGCGGCGCCATAGGGGGCCACGCGCGTCTGCTGCACCGTCTGGTTCTCATCAAGGGTCACTTGCACCGCGCTGTCAGGCGGCGCTGCTACGCGTAATTGCGCGCTGCCGGTATCAACCAGCACGGTGCCGCGTCGCACGGTCGTCACCGTATTGTGCGGTAACAGTGCCACCGTAAACTGGGTGCCGATATCCCGGATGGTGCCGTGGGGGGTATCAATAAGCAGTCCGTCTGCCTGGCTGTTCGCCTGGTCATCGCTGACATAAATCTGTCCGGCCAGCACCGTGATACGCTCAGCCGCTAGCGCAAGATGGGTATTGTGATGCAAGCGTAGGTCGTAACCGTTGTAATTGACCGTCACAAAACCGTTGTCGCCGGTACTGATGGAGCTGCCAGGCTGCAACGGCTGATCTACGCGCAAAGTGTCAGCGGTACCGGCTGCGCCGCGCATCTGGTGGCCACCGCTGACATGGGTGACCCGAATAGAGACGTGCGGCGCGGCTGGCTCCAGCAGTGAGAACCACAAGGTCGCTGCCCCCAGCACGACGCTGGCGCACAGGCCCATGGCCACGCGATGGAGGCGGCGATTGCGTCCCTCCAACACTGGCTGCAACTCGGCGCGAAAGGTGTTTTCCCACTGTGCCCGCAGCTCCGGTGGCAACTCCTGACGTGGGCCCGCGGCTTGCAGCAGGCGAGCGATATCCTGTTCGTCACTGTCTGATAATTCCGGTCTGTCCATTCTGTTCACCCTACATGGCGGCGTGCAGCGCTGCGCCGCACACTTCCCGAAAAGCCCCGCGTGCGCGCGCCAGCAGGGATTGTGTGGCTTCATCGCTGATGCGCAAGCGCTGCGCGATCTCCTTGGAGTTGAACCCTTCGATGTATTTGAGTTCCAGTGCAGCAGCGTAATTTTCTGGCAATTGGTCCAGCGCGAACTGCACGAGGCTGATCAGCTCAATGCGCCGGGTGTTGGCCTCCGGCGAGTCCCCGCACTGATCGGTCTCGATCGATTCCACTACCGCCCGCAGTAGGTCATCATTGAGAAAGGGCGTCATCATGTCTGCATCGCGCTGGTTGAGTTGGAGCTGTTTGGATATCTCATGGCGACAGATCTGGATCAGCCAGGTGAGTAGGGTGGCCTCCCCCCGGTAGGTCTCCAGCCGACGCGCCGCCTGTGACAGGACCAGTTGCACGACATCGTCCACGTCTGCCTCCACCCGCAGTCGGTGTCTGGCATAGCGGTAGAGGCGGGGAAAATACGTATCGAAAAACTCGCGCAGGGCATGTTCATCCCCCTTGAGGATCTGCCTCGCCAGCCGTCGGTCGCGGCTCAGCTGCATGGAGCCGATTGTTGGGTCAGTTTTACGCATCACACCAGTATAGAGGGTGCCTGCGGGGATTATCTGTTGAACAAGGACACTCTGGTCAAGGTTTGGTCGTTCCCGGCCCTTCCTGTTCAGGCGGAAACGCCGCGAAAATCACTGTGGCCGCCTCGTTGTAATTGCCCTGGTCCTCGCTCTGGTTGCCCCGCAGCCGCGACTGGGTCACTCCGCGCCACACGGATTTGTGCAGCTTGGGGTCAATCATGTCCACGATGAAGGTGCCCTGGGTATAGTTTTGTACGGACACCTCCGATTGCAGCGGGCCGCAATTCCAGCAGCTGTAGGCACTGTAACGGTTGTAATAGCCGTACCCGCCAAATCCGCCGAAGGCGGGAGACCCCCAGGTGCGCACATCGATCTTCTCCTGGGTGACCAGATGCCAGCTCAACAACAGATCAGCCGCGGCAGCATCCGTCACCATCTCGAAGCCACGGTTGGTCAGGGCGTAAGACAGCGCGGTGTTGATGCGGTCGCGCTGCATATCGCTCAGTTGCAGCGGGTTGTCGCCGATGACCTGGCCGGAATCGCTGTAGAAGGCGATTTTTTTCACCACTGTGAAGTTGTAATCCACCTTGTGGTCGACGATCGGTTGGGGCGGACCGCTGACGCAGGCTGCCAGTAGGATGCCGACACCCAGTAGGGTGAGGATGCGTAAGGTGGCCCCGGTTGGATTGATCATCACTGTTGCCCTCAGGAGCGGGACCAGATCGTCCCGACGATTGTTTCAGTGTAACCACATTTCCGTGTGTTGGGCACGGTGTTGATCATTCACGCGCGCACGATTGCTGGGCCAGGCTAAGTCGTTTGAGATGTTGGCGTGGGGCATTGGCAAACTGCGCCAAGTGCTGGTTCCGCGCCTCCATCCAGCTGCGATAGGCCTGTGGCATAGCGCTACTTAGCTGTGCCTCCAGGGCGGCGATGGGCGGTAGTAGCTGGTGGTAGCGCCCGTTTATCTTGGCGGTGCGCGCCGGTATCTCGCTGTTGTAGTACCGGTCGGTGAGGGTGGACGGCTGCGCGGCAGCACTGTCTCGCTCCTGCTTAAAACACAGGGGCCCGTGTGCCATGTGTCGCTCCAACATCAGATTCGCGGTGGCCAGCCAGTCGTGCTGGCGAGACAGCGCCTGCAGTAGAGCACCGCCGTCGCCACCGGCCACTTCACTCAGCAAAACTTCCAGGTCGCGATTGTGCGCCTGGTAATCGCCGCCCAGCCAGCGGCGGATATGGTGGTTGATGGCAGACAGCGCGGCTGCCGTCGCGCTGCGGCTGACGTGTGGATACTGTCCCGGCGCGGGGGTGGCCAGCCAGAATGCGTGGTACTCGTCGCTGCCCAGGGTGGCATTGAAAATCAGCGCGGGCAGTTGCTCCCGCCGCCGTTGCCAAGCTTCTTCCAGAACATCGGCCAGGGCGTCGTTGTTGCTGCTGCGCAGCTGCGTGATACACGCCGGGGCGAGGCGCAGGTACTCCAGTTCCAGTAGCAGCCGTTGCGACGGTTTGGCCAACCGGCCGAGGCTGCTGTTGCGTTTGAGCACGGTGGCTTGTACGGCACAGCCGCTCAGGGCCATGAAATCGAGTCTATCCAGACTGTCCCCAGGGAGGTCCAGCTGCATCTCACCCGGTGGGGGTGGTTGCGATACTGAGGTGGTTGCAGCGGCCGGCATTGCAAGCTCTAACGCCGCGCCCAGTTTCCTCAGGTACGTCTCAAAAGTCGCGTCAGGCCCGTTGGGCTGGCAGCCCGGTAGCAGGGTGAGCAGCGCACAGCACAGCAGCCGCCGACCGAACCCCGGTGAGTGTGCAGTGTCACGCCGGGACCGCATAAACCAGATTCTCCAGAGGACTGCCCCTTTATAGCGCAGGCGGTGTGGAGATGCGGCATCAATTGCAGCCGTTTAGCACCGCGCCGTCATTTGGTGGGTGTGCGGCGCGCAGGTCAGGTACCTTGGGTTAGGTCACCTTGTTGGTTGCTCGCGCGTACCAGTTCTTCAGATGCGGGCAATGTTCGGGGACTGACTCTTTGATCCAGGCCAGGAAATCGACCGTGACCAGCAGATCGATATCAGCGACGGTGAAGTTATCGCCAGCCACCCAGGCGGACGTGGCCAGATGAGCGTCCAGCTCAGGCAGGATATGACGCACTTGCAGTAAGCCGCGTTCCACCAGCTCAGGTATCTGCGGTGTATCCAGCGTCCCGGGCAGCGCCCGATTGACGAAGGATTTGCCCCTGTTTCTCAGCGCGCTGGCGATGGCCATCATCAGGCCATGGAACACTTTATGGCACCAGCTGATCACCAGCGCCCGCTCCACGGCGGTGTTACCGAGGAGCGATGGCGCGGGGTGCAATTGCTCCAGATACGTGTATATGCCGATCACCTCGGTCAGCACGGTGCCGTCGTCGAGCACCAGGGCGGGGACGGTGCAGGCCGGGTTGACCGCACGGTAGGCGTCGGTGAGTTGCTCGGCGACCATCATGTCGACCTGTTGGGTTTCGAGCACGATACCCTTAAGTTTGAGATACAGGGCGAGCCGCCGTGGGTTGGGGGCGGGGTCATAGGTGTACAATTTCATGCTGCTTGCGTTCCTTGTTGCCATTAAAGCCCGCCGGGGAGGGCCAGGCCAGCTCCCGGAATGAAGTCGCGCCAGTGTGTCGCGCTTTGTTGCCCCGGGCAATAGTTGCAATCGCTACGTTTTCCCGCCACGTATAAGTGGCTATAATGCGCGCCTTATCAAGAGAGGAAATTAACGTGACGAATCGTATAGCTTTCAGTTTTCTGGCTGCCCTGCTGGCCTGCAGTGCGTGGGCTGTGGACTTGACCGACGCCCAGCGCGCCGCCATCGAAGAGCGCATCAAGCCAGTTGGCGCATCGTGTATGGCCGGTGATAGCAGCTGTGGTGTTGTCGCTGCCGCCGCCGGCGGTGCGCCGCGCACCGGTGAAGAGGTGTTCAACACGGCCTGCATGGCTTGTCATAGCACCGGCGCGGCCGGCGCACCTAAATTTGGCGACATCGCAGCCTGGGCGCCTCGTATCGCCAAGGGTATGGACGCGCTCCACAGCAGTGGCATTAACGGTGTTCCCGGTACCGGCATGGTAGCCAAGGGCGGCTGTGTGAGCTGTTCCGATGAGGAGACTGTCGCCGCGGTTGACTACATGGTAGCCGGCAGCCGATAAAGGTAGATAAAGAAATGTAGACAGTATGTGTACAGTTTCTCACGGACAATTCACGATGGTTAAAGCGCATTTTTACGGGACTACCCTCGCTCTCCTGTCACTCGGCCTGCTGGCCTGTGGCGGTGGTGGTGGCGGTAGCATCGTGGGCAGTACTGCGAATAATTCAACGGGTACGCTTAATCTGAGCGTCGCCGATGCCCCCGTTGATAGTGCCAAAATGGTGTTGGTGCAATTTACCGGTGTGGCCGTCAAGCCTAAGGAGGGCGATGCTATAGAGCTCGCCCTAAGCGGGGATAGCCAGACCTGCCAGAACTTTCTGGATGGCATAGACCCTGCTCCGACGCCGACCGGCGAAGTAACAGTGCGCTGTGTTGATCTACTTGCGTTCCAGGGCAGCCAGAGCGCCCGGCTGTTGCAAGAAGAGGAACTGGAGGCAGGGGAGTACACATGGATGCGACTGGATGTCGATGCCGAACGCGGTGTACTGGACTCCATCATAGTGCTGGATGATGGGAGTGAGGAGTCGCTTTTTATTCCCAGTGGCAGCCAGACCGGGCTGAAGCTCAACTCCGGTTTTACTATCGTGGCCGGCGCCCAACATAATTTCGTGATCGACTTTGACCTGCGTAAATCGGTGCATAATCCTCAGGGTTTTGCGGATTATATGCTCAAGCCCTCCCTGCGACTGGTAGACATGGGCACGAGTGGCAGCATTGTCGGTACGGTTGCGGAGTCCTTGTTGACTGCCGATGGCTGTACAGAGAATGCTTATGCAGTCTATGTGTACCAGGGCGGTGATGCGGTCATTGGTGAACAAGGGTCGGAAAACGCGCCAGCTACCAGTGCTGATGTAAGCCTGAATCAGGATTCAGGGCGCTGGGCTTATACCGCCGCATTCCTGCCACCGGGTGCTTACACTGTGGCTTTTACCTGCCAGGCCGGAGATGACTCCAACGCAGTTGCCGATAACAACATTGACTTTGTCGCAAGCGCAGACAGCCCCGCCACAGTTATATCCGGCCAAGCCAGTACGGTAAATTTTTAGTTCAAGCAAACAGTCCTTTCAATCCCGCCAGTGTTTCCTGTCCGCGCTCCTTGTTGGCGTCCTGAGTGTCCTGGCCGCCGCCCTGCCATTGCAGGTCGTCCTGGGGCAGCTCCGCGATAAAGCGGCTGGGTTCGCACTTGATCACTTCGCCGAACTGGCGTCGCTTGAGTGCCATGGTCATGCACAGTGTCTCGCGGGCGCGAGTAATGCCAACGTAGGCCAGTCGACGCTCTTCTTCAATGTTACCTTCTTCCACACTCACCCGATGTGGCAGCAGATTTTCTTCCATACCGATGATGTAGACGTGTGGGAACTCCAGTCCCTTGGAAGCGTGCAGCGTCATCAATTGCACACTCTCGGGGCCTTTATCCTCCTCGTCCTGCTGCTCCAACAGGTCGCGCAGAATCAGACGTGAGATCGCCTCTTCCAGTGCAACCTGCTCTTTGGACATCACACGCTGCAGTGCGTCGACCAGGAAATGCACGTTGCCCATGCGGCGCTCGGCCACCTCCGCGCTGGAACTGAGCTGTTCGAGCCAATCCGCGTAATCAATGTCGCGTAGCATCTGACGCACTCCGTCAACACTGTTGTCGCTGGTGCAGTTGCGCCGCACAGCGTCCATCCAGGCACGAAACTCGCGCAGGCGCTTTAGACCGGCGTCGGACACCAGCGCTGCGTCGATGTGGGCACAGGCCTGGGTCAGACTGCAGTGATTTGCAATGGCGCAATTGCCCAGGGCTTCCAATGTCGAAGTACCGAGTTTGCGCCGCGGTACATTCGCGATGCGCAGGAATGCATTGTCGTCATCCTCATTCACGATCAGCCGCAAGTAGGCCATGATGTCCTTGACTTCGTTGCGGGCGAAGAACGAGGTGCCGCCGCTGAGATGGTAAGGTATCTGGTGCTGTTGTAGTGCCAGCTCAACCAGTCGCGACTGATGGTTGCCCCGGTACAGGATGGCATAGTCGCCAAAGCGAGTACGTTTACGTAACTTGTGGTCGAGGATTTCCGCCACGACCTGGTCTGCCTCGTGCTGTTCGTCGGTGCAACGAATGATGCGCAGCGGATCACCGTAGCCCAGCTCGCACCAAAGTTGTTTTTCAAACACGTGGGTGTTGTTGGTGATCAGGGTATTGGCGGCCTTTAGTATGCGCGCAGTGGAGCGATAGTTCTGTTCCAGCTTGACCACTTTGAGGCCAGGAAAATCCTCCTGCAACTGCACCAGGTTTTCCGGTCTGGCGCCGCGCCATGCATAGATAGACTGGTCGTCGTCGCCTACCACGGTGAGCCCGCCGCGCAGACCGATCAGCTGTTTCACCAACACGTACTGACTGGAGTTGGTGTCCTGATACTCATCGACTAACAGATAGTGAATCTGATTCTGCCACTTTTGTAGCGTGGCCGCAGAATGTTGGAAAAGGATGGTGGGGAGCAGGATCAGGTCATCGAAATCCAGGGCGTTGTACGCTTTCAGTGCGCGCTTGTAGCGCAGGTAGGCTTGTGCGCAGAGGATATCCGCAGGACTGGTGGCTGTCGCCAGGGCCTGTTCGGGTAGCACCCGATCGTTTTTCCAGCGCGAGATGCGTTGCGCAATAATAGCCGCCTGGTCACCCTCGGCGCCGTGTTCCTGAATCAGCAGATCGCGGATCAGTGTGCGGGTATCCTCAGCGTCAAAGATGGAGAAGCCCGATTTAAGTCCCAGCTCCTTGCGTTCGGCGCGGATGATCTTCAGGCCCAACTGGTGGAAGGTGCTTACCGTAATCCCCTCCGCTGCTGCGCCGCGCAGCAGTTTACCTACGCGCTCCTTCATTTCGCGGGCGGCCTTGTTGGTGAACGTCACGGCTGCGATGTGACTGGCCTTGATACCGCAGGTGTTTACCAACCAGGCAACTTTCTCGGTGATAACACTGGTTTTGCCGCTGCCAGCTCCTGCCAGTACCAGCAGGGGCCCATCGATATAGCGCACTGCTTCGCGCTGGCGGGGATTGAGCTGTGGCACGTCGTCAGCTGCTGCGCATAAGCTTGGCGACCGAGCTGGCCGTTGCGGTTAACAAGCCGTCTGCGTTGTACAGTCGCCCCTCCAGGAACGCCATTTTGTGGCTCAGTTTCAACACGCGACCGACCGCTTTCAGGCGTCCCGCCCGCGTCGGCTCGAGGTAACTGGTTTTTATTTCCAGCGAAGACACATTAGCGATGCCTGCTGTTGAGGCAAACACGGCATGGCTCATAGCGGAGTCCAGCATGGTGGTGACGAATCCGCCCTGAACCACGTCTACTGAATGACAAAACTGTGTACTGACATCGAATTCAAACGTGCAGGTTTTTTCCAACGGATCGATGTCCACCACCCGCCCGCCCAGTAGCTTAAGATAGCCTGGTCCGTGAGTATTGAGCTGCGCGATGAGATCTTGTTTACTCATAAGTGCACAGGTAGGCAGTCTCCTGGGTCACCTTGAGTTGAAATTTTTCGTTGGCGGCCACGATAAAATGGTCTCCCGCGTTGTAGGTTTTCCAGTCGCTGGTGCCGGGCAATTTGACCGCGAGAGCACCGCTCACGACTGTCATGGTCTCTTTCTGGCTGGTGCCGAACTCGAATTCACCAACGGCCATCACGCCGACGGTGGCGGGCATTGTTGCTGTTTGGAAGGCGATGGAGGCGACTTTGCCATCGAAGTACTGGTTTATTTTAAACATACGGGTTCCTCAACGAATAAAAAAAGGCTGGCATCGCTGCCAGCCTTTTGTCGGTTACTTCAGGTCAGCCAGTGCTGGCCTGCGCCAGTTAGCGAACCCCGCCGCGGGCCATGCCCTCAGAGGTAAAGTAGTTGTCTTTCTGCGTGACACCGTTTTTGAACTTCCCGGGTATCGGTTTAGTAATATTGTAAATGTTCTGCAGCAGGTCATAGGCGCCGAAGGCTGAGCCGAAGGTCGACTTGCGGTCATACAGGTTGGCGCCGTAGAGGTACTGCAGGCGCCACAGCTGGTCCCGGCCGTCATACATCTCTCCGGATACTGCTCCCCAGCTGTCCTCGTCCAGGTAGAAAGTCCGGCGACTGTACAGGTGGCGACTGCCCTCCTTCAGGTGGGAGTCCACGACCCATACGCGGTGTTTCTCCCAGCGGATACTGTCCGGATTGAGGAACTTCTCGCCCAGCAAATCCTCGACCTTGGTTTGAAATATCATATCGTAGTTCTGAGCGGGAACGATGATCTCTTTCTTGCCCACCAGTGTCCAGGTGAAGCGCTCCGGCGAGCCGTTGTAAATGAACGCGTCATCGTAGGTGGAGGTTCCGGCCACGCCGGGGTTGGGCGTGTCGAACGATACCGCCGGTGCCAGGCGCACGCGGCGCTGGCCTACCAGGTACTGCCAAGCCTTGCGGCCCTTACCCTTGGTGTAGTCGGCGCCCGGCTCATGGACCAGCAGGATCTCGCCGGCCCGACGTGCTGGTGCATCATAGTTGATGCGCAGCTTGGTCCAGGGTGTTTCGCCAACCACTTGATCGGGGTTTTGGAACATCGGCAATATTGAGGTGGAGGAGCCGGTAGTTGACAGAACGGGTTTACCATTGGCACCTACATAGTAGACGTCGGTCTCCAGTGTGGTTGGTTCACCGTAGCGAATCATGTGGTTCCACATGGCCTCCAGGCCCGATTGTGGAATCGGGAAGGGCACACCGGGCAGGTTGCCGTCAATTTTTTGGCCATCTTCAACCAAGGTGGCAGCGGTGGCGTTCTTCAGGGTGTTGGCGTTGTACCAGTCTGGCCGGACAGTGCCACGGTGGCTGGGGTAGACATTCATTTTGAACCCATCAGCACCGTACTTTTCAAGCATGGCTTTCGTGCCGACGGTGAGAAACGCCTCATGCTCTTTCCAGTTAGTGCCGTCGATCGTGTACAACGGCTTTTCGTCTGGATAGGCATTGATGTAATTGTCCGAGCCCGGCACAAAGCCTGCTGGCGTTGGCGTGCCTTTGGGGTCCCATGGCGGAATACTGCCGTCGGCGTTACCCGCCATTTCGGCTCCTATGGGAGTCAGGTCTTTACCCAGTCGAGCGGCTTGGTCCGGGGTGACCGCCGCCAGGGCGCTGGTTGTTGCAAGTGAAGAAAGGCAGAGTGCTGCCAGGGTCAATTTCAGCTTCATTATTATGGCTCCGATTAGCTTTACCAAGACACTCGGCTGAGAGTAGTTCAGTCCGTTGGAAATATCTAGCGCTTTTAATGGGGGCCAGTGTATTCAATGGGGACAAGGGCTGGTCAGGCCACTCGTGCGTCTGCGACCTCCGGGTCAAAAGTAATATGCAGCTCCTTCATGGCGTTGACGAAGAATGACCGGACGAACCTGGGTTCACCCTTAAAGGCAGGGTTGCGCAGACGCGGTATCAGCTCCTCAAACATGATGTTCAGCTCCAGTCGCGCCAGGTGGGAGCCGATGCAGAAGTGCTGGCCGATCCCGAAGGACCGCAGCTGGTGGTAGAGGTCGGGCATACGCTCGGCACGGGTTACGTCGAACGCCATCGCGTCCTCGCCAAACACCCGCTCGTCGTGGTTGGCGGCGTGATAATGCAGGATGATCTTGTCGCCTTTTTTGATCAGCTGCCCGCCCAGTTCAGTATCTTCCATGGCGGTGCGACGCATGGAGATGAAGGCGGTGTTGTAGCGCAGGATTTCTTCACAGGCGTTGCCGATCTTGTCTGGATTGTCGACCAGGTACTGTAACTGGTTCGGGTGTTCCATGAGCAGGCGCATGCCCTGGGCGATGACGGTGCGGGTGGATTCATTGCCGCCTACAAGGATCAGGATGAACATCCAGCCAAACATGTCCTCAGAGATAGGCCCGCCGTCCAGCTCTGCGTCCAGCAGCGCGCCGGTGATATTGTCCATCGGTGATTCGCGGTGCTGGGCTGCCAGATTGAGGGCGTACTGGATGACCTCCAGTGATGCCAGTTGTCCTTCCACCTCGGAAATGGACATATCCGGGTCATCGGCGAAGATCATGGTATTGGTCCATTCGAAGAACTTCTTGCGGTCATCCAGCGGCACACCCAATAGTTCCAGAATGGCAATTAACGGCAGCTCTGCCGCCACTTCTTCCACGAACTCGCACGCGCCCTTACTCGCCACCGCATCGATGATGTGCCGGGCGTGTTGGCGGAACTTGGCTGCGTAGGATTCAACCCGCTTCGGGGTGAAGGCGTTGCGTACGATGCGGCGCACCTTCTGATGCTTGGGTGGGTCCATGTTGATGATGGTATGGCTGTGGATCCCGTCCACAATGGCCTGGTCGTATTCCATGGGGAACGCGGAACGGGCGGCGGACGAGAACAGCGTGGGATTTTTTGAGACATAATCCATCTCTGCCACCCGGGTCACGGCCCAGTAGGGCACGCCGGTGATGGGATCTTCCAGTTTCACCACGGGGCCTGCGGCGCGTATCTCCCGCAGCTTGCGATAGGGCATACCCTCGGCATAGGTGCCCGGGTCGAGCAGGTTGGCAAAGGGGCATTGGCTCATGGGTGTCTCCGGTTGGTAAACTAACAACTACTAGTGCATAGAAAATAGTGGCACATCAGGTGGGCACGGTAAAGCCTGGATCGGATGCTAGTACAAAAGGGAGGGACTCTGGCGGAGTGAACTCGACAGTTTTGATGCACGCGCCGCAACGAAGCCTCCAATCATGATCCATCGACGCCTAGCGCAGTTGTCATTAGTTTGAATAAAAAGCCCCCAGCTTTGCCGGGGGACATTTACTGGAAGCAGCCCGCTTTATTCCGTGGGCCATCATCCGCGGTAGGCCAGTGCTTCGCCGATATGTGCCATACCAATCATCTCGCTCGCAGCGAGGTCGGCGATGGTGCGCGCCACCCGCAATGTGCGATGCAGGCCTCTGCCGGACAGGTGCATTTGTTGCGCGGCCGACTCCAGTGCTTTCTTTTCTCTGTCTCCAAGTAAGCAAATACTTGCCAATTTGTCGGGGGAGAGCTGGGCGTTGGGGGTCCCCTGACGCTGTTGCTGGCGTTCTCGGCACTGGCTTACCCGTTCCTGCACGACTGCGGAGGATTCGTTGGTGTATTTAGGTGTCAGTAAATCACCCGGCGGTAGTCGACAGACCTGGACATGCAGATCGATGCGGTCCAGCAGTGGGCCCGACACCCGAGCCCGATAGCGCTGAATCTGATCCGGTGTGCACCGGCAGGGGCGTTCGGTGTCTCCGAGGAAGCCGCAGGGGCAGGGATTCATGGCAGCGACCAGCTGGAAGCGGGCCGGGTAGGTGATCCTGTGATTGGCGCGGGCCAGCGTGATCGTGCCGGATTCCATCGGTTCCCTGAGCACCTCCAGACAGTGGCGGCTGAATTCCGGCAGCTCGTCGAGAAACAGTACGCCGCCGTGGGCCAGAGAAATCTCGCCGGGGCGCGGTTTGCTGCCACCGCCGATCAGGGCTGCGGCCGTGGCGCTGTGGTGTGGATTGCGAAAGGGCCGCTGCAAGACAAAATCGGCGCACGCCGCTTGATGGTAAATATCGCGCAAGGCCAAACCGAGCAGCATTTCTTCCGGGCCCGGTGGTGGCAGTATGCCCGGCAAGCGGCTGGCCAGCAGGGTTTTGCCGGTCCCAGGGGGGCCCCATAGTAAAAGATTATGCCCGCCGCTGGCGGCGATCTCCAGCGCGCGTCGTGCGCCCTCCTGCCCCACAACATCGCGCAAATCCGGATAGTTGTGGCCCGTGAGGGTTGCTCCGGCTGGTGCGGCGGCGATGGTCTCGCTGCCATTAAGGTGGGCACATAGCGTGAGAATATCGGGCGCGGCAATCACCCTGCTACCGGGGACGTGGGCAGCAAGTGCGCCGCTGGCGGTCGCGACTACCAGCTGGCGACCAGCACTGGTGGCGGCACCGGCGGCAGCCACTACACCGGGTACTGGTCGCAGGCTGCCGTCCAGGGCGAGCTCTCCCAGAAATTCGTGTTGCCCCAGATAGTCTGTTGGCACTTGTCCGGAGGCACTTAGAATTCCCAGTGCGATAGGCAGGTCAAAGCGTCCGCCCTCCTTGGGTAGATCGGCTGGCGCAAGATTTATGGTGATGCGACGGTCAGGAAAGGTGAAATGGGAATTGAGAAGGGCGCTGCGTACACGATCCTTGCTCTCGCGCACGGCCGTCTCCGGCAGACCCACGATATGAAATGCGGGAAGCCCGTTGGATAAATGGGTCTCTACCCTTACCAATGGCGCTTCGATACCCGCGAGGGCCCTGCTATAAACGACTGACAGTTCCATGGCTCTTCCCTGAGCGCGTTTGTTCTGGCTATTTGCTCTCGCCAATGGACCCATTGCAGGCCTTAGGCTTAGGCGGCGCCGGTTAACCCTGTCTGGTCAGGGCCTCCATGTCTTTGGTCAGATCTTCCAATGCTGCCTCCAACGCAATCACCCTGCTGCGTGTGCGCTGGAGTATTGCCGTCTGGGCGTCAAACTCTTCGCGGCTCACCACATCGAGGCGTGACAGCGCAGACTGAGCCAGTGAGCGCATACTTTTGTCCACTTCACCCTTAACGGCGCTGCCCGCAACCAGCTCACTGACCTGCTGCAATAACTCCCAGGGGGGTGGGGGGGGTCGTAGTGCCATAGGATTTACCGCTGAGTGCTGTGGTGAAGACCACCAGAGTCTAGAGCATTTCGCGCACCCGGCACAGCGCACAGCAGCGCGCCATTTTGGTGCCACGCACCGCGATGGAGCGTGAAAATGTGCCATGCCATGA
>JANNVJ010000101.1:0-116041 GCA_031414375.1 Haliea sp.
AGCGAGATTCGGCACCTGGCCAGCAAGCGCCTGGGTATCGAGGGATAGCACGGAGGGAGGGATCGGGTGTCGGGTGTTCAATTAGTTTGGGAGTATCGGGGAAGCCCGCGAAATGCACACCCGACGGCCGAGCCGGTTAAACTGAGAGCTCTACAGTTTTGATTCCGCTGCGCGCCATGTCCTGTGTCTCCCACAGGTTGAGAAACACGGTCATGATCTGCAATTGGACACGGGCCGTCTCAACGTGCCTGATGCGGTCATCGAAACGGTTGGGGACTTCGGATAGGTCGGGGACCAGATCAAGAATCAGCGGTGGCGCATCCAGCAGCCAGGCGAGGCCCATCGTGCCGGCGTAAAGCAATATATGCAGTTTCAACTCCTCAATGTCCAGGGCGGGACCGCCGCAATTCCTGAACTCCACTGTAAAGAGGTCGAGGAGTTCGTCCAGGTGATTGTTCCAGAGGTCCGTTTCTGCCGCACTCAGGCATCCCCACAGCGCCATGGCGACGTTCATCTGGCTGACATTACCCCAATCCATCAGTCCGCATTCAAGATCACCAGCAGCGTTACGCCAGAACCAGCCGTTATCGATATTGGCGTTCCAGTGGCACAGGGCGATAAACTCAGGCTTGCTCGCCAGGATCTCGTTGGCGGCAGGAACGAGAGATATGAAACGCGGTGCCTCGTCCGCCAGCCGAGCAATGAATTCAGGTGAGCGAATATTCTCCGGCAGCAGTTGCGGATAGCACAACGCGAAGTCTGCGTAGCGGGCGACCCTGTTGCCAATTTGCTGCGGGCTGTATGGGTTGCGTCTGCTGACTGACAACTTGCTTGCATCAAAGGAAAAGTGTTGTTCGACGGTATCGGACAGCCGACCCGCCTTGTGCGTTCCCGCAAGCCGGGCGAGTGCCCTGATCAGAGCTTTGTAGTGTTGCAGTGGCTCGGGCATCTGGTAATCGAGGCATTTTTCGTAATGTTGCTCTATGTTGCCACTCCCGAACGGCACTCGCTGGGTGATTAATATTCCTGTGCCCGATTCCCGGTGATAATCAGAGAAGTAGCAGGTGGGAACGGCAATGGGGAATGCAGGGCTGCGCGACAGCAGCGCGAAGTGCACTTCCCGTTCCATCTGTGTCCGCGCCCGGTCGCGGATTTCATCATTGAAGTCGCGGGAAAATTTGACGAACAGGTCAGTATGCAAGTCAGGAGAAGGATGTTCATACACCACCGACAGCAGTAGCTTGCTGCCGGTGCTGCCCCCTGCACAATCGTCCAGTTGGGTGATCCGGGCTATCTGGTTAGACGCTGTGAGTGCGCCGGACGCGCGAAAGGCCTGCGTCAGGAAGGCTTCTCCACCGACCTGCAGCGCTGTGCTGTGGGCGGGAATCTGCAGTCCCAGAGTGTCCCCTTGTACCCAATCAATCACACGGTCTCCTTATTTCCACTATCTGATGGGCACATTGATTTGGCTTATACTAACTCTTTTTCATTGCCGCCTGGTTGCGCGAATTTCGGGGTACGCGCACTGGTGTGCAAGTCTGTTAGGAGAAAACATGGCTGTTCAACTGGATCATTACCGTCTGCTGGGTCGTTCGGGCCTGCGCGTGTCACCCCTCTCCCTGGGGACTATGGCGTTTGGTGTTGCGGCGAGTTGGGGGTGCGAGGAAGCTGCAGCAACAAAGATCTTTAATCACTATATCGAAAATGGTGGGAACTTCATCGACACGGCGAATTTCTATGCGAACGGTGAGTCGGAGCGCGTCGTTGGCCGGTTGCTGCAGGGCCGACGAGAGCAACTCGCCATCGCTGAGTTGCGCGGGTGGAGTCCACTGGTCGCGCTGCAGATTCCTTACAGTCTGGCCGAGCGCATGGTCGAGCGAGAGCTGATTCCCATGGCGCGGGAAATGGGCATGGGTGTGCTGCCGTGGACGCTGCTAAATCCGGCGGTCGCATCGACCATTATCGATGTACGCACCCACGCGCAGTTCGAGGACAACCTCGCTGCCGTGGAACTTACCTTCAGTAGTGCACAGATCGCTGCACTCAATGCCGCCAGCAGTATTGAACTGGGCTTTCCCCACGATATGCTTGGCTCCCCCGTTTCGCGAATGATGTTTGGCGACGTCAATGTTGAAACGCGAAGACGCTAGTTTACTTTTAGTCCCGGAGACGACTAAACCATGACGCAACAACAATCCATTGAAGAGCGCTACGGTCCCTGGGCTGTGATCGCCGGAGCATCGGAAGGCGTTGGTCGCGCGTTTGCCCGCCAGCTCGCGGCAGCGGGTATTCCCTCCATCCTGATTGCACGGCGGCAGGCACCGCTCACTGACGTGTGCGACGAGATTCGTCTTGAAAGTGGTATCGAGTGCATCACCGCTGCCATTGACCTCGCTGCGGCAGACGCCTTTGAGCGTATTGTAGCGGCGGTAGGGCCACGCGAAATTGGACTGTTTATCAGCAACGCGGGCGCCGATCCCAATGGTGCACATTTTCTCGATCGCAGTATCGACCACTGGATTAATCTCGTGAATATCAACGTGAATACCATGCTGCGTTGCTGCCACCATTTTGCCGGGCAGATGCGGCAACGGGGCAGGGGTGGGCTGCTGCTGGTAGGCTCCGGTGGCTGCTACGGCGGCGGCAGTTTTATGGCGACCTATTCCGCCAATAAAGCATTTGACCTATGCTTTGGCGAGTCGCTGTGGGCAGAGCTGCGACCTTATAACGTCGATGTACTCTATATGGCGCTGGGTACCACCGACACACCGGCACTGCGTGCATTGTTGGATAAAAACGGCTTGCCCCTGCCGGCGGGGCTGGCCGCGCCTGACGAAGTGGCCACCGTTGGCCTGGCTCAGCTACCGCACGGCCCCGTGCACAATTGGGGGCAGGCGGATGACGCGGCCGGATTTGCACCCAGTTCGGCCAGTGCGCGGCGCACCCGCATTCTTGCGGTCGACCAGGCGTCCAGTCGCATCTTTGGCAAAGCATGAACGGCCCTTTGCGCATAAAATTCAGGAGTAGGTAATGACGAACAACAACGATGAGCAGGCTGCACCGACACGGCTGGGCAGTATGGTTGGCACTGCGGCTCGCGACGACAAGTTGGTCCAGGTAAACGATCACCTGTGGGTGTCCAAGGATATCAGCGACAGCATCCTGATTACGACAGAGGCCGGCAATGTTGTGGTGAATGCCGGTATGCCGGGCAACGGTGAACAGCATAGGCAACGCTTCCGGGACGTAAGCCAGCTACCTGTCGAATACCTGATCATTACGCAATGCCACGGCGATCACTTCGGCGGCGCGGCCGAAATTTGCGATCCAGATACGCGGATTATCACCCACCAGCGCTACCAGGAGTGTCGGGAATACTGGCGCATCCTGCATGATTTTTACGCCCGCAGATCTAATAAATTGTGGGGCTCGATGATTAAAAATCAGGCGGAAATCAAAGCGAAAATTCAGGAGATCACGGCGGACATCACATTCGATGAGCGCCACAGTTTCGAGTTGGGCGGCTGCCAGTTCGAGCTGTATGCCGCTCCCGGTGGTGAAAGTGAAGACGGTGTCGTGGTGTGGTTGCCCCAGGAGCGCACGCTCATAACCGGCAATTTGTTTGGTCCCATTTTTGCTAACATGCCCAATCTCTATACACTGCGCGGTGACAAAATTCGTTCAGCGCAGCGCTTTATCAAGTCACTGGATTTTGTCAGCGGCTTGCAGCCCGCTGTCCTGGTGACCGGACACGAGGTGATCACCGGCGCGCAGGAGATACAACGCGCGCTGAGTAAAGTGCGAGAGGCTGTACGGTTTGTGTTCGATTACACCATCGACGGAATGAACGCCGGCGTGGATGTGCATACGCTGATGAATGACATTGTCGTGCCGGAACATCTGCGAATTGGGCAGTCCCACGGAAAATTCAGCTGGTGTGTGCGGGCGATCTGGGAGGAGTATGCGGGCTGGTTTCACTATGACGCGACGACCTCGCTATACACAGTTCCCGCCTCCTCAGTTGCCGCGGACTTGGTCGAGCTGGCAGGAGGCGCGGACGTATTGGCAGAGAGGGCGGAAGACTACCTGGCGCGGCAACAACCATTGCAGGCGCTGCATCTTCTCAATACAGCATTAGGCGTTGAGCCGGTGTGCACGCGCGCATTGCAGGCGAAAGTTGCGGCTCACCAACAGCTTTTGGCGGCCTCGAATGGAGAGAATTTCAGTGAAGTGATGTGGCTTAAATCGGAAATAGCGGCGGCGCAGGCACTGTATGAGTGATTGGGACGAAAGCGTTGATGTCATCGTAGCGGGGAGCGGCGGTGGCTCCATGTGTGCGGCAGTGTATTTGCAGACACGGGGCAAGGGTGTGCTCATCCTGGAGAAGACGGAACTGGTCGGCGGTACTACCGCTCGCTCCGGTGGTGTGATGTGGATTCCCAACAATCCTTTCATGCAACGCGATGGTGTCCCGGACAGCTATGAGCAGGCCGCCACCTATCTTGACAGCGTGCTGGGCGAGCAGGCAGATGCCCCCGGCGCGACCCAGGCCCGGCGCCATACCTACCTCACCGAGGCGCCGCGCATGGTCGATTTCCTTCTGAGTCAGGGTATAAAACTGACCCGCGTCAGCTCCTGGCCGGATTATTACGACGACCGACCCGGCGGCTCAGTGCCAGGCCGCACGGTGGTGGCCGAGTTGTTCAATGTCAACGAATTGGGGCCGTGGAAGACCAAGCTGCGTCCCGGTTTCCTGATGATGCCTGCCATGCTGGAAGAGGCGCTGGAACTCCCCAAGTTCAGAACCTCCTGGAACGCCAGGGGCTTAATGCTCAAGGTTGCTGGTCGCGCCGTCGCCGCTGTACTGACCGGCAAGCGCTGGGTATCGGCGGGCAACGCACTGCAGGGCCGCATGTTACAAGCGGCCCTGCGCTGCGGCGTGGACATTCGTACCGAGGCGCCGGTGCAGGAACTGATCATTGAGAATGGTACCGTGAAGGGTGTGCTGACGGTCAAGGATGGCAGGCCCTGGCGTATCGGTGCGCCGCTCGGGGTGCTGGTCAACGCCGGTGGCTTCGCCCACAACCAGCGCATGCGCGACCTGTATCAGCCTGGCACATCGTCGGCCTGGAGCAGTGCCGCGCCGGGCGATACCGGTGAGATGATTGAGGAGATGATGCGCCATGGCGCGGCGGTCGCACAGATGGAGGAGATGGTGGGTCAGCAAGCCACGCTCGCCCCTGGTAGTGAAAGTGACGACATCAAACCCTCCGCCCAGAAACTGACCGCTGCGCCGCACGCGATTCTGGTCGACCAGAGCGGCGTGCGCTACATGAACGAGGGCGGCTCCTACATGGCCTATTGCAAGGGGATGCTGGAGCGCAACAAGTCGGTGCCCGCCGTGCCCAGCTGGGCGGTGTTCGACAGCCAGTACATGCGCAAGTACATGCTGGCCGGCACCATGCCAGGCAGCAAGAAGCCGCAGCGCTGGTACGACGAGGGTTACCTCAGGCAGGCCAACTCGATAGCGGATCTGGCCCGCCAGATCGAGATTGATCCAGCGGCGCTGCAGGCAACGATAGCGCGCTTCAATGGTTTCGTGGCACGCAACAGCGACGAGGATTTTCATCGCGGTGAGCGTGCCTATGACCGCTGGCTGGGCGATGCAACGCATAAGCCTTCGGCCACGCTAGGTATGATCGAGCGGTCACCCTTCTATGCGGTACCGGTGGTGCCCGGCGATGTGGGTACGTATGGCGGTGTAGTGACCGATGAACATGCCCGGGTGCTGCGTGCGGACGGCTCGGTTATTCCCGGTCTCTACGCCACTGGTGTATCGACAGCGTCGGTCATGGGGCGTTGTTATCCTGGTGCGGGCAGCAGTGTTGGTCCGACGTTTGTCTGGGGCTATGTCGCAGCGCAGCATATCGCCGCCGCTGGCTGAGGGAACGAAGATATAAACGGATCGAAGGAGAGGACTGAATGGATCTGCAACTGAAGGGTCGCCGCGCGCTCGTAACGGGCAGCAGCAGCGGGATCGGCGCGGCCGTCGCCCGGATGCTCGCCGCGGAAGGGGCGAGAGTAGTGGTCCATGGCCGTGACCGGGAGCGGGCCGAGAAAGTCGCCGCCGGGATCAACGCTGTAGGTGTCGCGATCGGCGACCTCAGCACCGACGAAGTCTGCGCTGCGGTCCATGCCGAGGCGGTCGCTGCGCTCGGCGGGAATATTGAGATCCTGGTCAACCACGCGGGCGGCAGCTCGACCGGGAACACGACCAAGACCCCGATCGAGATCAGCAGTGAAGACTGGCTCTCGAACTTCAATGCCAACGCGCTCGCGGCGATTCGACTGTGCCGACTCTCGGTGCCGGACATGATCGCGGCGCAGTTCGGGCGGGTGATCAACGTCTCCAGCGCCGTCGCCGTGCAGCCCAATAATCTGGGAGCCGACTATTCGGGCGCCAAGTCCGCGCTGAACAACTTTACCGTTAGCCTGGCCGGGTCGCTGAAGGGCGTCGGCGTCACCGCCAACACGGTCTCGCCCGGGATCATCATGGTCGACGGCCTGCTTCGCTACGGGCGCATCAAGTACGGCAATCCCGACGCGACGATCGAGGAAGTCACCGCGCGGCTCGTCGCTGATAAGGTATTCGACTTGCCCCCGGCCGGCCGACTCGGCATCCCCGACGATCTCGCCATCGTGATCTGCACGCTTGCCAGCCCCCGCTCGGGCTTTGTCACCGGCGCGAACTACCGCGTCGATGGCGGCCAGGTACGCGGTCTCAACTGATCCTGAAAAAGGCACCTGACATGTCCGAGAAAAAATATCGCGTAATCCAGTGGGCCACCGGCGTCGTCGGCTCGGCGGCGCTGAAGCACTTCATCCAGAACCCCGTTATCGATCTCGTCGGTGTTCTGGTCTTCAATCCGGACAAGGTCGGCAAGGATGCGGGCGATCTCGTCGGTCTGCCGAAAACTGGCGTGCTCGCGACCGACGATCAGGAAGCCATCATCGCCATGGACGCCGATTGCGTGCTGTTCTCGCCCCTGAACAGGGCAGATACGAGCCTTGATCTCATCTGTCGCCTGCTGGCCTCGGGCAAAAACGTCGTTTCGCCGGCCGGACCGTTCCTGCCCAACAAGTGGTTCCCCGACATTGCCGCGAAGATCGAGGCGGCCTGCGCTGCAGGCGGCACCTCGTTCCATGGCTGCGGCGTGCACCCCGGCTTCTCGGGCGACATCCTGCCGCTCACCCTGGTGCGGCTGTGCGACCGGATCGACTGTATCGAGGTCACTGAAATCATCGACAAGGTCCGCAACCCGATGGTCTATACCGAGGTGATGGGCTTCGGCCTCGATCCCGAGGAACTGCTCGCCAATCCGCGCCGCTCGCCAAACACCTACCAGTATTTCTATTCGTCGATGGACATGATCGCGAAGGGCCTGGGCAAGGAGATCGAAGAGGTCACCGTCAAGTTCGAGGTCTCGAAGGCCCTGCAGGACATCACCCACGGGTTCGGCGAGGTGAAGGCCGGAACGGTCGGCGGCCAGCACTACGAATGGACAGCATGGGTCGAAGGCGCACCCCTGATCGTCTACCACTTCTACTGGCAGCTGGGCGAAGACCTTGATCCACTGTGGGAGGTGGGCGAAGACTGCTACCGCGTGCGGATCAAAGGCGATCCCGGCCTGGAAGTGAAACTCATGGGCCTTGCCGCCGAAGACGGGCGCAGGCCGTTCCTGGGGTTGACCTGGACCGGGCTGGTCGGCGCCACGGCGGTGCAGGCGGTATGCGATGCGCCGCCCGGCGTGGTCAGCCATATCGACCTGGGCGTTGTCCGGCCGTACGGCATGGTCAGACGCCCTCTACCAGATTGTGGTAAATCGCCAGTCTAAACCCGGATGGCAATGGCCTTTGTGTCGAGAAAATCCTCGATGCCTTCACGGCCCCATTCGCGACCCATGCCGCTGCCCTTGAAGCCACCAAACGGCAGATCCCCGGTGATGCTCATGCCGCCGTTGACGCTGACGGCGCCCGCGCGCATGCGGCGGGCAATGCGCATCGCGCGCGCCTTGTCACCCGAAATGACAGAACCACCGAGACCGTAATCGCTTTCGTTGGCGATACGGATCGCGTCTTCGTCGTCTACAAACGGGATCACCACCAGTACGGGGCCGAAGATTTCTTCCTGCGCGATGCGCATGTCATTGCGTACATCGACGAAGCAGGTGGGCTCAACAAAGAAGCCGTTACCTTTATCGGGTCGCGCCTTGCCGCCCGCCAGTAGACGAGCGCCTTCCTTTTGGCCCAGTTCAATGTAACCCAGCACACGCTCATGCTGACGTTTGGAGATGACCGGTCCCATGATTTGTGTTGGATCGTCGAAATCGCCCCATTTCGTGGCAAAGCCTGCGTAGGACATTTCCAGCGCTTGCACCGCTTCCGCGTAACGGCTGCGGGGTACCAGCAGGCGGGTCGGCAGGGCACAGCCCTGGCCGGCGTGGAAGACCGCCATGGAACTCATCACGGACATGGCAAAGTCAGGGGCGTCATCGAGAATGATGGTCGCGGATTTTCCGCCCAATTCCAGGAACACCCGCTTCAGGGTCGCCGCTCCTTTTTCCATGATGCGCTTGCCGATGAGGGTGGAGCCGGTGAAAGAAATCACATCGACGCGAGTGTCTGCTACCAGCATTTCCCCGGCCATGGCGGGATCGCTTGAGGTAACCACGTTGAATACACCGGCAGGGAAGCCCGCCTCAGCCGCCAGTTCGCCCATGATGGCGCCCATCAGGGGCGTGTCCGGGGCCGGCTTCAACACCACGGTGCAGCCCGAGAGCAGCGCCGCGATCACCTTCCCAACGTTGACGTACAGCGGGACGTTCCACGGTGTGATGGCGCCTACTACGCCGAGCGGCTCGTGGACCACGGTGCGATCGCTGTCGAAGCCATAATCATTGCGTCGCCCGCGATCCTCCTCCCATGTTACGTCGTGAAAACATTTGAGCAGGTCGTCCATGCCGCTGAGTGCGCCGTTGACATGCGCGCGGCCTGCTGCGCCAATGGCAGCGCCCGCTTCGAGGCGGGCGATATTGACCAGCTTGTCGGAATTGGCGAACAGTAGATCGCGCAATTTCGTGACTACCGCGTGACGCTGCGCGTGTTGTTGCGGCCAATCGCCCTGGTCAAATGCGCGCCGCGCCGCGGCAATGGCTGCGTTGACGTCCGCGGCAGAGGCATCCGCCGCCTGACCGACGACCTCGCCTGTCCACGGGCATATGTTGTCGTACGTTTTATTGCCCTCGGCCGGGCGCACTACGCCGTCAATGTACAACAGGGCGTCAGGGAGTTTGTTCATGCGGATTTCCTCTTAACAATAGCGTCAAATGGGATAGGGTGTTCAGGGAACTCCCGGTATAAATCATAGGGGTGTAACGGTACTGTATCAGCTACGGGTGGCATGTTTTGCCGCCACGTAGCCCCATGTAAAGGACGGACCAATACTGCCACCCGCGCCCGGCGCGACGCCGCCCATCACTGAGGCGGTAGAGGTACCGGTGGCGTAGAGGCCAGCAATGACCGAGCCGTCCTCGCGCAACACACGAGCGTACTGGTCGGTGACAACGCCACCAAAGGTGCTGACATCGCCGGGAAATACCTGCAGGGCAAAAAATGGGCCTTTCTCAATGGTGCCCAGTGTGGGGGAGTGAGGTTGTAACGTGTCACCCAGCCACTGCGAATAGACGTGCTCACCGCGGTGAAAGTCCTCGTCCCGCCCATAGCGTGCAAAGCCATTGAAGCGCTCTACCGAAGCCCGCAGTCGAGCCGGGTCCATGTCGGAGGCGGCGGCCAGAGCCTCTAGCGTAGCACCGCTGCGCAAAAACCCAGTCTCTGACCAGAGCTTGGGCTTTTTGGCGCCGGGCATCGAGCCGGCCAGCATATATTTTTCAAGGTACTGGCTATCCACTACCAGCCAACTGGGAATCGCCGGTGCCAGCTGGTGGCGTTCCTGCATCGCCTTGCCAATCTGCATATAGGAACAGGACTCGCGCATATAGCGCACGCCGGTCTGGTCTACCACGATGGCATGCGGTTTCGCCAGGTCGCCCTGCACTACTACGGGTTTTATCGGCGTCTCACCCGGCGGCAGTACCACGGGATTGCCAACACGCTCTTCCATTTGTGCGATAGCCGCACCGATGCGCACGGCCTCCTCAATCATTTCGCCAGTGTCGCCGGGCGCGGTGGTTGTCCACGCGGTTGAGGTGCCCGGAATATATTGGTCCAGCATACGCTGGTTGCGGGAAAAGCCACCGGCGTTAATCAGTACGCCCAGGCACGCGCCGATGTGCCAGTCCGCGCCATTTTTTTCGCTGACGACACCGGTGATGCGTCCGTTCTCCAGCAGCAATTGTTTGACGCCCGCGTTGATGCGAATCTCCGCCCCGGCCTGGATCGCCTTGTGTAGCATCTGCCCTTGTAGCGCCTGGCCTGCGGTGACGAGGTGCTTGCCCCTCAGCCGACTCACAATCGTTCGCCCGATGATCCTGGCGAGGGTTTTCTTGCTCGCCCAGGAGCGCTTCATATACGGCAGTTGCATGGCCTCGTCGAGATTGGCCGGGACGGGGAGGAAGCCGGGTCGCAATCGGGTTTTCCATTCTCCCAATTGGTTGCTATCGAATAATTCGGAAACCACCGTACGCCCGAGGACTGATTCACCTGCTGCCGCGTAGTAATCGGGCCAGGAAGGCAAGCGTCGCAGGCGAATGCCTTCACTCACCAGAAAGTCGATCATGTTCGGCGCTTCCTCGACATAGGCCAGTCGCCGCTGGCGGTTGGCGCCCGGCGTGTCGTCGTGATCACCGACTACGGCATCGAGGTAGGCGGTGGCTTGTTCGCGGCTGTCTGCTACGCCCTCACTCTTCATGAAGCGGTTATCCGGTATCCACATCACGCCGCCCGAGATGGCAGTGGTGCCACCCACCAGGTCGGTTTTCTCCAGGATAAGCACGCTCTTGCCGGCCTGGCGCAGGACGAGGGCGGCGCACATCGAGCCACCGCCGCTACCGACAATCACAAAATCGAATGTTTCATTCACTGGACAGGCTCCTAACCGCTACTGCGCAGTGCGCGCATGCAAGCCGATTGTTACCGCATGCAAATCTGCAGGTAGGTCAATCAGGGCCCTGAAAATATTAGTGACCGAGGTGAATTGGGACAGGGGTTTTTCGCCCAGGTTGATGCCCGCAGCCAGTGCCGCCTGGTAAAACTGCATGGCGGCATCCGGGTCCACGTCCCAGGACTTGCCCTCTTCGAACATCGACCCGGCGCGCACATTGGACACGCGGATACCGCTCGGGTCCAACTCACGGTAGAGGGTGGCGGAAAAGCGTTCCAGTCCCGCTTTTGAGCTCTGGTAAACCGACAGGTGAGGGAAGGGCATGTCCACTGATTCGCTACTGACGTTGATAATATGTCCGTCTCTTTTCATCATCGGAATGGCAGAGCGTGCGCAGAGCATCGGCCCTGCGAGGTTGGTGGCGATCGTATTCAGTATTTGCTCATCGGAGGCATTGACAATCTGGAAGGGCTCGAAAATCGCGGCATTGTTAATCAACACATCAACCTGCGGATGCCGTTCGGCAATTTCCGCGAACGCGGCGCGCACCGAATCGGGAGAGGCGACGTCACAGGTGACCGCCATTGCACGCTCACCGATCTCCTTTGCCGCGGCCTCTACCTTGGTCGCAGTGCGGCCCAGGAGTACCACCGTTTCACCATCGTCGGCGAAACGTCTGGCAAGCGCGCGCCCGAGCCCTACACCGGCACCGGTGATGACAATTATCTTGGACATACATTGGACTCCTGGTATGGCGGCGCTTGCTAGGCGGCAGTGGTTTTGAGTACGTGAATTTCTAGTGTAAAAACGTGCGCTCAGTCCTTCTCACGGTAGACGGAAAGGTCGCCCGCGTAGGCTATACCGCCCGGCCAGAATCGCGTGCCGCTAATCTTGTTAAAATAGTGGACCGTGCGCGCGACAGAGCCGGAGGAAGAGCGTGGTTCCATGGCGACCCCACTGGGGCTCACACCGCGCGCGCGCATACTGAAATCCCGGATGGTGAAAAGCAGGTCGTCGGTTTGCTGCGCGCAGAGGATGAGCTGATCGCCGGGGCAATAGTGGCGTGGCTCAATCTGGAACGGAGACAGTTCGCCACGTTTCATCGCCACATGCCCCGGGACATTGGTGACTTCGATGCTGTGCACCTCGTCGTACCACTTGTGATATTCCCCGGCGCGACCGGGGACATAATTGGCAAGGATAATGCTGACACCTGAAAAGGGATCGTCCTCCTGCCAGTTGGGGCTAGCTTTCCAGTTGGAATAAAGGCGATAGGTGTACAGTCGCTCTGTCTCGTCGTTGGCTATATGACAGGCGTCGCGCGCCTCGGCGATCAACGGCCCAAGTGCGGGGATATCGATTTCCGGGGCGGGCAGGTCGAAGTCGTAGACGCTCAGGAAACGCCACGGCTGGGGAATATCGGGCATGATTTGCTGCTCTGCCACTGCATAGCGGTCTGCGCTTTCGAAGCCTCGCAGGTGCGCCAGCGCGCAGCGGTGCGGACCATCAAACCACTGGGCATATTCAGCGTCACGGTCGGCCGCAACATTATGCAGATGAATGGTTGTATACAGGGCCATAATGCGCTTACCGTCATATTGTTATTGAACACCATTGATGTATAATACCGCAGCCTGCAGTTGGAAGGCCAGTAGGAATACGGGATCAATTGGAACCACTATGAAAATCCGCATAAACAAAGCGGCCTGTGTCGGCAATGCACGGTGTTGGGCGATATCGGAAGCGCTTTTTCCGCTGGATGATGACGGTTACATCGAGGTGGAGGAGGTCGATGTCCCGGCCGGCATGGAAGCGCTCGCCAGGCGCGGCGCACGCGCCTGCCCGGAGCGCGTCATCCAAATTATTGAAGACGAGAAGTGACCTGAATAAGCAACGGCGGTCGCTTGCATGACGCAGCTGCTGCATACAGCAAATAGTTTTAATTAGGGTGGATTGATGGGCTTCCTGGGTTACGAGAACAAGCGAGTCATTGTCAGTGGTTGTTTTTCAGGCATGGGTGAGGCGACCGCGCGACTGCTGCTCGAGTCGGGTGCCGAGGTGCATGGTTTGGACTACAAGGAAACGGCACTCAAGTTGACCTCCTTTGCGCAGGTCGATCTGCGTGATCCGGTCGCGATTGACGCAGCGATTGCCGGTGTCGGCGGCAAAGTCGACGCGCTGTTTAATTGTGCCGGCTTACCCCAGACGTCTCCGGCCCTGGACGTCATGAAAGTCAATTATGCGGGCACGCGGCGCGTGACCGAGCGAGTGCTGCCGTTGATGTCAGAGGGTGCTGCGATCGTTAGTATTTCGTCCAACGGTGGGCTCGGGTGGAGCCGTCGTATGCCGATATTGATGGAACTGCTGAACATCGACAACTACGCAGACAGCATCAAATGGTGTGAGGACAATGCCGACACCGTCAAGGAAGGCTATGCCTTCTCCAAGGAGGCGATCATCCTGTGGACGATGCTGACCTCTGCGCAACTGATCAAGCGCGGTATTCGTATCAATTGCACGATGCCCGGTCCTACCCAAACGCCGATGATGAAACACTTTGAAGCAGCCTCCAAAGCATCGGTACTGGATGCATTCATACAGCCGATTAACAGGCGCTCCACACCAGAGGAGCAGGCTGGTCCGCTGGTTTTCCTTAATAGCGACGCGGCCAGTTATATTAACGGCGTGGCCCTGCCGGTGGATGGTGGCTTTATGGGCGCTATGGCGACCGGTCAGATTGACCTGTCGGCCCTGATGCCCGCGACCTGAGGCCAGAAGCACCGAAACTGTTCCATGCAGTTGTGCGCCGTACCAACAACACTTTTATTGTAGCTTTCTGGAAACCCCTATGACTAAAGCAGCAACACTTAGTGAAGCGGTACCCCAACCCGGGCATATACCGGATTCGGTCGTTTACGACTTTGACATGTTTCTCGACCCGGCCTATCTGATTGATCCGCACAAGCGTGTTCTGGATCTGGTCGAACATGCGCCACCCGTGTTCTGGACGCCGCGCAACGGCGGGCATTGGATACTGCAGGGCCACGCGGCGAATTTCGAAGCGGCGCGTGACACCGAATCGTTTTCCAGTGAAATTATGCCGCACGAAATGATCGAGAAGATTTTGTCGCAATTGCCGCGGGATATGCCCCATATCCCGCGCGCCTATCCCATCAACCTGGATCCGCCGATGCATGCTAAATATCGCATGCCGCTGCAGCGCGTTTTTTCACCGAAAACAATTAATGCCCTTGCCGGCAGTATCAGGGAATTGGCGGGCGAACTCATCGACGAAATGGTCGGGCAAGGTCATTGCGAGTTTATGACGGCGGTCGCCGAGCCACTTCCGGTACAGGTTTTCCTCAAAATGCTGGGGCTGCCGCTGGAGAGGTTGCCCGAGTATCGCGAACTGGTGAGAGAGCACCTCGGTCAGTCACATGGAGACGCTGCCAGCGCGATAGCGCAGTTGCAAAAGGTTGCGGCCGCCATGCGTGACACGATACTGGAACGTCGCGAGCATCCCAAGGATGACATCATCAGCATGTTGTGGCAGATCGAGATCGACGGTAAACCGACGACGCTTGAGGATCAGGAAAATTACGGGGTGCTGCTGTTCATCGCCGGACTCGATACTGTGATGCAGGGTATAGGCCTCGGTGTACGTCACCTGGCCCAGGATTTTGCACTGCAGGATCAATTGCGAGCGAACCCTGCGCTGATCGCGGACGCTACTGAAGAGCTGCTGCGTCGCTATACCTTCACCGTACCCCCGCGTCGCGTGAACCGTGACATGGTCTTCCAGAATGTGGCAATGAAGAAGGACGATCGGGCCATGCTGTTTTTGCCAGGCGCGGACCTTGATTCAACGGAATTTCCCGATGCAGGACACTTCGACTTGCAGCGCGAGGGAAAACCGCATATCGCCTTTAATGCGGGCATCCATCGCTGCCTCGGTTCCCACCTTGCCCGCGTGGAACTGAATATCGTGTACGAGGAAGTATTGGCGCGCTTGCCGCGGTTTTGGCTTGATCCCGAGCGGCCTGCGAAATTCAAGGGCGGCCACGTGATCGGTGTCGAAGAGCTGCACCTGTTGTGGGATAACTAGGGCCGTGGCAGCGCCTCGACCGTTACCGCGGTTGGACGCCAGTAACCGCGCTTTCTGGACCGGCGGCGCGGAAGAAAAATTGCTGCTGCTGCGGTGCCTGGATTGCGCGACTTTTATTCATCCGCCGCGTCCTGTATGCCGCAACTGCCTGTCAGAGAATGTCGCGCCCATTGCAGTGGCGGGCACCGGCGTCGTCGACACCTTTACGGTTAACTTCCAGAAGTGGCACCCGGCCATGGAGGTTCCGTTCGTGATCGCCAGGGTTGCCATTGATGGCGCACCGGGCGTTTTCCTTACTACCAATATTGTGGGCTGTGCGGTGGAGGAGGTCGATATCGGTGATCGTGTCCGGGTAACGTTCCTGCAGCAGGACGACGTGTACCTGCCGTTGTTTGAAAAGATCGGCTGCAATGACGGCTAACGATGCCTTCATAAGCGGAATCGGCCAGTCGCAGATCGGCATGAAGCTGACGCGGCATCCGCTGTTGCTAACGCTGGATGCGGTGCGTGAAGCATTAGCCGAAGCGAACTTGTGCATCGACCAGATAGACGGTGTTTCCACCTATCCGGGACGTACGGCGGCCCTGCCGGGTTTTTCTCCCATAGGTGCAGACGAATTGATTGACGCACTCGGAATCAGCGCTTCGTGGTATGCCGGCGGCGGCGAAATAACATCGCAACTTGGTGCTGTGGTCGCGGCTGCTGCTGCGGTACGCGCCGGTCAGGCCCGCCATGTCATCTGTTTTCGCACGGTTTACGAGGCAGCGGCGCTGGCGCGGCCCGACGAGTACCCCGTGCCCAGGCGCGAGCGTGTGGAAGGATATTCCCAGTGGACCGCCCCGTTCAATGCGCTGTCGGCCGCCACCTGGACGGCGCAATACGCTATGCGCCATGTCAAGCGCTATGGACTCACCCGCGAGCAACTGGCCCAGATTGCCCTGACGGGTCGCGCGCACGCAGCGCTGAATCCGCGTGCGCTGGTGCAGGAACCGTTGACCATGGAGGAATACCTGTCGGCGCGCATGATTTCCACGCCGCTGTGTCTGTACGATTGTGATCGTTACACCGATGCATCCACAGTGTTGATTGTGTCGGCGCAGGACGCGTTGGATGAAGTGTCGTGTACACCTATTCGTATTGCGGCCATGGCGGGCTCGGTGGAGCGGCTCAGTTGGGACCAGGCGGAGTGGATGGCCTGTTATGCCACCGGTATCGATCTGTGGAAACGAACCGATTACACGCCGTCCGACGTCGATACGGCCCAGCTCTACGATGGTTTCAGTTTCCAGGCGGTGGCCTGGCTGGAAGCGCTAGGCTTTTGCGACATCGGTGAAGGCGGGCGTTTTATCGAGGGCGGTAAGCGCATTGCGCTCGATGGTGAACTGCCGCTGAATACCTTCGGTGGCCAGATCGGCGCCGGTCGCCTGCACGGTTTTGGTTTTGCCCATGAAGCGGTGGTGCAATTGCGCGGCAAGGGTGAGGCGCGCCAGATTCCCGGGGACCCGCGTGTGGCGGTGGCTACCTCTGGCGGGGGGCCGCTGGCTACCGCCTTGCTGCTGGCGCGGGACTGAGATCGTGACTGATAGCATGACGACAGCCCACACACCACATGGACCGGGATTCAGGAGACGTATCAGGATAACGCCAGCGCATGGCCAGGTGTGCAGCGCCGTGGAGGACGACTACCATTGTATGAGTGTGACTCTGGTGCATGACAATGTTACCGCCAACGTTGTAAAGGCGGATCTGGAGCGTGCGCCCTGGACTACTTGTCCTGGTGCCGTCGAAAAATGTGAAGCAACCTTCACTGGGGTTGCGTTGGACGCGTTTGCAGAACTGAAAAGCAAGTCCACCAACTGTACGCACCTTTTTGACCTGGCATTACTGGCTGCGGCGCACGCCTTTGATGATACCCCGCTGGTCTACGACGTTTATGTATCAGACCCCGTCGAGGATGTGCGCCATGCCATAATTTACCGAAATGGCGAGAGTGTGCTGGGATGGTCCGACGCGAAATATCGCATTATCGAGCCCGCTGAACTGGCCGGAACGAAATTGAATGATATGCGTTCATGGATGGATACTCTCGATCCGGCGCAGCAGGAAGCAGCTCGAATCCTGCGCTGGGTAAGTATGATTGCGCATGGACGTACCATTCCAATGGACAAGCAGTCTGATGCCAGTCGTATGCCACCGTCCTGTTTCACGTTCCAACCCGAGCGTGCCGCCGAGGCACAGCGCATTGGCAAGATACTGGATTTCAGCCACGGGACAGTACAACCCCTGGACCATTACATAGAAAGAAATCATTGTGATGCTGCGGAGTCGGCATGACATTACCACTGGCGACATCCGCGCGATGTCAAACAGAGCTTTGAGGAGAACGTTATGAAAATGAACGATATGCTGGTCGTCAGTGTGGATGACCACATTACCGAACCACCGGATATGTTCGAAAAACACCTGTCGCCTGCGGATCTGGCCACGGCACCGACGTTTTGCACGGATGAAAATGGCAAAAGCTATTGGTCGTACCAGGGTATGTATATGCCGTCGGTCGGACTCAATGCCGTTGTTGGTCGTCCTCTGGAAGAGTACGGTATGGAGCCGAATTCGCTCGAGGAAATGCGCAAGGGCGTATACAACGTTGACGCACGTATCGATGATATGAACGCCAACGGTGTTGCGGCGTCGCTAAATTTTGGCACCTGTGTTGGTTTCGATGGCGGACGCTTCCACAAGGCGCCTGACAAGGATCTGTCGCTGAAGCACTTGCGCGCCTACAACGACTGGCATATTGATGAGTGGTGCGGAGCCTACCCGGGGCGCTTTATTCCTTGTGCCATACTTCCAACCTGGAATATGGCTGCCACGCTTGAAGAGATAGCGCGAATTGCCAAAAAAGGCTGTACGGCCGTTTCACTTAATGAAAATCCCACCTCGCAGGGCCTACCCAGTGTGCACAATGAGTACTGGGAACCTTTGTGGAAGGCGATTACCGACCACGATATGACCATGTGTTTGCATATCGGTGCCGGCAACCCGGTTCCGCATGCGTCCATGGAAACACCGATTGAAGCCTGGATTACGACCATGCCAATGTCGAGCGCGATCGGCGCAGCGGATTGGTTGAATCTCTCAGCCCTTGAGCGCTACCCCAGTATGAAAGTCGCGCTGTCGGAGTGTGGCCTGGGTTGGATACCCTACTTCATGGAGCGTGCGGATTTTAGTCATGCGCGTCACAAGGCCTGGACCCACTCCGGATTCCAGGGCAAGAAACCCAGCGACATCTTCAAGAAGCATTTTATGATCTGCTTTATCGATGACGCGTTCGGCCTGAAGAACCTGGAATATGTGAATGAAGATCTGGTCGCGTATGAGTGCGACTATCCGCATTCCGATACGCTGTGGCCAGAGGTTCCGGAATTTCTCTGGAAATCCATCCAACATTTGAACGATACGCAAATTGATAAGGTGACGCACCTGAACGCGATGAAATGGTTCAACTTTGATCCATTCAAGGCCGGCAAGCGCGAAGAGTTGACGGTCGGCGCATTGCGGGCAAAGGCTGCCGCCGATCAAGTGGATACTGCGCCTAAGTCCTACGGTGGTATCAAGCCGCTGGCCGAAGGAGAAAAACTGCGCCGGATCACCTCTGGCGACTTGATGAAAATGTTTGCTCACCATGCTACCAAGACGGGTACTTGACGGAGCCTGCGGCGGAAGTCAGAGCTTCCGCCATGACCTGTTGCATTTGTAGAGTGGCGGACTACATGCCCAGCTCCTTCGCACGGCGCGACATGGTTAGGTGCTTCCTGCAGGTTTAGCTCAATGCGTCGGCGTCCGCCACGACCGGGTGGCATTCGCGTGTTGCACGCAGACATTTATCGGGCTCGCCGTAGTCGCTGATTTCGATGTAGTCGTCATATACCGCCTTGATCTCGGCCGCGAAAGGGAATTCGCCGAGTTTCGGTACGCGGTAGCTGACGGTCTCACCTACCTTGAACGTTGACGGATCAAAATTGAATTTGTACGGACAGCTGCCGTCGCCCATTCCCATCATGTTGCTTGCTCCTTGTCTGGTCGCTTGCTCTGGAACCCATTTTATTCTACTGCGCGTTGTCAGTCGAACCGATCTGGCCAAATAGATAGAACATGTGTCTGCGGGGTTTTATACTCTACGAGTCCGTTCCAATCTCGGTCCTCGGGTGTTCACCTGTCAGTCAACGGAGAATAAAACAGTCGTGGAAGGCTATAAAAAAATGCTGGACGTGGCACAGGACGAGACGGGCCTTGACGATTTTGGCGCAGACTCGTTTCTTGAAGGGCTTGAAATCCTGGTGAATGCACTGCGCAACGAAGCTAAGTTGAATATGCAGGGCGACAACGTGCTGCGTGAACGCATACTCGGGCACCTTAAACAGCGCCTGCAGGTGGAGGACTGGTATCGCCGCCATCCTGACATCGACGATGTACCACTAACCGCGCCCCTGATCGGCATCAGTCTGCCGCGCACTGGCTCGACAGCGCTGTCTTTTCTATTGGTGCAAGATCCGCGTACAAGGTCACTGCGACGCTGGGAAGCATCCCGGCCGTGTCCGCCACCTGCCACGGTAGAAGGTCCCGATCCAAGAAGTGAACAGGATGCTGCAGCGCAGCGCGCTGCGGGGCACAAGCCGCATGTGCCAACGGGAGACGCCGCCCCTGCGGAGTGCCAGGACCTTATGGCGATGGATTTCAAGGCGCAAATCTTCCAAGCGTTTGCGCAGATTCCCTCCTATTCCGATTGGCTGCTGGATGCGGACCTGACCTCGACCTATCTCTACGAGCGCCGCGTGCTGAAATTGTTGCAATGGCGTAGCCCAGAACTGCCCTGGCGCCTGAAATGTCCAACACACCTGATCTACCTGGAGCATCTCAACCGCGCCTTTCCCGATGCCCGCTTCGTCATGACGCACCGTGAGCCGTCCGAGGTGATGCTGTCGGTGATCGACGTGTATTGCGATATTGCCAGCAAGTTTACCGATACGATTGACATGCATTACCTGGCCGAGCTGAACCTGCAGCATTGGTCCGTAGGCATGCAACGCGCTTTGGCCTTCCGCGCGGCAGATGATAATGACGCGCGCTTTTACGACATCGATTTTCGCGCGATGCACAATGATCCAATGGCAGAAGTGCGCAGCTTGTACCAGTGGCTTGGTGAGCCAGTCAGTGAAGAGTTTGCACACGGTATGACGCGCTGGTGGCAGGAAAACGCGGAGAATCGGCAGCCAGACACACATCGTGATCCCGCTGTGTACGGCGTCGATATTGATCAGGTACGTACGTTATTTGCAGATTACTCGGGGCGCGCAGGCGCCTGGACAGACCGGATGAAAGCAAATGGCTATTGATTTGACCGGTGGCCTGGACGCGGCGCGGGAATATGTTTTTCCGCAGTGTCCGGATACACCCGGTATGCGTGATGCGGTGAATATGTGGGTGTCCGATGATAGTGGCATGGTAGGGTTGCCGCGCTTTGCCATCGAGGCACTGGCGCCGCATTGGGATACACATGATTTGTCGGTCAACATTGCGTATCCACATGGCCGGGTACTCACGGTGCGCACCAGCGGCGACGCGCACGCCACGGCCGGGCCGGTGGGTTTGCCAACCGTGTTTGGCGCCGGCCCGCTACAATTTCGCTGTGTCGAGCCGTTTCGTCGCTGGGACGTCACCTTTAACGGTGTGGCCGAGGAGATGACCACACAGGCTCAGATGGACGGCGCACTGCCCGGCAAGGGGCCACTCATCGATGTGGAATTCCACATCGAGACTACGATGGCCGTGCCGCCCTGGATCCAGGGGACGATGTCTACAGAGGCGGCCGACCTGCTCAATTCCGGCGTTGAAGGTGATTTGATGGGCGGTGCACGCTTTGAGCAACTGTTTCGCGCCAGGGGGAGGTTGCGGGTCGGTAGTGTGGTGCATGAGTTTACCGGGAGTGGTCTGCGCATACGCCGGCAGGGCGTGCGTAACATCCAGGAATTCTGGGGCCATTGCTGGCAGTCGGCGCTATTTCCCAGTGGCCGTGCGTTTGGCTACAACGCGTACCCACCGCGTGAGGATGGCAAGCCGACCTATAACGAGGGATACATTTTTGATGGCGACGGCGAGCTGATCCCCGCGCGGGTGGTGAAGGCACCCTGGCTCGCGAAACTTAGCCCCTACGGAGACGATGTCTCGTTGGTCCTCGAGACGATGCGAGGCGAAATTGCAATTGAGGGCGAGACATTTGTGTCCACCTTTGCCATGGGCCGTCCCGAGTTGCCACCCAATTTTCCTGTGTTGCAGCAGACCGGTGTGCGGTATCGCTGGGATGGCGAGGAAACGTACGGCATGATGGAGCGCTCGTCGCGTAAGGATAAAGTGACGCGTTAAACAATCCTGGAACTGAAAGGCAGGGATATTATTGAGGTGAAAATTAACGCAACCCTACCCTTTGATCGCACCGATGCAGCGGAGGAGTTCCTCACGCTGGCAGCAGTGAGTGAGATCGGCCAGACGCTGGAGCGCGCTGGTTTCAGTGGCGGCAACGTCACCGATCATCCATGTCCCACGGCGCGCTGGCTGGATGCCGGGGGCCACGATGCGCAGGACCCGTTCGTCATGTTGAGTCTGGTAGCGGCGGTGACGACCACACTGCGTCTGCAGACAGGGATTCTGGTGCTCCCCTACCGCAACCCTTTCATCATCGCACGCGCTGCCGCGACACTGGATATTTTTTCCGGTGGCAGGCTTACCCTGGGGCTGGGTGCGGGCTACCTGAAGGGGGAGTATTACGCGCTGGGAGTCGATTTTGAGCGTCGCAACGAGATCATGGATGAATATATGGTAGCGATGAAAAAAGCCTGGACTGGCGAGCAGTTTGACTTTGAAGGGACGGGCTACAGCGCGCGTGGCAATCGGCTACAGCCACAGCCAGTGCAGCGACCGCATCCACCGCTTCTGGTGGGTGGAAATTCACGCCGGGCGATCCGTCGTGCGGTTGAACTCGGCGATGGCTGGAATCCGTTTTTTACGGGCGAGGCCCTTGCGACGACATCACGCACCGCGTCGATGTCCAGCGAACTGGATCTCGCAGAGGGTATCGCCTACCTGCGCCAGCATTGCGCAACAGTTGGGCGCAGCCAGATACCGCAAATCATCCTCAGCAGCCTTACGCAACCGGGTGGTGATCGCAGTGCACAGGCGATCATCGACACGGTCGGCCGGTATACAGAAATGGGAGTCAGTGGCGCCGCGATGCATATCGACGGGCGCACCCGCGCCGAATGGTGTGATAACGCGGAACGTATTGGCGTCGAGATTCTGTCGCAGCTGGACTGAGGCAATGCTAGTTCGACTCTGCAGGATCGGGCATTAACCTCCGGCAATCCTGGCGACGAACAACAACTCACTGTCTTGCTCAAACGATTCCAGCAGTGGGGTCAGGATCATTACCCCATTGATAGCCAGAGCATGCTTTTCAATCATTTCCCTGGTGAGCGCGGGGAAGCGCTGGTGTAACTCAACCACCAGATCCTGGTACTTACCCGCAGCTACTGCTACCTCTTTTGTCCCATTGGTATATTGTTGCCAGTTGGAAGGGAAGATGACTTTAGGCATCGATAGCCGCCAGTACTTTTGGTGGAGAGAGGGGTAAATCGCACACCAGTATGCCAGCGGCCTGGTTAACCGCTGTCACGACAGCCGGCATGGGTGGACATATCGATACTTCACCGACACCGCGCACGCCATACGGATGCAGCGGGTTGGGCACTTCTACTATCACTGTATCGATCATGGGCAGATCGGACGCTACCGGAATGCGGTAATCCAGAAAGCCGGCGTTATCCAGTTCGCCCCGTTCGTTGAAGAGATATTCTTCGTTTAACGCCCAGCCAATACCTTGTACTGCGCCACCTTGCATCTGACCTTCAACATAGGCGGGGTGAATCGCCTTGCCTGCATCCTGCACGCAGGTGTAGCGCAGGATGTCGACCTTGCCCGTTTCCCTGTCCACTTCTACGTCGCAGACATTGACAGCAAATGACGGCGCGGCGTTATGTGCATTGTGTGACGCCACTGCACACAGGGGCCCGCCGGTTACGCCAGCTTTTGCGGCTAACTCGGCCAGTGTGAATACTTTCTCTCCATTTGCGGCTACCGCTTTACCATCGACCCATTCAATCTCTTTGATATCCAGTGCCCACAGCGCTGCGGCACGCTTTTTGAGTTCTTCCACCAAAGCTTCCGCCGCTTTGATCACCGCGCCACCCGTGGCCAGGGTGGTGCGACTACCGCCGGTCAAATCGCTGTAAGCAATAGAATCTGTATCCACCACGGTCGGCCGTATGGTTTCCATGGGGACACCCAGCACCTCAGCTGCCATCAGGGCCATCGATGCGCGCGAGCCGCCAATATCAGGGTTACCCGTCAGCACATTGATGCGACCATCTTCAGACACGTTGATGGTGGCGCTGGATTGCATGCCGGCATTTATCCAGAATGCCGCACCCACACCACGGCCTTGATTCTCCTTTAATACCGCCTGGTAATTGGGGTGTTTTTTGGCTTCCCGCAAGGCTGTCTTGAGGCCAATCGCCTGGAAGGGTACTCCAAATAGCGGTACGTCACCTTCGTCCACCGCGTTCAGCAGGCGGAAGTCGATGGGGTCCATATTGAGTTTCTGGGCAATTTCGTTAATTACGCATTCAACAGCCAACATCGGCTGCGGGGCGCCTGGCGCTCTATACGCATAAACCTTGGGTTTATTCGTCAACACCTCAGTACCACTACTACGAATATTGTCACAGCGATAACAGGCCGAACCGAACATGACAGCGGGGAAAATAGGGCTGCTGGAAAAAGCGCCGGAGTCCATCACAATGTCGGTGTCGATGGCAGTGATCTTACCGTCCTTCGTCACACCTATCTTGACACGGGTTTCAGAAGAGGAAACTGGCCCGCTTGCACGAAAAACGTCTTCGCGGCTCATCACGATTTTGACCGGGCGACCGGACTTTTGCGCCAGGATTACGGCCACAGGTTCAATATACACTGTCGTCTTGCCACCGAAGCCGCCGCCGATTTCGGACGGTGTTACTTTGAATTTACCGACATCTATGCCAGTTATCGCAGACGTCAGCGTGCGCACCATAAACGCACCCTGGGTGCAGCACCAGATATCCACCTTACCGCTTTCGTCAATTTGTGCCACGCAGGCATGCGGTTCGATATAACCCTGGTGACACATGGGTACACAATACGTGCGTTCTATCACCAGATCGGCCTTGGCAAAACCGGCGTCGATATCGCCCATTTTCAGTTCCAGTTGCGCCGATACGTTGGAAGGTTTGGTTGGCACGGGGTCGACGCCCTGGGTAAAGACATCGTCGTGCAGCAGGGGGGCATCCTCCCTGGCAGCGGCGTGCACATCCAGCACGTGGGGCAGGATTTCATATTCTACCTTGACCAGCTTTGCTGCCTCTGCCGCCAGGCTGGCAGACGTTGCCGCTACGGCAGCCACCGCCTGGGCATGAAAGAACACCTTGCCGCGCGCCATGATGATCGGCGAAAAAACTTTAAGTTCAAAATCCACTTCGCCGCCTGGAATTTTTATATCGCCAGGATCGGGCAGATCGTCGGCACTCATGGTGGCCAGCACGCCAGGGAGTTTAAGGGCCTCGGAAAAATCAATGGACTTGATTTTTGCATGTGCGTACGGACTGCGCACAATGTGGCCGTAAATCATGCCCTGCACATTCAGGTCAGCCCCGTACATCGCCCTTCCTGTGACTTTGTCGAGGCCGTCGGGACGGATAGGGCGGGTTCCTACATATTTGAAATCTGTTTTGACGTTGATTGTCATGGCCTCATTCCCCCCTCATTACCGCGCCTGCATCCAAAACCGCTCGAATAATCTTGTCGTAACCCGTACAGCGACACAAATTGCCCGCCAGCCAGTAGCGAACTTCACTCTCACTGGGGTCGGGATTTTTCTCCAGCAGCGCTTTTGAGGCGATCACCACGCCTGGCGTACAGATGCCGCACTGCAGCGCCGCATGCTCTAATAACTTTTGCTGTATGGGGTGCAGTTTGCCTTCTTTAGCAACCCCTTCGATCGTTTCGATGTCCCTGTCTTGAACCTCCACTGCAAGCACCAGACAGGCACACACCAGGGCGCCATCCAACATGACGGAACAGGCACCACAATCACCGGTATTACAACCTTCTTTCGTCCCGGTAAGATTCAGATTGTTTCGCAAGACATCTGACAGTACCTGGGTTGGCTCACACAGAAACTCGCACGGTTCACCGTTGACGGTGGTGCTGACATGGGTTTTCCTCTGCTTTGACATAACGTGATCCCCTTAAACCTGCGCTTCAATACGCGCTTTTGCGATAATGGCGGCGCGTCGCACCAATACGCCAACCACCTTTTTACGGTATTCAGCGGTGCCACGTTTATCGCTGATGGGTGAGGATGCTGCACTGGCTGCCGCAGCTGCCTTGCTCAATGCAGCATCATCCAGTTTACTGCCTACCAGCGCAGCAGCCGCAGCGGGCACGAGCAACGCGGTCGGCGCCACCGCACCAATGGCGACTCTGGCGGCCGTGCACACACCGGTTGCATCAAGGCGTATTGCAACTGCAGCGCCGGCCACTGCAATATCCATTTCAGTACGCGGAATAAAGCGCAGATAGGCGTCACTACTGCGCGGCGCGGGGAGGGGAATGTCAATGGAGACCAATATTTCGCCACGAGCCAGGCAGTTTTTACCCGGGCCGGTATTGAAATTTTCTACGGCGACAGTGCGCGTTCCACTGGGACCGATAATGTTGCACATCGCCCGGTTCACCATCAGCGCAGGCACTGAATCTGCTGCGGGTGATGCGTTACACAGATTGCCGCCCGCAGAACATCGACCCTGTACCTGGCTGGAGCCGATCAAGCCCAAGGCTTCCACGAAGCCCGGATAGATGCGCCTGACGTCTGCATGGTCGTTCACGATTGCACCCGAAACTGCAGCGCCCAAATGTAATCCCTGATCGCCCAGCGTGAACTCCATTAGCTCGGGGATGTGTTTAATATCCACAATAAGCGCTGGCTGCCTGATGCCCAGTTTCATCTGCACCAATAGATCGGTGCCACCCGCTAATATTTTCACATTGCTATTGCCTTGCAAAAATTGCGCGGCCTGCGCTAAAGAAGTCGGTGCTTCGTAGTGCACTGATGGCATATTTTCCTCCTGCAGGATCACTAATGGTCAGGTCGCCTGGGTGATGGTTGAGCTGTGATAGTCATCTGGACGTTTGTTTTCGGCGCCCCGCCCGAGACATCACTGTATCCCCGAATGGCGCAAAACGGGCCGCCGCGCCGAGCAAAATAATCGTGTCAATATGGTGACACGAAATGTCTTGGTAGGCTACAGTTCACTGACAAAAAACCCTTGAATTGGCGACACGCGCAATCCCTCGTGTCGAACCGGTATAGTGGCATCCATGCAGGCATTAGATCACGCGGTACTCAGGCACGCGCTGCAATGGCTAGGGGAGACCCGGCCGTGGCTGTGCACTATTGTGCGGACACTGGGCTCGTCGCCGCGCCCCGTGGGTTCCGTGGTGGCCATTACCGATGATGGCCGCCAGGTGGGTTCTGTCTCCGGTGGCTGTGTGGAGGAGGACCTGCTGGAGCGTTTGCACTCTGGCGCCTATTCAGGAAGTCGCCCCGAGTTGCTTGAGTACGGGGTCAGCGCCGAGGAAAACGAGCGGCTGGGCCTACCCTGTGGTGGCCGGTTGACGCTGCTGCTACAGCGCCTCGCCAACGAAGACGCCATCTGGCTAGAGGAAGCGCTGGGCGCGCTGGAACTACGCCATTGCATTCAACGTCGCCTGGACCTGCAATCTGGTCATACCATCACCGTACCCGTTGAGCATTTCACCCCTGTGGAATTCGACGATCGACAACTGCTCCAGTGTTTCGGGCCCCGCATGCGCATGCTGTTGGTAGGTGCCGGGCAGCTGGCGCACAATCTGGCGGAGTTGGGTCAGGCGATGGATTACGAGGTAATCGTGACCGATCCCCGGCAGCAGTTCCTCAGTCAATGGGAGGGCCCGCCGGTAGAACTGTTGCAGGGTATGCCCGATGACGTGATCCGTGAGCACGCCAGCGACAAGCACTCGGTGGTCATAACCCTGACTCACGATCCTCGTATCGACGATATGGCATTGATGGAAGCGTTGGTGTCAGATGCCTGGTATGTGGGCGCCTTGGGATCACAACGCACCACAGTGAAACGTCTGGAGCGGCTGCGGCAACTGGATATTCCAGAAGAGCAGATAGCACGGTTGCACGCGCCGGTGGGCCTGGATATCGGCAGCAAAACGCCGATAGAAATCGCCGTGGCGATCATGGCGCAGCTGACACAATTACGGCGCAAGTGTGTGAACCCATGACAATCGGCATACTGGTTTTGGCAGCGGGCCGCAGCTTGCGTTTCGGCGCTGACAAGCGGCTGGTGACACTACCCGATAGCCAGCGTGTGATCGATGCGACCCTCGCCAATGTCCGTGCTAGCCAACTCCCATTGCTGGTGTGCGTGGGGGCGGGTGACGTGGAAGTGATTCGCAGCCTGGAGGAGCAGGGAATTTCCTATAAGTGCTGTAGCCGAGCCGGTGAGGGCATGGGTGGTACGCTGGCCGAGGGTGCATGTTTTATTTCGGGATGGCGCGGGGTGCTGGTGGCTCTGGCGGACATGCCCTGGATTGCACCCACTACCTACCTGGCAGTAGCAGAACGGCTTTCAGCAGGGAGTATTGTTGTTCCTGTATGCGATGGTCAACGCGGTCATCCGGTTGGATTTGGTTGTGAGTTCTATGCGGATCTGTCCGCACTCGGAGGTGATACTGGTGCGCGGCAGCTGCTGGCGATGCATGCAGGCTCGGTCACGGAATTGGCGGTGACGGACCCGGCTATCTATCGTGACATTGATGTGCCAGCGGATATGTTTTTACCGAACTAGAGCGTACCAGATGGTTTTTCATGCTGGGCAAACCATGCCACCGCATCTTTGACGGTTTCGGCGATTGGCCGTGGATTCCAATGCAACTCCCTGCGGGCCTTGCTATTGTCCATTTCCTGAAACGCATTCGACAGGTAGACGGCATCGGTCCTGAAAACGTAGTCCTTTTTTCCCAGTAGCTTGAAGAGTCGCTCAACCACCCATGCAATTGCATAAGCGACCTGGTGCGCTATCAATCTCGGCGGTTTATTGCCGCATAGGGCCGTAGCAAGTGTATAAAAATCTTCATTGCTGATAAATTCATTCGCGACAATGTAACGTTCTCCAACTCTGCCATATTCTTCAGCAAGCAGGGCAGCTTCCGCCGCGTCACGAATATCGACGGTGGGAGCGCTGGTGTCCAGCGTGAATCCAACCTTGCCGCTCGCGACCTTCCACAGCATTTCATTGTGTGGAGTGGGCTGGTAGTCGTCGGGACCGTAGGTGTTTGCAATACACAGTGCAATACCCGGCAAGCCTTTTTCGCGACAGTACGCGAAGAGTCTATTTTCTGCCTCCAGTCGAGCTCGAATATAAGGTGGTGCACGATCGAGCCAGTTGAATTCAATATCCTCATTAACGAGTCCACCGGGATTGAAGCCCAGCGTGCCCATGGTGCTGGTGAAAACAAAGCGCTCTATGCCACACTCAAGCGCGACGTCCATCGTATTGACCAACCCTTCGACATTGTTACGGAACAGGGGAGTGGTGTCGGTCAGCCAGAAGCGTGGGTCGACCACGCTGTAAAACACGCTGCCACAACCTTCCATCGCTTGTTGGATTGAGACCGAATCGAGCACATCACCATAATACATTTCGACGGGGAGGTCCCTGAATGCTTCCGTTTTGCTGGACTTGCGCAGTAACACTCTCACCTTGCGCCCACGCTCTACCAACAGTCTCGTGATATGGCTTCCGACGAAGCCGCTTGCGCCGGTTACCAGTACGGGTTTGTCTTGAAACTTGAGCGAATTTCTCTCCATTTGAACCGAACCTCGAATTAACCGGTCATTCAATTTCACATGGGCTTCGTATGCAACCCTCGCCCCGCGTGTCGGAACTCTAGGATGACACCTACATAAAGGCCAAACTACAGGTTGGCCGCTTTACTCATTTTCTTCCTGAGCCAGTCCGGGACAGTTACCGAAAAGATCGGTGTAACAATGTCCTCGCGCAACCGCGTCAACTTCGATGACTGGATGCGCCATTGGCCATCCAGCTTTTCATAGCATTCATGGTAATGCCCGTAGCCGCGCATGTTGAGGCCAGGCGCAAACCGGATAAAATCTTCCAGCGCCCAAATGCCCTGCGCAGTATCGGCGGAGGTCCGTTCAATCTCGGGTGCATGAACGTGGTGAACGGTAGTCCGTGTGCCAAGCATTTTTCTCACGAAAGCGACGAACTCGTCGGCCCCTTCGATCCGCTTGCCCCCTGCTTCTGATGTGTCACTAACGAAGTTATCGGTAAAGAGATCACGCCACGCCATCCATTGCTTCATATCGAGCAGTCGACAATAACGAGCCTTAAGTATTTTAAGCGCCTCGAGATCTTCGATTGAGTGGAGGTCGGCCATTATCGCTTGAGTTTGTAGGCCACCACGGAGTCACCCAGAGTGCTCTGGTACATACTGTGGCCGCCGGCCGGTATGACAACATATTGCTCCCCGCCTGCTTCATAGGTGATGGGTACTGCAGTGCCGGCAGCTGGCAGGTCAGCCTGCCAGACGACTTTGCCAGATTGCAGGTCAAAGGCCCGGAATCGGTCATCCAGGGTATAGCCGATGAATACCAGGCCTCCCGCAGTCAGCAGCGGGCCACCAGCGCCCGGGGTGCCGAGCGACAAATTCATATCCCAGGGAAGGGTTACCGGCAACATCTTATCAATACTGCCCAGTGGCACTTCCCACAGGATTTCACCCTTTGCCATATCCACGGCAGTCAACACCGCCCAGGGCGGTTTTGAACAGGGCGAGCCGAGGGGGGAGAGCAGTGGCCCGACCTTGTAGTGATAGGGAGATCCGGCGATGGGAAACTTCATGTCCATCAGACTTTCAGTCGTCTGGCCGTCATCTGCTTTGGGCTGGTCCGCCGGAATAAGCTGTATCACCAGCGGCACGCGATTCGAGGGCACCACCATGATATGGCTCTGTGGGTCATAGGCGCCGCCGCCCCAGTTGGGGCCGCCCCCCGCAGAGGGCGAAAAGATGGTGCCTTTTTCACTGGCCGGCGTATAGATCGGGCCGTAGTTGAGCTTGGCAACCTGGTTGCGGCACAACCACTGATCAACGAAGGTAAAACCCCAGGCGTCGTCCAGGGAAAAACCCTGTGGCGCCAGCGTAGGCATGCCCACCGGGAACGGCTGGGTCGGGGACAGTACCTCGCCCGGTACTTTGCCCGCCTGGGGCACGGGGCGTTCCTCGATCGGGACCAGCGGTTCCCCGGTTGCGCGATTGAAAACAAAGATCAGTCCCTGCTTGGTGTTTTGCACCAGTGCGGGTACCACTTCGCCCTTGTAAGGAAAATCGATCAGCATGGGTTGCGTGGGGACGTCGTAATCGAACACATTGTGGTGCACGAACTGGAAGTGCCAGGCAATGTCGCCGGTGGCACCCCGCAGCGCTACCACGGAGGTGGAGTAGTTGTTGTCGCCAGCACGACCGCCGCCGAAGAAATCCCCCGAAGGACTGGTGGTTGGCAGATACACCAGGTCCAACTCCGGATCAACCGTCATCTCCGACCACACGTTGCCGCCGCCGTAGCCTTCGGCCGTGCCCTTTTTCCAGCTCTTTGCCGCAGGGTCAGCGGGGTCGCGAGGCAGGGGATCAAATTCCCAGGCCTGTTTTCCGGTGCGCGCGTCGAAAGCCAGTACGCGTCCACTGGGCGCGTCTACCCGCTGGTTATCGGCAACGGCTGAGCCTACCACGACCACGTCGTTGACCACGGCCGGGCGGGAAGCGATCAATAACTCACCGGGAAAAATTTCCGGCTTGGTGGGGTGTATCTGGACCGCGCCCTGTTCGCCGAACCCCTTACAGGGTTTTCCGTTTTTGGCGTCGATGGCCACCAGGCGGTTATCGGTGGTGCCCAGAAAAATACGGGTCTTGCAGCTGGCATCGGCAGGCGATTGTGTGTCAACCCAGCTAGCGATACCGCGACATTTTTGCATGCCGACTTTTCGCGCTTTTGGGTCGTACACCCAGCGTTCTTTTCCCGTCTGTGGGTCCAGTGCGATCAGGCGACGGGAAGTGGTACAGACCACGAGATTTCCCGCAATAAGGCTGGGATGGTCCTCGAATGCAATCAGCGAGCCCGCCGTATCTGCAGGGGGAACCTCACCTGTGTGATATTCCCAGGCTAATGCCAGGTTGGCCACATTATCCCTGTTGATTTGCTTTAGCGGCGAATATTTGGCGCCGAGTTGCAGCTCATCCGTGGTGGAGTCTACGGCAATGGCAAATTGTGGTGTGGCCACAATGGCTATGAGCAAGCAGGTTGTAACGATGGCGGTGGTGCCTGAGCGCTTTGCAGTATCTGCCTTTTTCATGCGAGTCCCGTTGTGGTGTTTCAGATTTGGCTCTTGGGTAGTCTAACGACCAGGCCGTCCAGTTCGTCGCTAACGGTGATCTGGCAGCTCAGGCGACTATTCGACTGTGGATCCATTACAAACTCCAGCATTTGTGCTTCCACGTCGTCCGCTGCACCGGTCCGCGCTGTCCAGTTTTCGTCAATATAGCAGTGGCAGGTGCCGCAGCTGCAGGCGCCGCCGCAATCGGCCAGTATGCCGGCCACGCCATTATCGGTAGCTGCGTGCATGAGAGTGGTGCCGGATGCTACGTGGACTTCCCGTTCGCTCCCGTCGTGGCTGATGAATATTACTAATGGCATGTCATGTTCCTGTGCTTCCCGTGTTACTACAAAAAGGTTAGTTGAATCTCGATCGTTTCGTCGACAAGCTTGGCTGGATCTGCGGACTGACCCGCAGTCAGTGCCCGGCGGACCGCCATGAACTCCTTCGGTCTGTTCACGGCATCCACCGCCAACAGGCGGTCACCACAGAAATAGAAGGCGGCAAAACTTCGCCCGCGTTCACTAGAGCCGCGCACGACGACACGATCAAATCCCTGTGACAATCCTGCGATTTGCAGCTTGAGGTCGTACTGGTCTGACCAGAACCAGGGCAGTGCATGGTAGGGCACCAACGTGCCGCACAGTGTGTTGGCCGCAGTTTTTGCCTGGTCTGTTGCATTCTGGACGGACTCCAGGCGCAGCCGACGGTTGTAGATCGGGTTGTAATGATTGGTGCAGTCGCCAGCGGCGACGATGTCGGGGTCTGAGGTACGAGCGAATTCGTCCACCACGATCCCGTTGTCCACCTCCAGGCCGGCACTTGCGGCGAGTTCCGTTGCCGGCAGTACACCTACACCTATGACGACCAGGTCGGCCTTGAGACTGGTCCCGTCTGCCAGTTTGACTTCTGCTACAGCGCCATTGCCGTGCAGTGACTCCACCACAGCGTCTGTGATTATGTCCACGCCTTCCTCACCGTGGACCCGGCTGTAAAACGCGGATACTTCCGGCGCAGTCACCCGCTGCAGGACACGCGGTAACGCCTCGAGCACCGTGACTTTCATACCCAGTTTTCTCATGGAGGCGGCGGTCTCCAGACCGATGTAGCCGCCACCTATAATCACCGCAGACTTGCCTGCGCCGATAAAGCCCCGGATCCGGTTCACGTCATTAAGGTCGCGCAGGTAGAAGATGCCCTCCAGGTCGTGTCCTGGAATCAAAAGTTTGCGCACGCTGGCGCCTGTGGTGAGGGCCAGTTTAGTGTACGGAATGCTGCCACCATCGTGCAGCGTTATGACCTTATTCTTGCGATCGAGGCCGCTTACGCGGCTGCCGAGTACCAGGTCGATGTTGGACTTCTCGTAAAACGCTGCGGGACGAATCAGCAACTCGTCGCTGTGTTTTTCACCCGCTAGATAAGCCTTTGAGAGCGGTGGTCGATGATAGGGTGGTAAGGCCTCGTTGCCCACCACGGAAATTTTTCCGTCCCATCCGCCCTGTCGCAGGCTGGTGCCCAGCTGTGCTGCGGCGTGGCTGGCACCGACGATGATGGCATGTTCGCTGCCCATGCTTACTCCTGACTGCATTGCTATGATTCCAGAGGGATTTGCCAGCCAGGTTCGCGGTACGATTTATAGACAACAATGTTGTCCAACGATACCTAATCCTGTAACTGATTGCAATTTGTGGCCACCAGATCAGATCAGCTGGCTACCGTACTGGTGAAGGGGATGATGGCACACACCTGCACCTGTGAGTGGCATTTTAAGCCCCGCTTGACCCCTGAGTCAATTGGTGACATTGTATTGACATCAATATATGGCTGGAGATTGAAGCATGGGAGCAGGTGCTGGTGAAGCAATTTACTACGACCCGTACAATGTAGACATTGTGGCTGACCCCTACCCGGTGTACAGGCGGCTGCGTGAGGAGGCACCACTCTATTACAATGAGCAGTACGATTTTTACGCGGTAAGCCGCTTTGATGAGGTGCAGCGCGGCTTGTCCGATCACGAGACATTTATCTCAGGCCATGGCGCAATCCTGGAGTTCATCCAGGCTAAGGTCGAATTTCCTTCGGGTGTGTTCATCTTCGAAGATCCACCGCTGCACAATATCCATCGCGGCCTGCTGTCAAAAATATTCACTCCCAAAAAAATGGACGCGCTCGAACCGATGATCCGCGAGTTTTGTGCGCGCACCCTGGATCCGTTAGTTGGCACAGGACGCTTCAACTTTGTGGATGACCTCGGTGCACAAATGCCCATGCGGGTGATTGGTATGTTACTGGGCATACCAGAGGAGAGCCTATCAGCGGTACGTCAGCGGTCTGATGACAATTTGCGTACCGAGGCCGGCAAGCCATTGGAGTTCTCCGAGAGCAATTTTGTTGGTGAGAACTTTGAAGAGTACGTGGATTGGCGCGCCAAAAATCCTTCGGACGATATTATGACAGAACTTTTGAACGCTGAATTTACCGACGAAACAGGCACCAGGCGGCGACTGACGCGCGACGAAATCCTGATTTTTGTCAATGTGCTCGCCGGTGCCGGTAATGAGACGACTAACCGACTTATTGGCTGGACCGGCAAGGTGCTCGCGGATCATCCCGACCAGCGCGCCCAACTGGTAAAGGATCGGTCATTGATCCCCAATGCCATTGAGGAACTGCTGCGTTACGAAACACCGGGACCGCATATCGGCAGGTACGTGGCGCGCGACGCCGAGTTCTACGGCCAGACTGTTCCCGAGGGTAGTGCCATCCTGTTCATCGCCTCCTCAGCCAACCGTGATGACAGGCGTTTTATCGATGGTGATCGATTCGATATCCACCGGCAGAAGCGACCCAATGTTGCCTTTGGTTACGGCATACACACCTGTATCGGCGCAGCACTAACCCGCGTGGAAGGGCGAGTGGCCCTGGATGAAGTACTGAAGCGCTTTCCCGAGTGGGACATTGACATGGACAACGCCCGGTTGTCCCCGACCTCCACTGTGCGTGGTTGGGAGACACTTCCGGCTTTTACTCGCTGAGGTCCAGTCGACGGGCACCGCTGATGGCTTGCTCGGTCAGGCTGATAAGCCAGGAGAGCGCACGTATCGCACGCTCTGAATCGAGGCCCCAGACGGCGACCAGTCGCTCGTAGGTCGGTGGGTTCCAGAAAATGTCGAGTACCGCTGCAACAGTCTCGCGATCGTGGTCCACCCATCCTGGTGTAGCGCGCACCACGGCATTGAGGAGCGCGTCGCGCCGCTGCTCGTCCATCGATGCGAAAGAGGGATCACTCACGGGTTCGGGCGCGATGGCGAAGGATGACAGGTAGGCGAACATGCGCTTGGTGACGTCCGCAAAGTGGCCAAGTTCCAAATCCTGCAATGCAATACCGGATTCCTCGAGCATGCGCTGCAATACCGCATCACGTAACTGGCGTTCGGTCGAAAAATGCCGCTGCACCGTGCGCTCGCTGACGCCCGCGCGCTCACCTACGGCAGGAGCGGTCAGGTTTGTCCAGTCCCAGGTCCGATAACTGTGCACGAGCTTTGCGCCGGCAGCGACAATACGCTCCCGGGTTGCCGCTGCCTGCTGCTGTCGGAGTGGACTGTTGTAGCGGCGCTTGGTCACCGCTTTGTCGGTACTCTTTTGTTCTGGTGTTGCCTTCTTATTCTTCATTTTGCCTGATGTCGGGTTTGTGTCTGGTGAAATGATAGCAGAGCCTATGCGTTGCGGTCATTGCTGCGACGAGCGTTCTTCGATAGAGGCGGGCACTACTGCTCTGCGCAAGGGCCTACTTATAAACAACATTGTTGAGTGATGATGACCAGCGGTGTATAGTTTCGCCCAAACTTATCCTGCGGCAGTGTTACGCCGTTCGTTCATCGTGAGGAAAATGAAATGGCCGAAGCGTTCATTATTGACGCCGTTCGCACACCGCGCGGCATTGGCAAACCAGGCAAGGGTGCGCTGGTAAATCTCCACCCGCAGCACCTGGCCGCGACGGTCTTGAGTGCCCTGCAAGTTCGCAACAACCTCAACACTGCTGATGTGGACGATATTATTTGGGGTACCAGTGCGCAGAAGGGCATGCAGGGCGGCGATATGGGGCGCATGGCCGCGCTCGATGCGGGTTTCGACATCCGCGCCAGCGGCGTCACTCTGGATCGCTTTTGCGGCAGTGGCATCACCGCCACCAGCCTGGCAGCGGGTCAACTCATGTCCGGTATGGAAGACCTGATCATCGCCGGCGGCACCGAGATGATGTCGCTGATCACCGCAATGAGCATGGAGGAAATGCAGGCTGGGCTTCCGCGATTGAGCATGGGTTCGGGCAACGTCCGGCTGCAACAACGGCATCCGCAATCGCACCAGGGCCTGTGCGCCGATGCCATCGCGTCGATGGAGGACATAAGCCGCGAGGCGCTTGATGCCCTCTCGCTCGAAAGCCAGCAGCGCGCCGCGCGCGCCATCAGAGAAGGTCGTTTTGATAAATCGATTGTTCCCGTCGTCGACGCGCAGGGCAATGTAGTGTTGGCAAAAGACGAGTACCCGCGCCCACAGACCACGGCGGCTGATCTGGCAGCGTTGGAGCCCAGTTTCATCAAGATTGCCGATATGCCAGCACCGGGAGGTGTGCTCACCTTTCGCCAACTTATCAATCAACGCTATCCGGATCTTAACATCAGGCATTTCCATCATGCGGGCAGCTCTTCGGGTGTGGTCGATGGAGCGGCAGCTCTGCTGATGTCATCCGCGCGTTATGCGCGCGAACACGGTTTGAAAGCGCGCGCGCGCGTGGTCACTGCGGCAAATATGGGCGACGATCCCACTTTGATGTTGAATGGACCGGTACCGGCCGCGCGCAAGGTGCTGGCAAAAGCAGGACTTTCTGTTACAGACATCGACCTCTGGGAAGTTAACGAGGCGTTTGCCGTGGTGGTCGAAAAATTCATCCGGGACCTCAATCTGGATCGGGAGAAAGTCAACGTGAACGGCGGTGCTATCGCATTGGGTCATCCCATCGGTGCTACCGGCGCCGTCCTGATCGGCACCGTACTGGACGAACTGGAACGACGCGATCTCAAGCGCGGGCTCATTACCATGTGTGCCGCAGGCGGCATGGCACCGGCCATAATTATCGAGCGTGTTTGAATACAGTCTGGCACCGAGAAGCTTATGGCAATTCCCTGGGAGGGATCACTATGACTGACAAACCTGTTCCCACGTTGCCCTGGCCGTCGGAGGATCTGTCGAAATACGGACCGGTCGAGGTGCAGAAACTGGGCCGCGTGCAGCACCATGTGGGTCGTGTCATGCACCGCAACTGGGCGTCGATTCCGCATGTCACACATCACGACGATGCCGACATCACGAACTTCGAACGCCGCCGCAAAGAGTGGAACAGCGCCCATCCGGATCACAAGCGCACACTGCTGCCGACATTGGTAAAGGCATCGGTCGCGGCCCTGCAACGTTATCCGCAATTCAATGCTTCACTCAGCGCAGACGGTGCAACCCTGTTTGCAAAGAACTACTTCCATATCGGAATTGCTGTGGATGTGCCTACCGGCCTACTCGTGCCGGTACTGCGCGATTGTGACAAGAAGGGAATCGACGAGATTGCCGAGGAAATCGCCCGAATTTCGGGGAAGGCACGGGACAAGGGGCTGTCCATGGATGAGATGTCCGGAGGTTGCTTTACCCTGTCCTCACTGGGCCACATAGGCGGGACTGGATTTACGCCAATCATAAACGCGCCGGAGGTTGCAATTCTGGGTATCTGCCGTACGCAGTGCCGATTCCTGCCTGATGCGCAAGGCAATCCGGTTGTGCGGCAGCTCTTGCCGTTGTCTTTGAGCTATGACCATCGCGTCATCAATGGCGCTGATGCGGCGCGGTTCGTGTGCGCGATTGCCCAGTCACTGGAAGAGTTTGCGTTTAAGTAACGCGCTCCGACAGCTGCCTCGACGTACTACTGAAACAGAGTGCGCACCTCGCGGCGCAATAATTTACCCATCTCGTTGTAGGGCAGGGTATCCATGACGATTATCCGCTCGGGGACCCGGGAGGAGCGCAACCGATCCCTGATCAATGTGCGTAACTCATCGTCACCGGGAGCAGCGTGGTCGGGCCTCACCGTCACCGCAATACCCACTACCTCGCCCCATTCCGCAGAGGGAACCCCTACCGCCACTGCATCGGCGATGGCTGGATGCGACATCAGCACATCCTCTATTTCACCCGGAGAGATGTTTTCACCGCCGCGCACAATCACGTCGTCGGCGCGCCCGGCGAGGAATAGATAGCCCGCGTCATCCAGCCAGCCGGCGTCACGGGTAGGGAACCAGCCATTGGCATCAAGGGCGCTGCGCTCACGGTATTCGCCGGATACCTGTTCTCCCCGCACATAAATTTCGCCACGTTCGCCTGCCGGTAGTGTGCGTCCTTCCTCGTCTCGAATCTCGATCTCGACCGTGGGCAGCGGCTGTCCGACCGAGCCGAGGCGGGCGCGAACGACAGGATCGTTTGAGGCCTGGGCGAGGCGATGATCCTCTGGCCCCAGCAGCGCGATGGTCGAACTCGTTTCGGTCAGTCCATAGGCATTGGTGAATCGGGTATCGGGATACAGACACAGCGCGCGCTCGACCAGTTCCAGCGGCATGCGCCCACCGCCGTAGGCAATGGCTTGCAGTGTCGACAGATCTGCGCTCACACCAGCATCCATTCGACCGATGATGCGAGCCAGCATCGTCGGCACGACAAACGCATTGGTGACGCGCTCTATACTGGCCAGCGCCAGCCAGGCATCGGGTTCGAAGGACGGCAGTAACACAATCCGGCGCAGCGCATAGATCGAGCTGAGCAGCGCCGCGATACCGGCGATATGGTAGGGCGGAACGCATACGAGGGACGCTTCATTTTCGCTGGCCGAGAAAAATTCTACAGTTCCGAGTATGTACGACACCAGGTTGTTATGGCGCAAAAGTGCGGCCTTAGGTGCAGCGGTGGTGCCGCTGGTGAAAATCTGGGCCGCAATTCCCTCGCCCTCCTGCTCGGCGCCCGAGGCGGTAGCACCAGCCGCTTCAGCCGCTGCGACGAATTCAGCACGGGTGACACACATATACCCGTCGTCCAGACCCAGTCGCTTGACCCGCGCGGCGTCGCCAATAATGTAGGCTGGGGCAATCCGCGCCAGCAATGCGGCGAGGTCAGTATCGGCCAGGCGATAGTTGAGCGGCACATAGGGTACGCCCGCAAGGGCTGCGCCGAAGAGAGCAATCGGGGCAGCTGCACTACTTTCGTCGAGCAGGGCGACATGCGCGCACTTGCTATTCGATATGTTTACGGCGGCGCCCCGGGCGGCGCGTAACAGCGCGCCATAGGACCAGCGTCGTCCATCGCAGACCAGACCGATACGATCAGGCTCTGCTTCGGTTGCCATTTGCAGGAAAAGCGAAATGTTCATTTCAAATCAGTCAGATGAGGGCAGCGCTTTCGCGTCCTTGGTCTTGAGCGCGACACCTCCGATTGACAACGACCCTTTGCCGGGTTTCACGCACAGCAATTCCACCATGCCAGCCTGATCAACATAACGCTTGCCGATTAAGGTGCCCCCGGCGAAGGCCGGATCCGCGGCAGCGTTGTCGGCCGGTCGTGCCTCAGCCATGGGTACTCCGCCGCATTCGACGACAACGTCGCTACCGCGAATCACCATTATCTCGGTGTCGCAGACTGCACTCTTGAGTTTTGTTCCCGGTTTCATAGCGTTCTCGTTTGGTAATCAGGCTATAGCGCCAGCGGCTTTCAGGCTTTCGATACGCTCCCACTCCAGCCCGAGTTCCAGCAGAAACATCTCGGTGTGTTCCGAGGCCTGTGGCGCGCGCGTGGTTGTTACGGCTTCGTGATTGAATTGCACGGGGCCACGCACCAGCCTGATCGGCGCGCTACCGTCGACGGCCTCCACCTCGAACAGCATATCATTGGCGAGCGCCTGCTCGTCGCAGGCCAGATCGAGCAAACTCTGCACAGGTGCCCATTGGCCCTTCAGGGTTTTCAGGTGGTGGCGCCAGTAGTGGAACGTTTGCTTGGCAAAGGCGGCGGCCATGAGATCACTGGCGTCCTGCCAGTTGCTCATTAAGGTGTGAGCGTCGGCAAAACGCGGGTCATCGGCTACCTCGGGAATTCCCAGGTGCGCGAAGGTGTCGCGAATGTAGGGACCGGGAGTGAGTATGCACAGGTTGATCGTGCCGCGGTCAGACGTCCAGTAGTTGCCGCTGAAGGGGTTACCCGGGTTGCCACCGGAGCTGGGCATACGATTGCGCATTGTCTTGCCCTGCTCGATACCGATATCGATGGACGTTCCAGCCGCCCACCAGGCTGTGCTCATCAGGGAGACATCGAGCTCGAGCGCTTCCCCGGTGCGTTCGCGGTGAAACAATGCAGCCGAAATGCCCCCGGCGATGTTCATGCCGCCGATCGAATCGCCAAAGGCCGGGATGCCCTGCGCGAGAGGCCCACCTAACTCCTCGGGTGAAAAGGAGTGGCCGATGCCGCTGCGCGACCAGAAAGCCGTACCGTCGAAACCACCGATGTCCCGTTCCGGGCCCTTGTCGCCATAGGCGCTGCCACGCGCATAGATGATATTGGGATTGACCTTGCGAATGTCCTCGATATCGAACTTCAGCTTCTGCCGCTGTGCGGGCAGATAGTTAGTAAGCAAAACGTCGGCAGTTTTGGCGATTTCGTAGATGAGCTTGATGCCTTCGGGAGTAGATATGTCGACACCCACGCTGCGTTTGCCACGGTTCGGGTGCTCCATCATGGCGTTGCGCACGGGATCGAGCTTGATGCCACCAATGTTGATAAAGCCGCGCTGTGTGTCGCCGCGCACCGGGTGCTCAATCTTGATCACATCGGCGCCCCAGTCGGCTAAAATCGCTCCGGCTGCGGGAACGAAAGTAAATTGCGCTATCTCGAGGACTCTTATCCCTTTCATTACCTGCGGCATAAACATTCCTGCATATTAATGGAAGGAACATTATACAGTTCAACAACACTGTTGCATAGTTATAACACCTGCGCTATAAAGTCAGCGCTTCTACCGGGTGCTAAACCCACTGTACGATAATCCGTGTTTACCTGGAGAAATTTGCATGAAAATTGATTCTACACTTGCGGCAGTCGTCACCGGCGGCGCATCAGGCCTGGGGCTTGCCACTGTGCAGGCACTGCGCGCGGTGGGAGTTGCGGTCGCCATTTTCGATCTCAATGAGGAATTGGGAGAACAGAAGGCCGCAGCAACGGGCGCGCTATTCTGTCGCTGCGATGTCTTATCTGACGAGAGTGTCGATGAGGCCTTCGCCAAGGCGCGGGCTACCAATGGCCAGGAACGCGTCCTGGTCTGTTGTGCCGGTGGCGGCAATGCCATTCCCACGGTGCGACGCGACAAGAAGACTGGCGAGATATCTATTTTTCCTACCGACAAATTCGAGTGGGTATTGCGTTTGAATACGGTGGGTACTTTCCGTTGCATCACGCGTGCCGCGGCCGGCATGATGGAGCTGGAACCGATTGACGGTGAGCGCGGTGTGATGGTGAACACTGCATCGGCAGCTGCCACCGAAGGGCAGATGGGGCAGGCGGCTTATTCTGCGGCCAAGGCCGGCATCATCGGCATGACCTTGACCATTGCGCGCGACCTCTCGCGTGAGGGCATTCGTGTGAACACTATCCAGCCGGGAATCTTCAACACCCCGGCGATGTCTCGCGCCACCCCGGAAATGCTGCAGTCGCTGGGTGCAATGGTGCCGTTCCCCAAGCGGCTCGGTGCAGCGCAGGAATACGCCAGTATGGCGCTGGAAATGATTCGCAACGGTTACATCAATGGCGAGACGGTAAGACTGGACGGCGCCATCCGTATGCAGCCCCGGTAATTCGTTAGATTAGACCGAGCCTTATAGTCGCTTAAGTCTCAAACTCTATCATCACCTTGGCCGAGCCGGGAGTTCTGGCGATGTCGAGGGCGGCAACGACGTTCTCAAACGGAAAACGGTGGCTGATCAGGGGTGCCACCTTATCCCGCAGTCGTGGCAAGGCGGCCAACACATCGGGCATTTCGGTCGGGTAGCCGACAGCCGTGGTGATGGTCATTTCCGTGGTTAGCATGGCGCCGAGATCCAGGGGTACCGGCTGGCTATAGGCGGCAGTTACCACCATACGCGACTGGTACTTGGCCATGTTCACGACATCGGACAGGATATTCGGTGCGCCGGCGGCGTCGATGAATGCGTCCGTGCCGACTGATTCGCGGCTGAATACGCGCGCGGAACCGTGCAGCTCGATCAACCGGGCGCGCAGGTCGCCTTTGGTCGGATCAAATGCCGCGCGCGCGCCGAGTGCTGTGGCGCGCGCCAGTCGATCCGGTGCCAGGTCCAGCGCGACCACATCGGTGATCCCGCGTTCCACCAGCCACAAGACCATACCGAGCCCGATGGGGCCGCAGCCGAACACCACCACTTTGTCGCCTGGCTCGACCATGGCGCGGTTGACGCCGTGCAATGCCACTGCCAGTGGTTCGGTCAATGCAGCGACCTCGTAGGGCAGGTCCGCCGGTATCGGCAGCAGGCTTTCGCCCACCAGAGCACCGCGTACCAGTAACTCCTCGGTAAAGGCACCCTCGGGCCCGCCGCTGCCAATATAACTGGGTGTCATCATCGGGTTGATCACCACCCGCTGTCCCACGGCGATGCCTTCGACGTCGCTCCCCACGTAGATAATTTCACCGGCGGCCTCGTGGCCCAGGGGGGTGGTGCCACCGGGCTTGCGGTGAATACCACCCAACTTGATGTAGGTAAGATCACTGCCGCAAATACCGCAGGCTTTAACTTTGACCACCACGTCTTTGCTACCCGGTGCGGGCGGCTCGACCGGATCCAGCCTGACGTCGTCGACACCATGAATATTCAGAACTCGCATGTTATGTCCTCCCGTGCGTGAAGATGTCGCATCACAGATTGATCAGCGCAGCGCCATCGATGACGATGGTATCGCCACTGTGCCAGCTGGAGGCATCGCTCGCGAGGTATGCTGCGATACCCTCAAAGTCCGCAGGGTAGCCCGGGCGTGGGATCGGCGTTTTGTTGGCAAAATATTTGTCGATGGGTGACCATTCCTCGGCAGAGCCGGTCATTTCCGTTTTGACATAACCGGGCGCAATGGAATTGGCGCGAATGCCGTACTTACCCAACTCCACTGCCATACAGCGGATGGCCGCACCGATACCCGCTTTGGCGGCGGCGTATTGGGCTTTGCCGGAAATGCCCTGGAACATCGAGAGGCTGCCGCAGAACACCAGCGAGCCGCCGGGCTCACCGGCCTCGGCGCGTGCGACCATGTGCCGTGCACCTTCGCGCAGCGTGTAAAACGCGCCGTGCATATTGACGTTGAGCAGGCCGAGATAATCTTCGCTGGTGGTCTCCAGCAGGGACCGTGTCATAGCCGGAATACCGGAGTTGGCGATCACGCAATCGACACGACCAAATTCACCCATCAAGGCGACATAGCCGGCAATGACCTGTTCCTCGGACGCGACATCCACCTGCCGTGTTATTACGCGTACGCCGTAGGTTTCCAGTTCCGTTTTCGCCGCAGCATTCTTTTCTTCAGAGCGCCCCCAAAGCTCCAGGTCGCCGCCCTGCCGGGCAATGCCGCGTGCAAAGCCCAGGCCCAAACCGCCATTGCCGCCGGTTATAAGCGTAACCTTGCCACTGAGATCGAATAGTCCTTTGGTCATCAATGCAATGCCTCCTGTAGTGTGTTCACACGCTCTTACCATGCTAGTTTAGTAGTGGTGTGACATCAACAACGATGTCTTTTGTTGCTGATTTTACCCGGGTCATGGGGGCGACAATATGCCCTGATTCTGACGGCTGGCGTCAGATTATTGTGGCCGCTTGCGCCTAAAAGCGGCTGAATGGGGTACTCTTTACCCGGTGTGACTAATTTAGTTAATGCGGTCTTCCGTCGAAAACCCCGAATTCGGTTTTTTAAGCGAACCATCCGTAGAAATTGCTGTTGGACGTAAAGGAATCAATCATGATCGTAATATATGGAATTAGAGAAAACCTAGACCCAATCAAATCTGAGATGTCAGACGTTATCCACGAGTGCCTTATGTCTGTTCTTGGTTTGCCTGAGCACAAACGTTTTCATCGTTTCATTCCAATGGCGAGAGAAGATTATTTTTACTCCAAACAAGACGGCCGAACTGACGCTTACACCGTAATAGAAATCAACCTAATGGAAGGGCGTCAAAAAGACACCATAAAATCCCTGGTGAAAGGCCTCTTCAAGGAATTTGAGCGCCAGCTCGGTATTGCTCCGGCTGATGTGGAAATCAATATTCACCAACAACCCGCTCATTGTTGGGGCTTTAGAGGAATGACCGGTGATGAAGTCAAAGACCTCACTTACAAAATTAACGTGTAACAAGGCAATGGTGCGTGACTGCCTACACTCCGCTGCGCTGCGTTTCGGTAGCCCCACATTGCGTCGTTATGCGTCTGAGATCGAGCGATGATTGAAGGTTTTCGAATTACTTCAAAGTACGAAGAAATGGACGTCGATGCTGTTCATGATTTCATCTCCCAGTCTTATTGGGCAAAGGGCATTCCGAAGGACACGCTGCAGAAAGCTATGCAGAATTCAATTTGCTTTGGGGTCTTTGATTCAACCGGAATCCAAATTGGCTTCGCAAGAACCGTTACGGATTCGGCAACATATGCTTATCTAGCTGACGTATATATACTTGAAAAATACCGCGGTAAAGGATTAAGCAAGTGGCTCATGTCAGAAGTCGTCTCCCATCCGGAGCTTCAGGGGCTTCGCCGCATCACTTTAGCAACATTAGATGCTCACGGCCTATATGAGAAGTTTGGGTTCAAGCCACTAGCCAAACCGGAGATCTTCATGGAGGCATGGAATCCTAATGTTTATCAAGACGCATAACAAAGTCGGGAACAATCGCGCAACAAGTAGCTTTGGACTTGCTTGATTCCGAGAATGGAGGAGATGGTCGCCACTACTTGATGTGGCTCAGTGATAGGGTCGAAGAGTTTCCAAAGGGATGCGTCCATGCGAAGCTTGGCGATAAAATTGTAGGCCAGCTCGAATCCCGAATAAGAACTCCAGATCTGGGTTATGTAAATCTTTTCTATCTGATACCCGAACGCCGAGGTACCTCTTTGGGCAACGAGCTACATGTTTATATGGAGCACATAATGCGGCATGCAGGAGTCAGTAAAGTCCAATTATCCGTAAGTCCTCATAATAGCCGAGCGCTCGCCTATTACCAGAAATACGGATGGATAAATCTCGGGTACAGGGATAGGGAGAGAAAGGTACTTCTGATGGAGTTAACGTTTTGATCCACTAAACAAGCACAGGTTGTCGGGACGGACGTACCGGCCGCCCCAACTGTGAGCGTTGGGCTTTTGAGAAATAGTGGAAACTTAGTCTTCGCACTAGAGAGTTTGGTCTAAATGACAACTAATGGGAGGGAGGTATTCTGACATGACGAAAAAACTGAACGCTGCGGAGTTGATTGAGCAGGCGCGAGGTACCACCGAGTTGGAGCGTTTCGACAGCGACAGCTTTTGCGAAGGTCTGGATACTTTCCTGTCCGATATCAATGACAGCCAGCCGCCGGAAGCCGCGCTTGAACGGGTGCGCGGCAACGTCGTGCAGATGCTGGTCAATCGCTTGAAGACAACAGCCTACCTCGACCAGCGACCTGAATTGCTTCAACGGCCCATTGAGCGGCCGGTTTTTGTCTTTGGCATACCGCGCACGGGTACTACATTGCTCAACAACTTGTTGGCGGCCGATCCGGCGCGCCGTTCGCCGCTGACCTGGGAAATCGACGACCCTGTTCCGCCACCGACCAAAGCCGCCCTCTACAACGATTCGCGCGCACTTGCGCGGCTGGAGTTCGAGCGCCAGATGCTCGCCGCGCGCCCGGAGATGGCTAAGTACTACCGCGGCTCGGCTATTTATCCGAATGAATGTGTGTACATCATGGCGCACGACTTCAAGACGCTGCTGTGGGAGTCGCGCGGCAGGTTGCCGAACTATCGCGATTGGCTATTCCAGACCGACATGACATCCGCTTACCAGTACCACAAGCGTTTCCTGCAATTGCTGCAGGCCGATGCGCCCGGTATCTGGAACCTCAAGATGCCGTCGCACGCGCTGTGGCTTCCGACCTTGCTTAAGGTTTATCCGGATGCCCGACTGATCTGGACGCACCGCGATCCGTTGGTTGCCTTGGGCTCATTCTGCAGCATTATTTCTGTGTCACACCAGACGTTTGCGGCCGGCGTGGATCGGGAATGGATTGGCCAGAACTGTTCCTGGCAGGCCGAGCAGCATGCCGGGCGCATAATGGATGCGCGCGATGCGTTGGGCGAGGATCGCATCGTCGATGTGCACTATACCCAGCTGATGCGTGAGCCGATCAAAACCATGCGCAATCTCTACCAGTCGCTGGGCGACGACTTCACGGAAGCGGCGGAATCCGCTATGCGCGCTTGGCTTGGCGACAATCCGCAGGACAAGTTTGGCAAGCATGAATACAATCTCGCGCAATACGGTTTGAGCCAGGAAGGGGCTACGGCGCAGTTCGAACGCTACCTGGCGCGCTACTCGGTTGAGCGGGAGGGCTGAAAGGCCATCCGCTCAGGCCGGGGACAGCAGCGACGGTGAAATGCTGTGAATGTCGCCGTCCTTCATAACCAGCGCCAGACGGCTTTTATCCGTGAGGATAGTCAAATCCTTTAGCGGGTCACCATCCACCAGCAGCAGATCGGCGAGCATACCTTCCTGCAGCGTGCCGAGATCGCCCTGATCGCGCATGGCCAGGCCGCCGTTGCGGGTAGCACACACCAACGCCGCAGCGGGTGAATAGCCGTAGTAATCCACGAAGTGCTTGATATCCCGCGCATTGGTACCGTTCATGTTCCAGGTGAAACCGTAATCACCACCGATCACATGGCGAATACCGCGCTTACGCAGCTCAGTGTGTGTTTTCACCGATTCTTCAATCAGCCCTGGAATTCCCATACCTTCCGCTACAACACGCGGTAACCCAAACGGTTCCGCTTCATGCAACATAGTGTGAAAGAGGCTGATGGAGGGTGCGACAAAGACGCGATCCCTGGCCTCCTCAAGCATGTCGAGCGTTTTCTCATCGCTGTACTCGGCGTGGTAGATCATATCGACACCCGCTATCAGCGAGTGTTGTACGGACAGTATCGACCGCGCGTGCACGTTCACCTTTTTACCGAAGCTGTGTGCTGTGCGCACGGCCATCTGGATCTCTTCCAGCGACATGGTGGTGCAATCCGCGGGCGTGGCGGGGTAGAAAGGGTCGCCCGAGACATCGAGCTTGATATTATCGCAGCCCTCGCGGCAGGACAGGCGCACGGCCTTGCGCATTTCTTCCGGGCCATCGATGACCATCGACGGGGCATGGCGAGGATTGTGCAGGCGGCTCTCGTCGCCCAATCCACCCGTCACGGTGATTTCAAGCGAGCCCGCGCGGATGCGTGGCCCTGGCAAGCGTCCGGCATCGACTTCGTTGCGTACTGCAACGCCTAGACGCAGTTTGGCCTCCGATGCTCCGTAGGCGCTGGTAAAGCCGTGATCGAGCAGGACTTTCGCAATACGGGCCGTCAGCAGCGTGTGTTCTTCTGGCGGTGGAATGATGAGGTCCTCCGTCGACGTAACGCAGTCGAAGGACAGGTGAGCATGGCCCTCCGTCATGCCGGGCATCAGGAACTTGCCGCTGCCGTCTATGTTGACGTCCGCCGAGGTGCCTGTGGTTTTGCCCTTCGTGACGGACTTTATTCTGTTGCCCGCTATCAGCAGGTGGCCGACAAAGGGCTTGCTGCCTGTCCCGTCAAAAATGGTGGCATTGCTGATCAAGGTCTTTTTCACGGGTTCGATCCTTTTATGTAGATGCTGATGGTGTCACCCCGGCAAAATATCTCCGAGATCATAGTGGCGAGCAAGCAGCAGCCAAATGACTGGTGCGGCACCCATCCTTGCCTCTGCCGGTGAATCGGTAACGGGAAGTCCGACACCCGCCCGTTCACCAAGATTCACCTGTACCAACAGCCGGAATTACTGGATTAGTATAGCGCTCTTTGTCACGTCGACGGGCGGGCGCTTGAAACCAACACGAATTCCTGCGCAGTGGGTGCAGGTCACGCCTGAATGGGTGACCGCCGCTATCGCCAGCCATCACCCGGATGCCAGAGTTGCCGACGTTACCATCCTGACTATCGACGATGGCACTAACAGACGCGCGCGTTTTGGTCTCAACTATGGTTCCGGGTCTGGGCCGGCGAGCGTGTTTCTCAAGGCCCATGCTGCCGCTCATCGCATCGTTCATCTCCGCAACGGCAACCTGTTCAACGAAGCGCGTCTTTTTGCCAGTGGCGTGACACTCCCTGTGGATCACCCGCTCGTCTATAAATCCATCGTCGACTATCTGCGACTCGATTTTTTACTGGTGATGGAAGACCTGACCCGGCGCGGCGCCGACCCCAGGGACGCCACGCGCCCCATGACGGTTGATCAGGTGGCACATGGCCTGCGCGGCCTGGCCAGGCTGCACAGCCAGTACTGGGGTCTGTCGCGCAAAACCCACCCGCAACTGCGCTGGGTGAAGACATGGAAGCCCAGTACAGGCTGGCAGATCGGTTTGCGCAAGCGTATTCCCCTCGGGCTGGAGCGCGGAGCACAGACGCTGCCCGCAGCGCTACTGGACCTTGATGGCGATGCTATTGTCGAGCTGTGGAGCGCCTATGTGGCTACGCTCTCCCGCGGCCCGATGACGTTGCTGCACGGTGATGCCCATATCGGCAATACCTATGTATTGCCCGACGGGGATGTGGGTTTCCTCGATTGGCAGGTGCTGCGTCGAGGCAACTGGTCCCAGGATGTCGGTTATTTCCTGGTCAGTGCACTTACCGAAGAGGACAGGCGCAGCAACGAAAGAGCATTGTTGGAGGTCTATCGCGGATCACTCGATGTGCCCAAGGACCAAGTGCCATCAGCGGAACATGCCTGGTTGCAGTATCGCGCTGCGCCCGCTTACGGGCTGGCGATCTGGTTGTCGACACTCGGCACCGATGGCTGGCAGTCGCGGGAGATCTCGCTGACACTGGCCCAACGTTTTGCTGCTGCATTCGTCGAGCTGGACTGCCTGTCGGCTCTGCAACGCATTGCAGTGTGACTACTCTGTCACTGCGCGAACGAGTAGCCACCATTGACCGGGTAGGTTTGCCCGGTAATCCATGAGGCAGCGTCTGAACATAGGAACAACGCCATACTGGCGACGTCATCGGGTTTACCAAAGCGGCGTATGACATAACGCGAGAGCTGCGCCCGGGTGCGATCACTCGCTAGGAATTCGGCCATGGCCGCCTCGTCCAATGGGGGCTCCAGTGTCGATAGCGAGATGGCATTTGAAGTGATGCCATAACGGCCCGTTTCTCTTGCGATAGCGCGCATGAAACCTGCGGCACCGGCTTTGGCTGCGGAATAGGCGACGAGTCCCGCATCGCCTATTCGCCCGGCATCCGAGATGACGGTAACAATGCGACCCCTGCCTTGTGCAACCATGCCAGGCAATGCAACATGACAGCAATGCATTACGCCCTGCAGGTTGGTGCGGAAGTATCTATCCCAATCCTGCGGCCGCGTTTCCCAGAAGGGGGGTGACAACCCCATGGTAGCGGTGGGTCCCGCATTGCCGGCATTGTTGACGAGAATAGAAATTGGGCCGAGCGCCTGAGCGGCAGTGGCCATTGCTACGTTAACCGCGTCGTGATCGCCCACATCTGCTGCTGCCGCTATCGCTGGTACACCCAGTGCTCGTATTTCTTCAGCCACAGCGTCGGCGCGCGCAGCGACAAAGTCATTGACCGCCACACCGCCGCTGTTGTGACGCGCAAGTGCGAGCGCGATAGCGCGGCCGGCACCTTGGCCCGCGCCCGAGACGAAGGCGATCTGGCCACACAGGTCTAAGGGATCTGGTCCAATCATTCGGCTTTACCTCCGATTGCTGAGTAGGTATCGTCAGCCGCACTTGTCTGGCACAGCATTCTTAATTACCTGGACTGTTGCTGCAATTGACTCGCGCAAATAACAAATGAATCATAACAAACAACGTGGCCCAAGTGGGGCTCACACAGCAGGAGAAACATTTTGGCGACATTTGTTCTGGTGCATGGCGGTGGTCACGGTGGCTGGTGTTATCAACCCGTCGCTCGCATCATGCGTGCACAGGGACAGGATGTGTACACGCCGACCATGACCGGGCTGGGCGAACGGGAGCATCTGTTAAGTCCCGCTGTGGATCTGAACATGCACATTACTGACATCGTCAAGCTGCTGGAGTTCGAAGATTTACGGGATGTGATCCTGGTGGGTCACAGCTACGGTGGTATGGTCATTACCGGCGTCGCCGATCGCGCTGCTGATCGTATTGGCCATATCGTTTATCTGGACGCAGCCAACCCCGAGAACGGGCAGTCCCTCGCCGACCTGGCCGGAGAAATCATCACCATGACACGCGACGATGGCCGCATGGTAAATGGTATAGAACTGGTGCTGTACCCGGGTACTGACCCGATGAATTATTTTGGGGTGACAGATCCTGAGCAGTTAGCCTGGATGAAACCCAAACTCACACCCCATCCCTGGAAGTGCTTTGAGCAGAAACTCGTGCTCAACAATGAAGCCGCCCTGCGCAAGATTCCGCAGACACACATTATCTGCTCCATGACCATACCGTTCAGGGATATTGAATCGCTCAAGGCCCAGTCAGAGGGGCGCGTCTGGGATGTCGATACCGGCCATGACCTGATGATTTCAGAGCCGCAAGCGGTCGCAGATCTGTTGTTACGCCTGGTATAGCAGCCGCATTTCGAGCATGACCGAGGCTGGTATGCTACTCATTGTAATGCGCTCGGCACTAGTGGTTTGTGTTTCCATCGTGGGGCTCGAACGTACGACGCACAGCCGGTATGTCCACTTTCATTGAGGGCGTGCGCGGCAGTTCGTCAATAAGGCGCCATGCGGTGGGAATATGGGTCGAGGGCAGGTGATTGCGCAGGTGAGTTTCGATATCGGCGATGGAGGGCCTCGCAACTCCCGTCCTGAACTCAATGGCAGCAGCTGGCACTTGTCCCAGTCTGTGTTCCTCAATACCTACAACAGCGGCTGCGGCAATGGCCGGATGCAGCAGCAGCGACTGTTCGATCGTTGCGGGTAACAACTTGAAGCCACCGCGCATGATCACGCCATCAGTGCGGCCACGATGGAACAGAAAGCCGTCCTCATCGATCAGGGCGATATCGGAGGTGCGTATCCAGTCTGGCCCTATGCGGGGTGAAATGACTTCCAATCTGCCCTCGGTTCCGGGGGGCAGGATTACTCCGGTATCCTCGTCGACAACACGCAACTTTACGCCCGGCAAGGCGTGGCCGACGCTGCCAAATTTTCTGCTGCCCCAGATGTCATGCAGCTCGGCCGTCATCCGGGTTACCGGGCCACCAAACTCGGTGGCGCCGTAGGCGAGCAGGATGGGCACGCCGTAGCGTTCTTCGAATGCACGGTGCGCGCCCGGATCAAGCGGCGCCGCACCGGTCCCGATGCCGCGCAGGCAGGACAGGTCGGCGCGGGGAATGCCGGTGTCCAGTATCATTTGAATGCCCGCCGGCGGCAGACCGCTAGCCTGTGGGCGAAAACGCAGTAGATGGTCGTGCCAGCCGGCCACGGTGAATCGCTCCAGCAATACGATGCGCTGTCCGTTAAGCAGCGGGGGCAGGGTGGAATACAAGCCGGAGATATTGCTCACTGGAAACATCAGCAGGGTAGGGGCCAGTGATGCTGGCTGCACTGTGCGGTCTGCGGGTAGAGGAGCGAAACTCGCGATATGTTCGGCCACCATCTCATAGCTGAGCGCGAAGGGTTTTGGCGGACCCGTGGTGCCGCTCGTCAGGACCTCGATTTGGGGGCAGGCGCCGACACCACCTGGCGCGCGGGATGATCGTTCGCATCCTCGGACGGCAGTGGCATGCATGTCGCGCAGGGCGATCCCGGCTACTCCGCACGCCTGCAATATTGTTGTCACGGAATTTGAGCAGTCTTCGGCATCGGCCACCATAACGGCGGGAGCAATTCGCTCGATGTCGCTCGCCAGGGCTGCAGCGGATTGGAACGGATAGACCATGCGAATCGAGCAGCGCTGCGCCAACAGGCCCAACAGTGCCGCCAGGGCTGATGGTCGATTGCGTGCGACAAAGGCCACTTTTGCGCCAGCCTCGATCCCGCTGGCATCGAGCAGGACACCTACCTGCTCGGCCACATGATGAATCTGCCCCCAGCTGACCCAGCGTTTTTCAAACTCGATCGCCGGTTGTGAGCCGGTGCGTGCCAGGGCCGCTGAGCACAGTTGATCAAGACTGGGCATGGATGCTCTTAGGTGCTGTTGTGAGTGACAGAATGCCGGAAAATTTGGCGATTAACCTATTCAGGGGTGATCTCACCGATCTCCATGCCAACCGGGTAGGTTTCGCCCGCGGCTACCTTTTGTGTCAGTCGGCCCGACTCCGGCGCTTCGATTTCCTGCACGGACTTGTCGGTTTCCAGGCTATAGATAGGCTGGCCTTCTTCCACCAATGCGCCGTCATCCACCAGCCACTCAGCCAAGGTCCCCTCGGTCGTCGACATTTGAAGTTTCGGTATAGTCAATTGAGTTGACATAGAGTTCCCTTGAAGTGCTATTTAAACAATTCACGCACCCGCGCGGCAATGGTGCCAGCGTGGGGTATTTGCGCCGTTTCAATGATTTTGGAGTACGCGATCGGCGCATAGGCCGCCCCGAATCTCGAGGCGGGCGCTTTCAGCCTGCTGAACAACGCTTCATTAATCGTACTGGCGATCTCGGCGCCCAGGCCACAGAATTCGGTCGCCGCGTGTACTACCAGTGCGCGTCGGGTTTTTTCAACTGACGTCAGTATGCGGTCATAATCCAGCGGCATAAGCGTACGCAGGTCGAGTACCTCCGCGCTGATTCCTTCCTTGGCCAGCTCTTCGGCCGCCGCCAGGCATTGCATCACCTGCCAACCGTAGGTGATCAGCGTGATATCGGTGCCTTCCCGCTTCACCTTGGCCACGCCCAGCGGGATGCGGTAGTCCCCCAGCGGCACTTCTTCACGCAGCGCATAGGTCAGCATCATGGATTCAAACTGGATGCATGGATCGTCATCGAAGATGCAGCTCAGTAGCAAACCCTTGGCCTCCGTGGGTGTGCTGGGGTAGACGATTTTCAGCCCCGGTATGTGTAGCAGCAATGCCTCGGTGGACTGAGAGTGCTGTGCACCAAAGCCGCCAATGCCGCCGCCCGCAATCGTGCGCACGGTCAGGGGGACGTGGGTAGCGCCGCCGGACATATAGCGCTGCTTGGCCGCATGGTTCACGATCTGGTCCAGGCATACCCCGACAAAATCGCAGAACATGATTTCAGCGACGGGACGCATGCCCACCAGTGCCGCGCCGGTGGCGCAGCCAATAATGGCCTGCTCGGCGATGGGTGTCGGCCTGACCCGCTCCCCCCATTTTTCCTGCATGCCTTTGAAGCACCTGAAAACACCACCCGATTCGCCGATGTCCTCACCCAGGAAAAACACCGAGTCATCCAGTTGCAGCGCCAGCTCCTGGGCATCCTGTACCGCTTCGAACATGGCCATCTCGCGTTTTTCGCCGGTGTGTGGCGCTTCCTCGGCGCGCTTTTCACGCTGACCCCGTTTCGGTACTACGGTCGGATCGCCGTAGACGTCCAGTAGCATCTCCTCCTCGCCCGTCACCGCGCTCGCCAGGGCGAACTCCACGGCCTCCTTAACTTCAGCCTTGGCTGCGTTATCAATCTGCGCCAGTTCCTCCTCAGTACTGATCCCGCGTTCCAGCAACAGTGCGCGGGTGCGGGGCACCGGCCAGCCAGCCTTCGCCGCCGCCAGATCCTCTTTGGACAGGTGGTTGGTATCGCCCACTCCGGCGTGCAAACTTAGGCGCACGGTCATGGCTTCGACAAAGACCGGTCCATGGCCGTTGCGCACTTCCTCAATGATTGACTTCATGCCATTGTGAAAAGCCACCGCGTCGTTGCCATCTAGCTGGATGCCCTTAAAGCCGTAGCCTGCGGCCCGACTGGCGAAGTCCTTGCTGGCGGTGTAATCGGGAATTCGTGTGTATTCGCCCATCTGGTTGTTCTGGCACATAAATATTACGGGTAGTTTCCAGAGGCCGGCGAGGTTCATGGCCTCGTGAATAGCCCCGATACTGGTGGCGCCATCGCCGAAATTAACGATGGTCACCGCCTTGGTGCCACGCATCTTGCTGGCCAAGGCCAGCCCGTTGGCGATAGGTGCACCGGCACCGACAATAGCCGTGGTCAACATGGAGCCGGAGGTGGGGTCGGAGATATGGGGTGAGCCGCCTTTGCCCTTATTGACGCCGTCTACTCGCCCCAGCGCCTCGGCAAAAAGGCCTTTCAGCGGTACGCCCTTAGCCACCTGGTCGTGAATCCCACGGTAGATGGTGACCATAAAATCCTTATCGGTTACCAGCGGGGCAATAGCCGCAGGTATGGCCTCCTGCCCGGTCATCGGCCAGTAGGTAAACTGAAATTTGCCGCTCGATAGCCCCGCCTTGATGGCCTTGTCCACCTCGTGGATGCGCGATATCTGGCGATAAATCTCGCGCAGCGTATCGTGATCTATTTCAAGGTCATTGGATATTGCATCAGCTGCCATCAGTACATCTCCTAAATGGATTCGGTCGCGTTAAGAAGGGTAGTCTCGCACATCGGGAGGCGGTAATGTCCCAGCCCTCGTGATCAACCAAGGATACTCAACCTGGACGAGAGTCTCCTGTAATTGTTTCGATGATTAAACTATGCAACAATGGTGTTCATTATTGTCGGTATTGAGCAGCTTGTAAAGAGCGAGCGGCAGCTCGTCAAACATTTGAGCGCAGAGCACCCCTATGAGCACTCTGATGACAGAAATAGTATGAACTCGATCATTGGAGATCCGCAGGTGGAATGGCCCGATAGTTGGCGCATTTTGGCGGGTGGCCTGCGCAGTGGCCGCTACATTGATTCTCGCTTCGCCCAGCTTGAGCACGAGCGGCTGTGGAGCCGCGTGTGGCAGTTTGCGGCGCGGCTCGATGAAGTTCCGCAGGCGGGCGACTACACCACCTACGATATAGGCGATCAATCGGTTGTGGTGGTGCGCGTCGATGCTGCTACCATCAAGGCGTATCACAACGCCTGTCCCCATCGAGGTACAGCCCTCACAGAAGGCGCTGGTAGTTTTACCAAGGGTGCCATCAGGTGTCCTTTCCACGGCTGGCGCTGGAACCTGGAAGGTTGCAACGAGTTCGTTTTGGAGCGCCATGAATTCCACGGTGGCAACCTGCAGGACAGCGACGTGGCTTTGCGTGAGGTCAGCGTTGCAGTGTTTGCAGGATTCATCTTTATCAATCTCAACCCAATGCCTGCGTCATTTGAGGAATTTATTGCCCCGGTGCGTGGCTTTATTGAAGACCTGGCCATTGGCGACATGCGCCACTACTGGTGGAAGCGCATTGAGACACCGTCCAACTGGAAAGTGGGCCAGGAAGCGTTTTTCGAAACATTCCATGTGGGGGCCACGCACCCGCAACTGGATGATGTGGGACGTGAAATCATCTACGAGGGCCGCGTAGGAGGTGAGTCCACCCACACCAATGTTGCCTATGAGACGTTTCCTGGCGGTCATGGACGTTTCTATGCCTCGAGAACGCCCCTCTCCAGCAACGCGAGTGATCCCGACGAGGGGCAGCTCGAACATATGATTGAGCACATGGCTCATCTGGTGCATGAAATGGATGCCATGGTACTGAAGGAAGATGTGGCGGTGGCCGAGTCTTTACGCGGGAAACCGGTGCCCCAGGGTTCCAGCTACGGCGCGGAATTTATCAAGGCTATCTATGCAAAAGCGTCAGCGGAGCAAAGGCCAATGCCGGTACCCACGCCGGAAACCGCCGCGATGTGGGGTGGCATGGTGTTCGTCTATCCCAACCTCCTGATCCTGCCCAATCTTGGCAATGCCATGATTTATCGCGTGCGGCCGAACGGCAATAATCCGGACAGCTGCATTTTCGAGATTTATTCCACGCGCAGCTACGGAGCCGCAGAAACAGTTCCGCAAGCGGCTGTCGAACATGTCACTGATCCCACGGACCCGGAACAACTCCTGTTAATTCCGCGCCAGGATTTTTCCAATGTTCCACGCATCCAGAGGGGGCTGCACTCTCGTGGCTGCAAGCAAATCTGGCTGGCCAGCCATAACGAGAAAATTATCCTGCATATGCACCAGGAGCTGGATCGTTATTTGCAGGCCGGTGGTTAGACTGTATCGAGACGACAGTGCCGTTCAATGAGCATCGATTCCTCACGCTGAAGAGGGTCGGCGCTGCTGCTCACCCAGTGAGGCGACAAAACCGCCGTCCACCAAAATATCACAGCCTGTGATATAGGCCGCCTTCGCTGACACCAGGAACAGCGCAGTGTTGGCAATATCTTCCGGTTGGCCAAGGCGGCCCAGCGCGATAAGACTGCGCTTCGCGTCAAAATTCTCCATGGCGTTATTTTCCAGACGTCCCATTTCAGTGTCTATCAAACCCGGAGAAATGGACACCAACCGCTTACCTTCTTTCCCCCAGGTTGGGGCGCGTTCTACAACATATTGCTGCAGTGCTTTCTTGGCGTAGGCATAGGCCATGCCCGGGTGCTCCAACACGCCGCCCGCGCCTATTAGCGGCATCAGTTGATGGAAAAAATCGGCTGCCAGTGGAGTGGCCAGGGCGTGTTCGATCTCGGCATTTGGTGGCACCATATAGGCGCTCATGGAAGCGATGCATACCACACAACCACCGGTTTTCAGCTGCGGGCGCGTTTTTTCCAGTAACGCGACTGTTCCGACCAGGTCGACGTCAATGATCCGCGTCGATTCGGCCATTTGTGGCGAGAGACCCACGGTGTGGATGATGGCATCTACGCCCCCACCCGATTGCAGGGCAGTGACCAGTTGTTCAATTGAATCCGCTTGTGTTACATCCAGCAACTGACACTTCGTGGCGACCCCGTAACCTGCGCACTCATTCGCCAGCGCCTCCAGTTTGTCCGGTGACAGATCTGCCAGTATCAGAGCATAGCCCTCACGCGCCGCAAGCAATGCGGAAGCTCGACCCATGCCTCCGGTAGCGCCGGTGATCAGTAGTTGTCTTGACTGCTGATGGTGTTTATCCGCCATGTTGACATTCTCGAGTTTCGGAGCTTTTCAATTTTCGTCAATACCTTAGTAATATAAATGCTGTGAGAAGTCACGTACATGAGGCCATTTTGCGACGTGGATCGGAACAGAACGGGCGCCCGCGGGCGGAAATCCTATCCCGTCTGTAACGCCACAGCTTTTTATGGCAAGGAAATGTCCCGCTGCAGCTTCGTTACTGTCGAGAATTAGCGCTGCGTCGTCGACCGCCCGGACAATGTGATCGGCAGGAACTCTACTGGTCAAATGGCTTGACGACCAAGACGGAAGGTAGGAAAGCGACGAGGTGGTGCGATCACCAGATAGCGGTTAGTGGTTAGTGGTTAGTGGTTAGTGGTTAGCGGTTAGCTGTTGGGGCATTGATCACGGTTCCCTGAATCAAGTCGCTCAAGGCCGCCATCTTCAATAGATTTCCCAGCGCCGCAGTCGCGCCTGAAAAGCGGCACTGTTTGTTGGCGTTGGCCGAGAGCCGCACGCAATCAAGCATAAAAACCAATACCGCACTGTTGAAATCCCGAAGTCCTGCCAGCTCAATTGTAAACGCACTGGGCAACGCTGCGATGCAGGTATGTAGCTCGCGGGTCATGTTGGCAGCGGTCTTGAAATTCAGCACGCCATCAACGTGGAGGCCGTTGTCTACCACTGCCAGTGTCAATCGCTCTGACTCACTCATCCTCATGCCCATCCATGATCTGCGGCCAATGTTTAACGACCTCACTCACGCTACCTTTGTAAAGTTGTAATGCTTCTTCAAATTGGGCCCGATAGCTCTGGCCCATATTGATACCATCAACAATCACATTCTGTATCTTCCACCCCTGCTCGGGTTGATGGTTCAGCGTATATTGAAGTTCATATTGCTTGTTTTGCGGGTCGACAACCCGCTGTGTCACTGATGCGCGATCTCCGCTGCCGAGCAACTCCGATGATTTTATCGCGAACGTGCTGCCTGCATAGTTGTAGAAGACTTTCCCATACCCCTTGATCAAGGTGTGATGCAGCACGTCCCTGAACTTCGGTAAGTTTGCCCGCGCCACCTCGCGTTCACTCTCGGGTAACGTCTCGATATAGCGCTTGCTCGCCACGTGACCCATAACACCGCGGGCAAAGGTGTCATAGTCAACGAGGGGATCCAGGGTCGCGCCGATCTGTTGGTAGTAGCGATCCGGATCTGTAGCCATGTAGACCGATGCTCCTTCGACAATGGCATTGATCTTGTTCGAGGTATCGGTAACCAGTTGTTCTGCGTCCTTCGCCGTAGGCGCAGCCATGGTGGCGGTTGCCAAAAGAAACGTTGCAGCAAGTGCTAAAATTGATACTTTCACTGTATTCTCCAGTTTGCGGTTGGTCGGTATGGCCTGCTTGATGTTGATTTGACCGTAAGCGTGCAGCATCGTTCGATGCCTAATCCTTCGCCGCCAGATTGGTGACCAGCTTGCCGATCATATCCTCGAAGATCATGGATGATTGGGTGTCGTAAATTTCCGCACCGGCCTCGAGTAGTTCGTCGGCTGAACCTGAATAGATGGCGACATATTTCTCTCCCAGTACGCCCGATGTCTGGATGACAGCGCTACTATCAGTGGACAGGTAGTTCACATCTTTGTTGATGTTCATCACGACTTTGGCCTTCAAGCTGGCGGGCACAATCTCGATACTTTTGACCTGGCCGATGGAAACCCCGGCCAGATTCACCCTGGCCTTGTTGGTAAGGCCGGCGGCATTCGAGAAATACGCAGTTACTTCATAACCGCTTTTGTTTTGGCTGAATCCACGGGCACTGACCTGTAATGCCAGGAAAGCCACAGCGGCCATGCCGGCCAGCATCAGCAATCCCACCGACACTTCGATTAATTTTCGTTGCATAGCATCATTCTCCAAACATTAATGCGGTAAGAATAAAATCCAGCGCCAGCACAGACAAAGAGGCGATAACCACGGAACGTGTCGTGCTGCGATTGATACCCTCGGTATTGGGCGCAGCGTTATAGCCTTGATACAAGGCCACCCAGGTTATGACCAAGCCAAATACCACTGCTTTGATCATACCGTTCACGACATCTTCACGAAAGTCGACCACCTGCTGCATATTCGCCCAGAAGGAGCCACTATCGATACCCAGCAGTTCGGTGCTGACCACCCAGGCTGAGGTGATAGCAACGGCATTGAAAATTTGCGCGAGTATGGGCATCGAGATAATCCCGGCCAGTAAGCGCGGACGCAGCACATGCGCGAGCGGGTCCACGCCCATCATCTCCAGTGCAGAGAGTTGCTCGGTAGCCTTCATAAAGCCAAGCTCTGCCGTAATCGCCGATCCTGCCCGGCCGGCAAACAACAAGCCTGCGACCACTGGCCCCAGCTCCCGCAGCAGTGTCAGTGACACCAGTTGCCCCAGTGCTTCTACAGCGCCAAACCGGCTGAGCACCGTATGGCCCTGCAGGGCGAGCACCATACCGATGAACAGGCCCGATAGCATAACGATCAATACGGAGTTAACGCCAATAAAATAGAGCTGGGTGACCAGGCGGTGAAACTCACGTGACAGTCTATCCAATGGTGCGGTCAACGCCATCCATAGTAACAGGGCCGATTGCCCGAGAGACTGCGTCAGTGCAATACCGAAGCGGCCCAACCTGGCTATTTGCTGCATAGCGTACCCCTGTCGATATCCAGGTCCTGCCAGTAGGCGGGTCCCGGGTACTGGAACGGTATGGGGCCGTCTGCTTGTCCGGTGACAAACTGCTGCACGAGTGGGTTATTAGAATTATTCAATTGTTCTGGAGGCCCGCTGGCAACGATCTTGCCGTCAGCGATGATGTAGATATGATCGCAGATGCTGGTGGTTTCAGGGATGTCATGGGACACCACCACGCTACAAATACCCAGAACCTTGTTGATTTGTTCAATCAATTCGCACAGGACGCCCATGGAAATCGGGTCCTGGCCGGCAAAGGGTTCATCATACAGAATGATTTCCGGATCCAGTATGATAGCGCGGGCAAGCGCTACCCGCCGCGCCATCCCGCCGGAGAGTTCACTCGGCATAAGAGCCCGGGCACCGCGCAGACCCACCATGTGTAACCGAATCAGCACCAGGTCGCGGATATGTCGTTCCGACAGCCGGGTGTGTTCGCGCAATGGAAAAGCCACATTGTCGTACACGTTCAGGTCGCTGAACAGGGCGCCATTCTGGAATAGCACACCGATACGCCGCCGCAAACCCAGAATCTCGGCGGAAGACACTTTCTCCAGCTTTTGGCCAAACAGGGTGATTTGTCCAGCACTGGCTTGCAGTTGCCGACCCAGCAAGCGCAGTATAGTGGTTTTGCCGCAACCGCTGGGGCCCATTATGGCTGTGATCTTGCCTTCAGGTATATCGAGAGACAGGTCAGACAAAACACTGCGATCGCCTCGCTTAAATGTGACTCGATCAAAGGTGGCGATACTGCTCATGCGTGCGCTCTCGATTCCCGTTGTAGGGTGGCGAGGGGATTCTACCTGATGCATGGGAAATCGGCAGCTATTGATTTGACTACGCATGACTGAACGCATCCGGCTGTACCGGGTTTGGGTAGATCGACTGGTGTTTCCCTTCCGCTATGGGAGGTTGATTGCGGGCCTAATGATTTTTGTTGTGATGTGGATGCTTTTAATCGTGGGTAGCCGCCAGGCTGAAATCGGTTTCTTCGCAAAATTGTTTTTTGCCACTATGTTGGCTTACCTCGTGCCGACGTTCAGCCTTATTGTGAAGCGCTCGGTAGCGACCTTTGACCAGATTCAGCCCACACTGGATGCGACTGCCAAGGAGTGTGCCCAGTGGCGACGAGCCATTACCCACCGCTCCTTGCGCTGGTTTGTGGGGGTCAGCATGATTGCTCTGGTTATGGGAGTGGGCAATATCATCATGGCGCATCCCCAGCAGGCTCGCGGGCTGATTGAGGAAATCGTTACGGGCCGCGGCAAGTATATGACCTACCTGGGCACACTGCTGATTTGGCTTACGATGACCACTGCGATCGGCGCATTGATTGGTAACGCCCAACTTTTTGGGCAAATCGGCCGCCGTATGCACATCGATCTGCTGCACAGCCCAGCTCTGCTGGCTGTGGCACAGGTTGCGATTATGTCTACCCTTTCCGTGATCGGGTCCCAGGTGCTGTTTGTCTTCCTCATTTTCGATAGTGGAGTGGGGTGGCTGGATATCCTGCCGGGATTTTTAACCACCCTGCTGCCCGTTCTGATGCTATTTTTGCAACCCGTTTGGCCGCTGCATAAACGCCTGCGGGAGGCCAAGCGCGGTGAGCTTCATAGGATCAATGATCGGCTTGAGCGCATGCGTCCCCAATCAGGCATAGCACTGGACGATGCGAAGACCCTGGATGAGGTCAATCGCCTGTTGCTCTATCGCCGCGAAATTCAGCACGTCTCGGAGTGGCCTTTTGATATGCAGGCATTGACGCGGCTGGGCCTATACCTGATTTTGCCGCCCCTGACCTGGGTGGCAGCCGCACTTATTGAAAACCTGGTGGACAAATTGATGTGACGGTCTTTTCTCAGTGATACAGGAAAGTGAAAGGCCAGCACTCGCCAAAGCAGCCGAGGCGACAATCAAGGCATTTTACGGATGTAGGGTGGGCGCGCTGAAGCTAGAGTGCTGAAGTGCAATGCGGACAGCGTGTCGCCTTCAAGGCAATAGCGCTCATGCAAAACGGGCACTCCTTGGTCGTTACTTCTTCGACAGCCGGTTTTTCAATCTGTAATTTATTCAGGCTCTTGATCAGCAAAAAGACAGCGAAGGCCACGATAAGAAAACTGATGACCGAGTTGATAAAGAGTCCGTAGCTGATAATCACAGCGCCGGCTTCCTGAGCGGAGGCCAGGGTGGCGTAGGGGCCAGCGGCTGCACCTTCCTTAAGTGTGACAAACAGTTCGGAGAAATCGACACCACCCAGCATTAAACCAATAGGTGGCATAATGACATCGGAAACAAGGCTCTTGACGATCGTTCCGAACGCTCCGCCGATAATAATACCGACGGCCATATCAACAACGTTGCCGCGCATCGCAAACTGCTTGAATTCCTGGAGCATGATACTGACCTCGGGCGGTGAGTTATTGGGGAGACTGGGAATAGGACCGCTCTAAGCATTCGCCAGCAGCGTGGTAATGTCAATCATATTGCCGTACTAAATTCAGGCGTCCGCTTCGGTATGGCCAGAGCGTTGGCGCCGTTTCCCCGATTTTTCCCTGCCACGATTTTCGGCTCCCACCGTATCCAGGTAGCTCTTCATCAGTGCAAGTAGCTGTGCCGTTTTCTCGGGCAGCTTTTTCGACAGATCAGTGGTTTCACCTATATCGTTGGAAAGATCAAACAACTCTATACGATTCTTTGACCAGGTCTTCACCAGTTTAAAGTTGTCCATTCGCAGTGCCGATTGGGCCAGCCGGTCCACTGATTGGTGAAAAATCAAAAAAGGCTTCGGCCGGTCAACCTTACCCTTTCCGTCCGGAAATAATACTGGCTTCATACTGCCGCCATCGATGGAATCGGGTAGCGTATTTGGATAGCCTGCCAGGTCTGCCACCGTGGGAAGGATGTCCAGCCCGGTGACGGGCACAGCGCTAATAGTGTTCTTTTCGATGCCTGGTCCGGCAACGATGAAAGGTATTCGGATTCCGCCCTCGTAAAAATAATGCTTGCCATCCCTCAGAGGGGAATTCTGTTGTCGAAGGTTGCCATGTTTTTCAGTTATGACATCGCGCCCGCCATTGTCAGAAAGGAAAAAGACATATGTAGTGTTCTGCAAGCCCAGCGATTCAATGCTGTCCAATAAGATGCCAACTGCGGTGTCCATGTCCTTGGTCATCGCGGCAAATTCTGGCGCAGAGTGCTTCGAGCCCTTTGGCCAGGAATTTACTTCTTCCAGGGTCTTTGTTCGGTAGGCAACATCCATGTGTACCGCATAGTGGGAGATCTGTAGGTAAAATGGATGCCCCGCCTTAGCTTGCTCAGCCATGAAATTGACAGCACGCTCCGTAATGCTCCAGAGCAACTTGGGATCGTTATGGGTAGAACTTCCGTTTTTTCTTGTATGGACGTTGGCGTTTCCGGTGTAACCGTCGCTGATGTCATAGCCCATTTCTTCGGGAGTAACCATATCAAAGCGCATATCCCATTTGCCGAAATGGGCACTGCGGTAGTTCGGATTTGCCTCCTTGAGCATCCCTGGAATAGATAATTGCTCCCGGTACTTTTTTGTCCAGTTGCCCCGATCTGTGTTGTAGATATGGCGAGCCGGATTTTGGCCGATCAACAAGCTTCTGCGCGTCGGGCTGCACGAGGCTGCTGGCGCATAACCCTGGGAGAAGCGAGTGCCCATGGCCGCCAGTCGTTCAATATTGGGAGTTTGGTAGTAGTCGCTTTTGCTGTGCGGGTCATCAGGTAACATCTGCAGCGAGCTGCCCACCCAGCTCTGGTCGTCTGTGAGGATTACCACGAAATTGGGTGAAACTGCGCCCCAGCATGGCTGAGTTTGTGGCAGCTGTACCGCGACCAAAAGCACAGTGCAGAGGAAGAAGCGTTTCATAGGATTCAGAATCCTTGCGTCATGGCGGTAAGCGAATTGCGACGTATTGCTTCTTGACCTGTGTGTATTTGACGTTCTCCCGATAATCGATCGGGCAATACACTACGAGCTCGGTCGCTTGTCTGTATCAGTCTTCGACTATAGTATACGTTTTGCACTCGTCTGAATATCGCCGAATACTGGCTTCATGCGCATGTTGGAAGGCTCAGTTCTATGTCGAAGTCGTTAGCATCGAGAATAATTTTTAGCTCCACTTTTTTCGTTGTCTGCATAATCTTGCTGTTTCCGTTTTCTTTGAATGTGTCACATGCCGCAGGTCAGGGCCCGGTGGGTATCTGGCCGGCCTCGGCGCGCTATTCGCTGGTGGCTGACACGAGCCTGCCAGGGTTGGTTTTAATTGATCTGCAGACCGGCACTGCCGTTGAACGACTGATAATGGATGACGCCAGGCCAGTCGGCGTTGCGTCCTGTCCCAATTGTGACTTTGCGCTAATCACGGGTGGTGAAGCGGACGAGGGGAGTAAATCGAACTTTTGGCTGCTGCATTTTCAGGGCACGGTTTCAGAGTTACTCCGCGATAGCGGTAAGCTTCGTTTGGACAGTGCACGTCTGGAGCCGCTGGACCTCAGAACCGCCGCGGGGAGGGTGAGAGACGGCAGAATGGTCCTTGTTAGCGACGACGGAAAAGCCGCGTTTGTAGCCGCGTCAAACGACAAGGCAGTGTTGCGCATAGATTTCTCGAAATCGCCCAACACAGCGGCGCTTATAAGAGACAAAAAGGCGAAACCATTTGGCATTAATTGGGACCGGAACGGGGCTTTGCTGGTCTCCATGCATAAGCAGCAAGTCTGGAGAATGACCCTCGATGGAAAGGTGCTGGCAATCTATGACACCAAGACCGCTGGGTGTCCAGGGACAGGCGAACTGAAACCAAATTTGCGCGCCGCAATCGATGATCCGGTCAATGCCGATACGCTGTTTATTCTTGCTTCAAATCCGAGGTCTTATGATGCTGTTGTCTGGCGCTTGAGTATCGATCCCCATGGCAAGCAAACGTGCACCGGTGTTGCAGGAAAAATTGGTCGCGATTCGGGCTGGGTCGACGCGTCGGGTGACGCCATAGAGTTCAGCAGGCCGCACCATTTTGCACTTCGACCTGACAGTCAACCACCCCAGGCGATCATCACCGACATCGACAACCGCGCGCTGCGCGTGCTGGATCTCACGACCTATTCGACCACAACTGTAATGTACAACACGGATATACTGGCTGAAGCTCTCGCGGCTAATGTGCGATTCAGCCGTCGATCTTGCGCCGATCTCAGGTGGCCGGTGCCCACAATGGCAAGCGGCGCTGACCGACACCAGTTTTGTGTTTCATCGCCACCGGCTGTCGAGTTGGAGTTGACACTGCAGCAAGCCAAAGCGCATTGCAGTGCCACCGGTGCGCGCCTGTGTGAACCACCGGAACTGCTATCGACGGTGTTGGCGCGTGACTCCAGAACGTGGACCGCTGCCGCATGTGCCAGTTGCTGGCACCGCAAAGCGGGTGCGCGATGTGCTTCCTCTATCGACGATTATAGATCCCCCGGGATGGTGCATTCGCACAAGGAGTTTTCCCATAGCTGGCATTCAGGGCAGGCGTTCGTGGTGGGTCCATCGAAAGCCGGTCCTGCCGCTACACTGTGCCATCCCATAGAGGAAGATTCGCAGGCTGTTGTGCGCTGTTGTGCCGATACAACACCTTTTGTTGATCCGGCCGATGAGTAACGACTGCTGGGTAGAACACGATGACCGGTGAGTCATCTGGCACGTCCTCGAGTGCAGTTCCCCGCGCATTCTTTCGCCTAATTGCGGCTACCCAACGGTTTACATTGCAGATTTATAGACTGGGAAAAGACATTTTTCAGCGGTTTCCCGCAGATACAACGAGGATTCTTGTAGCCGGTGCGGCCAGTCTATCTTGTCAGATATTTGCCCTGGCTGCGCTTTATGTGTACTTGCGAGCGCTGGAAAATAATGCTCCTCTGCTGGGTCTTTCCTCAAGAGAGTCTTTGCTACTGTTTGTCATCATCGCCGGTCTTACACTGGTACTCCTCATGGGCTATTCACTGTTGGAATACCGCGTGAGCACAGCGATTCTCAGCCTCTGTCGCCATTACCAGAATATGGGGGCCAGGGAGGCCATCGCGCTTTCGAGTAAACTGCCGCACTGGTTCGCAGAATCAAGTGAGCAGCATATTTCTGTAAAGCATTTGCGCCAGATTCTGTCGATAGATGTCTATCACCGTAGTCGCATGACCCGTGTGCTGCTACTGGCACTGATCCCTGCTGCTCGCTTGGTCCTGTGTGCAGTGGCACTACTGTATATCAATCCCGAGTTTTCTCTGGTGATACTGATTGCGGTCGGGGTCCCTGTTGTCGGGCTGTATTCAGTGGGGAGGAATGTCGCCGATACCATCACTGTCCGGGAGTCGGGCTCACCAGCCGTGTTTTTGAAGCAGCGCGAACTGCTGGAACAGCGCTGGGCGCAGGGTACGTCGCTAGCTGTTGCAGACATTGACTGGGAAACGACGCTGGGACGAGAAGATTCGCGTTACCGGCAGTATTTCCGGCGCCTGAGAGCCAAGGCCTATGGCACCTTCCTGATCAACGCCGCCAATACTGTCGGTATTATGGTGCTGATTGTGGCACTCGGATTCTGGATTTTTGCGTCGCAGCCGGGTAATTGGAGTATCTGGCTTACCTACCTGGTGGCCTTGCGCTATTTTCTCTCGAGCTTGCGCAGTACTGCCCAATCGGTTGTCAGCTCAACACGTTTTTTGCGCCAGACGCAACGATTTACTGCGTTTGTGGAAGCGGCGACTGTCGCGGTAAATAGCGCTGATCCTACAACAGCGCGTTGTCCGGAGAATATCGCCCAGGCCTATAAAGGAGACACCACCAGCATAGTTGACGATGATGAGTAGTGTACGCACGAACCGTCCCTCCGGGGATAAGGCCTGATCGCTCAGAGGGCTGGGATATTCGCTCGTCAGGCCTTATCCCCGGAGGGACTCTGATCGAGTGAACTCACCCGTGGTGACATACGCGCGATTCCAGGCGAGTGGCAGTGGGCATGCTCCGCGGCGAATATCCCAGCACTTTGAGCAAGCGGGGCATGCTCGCTGCCACTCGCCGCAACGAAGCCCCCAATCGTGATCCATCGACGGCAAGCTCAGTTGCCATTGGTTTAATTGAAACGCCCCCGGCTTCGCCAGCGGATATTTACTCAGGTCGCTCGTGCTGAAACAGCCTGACTTCAGCCAATACCAGCTGTGCCACCATCTTGACCAGCAGCGCGTGGTTTTCCTTGCGAATTCCTTCCAGTCCCGTGCTGATCTGGCGATACAGACTCGCACTTTCCTGCGCCCCAAGCTGCGCGGGTAGTTCTACAGTGAAGCTGTACTGTTCGGATTCACCCAGTTGCGCGTACATACTGGTCAGTTGCCGTGCGGCGAAATCGATGAGTTGCTGATCTGCGCCTTTGGCTGCAAGTAGTTCACGCAGTTGGCGGTCCAGAAAGGCCAGGCCCTGCGTGCGCTGTGATGGAAACTCGAGGATGTCGCCCATAGTGCGCTGCCCCAAATGATACGTGAGGGAATTACAACGGTTTGATCAGGTTGGATAAGCGCGGGTCCGGCGTGGGGGAGCGGCGCAGCAGCAGGATGACACTGCCAATACTCTGCACAATCTCGGCCTTCGATTGAGTGCTGATCTCGCGTGCCAGTTCCGCGCGCACTTCACGCGAGCCCACGGCCAGCTTAACCTTGATCAATTCATGGTCAGTAAGGGCTCGATCCAGCTCCGCGATGACACCCTCGGTGAGACCCTTACCGGCAATGGTTACCACCGGTTTCAGCTTGTGGCCGATCGCGCGCAACTGTTTGATGTCCGGATTTGCTTTCTTGCTCATAGTTGTTCCAAGGTACAATGGCTGCCTTCGCGGGGCGGGCCATTCTACACAAGGCGTCCCCGGCAAGAAACCGAAAACACAGTGACCTCTCATGACCAAGAAACGACCCTCCAGCAAGGCCTGGTTAAAAGAACATCGCGATGACCCTTATGTGCAGCAGGCGCAGCGCGAAGGCTATCGTTCGCGCGCGTGTTACAAGTTGTTGGAGTTGCAGGACAAGGACAAATTAATCCGGCCCGGTATGACGGTGCTGGACTTAGGGAGCGCACCCGGAGGTTGGTCGCAGGTGGCGAGTGCACGGGTGGGAGAGCACGGCAGGGTGATCGCCTCGGATATCCTGCCGATGGACAGCCTGGCCGGTGTCACATTTATTGAGGGCGATTTCACCGAGGAAGACGTCTTCGAGCGCATTATGGCGGCGCTTGGTGGCAAGCCGATCGATCTGGTGATTTCAGATATGGCGCCCAATATGAGCGGCGTCAATGCCGTGGACCAGCCACGCGTGATCTATCTGGTGGAACTGGCCCTGGCAATGGCGCAACAGGTATTGGCTCCGGGCGGCACCTTTGTCGCCAAACTTTTTCACGGGGAGGGCTTCGACCAGGTGTTCCAGGATGCCAAAGGCTCTTTTGGGAAGGTATTGACGCGCAAGCCCAAGGCTTCAAGACCCCGCTCCAGAGAGGTATATATGGTGGCCAAGGAGTTTCGGGGCTCACGGCCTGTGTAGCCTTGAAACATGGAGAGATTGCCCCAAGTGTAGTAAATTGGCAGGCAGTGACCTGCTACGTTGAGCGCAACACCTTTGCGACTCCGGCCAAAATCCTCATTGAGGGAATCGTTTTGAACACTATGGTAAAGAATTTGTTGCTCTGGTTGGTGATTGCTGCCGTGCTGTTGTCAGTCTTCAACAACTTTAATATGAAGGGTGCTCCCGAGCAGGTCGGGTATTCCGATCTAATCACTGAGATTCAAAACGAACAGGTGAAAAAGGTGGTGGTGGATGGCCTGACGATTGCGGGCGAGCGCTACGATGGCACCCGCTTTGAGACCATTCGGCCAATGGTCGAGGATCCCAAGCTAATGGATGACATGCTGGAACACAAGGTGGTGGTCGAGGGTCGTAAGCCGGAGCAGCAGAGTGTCTGGATCCAGTTGTTGGTAGCCAGTTTTCCTATCCTCATCATTATTGGCGTGTTTATGTTCTTCATGCGCCAGATGCAGGGCGGCGGCGGTGGGCGCGGTGGCCCGATGAGCTTTGGCAAGAGTAAGGCAAAATTGTTGGGAGAGGGTCAGATTACGACGACTTTTGCCGACGTAGCGGGGGTCGATGAAGCGAAGCAGGATGTGCAGGAGTTGGTGGAATTCCTGCGTGATCCCAGTCGTTTCCAAAAGTTGGGCGGACGTATTCCTCGTGGTGTGCTTCTGGTTGGCCAACCTGGAACGGGCAAGACCTTGCTGGCCAAGGCCATCGCCGGTGAGGCGAAAGTACCATTCTTTTCAATATCTGGATCGGATTTTGTGGAGATGTTTGTCGGTGTGGGTGCCTCTCGCGTGCGTGACATGTTTGAGCAGGCCAAAAAACAGGCCCCCTGTATTATTTTTATCGACGAGATCGACGCAGTGGGGCGTCACCGGGGTGCCGGTCTTGGCGGTGGTCACGACGAGCGTGAGCAAACCCTCAACCAATTGCTGGTGGAAATGGACGGCTTCGAGGTGAATGACGGCGTGATCGTGATTGCCGCTACCAACCGTCCCGATGTTCTGGATCCGGCCCTGTTGCGACCGGGCCGCTTTGACCGCCAGGTGGTGGTGAGTCTGCCGGATATCCGCGGCCGTGAACAAATTCTGAAAGTGCATATGCGCAAGGTGCCCTTGTCCGAGGATGTGGAGGCATCGAAAATTGCCCGCGGTACGCCGGGGTTCTCTGGCGCTGACCTGGCCAATCTGGTCAATGAGGCTGCATTGTTTGCCGCGCGCAGCAATGTGCGGACCGTTGGCATGAACCAATTTGAGTTGGCCAAGGACAAGATCATGATGGGCGCTGAGCGCAAATCCATGGTCATGTCCGAGGATGAGAAACGCAATACGGCCTATCACGAAGCGGGCCACGCGATCGTTGGCCGCCTGATGCCGGATCACGATCCTGTCTATAAAGTGAGTATTATTCCACGGGGGCGGGCTCTGGGTGTGACCATGTTCCTGCCTGAGGAGGATCGATACAGCCACAGTCGCAGGTTTATCATGAGCCAGGTCTGTAGTCTTTTTGGCGGCCGTATTGCCGAGGAGATGACCCTGGGCAAGGATGGTGTGACGACGGGCGCTTCCAATGACATTCAGCGTGCAACAGACATTGCCCGTAAAATGGTCACCAAATGGGGATTGTCCGAAAAAATGGGGCCGCTGATGTATGACGAGGCCACCGAGGAGGTCTTCCTGGGACGCAGTGCCGGCCAGCAGCACCTGACTGTTTCTGCTGACACTGCCAAGCAAATTGACCAGGAGGTGCGGCGCATCATTGATGAATGTTACGCCACCGCGCAAAAAGTACTGGAAGACCATGTCGACAAGTTACACCTGATGGCTCAGGCCCTTATGCTCTACGAAACGATCGATGCAGGACAGATCGATGACATTATGGCCGGACGTGAGCCCAGGGAGCCCAAGGACTGGGGCGGTACCGGCAGTGACGATACCCCGGAGGCCACTGTGCGTACCGAGTCGCAGGGCTCTGGTAGTCCGATTGGCGGGCCCGCCGGCGAGCATTGATCCCCTCTCGAGTGCCTCTCCCTCAAAGTGCGGTTGGCGCGATGCTGCAATGTGCCGGGCGCACGCTCAGATTGTCTCGCCCGGTCATAATGGGTGTCATCAATACAACTCCGGACTCCTTCTCTGACGGCGGTACCTTGTACCGTGGTGCGCACCTTGATATCGAAAGAGCGATGGCGCGCGCGCGGGAGATGGTAGCGGCAGGTGCCGCCATTCTGGACATTGGCGGGGAGTCTACCAGGCCAGGCGCCCAGCCGGTCTCGCCAGATGAAGAAATGGACAGGGTGCTGCCACTGGTGGCGCGCATTGCCGCTGCAGTGGACGTTGTGATTTCAGTGGATACCAGCTCGCCGACTCTCATGCGTGAGGCTGCTGGAGCTGGCGCGGGCCTGTTGAATGACGTGCGCGCGTTGACCCGTGATGGAGCACTGGCGGCGGCGGCGGACACTGGTCTGCCTGTTTGCCTTATGCACATCCAAGGTGAGCCCGGTACCATGCAGGTGGCACCCCATTATGTGGATGTGGTGACCGAGGTCGCCGCTTACTTGCAGGGCAGGGTCGAGGCCTGTGAGCAACACGGCATTGTGCGAGCACGTTTGTTGTTGGACCCGGGTTTTGGATTTGGCAAGTCACTCGCGCACAATATGCAACTGCTGCAAGGCTTGCCCCGGTTGGCGGCGTTGGGTTTGCCACTGGTGGTGGGTCTGTCGCGCAAGTCGATCATTGGTAAAGTGTTGGGGCGGGACGTGCAGCAACGCCTGCCGGCCAGTTTGGCGCTTGCCGTACTGGCAGCCGAGCGAGGCGCCGCGGTCATAAGGACGCACGACGTTGCAGCTACCGCAGATGCGGTGGCGATGTGGGTCGCATTGGAGGAGTGGGCAGCGACATGACCAAGCGTTATTTCGGAACCGATGGTATTCGCGGCAAAGTCGGTGAGTTTCCCATCACGCCTGATTTTATGCTCAAACTCGGCTGGGCCAGTGGCCGTGTATTCGCCAGGGAGTTTAACCGGGAAGGACATTGTCTGGTCATTATTGGCAAAGACACGCGCGTCTCGGGATACATGTTTGAGTCTGCTTTGGAGGCCGGATTGGTCGCCGCCGGAGTGAATGTAAAACTACTGGGGCCGATGCCAACACCCGCTGTCGCGCTCATGACGCGAAAGCAGAATGCCGAGGCGGGCATAGTCATCAGCGCCTCACACAACCCGTTTTACGATAATGGCATCAAGTTTTTTGGTGCCGATGGCGCCAAGTTGTCTGATGAAATTGAGCTCGCCATCGAAGCGGAGCTGGAGCTGGAACTTACCACGGTTTCGTCGCGCGATATTGGCAAGGTGCTGCGGGTCGAGGATGCTGCAGGACGGTACATCGAGTTCTGTAAGTCCACGGTACCTGAAGACTTCAGCCTGCGCGGCCTGCGCATTGCGGTGGATTGTGCGCATGGCGCTACCTACCACATCGCCCCAAGTGTCCTCAGCGAGTTGGGAGCGGAGGTGATCACCATGGGTGCGCAGCCGGACGGCTTCAACATTAACGAGGGCGTGGGATCCACTGATATGGCGGCACTCTCGGAACTCGTCAGGCAGCATAGTGCCGATATCGGCATCGCTTACGACGGTGATGGTGATCGTGTGTTGATGACGGATGAGAAGGGTGAGGTCATTGATGGGGATGAATTGGTCTACATCATTGCCATGCACCGTCTGGCTACCGGCATCAGCGACGCCGGTGTGGTGGGTACTCAAATGTCGAATTTGGGGCTTGAATTGGCTTTGAAGGACGCGGGGTTGCAGTTTGTGCGCGCCCAGGTGGGAGATCGGTATGTGAAGGCCCAGATGGAAGCACAGGGTTGGCGACTGGGCGGGGAGTCTTCGGGGCATATCATCTGCTCCGATGTGACCACTACGGGCGACGGTATCATTGCCTCATTGCAGGTGCTGATGGCACTGCAGGCTGCGCAAGGCAATTTGGCGGCGCTGCGAGCGGGCATCACCCTGTACCCCCAGACCATGATCAATGTCACGATAGGCGGCAAAGTCAGGCTGGATGGCTATCCGGCGATAGCGGCTGCTGTGAAGTCGGTTGAGCAGCGACTGGGCGAGGAGGGCAGAGTGCTGTTGCGCCCCTCTGGCACCGAGCCCAAAGTGCGAGTAATGGTTGAGGGCAAGAGCCGCGAAGCGGTGCAGCTCCTGTGTGCAGAATTGGCAGCAGAGGTCGAGCGGATTCTCGCTTGAAGTGACATTGACTGCCCGGATGGGGTGTTCAACGTGCGGGTATCCTCCTTGTCACCGGGGACTATTCTGGTTAAGATTGCCGCCGCTTTTTTCACTCGGAGTCGCAGATGCGTCAGCTTCTTGTTGTAGGTAACTGGAAGATGAATGGCTCCCCGGCCACCGTCAAGGCGTTGCTCGATGACCTGCTCTCAGCAATACCGGTGCGTGGTCCTGAGGTGGCGGTGTGTCCCACGTATGTACACGTGGCGCAAGCCGTCCAGTCGTGTGCGGGGTCAGTGATCGAGGTCGGGGCGCAGGACTGTAGTCCGATGCAGTCCGGTGCTTATACGGGCGACGTCGCCGCAGGTATGTTGGCGGATATGGGTTGTCGCTGGGTTATTCTGGGGCATTCGGAACGGCGCCAGTACCACGGAGAAACAGATGCCTTGGTTGCTGCGAAGTTGGCTACAGCGGTAGGCGCAGGCCTGCGACCCATTGTTTGTGTTGGTGAAACGCGCGCGCAGCGCGACGCAGGTTCCGCTGAAGCCGTGGTCAGTGCGCAGTTGAGCGGGGCTCTGAGGGGTCATGCAAATCTGCACACGCTGGTGGTAGCCTATGAACCAGTGTGGGCGATAGGCACGGGGCTTACGGCCACTGCGGAGCAGGCCCAGAGCATGCACGCTTTCATTCGCGGCTGTCTTGGTGCTATCGCCGGAGTAGATCCGGCAGTAACAAGGGTAGTGTATGGTGGTAGTGTGAAGACGAATAATGCGGTGCAGCTATTTGCGCAGCCTGATATCGACGGTGCACTGGTGGGTGGGGCTGCCCTGATTGCAGCCGATTTTTTAGCTATTATTAACGCAGCGATTGTGTGACGCCTGCTTGGAAAGCATCCCTGGGAGGGATCGGAATACCATGGAACAGATAATTTTAGCAGCACATTTGCTCATTGCACTGGCTATCATCGGCCTGATTATGTTGCAGCAGGGCAAGGGTGCCGATATGGGTGCGTCTTTTGGCGCTGGTGGCTCCCAGACGTTGTTTGGCAGTGATGGCAGCGGCAATGTGCTGACCAAAGCAACGGCCTGGCTGGTCGTGCTGTTTTTTGTCAGCAGTTTCAGCTTGGCTCTGCTGGTCAACAAGCGGTCCGTCGTCGTGGACGAACTGGATCTGGCAATCCCTGCAGCGGTTGAGAGACAGGTCACGCCCCCAACAGAGGAACTGCCTGTATTGGAGAGTGCTACCCCGGCAGTCGCAGCGCCTATCGAGGATGACTTGCCCAAACTGGATTGATGTAACAACGCAATAAGCCGAAGTGGTGGAATTGGTAGACACGCTATCTTGAGGGGGTAGTGAGCTATGCTTGTGCGGGTTCGAGTCCCGCCTTCGGCACCATTTTAATGTTTTAGACCGTCCCATAAGATTCTAAGAAACCCTAAATTGCTAGATTTTTTTGTTAGTTACGTCCCATCGCGTGCAATAAATTGCCTTGCGGTCTGCGCTAAAGCTGGGTAATTTCGGGGTAACGCCTCAGGTTGCTCAGGGATTCCGTCATGGGCCTATTCCTTCCGCAGGCGACAACAACGAGAGTGGAAAATTGAAGCCCATCAAAATCGCAGCGCTGGGTATGGCGTTGCTGCTCATTTATGGGTGCAGTCAATCCAGCACCCACAAGGGCGAAGACGAGATCACATCCATCCGTGGTGCGAGCAATTGCGCGCTCAAGGAAGATCAGGCGGATGAAAGCAAATGTAGCCAAGAAAGTGTTGTCGACGCGGATACCGAGACCCATATCCCACCGGCGGAGCAAAATTTCTCGACGCAATCCCTGCCGCCCCCTCTGGCGGTATACAGCTCGACGACCAATACGGGGGTTACAGCGCTTTTTATAGGCAATGGCTTTAGTGAACAGTTCGCTGCCCGAATCCACGCGCCCACTAACACGGGCGACCTCAATGAGCATCAATACACCACCTTCGTTGGGCCCACGGATCAATGGGCGCCGCAGGCGTTGTGGGACGATGCCAGGCATCGTGCGGTTGTGCTGGGGATGCTGAATGGCGGCGATGTAGAGCTTGTTGGGTTGACTTACAATCCCATTTATCCTGATGTTGCCGTCTATAAGCACTGGATCGACCACGCACTGTCTAAAAACCCCGACACGCGCTTTTTTGTTGCCACGCCCGCGCCCACTGACCCGACCGGGGGGGATAGCCCGGACTACGCTGCCCGCTATGAGATTTTACATGCGCAGGTACACACCTTGATTGATGCCTTGAGTGCGGCGTATCCGGGTGTCGATTTTTCCTGCATTCCCTCAGGCCAGGGAGCGGTCGACCTGCACGAGTTATATAGCGCCGGCCAGTTTTCGGATGTCTCGACTATGGTTGGTGACCCGGCAAGCGCCGTATTTCGCGACAGCTCAGGTCACCCTGGCGACATGCTGGTCGCTCTGGATGGGTTAGTGTGGCTCGGCGGCCTCCACGATGTTGACCTTTCGAGTTATAGTTTCGATCCCGGTTACGCCGCCGATCTCAAAGCGCTGGCAAAGGCGATTCTGGATAGGCACGCCGCAAAATACATCACGCCTGCTGCAGCGCATGTAGATGCCCAGGGTGACGTGATGCGCGAGCTGCTGGCTCCCACGCCGCCCAGAAAATCAAATATTTTACTGATCATGGCGGATGACCTGGGGTATAACGACCTTGCCATCAATAACGATAATCCGGATATAGACACGCCAAATATGGACCAGATCGCGCGCGAAGGTGTGCGCTTTACCAGACACTACGCATCGGCAGTATGTTCTCCGGCCAGGGCAGCACTGTTGGCCGGGTTTGTTCCGGAAAGGCTGGGCTATCTGCCCAACGGCCGCGGCATTTCACCGGATCTTGTTACTCTGCCCGAAAGGCTGCAAGCAGAGGGCTATACCACCTGGCATATCGGCAAATGGCATATCGGGGATCTTGACCGCAAGGCCTGGCCGGATCATCAGGGGTTCGATCACTGGTTTGGTTTTCTCAACCAGTGGCGTCTGGCTGGGGAGCGCACGGCAGGCGGCGAGATTGCATTGTCCTATCCTCGTTACAATGATCCCTGGTTGGAGAGTGACAGTGCGCCCGGTCAACATTATACCGGGCATCTGGAGAGCATCCTGACGGACAAGGCGATACAAGTATTGTCTGACTTGAATGCTGCACAGGCACCGTGGTTTCTTAACCTTTGGTACTATGCACCCCACGGTCCAGTGACGCCAGCCACTGAGTTTGCCCAGAAGTATCCCGATACCCCCGCCGGGAAGTACCGCGCGCTGGTCAATCAACTTGATTACAATATTGGTCGGGTTGTCTCGCACCTGGATACTATCGGCGCTCTGCAAGACACCATTATTGTGGTGGTGAGTGATAATGGTGGGACGGGCGCTTTCGTCAATAGTAACGCACCCTTCTACGGCAATAAGACAACACTGACCGAAGGTGGCCTGCGCACACCGCTGCTGATCAAATGGCCAGACGACTCCGTCAACGGGCAGGTGATTTCGGACAGTGTCTCCATTGAAGATATTTATCCCACGCTATTGGAGTCTATTGGTGTCACCCCTGCCGACAATCTGGATGGAAAGAGTTTTTATCGAGGTGTCCAACGGCTTGAGCCCATCGCACCACGAGCAAGGTATTGGGACCATGTAAGGTCCCCTGCCTGGACCAGCTATGGGTTCCTGTCAGCGGATGGTCGCTGGCGGTTTCATCAGACAGTCCCGATTTTCGGCGTGCAGGTGCCAGTATTGTATGATTTTGATAGGGATCCTACCGCCACGCATCCTGTGGCGCCCGCGCCGCCCCTACAGCTGGCAAAGATAAAGGAAGGTTATCAATCATGGTACAAGGATGTGCACACCGTAAAAACGGCATATGCACCAGGCGCCAACGGCAGTGGCGTGCTCACCGGCATGGATTTCCTGCGGACCCCCGGATTCGGTACGTATACGTTTGGCATTGGTATCCCTGATGCACGTCAAGGTCCGATTGCTGCGCAGGCCGGCGTCTGGGATATGAGTCGAACGAGTAACACGGTGACAGCACAGTTTGGTGCGCTGACACTCTCCGGCAATATACAAAGCAGCGATAGCTGCCACAGCGTCATCGTAAGCGGAAATTTTAGCCGCCAGGTGCAGTCGGGCCTGGGTCCTGATCGTATGACGTTATCCCTTTACATCGATGGAGTAGTGGCCCAGTCCGTGGATGTGGAGGGGACTCTGCAAGTGGACGACCCCAGTGTTGCAACGATTATTGGTGATCCCCACAATGCATCGGGTGTCGGCCCTTGGGTACCACCAGCAATATTGAATACGAACCTGCAGGCTACTTCACCCTGGACCCTGGCGTCCTTTAGCCAGAGTCTGTGTAGTAACTACTGAGGGGATACCTTCGGCCATCCCGGTTTTTAATATAACTATCTGATTATAAAAGTAAAAAATAAATCGGTTGCTCCTCTTCAAACCGCCGTTGAAAATTAGTCTGCTTTTCAGTCCACACGAGGTTGACCGGGATAGGACCCCTACCTATAATGCACAGCCTCGAAATTGGACCAATAAGATGAGTGGGGTCCAGAGTGGCGTGCCGAGGGGCTTGTCACAGTCGAGGAAGCTTTGATGCGGGGTGGAGCAGCCTGGTAGCTCGTCGGGCTCATAACCCGAAGGTCGTCGGTTCAAATCCGGCCCCCGCTACCAATTAGCACTGTCAGTTCCTGAATCGACAGTGTGAAGAAAAAAAGCCCCTTTTTAGGGGCTTTTTCGTACATGGAGAAACCAATCGCCTGTGGCCAGCAAAGATCAGCAGATGGCGGACATGTTGCAATCCACCGTAGCGGCACTGGGTTACGTCTTGTGGGGTGTGGAGCATATGGCGCAGGGCAAGCACAGCGTGGTGCGGGTTTATATTGATTGCCCCGCTGGTATTACGGTTGAAGATTGCGCTGCGGTCAGCGAACAGGTGAGCAGCATACTGGACGTTGAAGACCCGATTACTGGGGAATATACACTGGAAGTTTCCTCCCCGGGCATGGATCGTCTGCTCTTCAAGATGGAGCAATATGCAGGCTATGTGGGCGAAACGGTAGAAGTGCGCTTGCGCAGCGCCTTTGAGGGGCGACGCAGGTTCAAAGGTATTTTGAAAGGCATTGAGGGTGAGGATGTTGTGATTCAGGTAGATGATCACGAGTTTCTGCTGCCCTATGGCGCGATTGAAAAGGCGCGTGTACAACCCCGCATTTAAAGGCGGCAAGTGAACTGGCGAGGCTTGAGATGACGAAAGAAATTCTGTTGGTGGCTGAGGCCGTCTCCAATGAGAAGGGGGTGTCCGAGGACATCATCTTTGAAGCGATTGAGCTGGCGTTGGCAACGGCGACCAGAAAGCGTTATGACGAAGATGCTGACATTCACGTCACCATCGATCGTAAAACTGGTGACTATGTCTCCATGCGCCGCTGGCTGGTGGTGCCGGATGACGAAATGGCGTTGTTAGGCACCCAGTTCACGACCGAGGAGGCCATTGAGCAGGATCCCAATCTGAAGCCCGGTGATATTTACGAAGAGCTGGTCGATAATGTCGGATTTGGCCGAATCGCAGCGCAGACAGCCAAGCAGGTTATCGTGCAGCGGGTGCGTGACGCCGAGCGTGCACAGGTTGTTGAGCAGTACTTGAAACGAGTTGGTACGCTGGTGGCGGGAATCGTCAAGAAGGTAACTCGCGACAATGTGATCGTGGATCTTGGCAACAACGCTGAGGGCTTGTTGCCGCGGGATCAGTTGGTAGGGCGAGAAACATTTCGGGTGAATGACCGCGTGCGTGCCATTCTCAAGGAGATCAGCACGGAAGCCCGTGGTCCGCAGTTGATACTGAGTCGTTCATGCACAGAAATGTTGATAGAGCTGTTCAAGATAGAGGTGCCTGAGATCGCTGAAGAAGTCATTCAAATCCGTGCCGCAGCGCGTGATCCGGGTTCGCGCGCCAAGATCGCCGTGAAGACCAATGACCAACGCATCGACCCTGTGGGAGCTTGCGTTGGCATGCGTGGTTCGCGCGTGCAAGCCGTATCAAATGAGCTCGACAACGAGCGGGTCGATATCGTGCTGTGGGACGACAACCCGGCGCAATTGGTGATCAATGCCATGGCACCGGCGGAGGTTGAGTCCATCGTTGTCGATGAGGACAACGGCACTATGGATGTGGCGGTATCGCAAGCGAACCTTGCCCAGGCTATTGGCCGCTCCGGCCAGAACGTGCGTCTGGCGTCCCAGCTCACCAAGTGGACCATCAATGTCATGAGTCTGGAGGATGCTGCACAGAAGCACGAGGCGGAGTCCGGTCAGGTGATAAAGCTTTTCGTCGACAATCTTGACATCGATGAGGACGTAGCGGAAATCCTGGTAGACGAAGGCTTTACTACGCTGGAAGAAGTAGCCTACGTGCCACTGGAGGAGTTGACCTCTATAGAAGGTTTTGACGAAGAGATCGCCGAAGAGTTGCGCGCCCGAGCCAAGGACGCCTTGTTGACGCAGGCTATCGCGTCCGAGGAACAGCTGGGATCACGGGAGCCGGCAGAAGACTTGCTGAACATGGAGGGGATGGATCGCCACCTGGCTTACATTCTGTCCAGCCGTGCAATCGTTACCATGGAAGACCTTGCAGAGCAGGGCGTGGACGATCTCATGGATATCCCGGATATGACGCAAGAACGTGCCGGTGAGTTGATTATGACCGCAAGAGCACCCTGGTTTGCCGAGGCAGCAGAATAAGCTGACGGCGTGGTAAATCGCATTACGACAGGGTAGCAAGGAGAGTATTGAATGGGTCAGGTGACAGTACAGCAGCTCGCGGAAGTGGTAGGCGCGTCCCCGGAACGTCTGTTGACGCAGATGAAGGAAGCCGGATTGCCACACTCGGAAGCAGAAGAGGCTGTGTCTGATGAAGATAAGCAGACACTGCTTAACTACCTGAAGCGAAGTCATGGAGAGTCTGACGACGCGCCCAAGCGGATCACCTTGAAGCGCAAGACTCTCAGCACTTTGCGTACCTCCGGGTCGCAGGGTCGAAAAACGGTCAATGTTGAAGTTCGTAAGAAGCGCACCTATGTAAAGCGCGATGACGAGCAATCGGGCGAGGCAGGAGAGCCGCTTGAAGACGAAGTCTTAACAAGAGAGCACGAACAAGAAACAGAGGAAGCTGCAGCCCAAGCTGTAGCTGCGGTAGAGGCGAAAGCGGCCGCGGCCGCTGAACGCGAGCAACTGGCTGCAGCGGTATCGGAGCTGGAGGCCAGCGCTGATGAAGACCCAGCCAACCTGGATCCCGAAGTTCTGCGACAACGAGCGGCGGCACGTCGCAAATTGAAGGAAGCAGATGATGCAGCAATGCGGCAGGCAGCTCTCGATGCGCGTAAGGCAGCAGAAGAACTGGTCAAATCTGAAGCTCTAGTCAGGACGCAAGAGAAAGCTAAGGATGCTAATGCCAAGAAGCCCAAGCGGCTGCATGAGGCTCCATCTGCGGCTGCTCAGGAAGACGATACACGTAAACCCCGCAGCCGATTGGCGCGCAATGCGCCGGCCGGTCGTGGCAAGCAGCGCAACCACAACCTGTCTCTGGCCGACCTTGAGTCAGAAGCAGGAGCTGGTCGTCGTCGCGGAGGGCGCAAGAAAATCAAGACAGCCCACGCAGAGCATTCGCGGCATGGTTTTGAAATGCCAACGGAAAAGAAAATCCACGAAGTTGAACTGCTGGACATGATCTCAGTGGCTGATCTGGCGCAGCAAATGTCCGTAAAGTCTTCAGAAGTTATCAGGGAGCTGATGAAACTTGGTGTGATGGCTACCATCAATCAGATCATCGATCGCGATACGGCGACGCTGCTGGTGGAAGAGTTTGGTCATGTGGCGAAACTGATCAGCGCCGATGCACTGGAGGAAAAGCTGGAAGAAACCCTGTCGCAGCACGAAGGCAATGAAGAGCCGCGGGCACCGGTAGTCACTGTGATGGGGCACGTAGATCATGGGAAGACTTCCCTGCTGGACTACATTCGTAAAAGTAAGGTCGCCTCGGGTGAGGCGGGTGGCATCACGCAACATATCGGCGCCTATCATGTAGAAACTGAGCGCGGCATGATTTCATTCCTGGATACGCCGGGGCACGCAGCATTTACCGCGATGCGTGCACGCGGCGCCAAGAGCACAGATATCGTAATTCTGGTAGTCGCTGCCGACGACGGTGTGATGCCCCAGACAGAAGAAGCTGTGAAACACGCCAAGGCCGCTAAGGTTCCTATAATTGTCGCAATAAACAAGATCGACAAGCCTGGGATAGATCTCGAGCGCATCAAGAGCGAGCTTGCCGCAAAAGACGTCATTCCTGAGGAGTGGGGCGGCGATACGCAGTTCATTAAAGTCTCGGCCCATACCGGTGAGGGCGTCAATGAACTTCTTGACGCGATATTGCTGCAGGCGGAACTGCTGGAGCTGACCGCTGCTCGCGATGTGCCTGCGCAAGGTATCGTTATTGAGTCTCGTCTGGACAGAGGGCGTGGCCCGGTCGCTTCCCTATTGATTCAGAGCGGCACACTGCGCAAAGGCGATATAGTTCTTGCCGGACTGCAGTTCGGTCGCGTGCGCGCGATGTTGGATGAGAATGGTCAGGCAATTGAAGAGGCCGGTCCCAGTATCCCCGTGGAAATTCTGGGTTTGGACGCTACACCAGCGGCTGGCGATCTGTTCGCTGTTGTTGAGAGTGAGAAGCGCGCCCGTGAAGTTGCCGACTTCCGCCAGGAAAAGACGCGCGATAAGAAGATGCAGCGCCAGCAGGCCGCCAAGTTGGACAACATGTTTGAAAGCATGACGGCGGGCGTGAAGAAGCTGCTTAATGTTGTGGTAAAGGCAGATGTGCGCGGATCGCTAGAGGCAATTCAATCGGCCCTGCTGGAGATCGGGAATGAAGAGGTTCAGGTGAATATCGTGACTGGCGGTGTCGGTGGTATCACCGAAACAGACGTCAACCTGGCTGTCACGTCCAGTGCTGTGGTGTTCGGCTTCAATGTACGGGCTGATAACGCGGCTCGCAAACTGGTGGAAACGGAAGGCGTTGACCTGCGTTACTACAACGTTATTTACGATCTGATTGATGATGTGAAGCTGGCTCTCACGGGCATGCTCGCACCTGAACTTCGCGAAGATATCGTCGGAATTGCCGAAGTCCGCGACGTATTCCGTTCGCCGAAGTACGGCCAGGTTGCAGGCTGTATGGTTATAGAGGGAACGGTCTATCGCTCCAAGCCCATTCGTGTACTGCGCGATAGTGTTGTTATCTATCAGGGTGAGTTGGAGTCTTTGCGTCGTTTCAAGGATGACGCCAGCGAGGTGCGTAATGGCGTGGAGTGCGGAATCGGAGTCAAGAATTACACCGATGTGAAAGTGGGCGACCTCATAGAGGTATACGAAGTTAAGGAGATCGCCCGCTCATTGTGAGCGGCGTCTACATGAGCGGGACCAATGGCTAAAGAATATGCCAGAACCCAGAGGGTGGCGGACTATCTGCAGCGCGAATTGGCTGCATTGATCCAGCATGAGGTGCGAGATCCCCGAGTGGGTATGGTCAGTGTTACTGGCGTGGATGTCAGTCGCGATCTCGGTCACGCCAAGGTTTACTATACCGTGATGGGTACTGATTCCAGAGAGGATGCGAAGGAGTCTACCGAGGTGCTCAATAAGGCAGCGGGCTTCCTGCGCAGCCAACTGTCCCGGGGTAGCAATATGCGCAGTGTCCCGCAACTGCGGTTTTATTTTGATGCCAGCGTAGGCCATGGGCGTGACCTGGAGGATTTGATCAAGCGCGCCACGAATGCAGATCGTGAGCTGGGATTGCGCGATGATGGTACTGAGGACTAACTGGTGGCAAGGGGTCGCCGCGGGCGTGCGGTGGATGGCATCCTTCTATTGGATAAACCCATGGGGGTTAGCTCCAATCAAGCCTTGCAGAGCGTCAAACGTTTGTTTTTCGCTGCCAAGGCCGGTCACACAGGGAGCCTTGACCCATTGGCCACTGGCGTATTACCCCTGTGTTTCGGGGAGGCAACCAAGTTTTCTCAGTATTTACTGAATGCTGACAAAGCCTATGAGAGCACGTTTGTGCTGGGCACTGTCACTGCCAGCGGCGATGCCGAAGGCCGGGTGTTGGAGAACAAGGACGCGAGCGACATTACCGAGTTTGATGTCGTAGTAGCGCTAAAAGCTTTTGAGGGCGAGATCGAGCAAATTCCCTCGATGTTCTCCGCAATCAAGAAGGATGGACAACCCCTCTACAAACTGGCACGCCAGGGTCTGGAGGTGGAACGCAAACCGCGTCCGGTGGTCATAAAGGAGTTACAGCTGCGCGCCTTTCGCGGTGGCGCCAGGCCCGAGGTGGATATCTACCTTGAGTGCAGTAAGGGAACCTATGTAAGGTCGTTGGCTGAGGACTTGGGAGGTGCCTTGGGTTGCGGGGCATTCGTTAGTGCGCTGCGTCGGACCAGAGCTGGACCGTTCAGAATTGAAGACAGCCTGACGTTTGGCACACTGGAGGCCTTGAAGGACAACAGTGAGTTGCATGAGCTGGATAGATTTTTATTACCCGCTGACTCTGCCCTGGACGCGCTGCCCCTGGTTAGGCTCAGTGAATCCGGTGGATTTTACATGCGACAGGGGCAGCCCGTAATGGTGCCAAATGCGCCTCGCGGTGGTATTGTGCGCGTCGCACTGGAAACCGGTGAGTTTTTGGGAATTGGAGAAATATTAGACGACGGGCGCGTGGCGCCGCGTCGACTGATTGTCACCGGAAGGTGACGCGAACCTGTCTGTGAATCTGCACGGACAGGCTCTTTTATTAACGAAGGGCGGTATTGCCGCCCCAGGCAGATTAATCAAGAGGAATATGTAATGGCTCTAAATGCTGAAAAGAAAGCAGAAATTGTAAAAGAGTATCAAGTGGGCGCGGGTGACACAGGTTCCCCGGAAGTACAGGTAGCACTGCTGACCGCAAATATTGAGCAGTTGCAGGGGCACTTCCAGGCGCACTCGCACGATCACCACTCACGCCGCGGTCTGATCCGGATGGTCAATCAGCGACGCAAGCTGCTGGATTACCTCAAGCGTAAGGACACACAGCGCTATAGTAATCTGATCAAGCGACTCGGCCTGCGACGATAGGCTGTATCCCTCCCGGGGTGTTCATGGGAACACCCCGGACTCATATTGAGAATAGGAGAGTAATTGTGAATCCAGTAACTAAATCATTCCAGTACGGTGGACAAACCGTCACTTTGGAAACCGGTCGCATCGCTCGTCAGGCGAGTGGTGCTGTCCTGGTGACCGTTGAGAACACCTCTGTGTTGTGTACCGTAGTGGCAGAAAAGACGGAACGCCCGGGCCGCGACTTTTTCCCTCTCGCCGTTCACTACACGGAAAAAACCTACGCAGTGGGCAAAATTCCTGGCGGCTTCTTCAAGCGCGAAGCCCGACCCAGTGAAAAAGAAACCCTTACCTCGCGCCTCATCGATCGCCCCATTCGCCCTTTGTTTCCCAAGGGTTTCATGAATGAAGTGCAGGTCATCTGTACGGTTATGTCGGCCGACAAGCACATTGATCCCGATATCGCTGCTATGATCGGCACCTCAGCTGCGCTGGCGATTTCAGGCTGTCCATTTAACGGCCCTATCGGCGGCGCCCGCGTAGGCTTCAACGAAGCCCGTGGCTACTTCCTGAATCCTACCTATGAGCAGTTAGCCGATAGCAAGCTGGACATGGTCGTTGCCGGAACCAAAGATGCAGTGTTGATGGTGGAGTCCGAGGCCAAGGAATTGACCGAAGACCAGATGCTGGGTGCCGTACTGTTTGCGCACCAGGAAATGCAGGTAGTGATTCAGGCCATCAACGATCTGGTCGCTGAGGCCGGTAAACCCCGCTGGGAGTGGCAAGTCGCCGCTGTCAATGCTGAGCTGCTGGCCGCGGTTGAAGGCCAGGTTAAGGCTGATCTGGGTGAGGCCTATCGCATTACAGAAAAAGCAGCCCGATATGAGCGTGTCGGTAAAATTCGTGATGCAGCCATTGCCGCGCTAGCCACGGACGGCGGTCCTTCGGCCGATGAAGTGAAAGAGCTTTTCAAGAAGATCGAAAAGACATTGGTGCGCAAGCGCATTCTGTCAGGCGAGCCCCGCATAGATGGTCGCGACAATCGCACTGTCCGTCCCATCGCCTGTGAAGTGGATGTGTTGGCCAAGGTGCATGGCAGCGCCCTGTTCACCCGAGGCGAGACACAGGCTATCGGCGCAGTGACGCTCGGCTCTACGCGAGACGCGCAGATCATAGATGCCCTGCATGGTGAACGTCGCGATCCCTTCATGCTGCATTACAATTTCCCTCCTTACTCGGTAGGTGAAGCGGGTCGTGTTGGCTTCACCGGTCGTCGTGAAGTGGGGCATGGTCGTTTGGCCCGTCGCGGTCTGGCAGCTGTGCTACCCACTAGTGAAGAGTTTCCCTACACCATTCGTGTGGTGTCTGAGATCACCGAGTCCAATGGTTCCAGTTCCATGGCATCAGTTTGCGTTGGTTCTTTGGCGCTGATGGCTGCGGGCGTGCCACTGAAAGCACCCGTTGCCGGGATCGCTATGGGTCTGGTGAAGGAGGGCAATCAGTTTGCCGTACTCACCGACATCCTTGGTGATGAAGATCACCTGGGCGACATGGACTTCAAAGTGGCAGGTACTGCCGCGGGTGTGACCGCCCTGCAGATGGACATCAAGATCGAAGGCATCAATGAACAAATCATGGAAGTCGCGTTGGAGCAGGCGCAGGTGGCGCGTCTGCATATTCTGGGACAGATGAATCAGGTGCTGGCTACGGCTCGTCTGGTCACTTCTGAAAATGCCCCCAGTATGATCACGCTGAAAGTCGATTCAGACAAGATAAGGGATATCATCGGCAAGGGCGGAGTCACTATCCGCTCTATCACGGAGCAGTCTGGCGCGACCGTTGACATTGACGATGACGGCACTGTCCGTATCTTTGGTCAGGACCAGGCCTCACGGGATGCGGCCGTGGCGCTGGTTCAGGAAATTACCGCGGAAGCAGAAGTAGGCGCCGTTTATACCGGTACTGTTGCGCGGATTGTGGATTTCGGCGCTTTCGTGAACATCCTGCCTGGCAAAGACGGGTTGGTACATATCTCCCAGATTGCCAATGAACGCGTAGAAAACGTATCGGATCATCTCAAGGAAGGTCAGGTGGTGCGTGTCAAGGTGTTGGACGTGGATCAACGTGGCCGTATCAAGCTTTCCATTAAGGAGTTGCTTGAGGATGAGGCTGGTGTCGTGGCGGAGACAGCTGAGCAGGAAATTGTTGAGTAATTTCCGGCACTAGCGAAAAAGCTGTAGAAAGGGATGTGCCGTGAGGCGCATCCCTTTTTTTATGCGTGTGTGGCTAGAGCGGACGATTCGCGACTAAATGCTCAACTACCGATGGGTCCGCCAGGGTGCTGGTGTCGCCCAAACTGTCCAGCTCGTTTTCGGCAATCTTACGCAGGATGCGGCGCATGATTTTGCCGGAGCGGGTTTTGGGTAGCCCCGGTGCCCATTGGATGATGTCGGGTTTGGCAATGGCGCCAATCTCTGCCGCACACAGCGCGATCAATTCCGCGCGTAATTTCTCGGTCGGCTCGACACCCTGCATCGGTGTCACGTAGGCGTAAATGCCCTGTCCTTTGATGTCGTGGGGGTAGCCGACCACAGCAGCTTCAGCGATCAGCTCGTGCAGTACCAGTGCGCTTTCGATTTCGGCAGTACCCATGCGGTGTCCGGAAACGTTGAGCACGTCATCCACGCGACCAGTGATTCGATAATAGCCATCGCTGTCGCGGCTGGCACCGTCACCGGTGAAATAGTAGCCGGGATAAGGTTTGAAATAGGTATCGATCATGCGCTGGTGGTCGCCGTACACGGTGCGTATCTGGCTGGGCCAGGATGATTTGATGACCAGATAACCCGCGCCCGGGCCTTCGATTTCAAGGCCCCCTTCATCTAATAGAGCCAGTTCGACGCCAAAGAAGGGCAGTGTGGCTGAGCCCGGTTTCAAAGCGGTAGCGCCAGGTAGCGGTGTGATCATGTGAGCACCAGTTTCGGTTTGCCACCAGGTGTCCACGATGGGGCAACGGGAGTCTCCGACCACGGTGTAGTACCACTCCCAGGCCTCAGGGTTGATAGGCTCGCCCACGGTGCCCAGCAGTCGCAGGCTAGCGCGTGAACTGCGGGTGACAGGCTGATTGCCCAGTGCGTGCAGGGCCCTGATTGCGGTGGGTGCAGTGTAGAACGTATTGACCCGGTGTTTGTCGATGATCTCCCAACAGCGGCCTGCATCGGGATAGGTTGGGATGCCCTCAAACATGACCGAGATCGCACCATTGGCAAGCGGGCCATAGATGATATAGGTGTGGCCGGTGACCCAACCGACATCTGCCGTGCACCAGAAAATGTCGCCTTCCCGATAGTCAAACACATACTTGAACGTCATGGCGGCCTGCAGCAGGTAGCCACCGGTGGTATGCAGCACACCCTTGGGTTTGCCCGTAGAGCCGGAGGTGTAGAGAATAAAGAGAGGATCTTCGGCATCCATGGATACGGGTGCACAGTCACTGTCCGCGTGCCCCACCGTGTCGTGGTACCAGAGGTCCCTACCCTCGTGCCAAGCGATGTCACCGCCGGTGTGCTTTACCACGATGCAGGTATGAATATTGGGACAAGACGCCAGCGCTTTGTCGGCATTGGCTTTGAGTGGAATTCTTTTGCCCCCGCGCACGCCCTCATCAGCGGTAATCAGCGTCTGGCAATCTGAATCCAGAATCCGATCCTTGAGTGCTTCGGGTGAAAATCCACCGAATACGACAGAGTGCACGGCACCAATGCGGGTGCAGGCGAGCATGGCGTAGGCGGCCTCCGGGATCATTGGCATATAGATACAGACCCGGTCACCCTTGCGCACACCGCGCGCCTTGAGTGTATTGGCCAGTTTGCACACGTGTTCATGTAGTTGGCCATAGGAGATATGTTCACTGTCTGCCGGATTGTCTCCCTCCCAGATCAGTGCGGTCTGGTGGGCCCGGTGCGGAAGGTGCCGGTCGATACAGTTGTAGCTGACATTGAGCTTGCCCCCGCTGAACCATTCGGCTTCGCCGTTGGCAAAGTCGTAACGCACGACCCTGTTCCAGGATTGCTCCCAGGATAAAAAGGAGTTGGCCATTTCTGCCCAGAAGCCCTCTGGATCCTCTATTGATCGCTGATACATTGCCTGATAGCTAGCGGCGTTGACGTGCGCGTCTTTGAAATTGACTGGTACTGGACGGGTGAGAAATTCAGACATAGTGCATGTTCCGTGAACGCATTGGGGCAGCACAGAATAATAACGGCACGACAGCGTTGTGCAAGCTGTTCAATGGTCAGAGGTCAAAAACGGATAGCGAGTTTAGTGACCGCTCGCCAGCATGCCCCAATCGGATACGGGATTAAGAGACAGTCTCACGTTATCGATGAGACGGGTGGATCCCAGGCGAGCTGCCGCCAGGATGGCAATTTCCTCAGTGTCTTCGGTGACTGCGTGCAGGGTGCGAGCATCGCGAATCGCAAAATAATCCGGATCAAATCCTGCCTGCAGCAACTTCATGCGCGCATGCGATTCCAGTTGCAGAAAATTGTCGAAGCCACACGCGATGGCCTCGCGGCAACTAGTGAGTGTCTGGTTCAGAATAGGCGCGATACGCCGCTGATCGAAGGAGAGATACCCGTTGCGCGAGCTCTTGGCCAGGCCGTCCTGGTCTCTCGTGGTGGCAACACCCACGATGGCGATCGGCATACAGAGGTCTTTGACCATTTTTCGCACGATCGACAATTGCTGAAAGTCTTTCTCACCAAAGACGGCGACATCCGGTTGCACGATATTGAACAACTTGCTGACGACAGTGGTAACGCCATCGAAATGTCCCGGGCGGCTTTTGCCACACAAGGTTTCTCCGAGATCCGGAACGTGCACCAGCGTCTGTGCCTGCATTCCTTCAGGATAAATATCCTCCACGCCGGGCGCATACAGCACCTGGACACCTTCGCTAAATAATTTTTCCTTGTCTGCGGCAAGCGTGCGGGGGTAGGCGCCAAGGTCTTCACTGGGGCCAAACTGAAGTGGATTCACGAAAATACTGACGACGACCACATCGCACAATTGGCGCGCCTTGCGCACCAGATCCAGATGTCCTTCGTGCAGGTTGCCCATCGTCGGGACAAAGGCAATGCTTTGGCCATTGCGGTGGAAACCGCGTAGCGCGGATTGTAACTGAGCATTGCTGTCGTAAGTTCGCATATCTACCTTATCCCTGTGTTACGGAATGGTGACGCTAAACCAGTAAAAAGCACTAGTTTTAACCCTCTCCGGCATCTGTATAACACCGGCTGGGATGGGAAGTATGCCCCAACAGCCTATACCCGGCAACGGGTTTTTAGGGAATATTCACATGGTTTGTTACGAAAAGAAGCAAATGTGTGATCGTATTTATAGCCTGTCAACACGCTTTAAAAGTGGGTGCTTACTTATCTATGTAAGACAGAAAGTGGCCTATGTGGAAGAATGTTCAATTGTAGGTATGCACATCCTTGGGGAATTGGCCGGATTTGACCGCATCGACAAAGGCCCTGAGGCCATCCTGGATCGTTGCTTGGCCAGTCATGAAGTTTTGCACGAAGCGGGCGGTGTGTTGGGATAATCCCAGTAAGTCGTGCATGACGAGCACCTGCCCGTCTGTGTCCGGCCCCGCGCCAATGCCGATAACCGGGATATCCAGTTTGCGGCTGATGTCGGCGGCCAGGTGGGAGGGGATACATTCCAGCACCAGCAGGCGGGCCCCCGCGTCCTGAATCTCGACAGCGTCCGCGAGAATCGATTTTGCCTCTTTGGGTGTCCGCCCCTGTACCTTGTAGCCGCCGAAGGTATTGACCGACTGCGGTGTCAGCCCCAGGTGGGCACACACGGGAATACCTCGCTCTACCAGCTTACTAATGGTGTCGCTCAACCACGTGCCGCCTTCCATCTTTACCATGTGGGCACCAGCCTGCATCAAGTGTGTAGCGCTTTCCATGGCTTGTTGGGCAGAGGTGTAACTCATAAAAGGGAGGTCGGCGATGACCAGTGACTGGGGCTCGGCGTTGCATACACAGCGGGTATGGTACGCCATGTCGCCTATGGTGACTGGTAGGGTGCTATCGTGACCCTGTAGCACCATACCCAAGGAGTCGCCTACCAGAATCGCCTCCGTACCTACCTCGCTGACAATCCTTGCAAAGGTGGCGTCGTAAGCGGTGATGCAGACAAACTTCTCGCCGTTGGCTTTCATCTTGTCCAGGGTGCTAATCGTAATCTTGCCCATGGCTAGAGTCCTGTTGGTCCCATTGGTATCACTCCAGTTTCGGCGCAACTGCAACACTATCTGAAAAAAGTAGGATTGAAATAGTGGTGACCGCTGCGAACATCTAGTGGACAGTTCACCAGATTCTTGTCGTCCGCTGCGCTACTGGCCAGGTCGATTTCGCTCGTGTTGACCAGGAGCAGCGCAGGGTTATCGTAATATAGAAAGAACGCACTGTACACTTCGTTCAGGCACTCCAGGAGGTAGGGTGCCTCGATATCAACTACGTGGCTTGTGTTACTCTAATGTTAGTTGGTACCCGGTTTTTGACAGGCCCTCGTCGGGACATTGCTGCAGCAGTGCATCAAGATCAGAGCCGTTGGGAAGTACCATGTTAATGCGACTGATTTCGCGCAGTGGATACAGCACGAAATTGCGTTGTTGCATACGAGGGTGTGGAACGGTGAGCTTCGCGGTAGAAATGTTCTCGTCACCGTACAGCAGCAAGTCCAGATCCAGTGTGCGGGGTCCCCAGTGCACGTCGCGTACTCGACCCTGCGTATGTTCTATCGCATGCATAGCATCCAGCAGCGCGATTGCGGACAGCTTGGTCGTCAGCAGCAACACGGCGTTGAGGTAATCAGGCTGTGTTCCCGGTCCTACCGCGGCACTGCGATAAATACTTGATACCCGCAGCAGCTGTGTATCTGGGAGGGCCTCCAATGCTCTCACCGCTGTGGACAGTTGGTCGTACGGGTGGCACAGATTACTACCTAAGGCGATGTAGGCCGGTGTCATGCTGCAGGGTTGGGGCGGCGCGTTCTGGTCCTTCTTGGTCGCTTGCGATCATCTTGCGCAGACGCCACTTTCTCCAGGCGTTGTTCCGGGGCCAGTTCCTGGATATCGGTCCACCAGCTGCCTAACTGGCCTGTCTGCTCGCCTGCTTGCTCGCGCAGTAGCAGGAAATCGTAGGCAGCCCGGAAGCGCCGATGCTCGACCAGTTCCGCTGCCTTGCGTCCGGTGCGCCGCTGCAAACGCAATTGAAATTCCCAAATTTCCCGCATAGGCTGGCTAAAACGGCGCGGGATCGAAATATGACGCATGGCATTTACGATGGCGTTTTCCGCAGCAGTATGCATGGCCACCATGGGTGGCTCACCGGCGCTCTCAAGGCGAGTAAATTGCCGACTGACGACGGGCCACAACAGCGCCGCGAGGATGAATGCCGGTGTTACCGGTTTCTCCAGAGCGATACGTTGATCAGTATTGCTCATGGCAGCTTGCACCAGGGCGAGTGCATTTTTATCTTGCTGGACACAGGCGTTAGTGTCGGGAAACAGGTATTTAAGTAAATCGCACTCCAGCAATTTGTCCAGAGTCCTGGCGGCGTACCCGGCGAGGAACAATTTAAGAAATTCGTCAAACAGTCTCGCCGCGGGAATCTCTGCAAGCAGATGGGCGCATTTGGGAATGGCCTCCGCAGTGTGCTTATCGATGCTGAAATCAAGCTTGGCGGCAAAGCGCACCACGCGCAGCATGCGCACGGGATCTTCTGTGTAGCGTTGTTCGGGATCACCAATAATACAAATCGTGCGCTGCTGCAGATCCCGTAGCCCGTGTACGTGGTCGCACAACTCGAAATTGCCAGCATCATAATACAGTGCATTTACCGTGAGATCGCGACGCGCGGCGTCTTCTGCCAGCGTGCCATAGACGTTGTCTCGCAGCAGGAGACCGCTGGCTGACTGCCGTGAGTGGTTGCCGCCCGCTTCGTGCTGGCCATTCTCTGCGGAACCGCTGTCGTGATGGCCGCGGAAGGTAGTCACCTCGATAATCTCGCGACCAAATCGCACGTGGACGATGCGAAAGCGGCGGCCAATGATGCGGGAGTTGCGAAATAGTTCGGTGACCGCCTCAGGTGTTGCATCTGTCGCGATATCAAAATCCTTGGGATGTCCGCCGAGTAACAGATCGCGCACCGCACCGCCGACCAGATAGGCCTGGTAGCCACCGCTACGCAATCGCGACATGACCTTGAGCGCGCTGTCGCTGATGTTTTTACGGGATATACAGTGCTGATCCCTGGGGATAATGTTCAAACGGATAACGGCCTGTTGGGGTGAAGCGACAGGCGCGGAGTCTACCACACAAGCGCGCACCGTGGCGGACGGCAGCGACGGGGATAGTGGGGGAATGATGGGGAAAACAGCGTTGTCCCCACCCAGGTCTCACTTCAGGCGTTATTGTTATTTCTATGCGCTGTTATTTTTATTTCGCCTACACAAACACTGTTGTAGTTGCTTTGTGCACAACAGCAAACGAAGGGAAACTGAGGGGAAGAAGTCTTCCCCCACCCAGGTCCGTTACGAGCTCTATTATTTTTATTACGGCAGCTGTTATTTTTATTCTTTGTACCGCATTTCAGTAAGCATGTCGCGTGCCAGTTAAAAATAGTTCTTATTTAACAATTAGTTATAGATTGTTTCGGAATCCTTAGGTGCTCAACAAGCAGTCAATTGTTACCAAAATACTCTCGTTTGGGGTGTGCACCTGGGTTTGGGTAACGCTTAGACAGCATCGATAGAGGCGATCTTCCCGCGCGTATTCAGGTTACCTTTGTTCCTGGGGATACCAAATCGCTGGCGTCGCTCCCACAAGCACTTGCGGCTGACGCCGAGCTTTTGTGCCAGTTCCGTTTCGCTCATGGAGTCCTGGTGCTCGAGCACGAAACGCTGGAAATAATCTTCCAGAGACAGGTCTTCCAGCGGGTCGTGATTGGTAGATCCACTCGTCATGTGAGTTGTCGTTGGGCCTTGTTGGCCGCGAATGCGGCTGATATTCACCAGTTCCAAATCGATGCCGAGTGCTTCGTTGTCAATCTCCTCACTGTTCGACAAAATTACGGCACGTTCAATGGCGTGTTCCAGCTCCCTCACGTTGCCTGGCCATTGATAGGTAGTGATGGCCTGGATGGCGCGAGGGGACAAACGCATGAGCGGTTTGCCAAGACGCTCCGTTTGGGTTTGCAGCATGCGTTCAGCCAGGTGCAGAATGTCTTTGCCTCGTTCGCGCAGTGGCGGCAGCGACAGGCGCAGGACGTTGATTCGATAAAACAGGTCTTGGCGGAACAGCCCCTCTGCTGCGAGGCTTTGCAGATTGCGGTGAGTAGCACAGATCAGACGCACATTGACTTTGCGCGAATGCACTGAGCCGATGCGACGAATTTCCCCCTCCTGAATAAAACGCAGCAGTCGCGCCTGAGCCTCCATTGGCAATTCGCCGATTTCATCGAGAAACAGCGTGCCGCCATCGGCCGCTTCGATGAGCCCCATACGACTGGCATTGGCGCCGGTAAAGGCACCTTTTTCGTAGCCAAAAAGCTCCGACTCGATGAGCGTATCGGGAATCGCGGCACAGTTTACCGAGATCAGTATTTTGTCCGCGCGTAAACTACTCTGGTGCACGCTGCGCGCCACCAGTTCCTTGCCGGTACCCGTTTCTCCCAGCACCAGAACGGTGGAGTCCGTAGGTGCCATTCTTTCGATGTGTTCAAACAGCACCCGGATGGCAGGGCAGTTGCCAACAATGCCTGCGGCTGACGGGGCGTGTGAGGCAGGCGTGGTTGTCGCTTCACCGCGTCCGATGGGGTGGTCGGCAATGATGCGCTGCACCGCGCTTACCATGTCGCCGTGATCAAAAGGTTTAGCAATATAGTCCACGGCTCCCATGCGCATGGAGTCTACGGCCGAGCGCAGGCTGGCATAGCTGGTCATAATGAGAACCGGAACATCGCCCGCCTTCTTGATCAGATCGGTGCCGGGCGCGCCGGGCAGGCGCAGGTCACTGATGACCAGGTCAAAATCGGCGAGCGTGAACTCCCGTTCTGCCGCCTGCACCGAGCCCGCCTCACTGACGAGGTAGCCATTGCGCTCCAGTAGTCGGCGCAAAGCCGCCCGGATAACTGACTCATCTTCGACAATGAGAATTTTATGCATGCTTTGTTACCTCTGTGTACATCCTACCCAACATACTACTCCCAAGTTGAATATTCCAGTACGAGAACGGGCTGGCGGTACTTGGGGTTACAACGGGAAGTCTGCGCCGTAACTGGTGCGTGGTAACTGCAGGGTGACGCGGGTGCCGGGTCGGTCGCCGGTGGACATGGGGCTGGTGAGGTGCACCTTGCCATTCATGTCATCCATAATACTGAACACTAACGCCAGCCCCAGCCCGGTGCCGGCACCGGGTTCCTTGGTGGTAAAGAAAGGTTCAAATACCTGACTCTGCAATTCAGGGGGAATACCACAGCCGTCATCCTCCACATCAATACGCACTTGCTCGTCGTTGGCGCCCGCCCGTATGTGTACCCTTGCGTCATCATCACACGCGTCCCTGGCGTTGCTCAGCAGATTGACAAATACCTGCAGCAGGCGCTGGTTGTCAGCTAGCACCACTAACTCGCGATCGCAGTGATTCTCAAATTCCACAGGCCTGGCCTGCCGGTCCAGTCCCAGCAGGTGAATGGCTTCGTCGACACAGTCGGCGAGGTTGGTTGGTGTGAGTTTGGTCTCGCCTGAGTAGGACCCGGTGTGCGCAAAATTCATCAGTGATTCCACGATACGTGTGACCCGACTGGTCTGCTTGAGGATATCCTGGGCCATGTGGCGGATTTCCTGGGGGTCGGATTCGTACTCGAGATTTTGTGCCAGGCATGCGATGCCGGTGACCGGGTTACCGATCTCGTGCGCGACGCCTGCCGCCAGGCGACCGATGGACGCCAGGCGTTCGTTGTGCAGCAGTTCCTCTTCCAGCAATTCGAGATCGGTGATGTCTTCCACCATGATCACAGTATTGCTGTAAGGTCCCTCTTTGATCGGGGTTTTGTGCAGGCCTATCCAACGCGAAGGGCTGTTGCCAGTGACGACCTCGGTCTTCAGGGCGGTGTCGGCCTCACCGCGCAGGAAGCCGTCAAGGATAGCGCCCCAGGGCTGAGGGATAGAGCCCAGTAACGAACCCAGAACTGTCGTAGGAACGATGCCGGTGATGCGCTGCATGCTCTGGTTCCACATCAGTAGCTCGCCATCGGCGCCAATCGAGCAGGCACCGATGGGCAGTTTATCCAGTGTCTCCCGATGGTGCCGACGCAGATTGTCCAGGTCCGCCGCAAGGCCGGTAAATTGCGCTTGCGCCTGATCGAGAGTCCGTTCAATCAGGTGGAGGTCCTCGGTATCGGCGTGCTCGCCGGGCTCGAAGGGAATGCGGCTTTCTATGATGCGGTGGGCAACCGCCGGACCGAGCAGCCCCGACAGGTTGGCCTCAATGCGCGCGCGCAGGCGTCGCAGCGCATAGGGCCGCGTTTCATCCGAGGAAAATTGGAGCTCACTCAAGGCTCGCCTGACTTCGGAGGCCGCCGTTTGTTCACCCAAAACCGGGGCCAGGCGCTGGCTGAAATCTCCCGCATTGTATACTGACAGGATACGGCGTGTCGGCCGGGCCTGGTCGTCCATGGAGCAGATCTCTGCCGCGATCCTTTCTTCGTTACTGGTTCTGGTCAGTAGCGAAATGATGATGAACAGGCTGGTATTGAGGCTGAGCGAAACCAGTGTCGCGGAAGACCATATTTGACCATTTTGGCCCATTAGCATGTCATACACGGCGGTAAGCATAGGGGGGTTATCACCACCTATCAGGGGCAATAGCATGGAAAAAACCCAGATGCCAAGCCCGCCACAGAGTCCCACCAGCAGACCACTGCGGTTGGCCCTGGGCCAGTAAGGAGTGGCGATGATGCCCGGCAGAAATTGCAGTGTGCCGGTGAATGCCACCAACGCCAACTGAGTGAGACTCTGTGAGTCACTGAGGGTCACAAAAAAGAGATATCCGGCCAGAATCAGAATGGCGATGAGACCGCGTCGCAGCCATTGTAGCTGTGTGTAAATACCGTGTGCCCGATCAATTTGCAGGGGCCTGAAGGGAAGCACCAGGTGATTGAGACACATATTGGCCAGCGCCAGCGTAGTAACGATGATGGTAGCGCTGGCGGCCGACAGGCAGGCCACAAACGCGGCAGCGCTGATTGGAATGGAGTGCAAGGCCATGCCGATGGCGAGGCCGGTGTAGTCCGGGGGTAGCGTGTGGCCGAGTTTGACCCCAGCCCAAGTGATTGGAAGGATAGGCAGACTCAGCAACAACAAGTACAGCGGCAGTCCCCAGGAGGCGCTGCGCAAATCGCGGCTATCGTTATTCTCAGCGAAGGCCATGTGAAAGATATGGGGCATGCACACGGCACCGGCAAAAAAAATCAGTAACAGGGTGCGCGCATCATCACCCTTGCTGGGCTGTGTCAGTGTCTGATTTATTCGTTGATTGTCCAGCAACCATTGTTCCAAGCCGGCGAAGCCACCGAATATTGGGTAGACGGCAGCCAGGAAGAGCACCAGCAACGCGCTGAGCTTGACCAGGGATTCAAATGCGATGGCGGTAACCAGCCCGGTATTGCGATACTTCGATGACACATGGCGCGTGCCAAACAGGATCGAGAATACGGTGATGATAATGCAAAAGAGCAGAGCCAATCGATTGTGCTGGCCGCCACCTGCGGCCAGTGCAGCGCCCTCGCCGGCCAGAATGTGGATGCTGTCCGCTACCGCCTGGATTTGCAGCGCCAGTAGTGGCAATAGGGTGATACACATGGCAATGGTCACTACTGCGCCGACCCAGGGACTACGGTAGCGGAATGTCAAAACATCGGCCAACGACGCCAGTTGATAGACACGGCACAGTCTCAGTAGCGGCGTTAGCAGCACAGCCGACAGCAGGAACATCAGCACCACGCCCAGATAGTACAGCAGGAAGTTGTAGCCGTACTGGTGGGCTAGCGCTATCACTCCGTTGCTGGCCATGGCACAGGCGAATACACCCAGGGACAGCACATAGACGGCAGGATGGTGAGTGATGCGCTCTGGAATGATGCCACGGTCGGCCAGATGGGCCACCGCAAACAAGCCGCTCAGATACGCGATGATAAATACTAGAATCTGCGCGAGGCTAAAACTCATCCGGATACCTCGTGCGCTGGTTCCAGTAAGCCGCTACCACGATGAGCAGCCACAATTGGTAGGGTCGATACCAGGCGGCATCCGAGCTCATCACCCAGTTTTGAATGGCAGGAAAGAAAATCAGCACAACGCCAGCAACCAGCAGCAGCAGACGGTTGATATACATGGCGGTTGTTTCCCCTGTCAGTCGCTGTCGCTGTGGTGTCGGAAATGTTTTCGACTATCGATACTACTGAAGCAACTGCGGTGGGTAAAGTTTATGCGCCCAGGCCAATACTGGTAGCCGCAATGGCCAGCGTGGCCGGAACCAGCTGCAGCACCCAATGTTCGATGGCATAGAGCAGCAGCGGTGCTGGAGCGTCAAGCACTTGGGGTGGATCTGTCTGGTGCAGAAACCGCAGTGCATAACGCAGGTTGGCCACAGCCTGGTCATTGTCCAGCGCTGGCGCGTGATTCTGCTTGCTGAATTTTTGCCCCTGTCCGGTGGTGATTACCGGTAGGTGGCAATACCGGGGTGTTGGGTAAGCGAGGCATTGTTGCAGGAATATCTGCCGAGGAGTTGACTCCAGCAGGTCTGAACCCCGCACCACATGCGTGATGCCTTGCGCGGCGTCATCGACGACCACCGCTAATTGATAGGCGTCCAGCCCGTCCTTGCGGCGCACCACGAAATCCTGCAAGGATTCGCCCAGTGCCGTGCGCTGTGGCCCCTGTAGCCTATCTGTGAAATGGATTTTGCAGGCGCGAGGTACCGAGGTGCGAATCGCCCGTGGACCAGAAATTAAGTCCTGGCGCGCCCGGCAATCGCCCTGACAGCTGCCATCTTCCTGCAGTAGCGCACGGCTACAGTCACAGGTAAAAAGGTGGCCATCCTGCGCCAGTGAGGACAGCGCTGCCTTATACACGTCGGATCTGCTGCTTTGGTGCAGTACCGGCTCATCCCAATGTAAGCCGTGACACTGCAGACTGTGGAGGATGCTGGTGGCGGCGCCGGACTCTTCCCGTGGCGGGTCCAAATCTTCCATACGCACCAGCCAGCCGCCGCCATAGTGGCGTGCATCAAGAAAGCTTGCCAGGGCCGTAATCAGCGAGCCCAGATGCAGCGGGCCGGTGGGGGAGGGCGCAAAACGCCCTCGGTACGGAGTGCTGGACCGGGGCACGACCAGCGCGGGGCGGGACTTAGCCCATTTCCTGCTTTTCTTTGATCTCAGCCAGTGTCTTGCAATCGATGCACTGGGTGGCAGTCGGTCTGGCTTCCAGGCGCTGGATGCCAATTTCCACGCCGCAAGCCCCACAGTAGCCGTAGTCGTTCTGCTCGATGAGTTCCATGGTGGAGTCGATTTTCTTGATCAGCTTGCGTTCCCGGTCCCGGGTACGTAATTCCAGGCTGAATTCTTCCTCTTGGGTGGCCCGATCCGCAGGGTCGGGAAAATTGGCCGCTTCGTCTTTCATATGGTTCACGGTGCGATCTACTTCCTGCATCAACTCGGATTTCCAGTTGAGCAGGATGGCCCTGAAATGTTTACGCTGCAGCTGATTCATGTACTCTTCGCCGCGTTTCGGTTGGTAGGGCTGAAAGTTCTTGAATTCAACGCCGGACGTTTTGGAGGCTGCTTTAGACGATTTGGTCGCCTTGCTTGCCTGTGGCACTTTAGCCGCCGGGGGTGCTTTGGCTAACTTGGATGTTTTAGTCACTTTTGTTGCCTGCGGTGCTTTGGCTATTTTGGATGTTTTGGCCGCTTTGGCCGCTGGGGGTGCTTTGGCAGCCGTGGACGTTTTGGTCGCCCTTGCAGCCTGAGGTGCTTTGGCTGCTTTGGGCGATTTTGCTGCCTTGGGTGTCTTGGTAGCTTTCGCTGCCTTGGATACTTTGGTCGCTTTCACTGTCTTAGATGCTTTAGATGCTTTAGATGCTTTCGCTGCTGGAGGCATGGTTATTTTCCCATACGGCAAAGGTAGCTCGACAATACTCACAGTTCTTCGGGCCGGGCTGCCAAGGGGGCCCAAATCCGAGGGCGGAGAAACTACCAGATAACGGTTAATGGTGCTACTGTTTCCTTGCAGATTTTCCTGCTTGCTTTCACCCCCTTCTGGCTGTTGTTAGACTAGCTCGCTCGTCGTTGCAGGGGTCGCCCATGACAGGAATTTATACACCGGTGCATACATCCCGCGGCTTTGCCCGACGCGTGGACGAGATTGAGCCGTTTCGTGTAGTGGAAGTATTGGCCCGCGCGACAGCGTTGGCGGCAGGCGGTGCCGATATCGTCCACATGGCGGCGGGCGAACCGGATTTTGCCACCGCAGCGCCCATCATCGAGGCGGGACGGGCAGCTCTGGCGCGCGGGGCAACACACTACTCCCAGGCGGCAGGTATACCCCAATTGCGCGAGGCGCTATCGCGCTATTACGCCGACACCTACGGCCTGGACATTGCCCCCTCGCGTATTCTGATCACTCCCGGTGCTTCCGGTGCCCTGTTGCTGATCGCTGCATTATTGATGAATCCCGGTGACGGAATGCTCATGACTGACCCCGGTTATCCCTGCAATCGCCACTTTATGCGACTGGTAGAAGGTCGTGCGCAACTCGTGCCGGTCGATGCTGGCAGCAACTACCAGTTGACCTCCGAATTAGTTGCGGCGCACTGGCAGCCCAATACCATTGGCGTGATGGTGGCCTCACCGGCCAACCCGACAGGAACCGCGCTGTCCCGACCTGAACTGGCTGCGCTGGCGGCGCAAGTACGTGCCCGCAACGGCTATCTGTTGGTGGATGAGATCTATCACGGACTGGTCTACGAGGGCACCGCGCCGTCGGTGCTTGAGGTCGACCCTGATGCCTTCGTGATCAATAGTTTTTCCAAGTATTTCGGTATGACCGGTTGGCGGCTGGGCTGGCTGGTGGCGCCCGAAGCGGCCGTGGCCGAGATGGAGAAAATGGCCCAGAATTTTTTTATCTCCATGTCAACCATGGCCCAGTACGCCGCGCTGGCGGGGTTTGCGCCTGCGACCCGGGAGATACTGGAGCAGCGCCGTGAGATTTTTCGCCAACGTCGTGACTTTTTATTGCCAGCGCTGCAGGCGCTTGGATTCTCGGTGCCTTGTAGTCCGCAGGGGGCGTTCTACATTTATGCCGATGCCAGTCAGTTTACGGATGACAGCCAGCATTTTTGCCTTGATTTACTGGAACAGCATAGCGTAGCCGTCACCCCTGGCCTGGATTTCGGCCAGCACCGGGCCAAGCAGCACCTGCGCTTTTCCTACACCACGGGTATGGATCGCCTCGAGCTTGCGGTGGAGCGCCTGGCGAGGGTCCTGGGATGACGATGCACCTCGATCCACTGACCCCCAGGCAGCTGACCGGCCTGGACGACACCCATCTGGTGACACTGCCCGATGGCCATCGCCTGCAGGGCCTGGTGGCTCGTGCTTTCGCAGCACTGCACAGCGATGCCCGGCAGGCCGGTTTCGAACTGGCCATTGCCAGCAGCTTTCGACCCTTCTCGCGGCAGTTGGCCATCTGGAACGGCAAGGCCAGTGGCCTGCGTCCGGTGCACGATGACCAGGACCGCGCTGTCGCGATGGATCAATTGTCGCCCGCACAACAGCTGCACGCGATCCTGCGCTTCTCGGCGTTACCGGGTACGTCCCGTCATCACTGGGGCACCGACCTGGATGTGTTCGACGCAGCGGCGGTCGCGCCTGACTATCACGTGCAATTGTCTGCCCAGGAGGTGGCTGTCGGCGGCGTCTTCGACCCGCTGCATTGCTGGCTGGATGCGCGCATGGCCGCTGGCGAGTCGCATGGATTTTACCGGCCTTATGATAAAGATCGCGGCGGCGTCGCGCCGGAGCGCTGGCACCTCAGCTATGCACCGCTGTCTATTGCTTGCGCCGCACAGTTTCGCAGTGAGATGCTGGCCGCATGTTGGGACTGTGAGGAGGCAGTGGGTGGGGTATCGTTACGCGCGGAGATTGAAGACCAATTACAAGACATTATGGCCCGCTATGTAGAGGTGCCGCAGGAGTGGTGCCCGGTACAACAGTAACCGGGGCACCGCTCCCATGGCACGGGTGCCCCGCAGTGTTACTCTTTGGATCTGGCCTGCGTATGCAAGTGGCCGTAGTGGGTGTTGTAATCCTTTTCTGCAGCGGCGATGACCTCTAGCGCTTCGTCGCGACCATAGACATAGTCCACCTTGATGTTATTCACTTTCCCGGGAATCATTTTGTAGGTCATAAAATAGTGCTGCAGGCGCTCAGTTTTGATCGCGGGCAGATCTGCGAGGTCGTGTACGTCGCCCCAGATATTGTCGCCGTCGAGTACTGCAATAATCTTGTCGTCAGCTTCGCCGCCGTCAACCATCTGGATGCCGCCCACCACCCGCGCACGCAGCACGATATCGGCGCGTGTGATATTGCGCTCGGAAAACACGCAAATGTCGAGTGGGTCGCCATCGGCGATTTCCGCATCGGCGCAGCGCTTGGCCACTTCCTCGGCGCAATAGGTGCGCGGAATAAAACCATAGAGACAGGGCGGGCTGGAGGTGGTGCGTTGTGGCCGGTCCACCATCAGGAAGCCTGATACCTTGTCCAGCTCATACTTGACCACATCGTGGGGTGTCATCTCGATAAACGCTTGCACGATGTCCTCGGGCATTCCCTCCGAGCGGACGTGCAGGCCGTGCCAGGGGTGACGACGCCATCGGTTGAAGTCGGTATTGCTGTACATGGGTTTACCTCGAAGTCAGTGTGTTATTTGCGGGAATGAAACGGTGCGTATTGTAACGATAAAGGCAGGCAAAATCTTGCCTTAACAGGTCAAATTTACGCCTTTTTATGAGGCGTCGAACGGTCAGGCCCGTCACGCCGCCCACTGCTCAGAAGGCTAAGATATTCGCGGTGGTCGGCGTGACTGGCCTGACCTCCCAAAGGGCTGCAACTACACAGTAAAGCGCGCCTTCAGCTTGCGCGGTACGGACGCATTCTTGAGTCGCACATAGTCTGGCAGGCCGTTGCGATACGCAGGATAGGCCTCTCCCACAATCAGCGGAGCCAGGTAACTACGGGCCGCATCGGTAATGCCAAAGCCGTCGCGCGTGATGTAATTGCGCGGCATTTTTTTCTCGCGGTTGGCCACGTCCTCCAGCGCTGCTACGCCGATGGACCAGCTATAGCGCTTACCTTTGCCGCGCACAATACAAGGCATAACGGCGTTGTCACCGCGCAGCGCAAACTTGACCGCCGCTTCTCCCAATGCATAGGCCTGATCCACGTCAGTCTGCGAGGCGATGTGCCGGGCGGAGCGCTGCAGGTAGTCCGCCACCGCCCAGTGATACTTGTAGCCGAGTTCCGACTTGATCATCTGCGCCAGTTGCGGCGCAAGACCGCCCAGCTGGCTGTGGCCGAATGCGTCCTTGAGTCCGGACTCGGACAGAAAACTGCCGTCCTCGTACTGGGCACCCTCGGACGCGACGATCACACAATAGCCGTGGCGCTTGACCGTGCGTTGCACCCTGGCCATGAATTTCTCCCGCTCAAAGGCGATCTCCGGGAACAGGATAATATGTGGCGCGTCCCCCTCACTGGCCGCGGCAAGCCCGCTGGCTGCTGCGATCCAGCCAGCGTGCCGCCCCATGACTTCCAATATGAAAACCTTGGTAGATGTTTCGCACATGGACGCCACATCCATAGCCGCCTCGCGGGTAGAGATAGCGATGTATTTGGCGACCGAGCCAAATCCCGGGCAGTTGTCTGTCAGAGGGAGGTCGTTGTCGATGGTTTTGGGAACGTGTATGGCCTGCAGCGGGTAACCTGTGGCTTGGCCCAATTGGGAGACTTTCAGGCAGGTGTCGGCGGAATCACCACCACCGTTATAAAAGAAATAACCGATATTGTGTGCCTTGAATACCGCCAGTAGCCGTTCATACTCTGCCCGGTTTTCCTCCAGGCTCTTGAGCTTGTGGCGGCAGGAGCCAAAGGCACCCGCCGGTGTGGTCAGCAGGCCGCGAATAGCGGCTGCGCTCTCCTTGCTGGTATCGATCAGATCTTCGCGCAGTGCGCCGATGATACCGTTGCGGCCGGCATACACCTTACCAATCTGTGCGCGGTGCTTGCGGGCAGTTTCGATGACGCCGCAGGCGGTGGCGTTGATGACGGCGGTGACGCCACCGGACTGGGCGTAGAAGGCGTTCTTCACTGGCATGTGGTGGTCTATTCCTGGTGTTGGGCGCGGTCGGGGCCCGATTGAGTGAATGATTTTTGTGAAGCCGGGCAATCATACGGCAATCGCCACAACATGTGGACTGCTGTGGCTCGATTGTGCGTCTGGCTGTGGTCGCTAGTGGGCACATGCTACTATGCGCGCTTGCTAAAAAGGAGTCGTTGTTGAAAGGCCATATTCATATTCTCGGTATATGCGGCACCTTCATGGGCGGTATTGCGCTGCTGGCCAGAGAGTTGGGTTATCGCGTTACCGGCTCCGACGCCAGCGTCTATCCGCCGATGAGTACGCAACTGCGCGCTGCGGGCATCGACCTGATGGAGGGCTATCTGCCCGAGCATCTGCAGCCGCGACCGGATTGTGTGGTGGTTGGGAATGCGTTGACACGGGGCAATCCGTTGGTGGAGCATTTGCTGAACAGTGGCCTGCCCTATACCTCAGGGCCGCAGTGGCTGGCGGAGCATGTACTGCAGGACAAATGGGTGTTGGCGGTGTCTGGTACCCATGGTAAAACCACCACCAGCAGCATGCTGGCCTGGATTCTCGACTATGCGGGGATGGCTCCGGGTTTTCTGATTGGTGGTGTACCAGCGAATTTTGGTGTCTCGGCGCGCCGTGGTGATACCGATTTTTTTGTGGTGGAGGCAGATGAGTATGACACTGCATTCTTCGATAAACGTTCCAAGTTTGTGCACTATCGCCCACGCACATTGGCTATTAATAATCTGGAGTTCGATCACGCCGATATTTTTGCTGACCTGGCGGCGATCCAGCGGCAATTCCATCACCTGTTGCGCTGCGTGCCCGGTGAGGGGCTTGTCGTCTATCGTCACGGCGTGCAGGCGATAGCAGAGACGCTGGCCATGGGTTGTTGGACTCCAGCGACCTCCTTCGGTATTGGAGAGACTTGCGCGGCGGACTGGCGCGCGCAGTTACTGGCAGCGGACGGCTCGGCATTTCGTGTGTTGCCCCCTGGCGCTGAATCCGTGGACGTGCACTGGTCCCACTGCGGCCTGCACAATGTTGAAAATGCCCTCACGGCCCTGGCGGCAGCGCGCCATGTGGGTGTAGCACCGGCGGTAGCGGCGATGGCACTAGGTGAGTTCTTGGGGGTTAAACGCCGCCTGGAGTTGCTGGGTAGTCCTGGCAATGTCTCGGTGTATGACGATTTCGCTCACCATCCCACAGCCATCGCGACCACCCTGCAGGGTCTGCGTGCGCGTGCCGGCACCGGGCGCGTGATCGCGCTGGTGGAGCCGCGCTCCAACACCATGCGCATGGGTGAGCATCGCCGAGAGTTGGCGGCCGCCACGGCAGCGGCAGACCGCGTGTACTGGTTCCAGCCCTCGGGCATGGACTGGTCGCTGGAGTCAGTGGTGGCGGACAGTCCCGTAGCAGCCACAGTGGTTGCCGATGTGGATGAGTTGGTGCTGCAGGTTGCAGGCGAAGCTCGCGCGGGCGACCAGATAGTGATTATGAGTAATGGTGCCTTTGGCGGTATTCACCAGAAACTGCTGAAGCAATTGCAGGACGCAGCATCCCGATGAATTACCCGTTCTAATGCAGTGCCGAACCGACTGCGGCGCGTGTTGTATTGCGATTTCAATCGGCCAACCTTTTTACGGCATGCCCAAGGGGAAGCCGGCTGGCATCCCCTGTGTTCATCTCAGCCCGGCCATGCGCTGCGAGCTCTATGGCGATGCGCGTCGTCCCGCACTGTGGGATGCTTTTCTTCCTGAACGCGAATTCTGCGGTGACAATCGCGAGGAAGCCCTGCTGCGCCTGGCGCAACTGGAAGTACAGAGTTTGCCGGACACGGTTGTCAGGGGGAGTGTGGCGTGAGCGAGCTGCCGCTGTTTCCCCTGTCCGGGGTGTTACTGCCGTTCGGTCGTGTGCCGCTGCAGATTTTTGAGCCGCGTTACCTGGATCTGGTGCGCGATTGTATGAAGACCAACAGCGCCTTCGGCGTGGTGTGGATCCGTCGCGGTGCGGAAGTGGTGGGGCGTGGCCGCGCAGCCCCGGAGCTGGGTGACTATGGAACGTGTGCGCGCATTGTGGACTGGGACCAACTGCCCAATGGTCTACTCGGGATTACCATTGAGGGCGCCCAACGCTTCGAGTTGATCGAGACCCACACGCGTGCCAACGGCCTGGTGGTGGGTCAGGTGGAACTGCAACCGGCCATCACTGCGACGCCCCTGCCTGCGGACTGGTTAGCGCTGCTGGATGTATTGCGTAGTCTGGAGACGCATCCGCACGTGGAGCGCATGAAGCTGCGTGTGGATTACAACGACGCCTGGCAGGTTGGCTACACGTTGACACAGTTATTGCCACTGGAAGAGTCGCTGAAGTACGAATTGCTTGGTTTAGACAATGCGGACGCGCTGCTGTCCGAACTGCATGCCCTGTTGAACCAGATCAGCGGCGCACAGTAGCACCGCGCGCGCCGCGCCTTAACCTTGCACTTCAACTGAAGTCGGGCATCCAGCCGCCACATTCCTTCCAGCGGTTAACAATCTCACAGAACAATTCTGCCGTGCGTTCGGCGTCATACGCGGCGGAGTGCGCCTCGTTGTTGTCAAAGGCGATGCCCGCTTCAGCGCAGGCTTTGGCCAACACCGTTTGTCCATAGGCGAGACCGGACAGCGTCGCCGTGTCGAAGAAGGAAAAGGGGTGGAAGGGGTTGCGCTTGATGCTGCAGCGCTCCACGCCGGCGTTGATGAAGCCCGCGTCAAAATGCGCATTGTGTCCCACCAGGATCGCGCGATTGCATGATTGGTCACGGATTTCCTTGCGTATGACGTTGAACAGTTCGGTCAGGGCCTCTTCTTCCGCAACCGCTTCCCGAAACGGGTGATAAGGGTCTATACCCGTGAAATCCAGCGCGGACTGCTCGATGTTAGCGCCCTCGAACGGTTGCACATGGAAACTGTAGGTACGGTGCACTGCCAGCAAGCCGCTTTCATCCATGCGTACAGTGGTCGCGGCCACTTCCAGTATGGCGTCGGTACTGGCGCTGAACCCCCCTGTTTCCACGTCCACCACCACGGGCAGGAAACCGCGGAAACGATCGCTGATGAGGTGTTCCGTGATGAGTTTCACGCGTGCATACCGGCGTCGACAACGCGCCAGCCTACTGCTTGCCCGGCGCGCAGGGGTGTAAGAGTCTCAGCACCCAGCGGCAGTTGCGATGGCACCTCCCAGCTTTCCTTGCGCAGGGTGATGTTGTCCTTGTTGCGCTCCAGGCGATAAAAGTCAGGGCCGAAGTGCGCCGCAAAGGCCTCCAGTTTATCCAGGGCGTGCAACTGCTCAAAGACCTCAGCATAAAATTCCAGAGCGGCATGGGCACAATACACGCCCGCACAGCCGCAGCTGCTTTCCTTGCTGTCGGTGCTGTGAGGTGCGGAATCACTGCCAAGAAAGAATTTTGGATCGCCGGAGATTGCCGCCGCCTGTAGCGCTGCCTGATGCGTGTTGCGCTTGAGCACCGGTAGGCAGTAATAGTGGGGACGAATTCCGCCGACCAACATATCGTTGCGATTGAACAGCAGGTGATGGGGTGTAATCGTTGCCGCGACACTGTCACCGGCGGCGCTGACGAACTGCACGGCATCCGCTGTGGTGATATGTTCCAGCACCACGCGCAGCGCCGGAAAGCGTTGGGTAAGTGGTATGAGATGGCGCTCGATGAACACTTTTTCCCGGTCGAAAATATCGACGCTGTGATCGGTGACTTCGCCGTGGATCAGCAGCGGTAGGTCTGCTTCCTCCATTGCGGCCAGGGTGGGAAACAGCGCGTCCAAATGAGCTACCCCTGCAGCAGAGTTGGTGGTCGCGCCCGCCGGGTACAGCTTGACCGCGTGCACACTCGCGGTAGCGGCCGCCAGGCGAATCTCTGCAGCCGTGGTCTGATCGGTGAGGTACAACGTCATCAGCGGCTCAAACTGGCGCGGCAACGCGCTCATGGCCTGTACGATGCGATCACGATACGCGAGCGCCTGGGTGACGGTGGTTACCGCAGGCATGAGGTTGGGCATTACGATGGCCCGACCGAAGTAGCGAGCCAGGTCGGCGCAAGTGTGTTGCAAAGAGGCGCCGTCACGCAGGTGCACATGCCAGTCGTCAGGGCGGGTAATGGTCAGTTCGATCACGAGAAATCTTGTGGCTTGAGAGACAGACGCAGATGCTATCACAAAAGGGGTCAGGGCCACTGCTGCCGCGCATATCTTCATAGGGCCAGCCTCTTCTGCGTAACAAAGGCCTCTGGCCCCTCCGAGTGGACTGGGAATTACGTCACCCCGGCGGTAGAATGTGCGGCCTTTTTGATCACAGCTGGGAAGAGCATGACATGTCGGATGTAAACAAAGTTGTACTGGCCTATTCCGGTGGCCTGGACACCTCGGTCATCGTGCGCTGGTTGCAGGACAACTACGCGTGCGAGGTGGTGACCTTCACCGCCGATATCGGCCAGGGCGAGGAAGTCGAACCGGCCCGCGCCAAAGCCCAGGCCATGGGCGTCAAGGAAATTTATATTGATGACCTGCGCGAGGAATTCGTGCGTGATTTCGTGTTCCCCATGTTTCGTGCCAATACCATTTATGAAGGTGAGTACCTGCTGGGCACCTCCATCGCGCGCCCACTGATCGCCAAGCGCCTGATCGAGATCGCCAATGAAACCTGCGCCGATGCGATATCCCACGGTGCGACAGGCAAGGGCAATGATCAGGTGCGGTTCGAGTTGGGCGCGTACGCCCTCAAACCCGGCATTAAAGTCATCGCGCCCTGGCGTGAATGGGAGCTGAGTTCCAGGGAATCGCTGATGGCCTACTGCAAGACCCACGCTATCCCGGTGGACTATGCCAATGCCAACAAGAAATCCCCGTACTCCATGGACGCCAACCTGCTGCACATTTCCTACGAGGGCGACCAGCTGGAGAACCCCTGGGTGGAGCCCGAAGAGGACATGTGGCGCTGGAGTGTCAGTCCCGAGGCCGCTCCAGATACCGCTACCTATATAGAACTGGATTTTGCGGGTGGTGATCCGGTTGCTGTCGACGGTGAGGCGATGAGCCCGGCGACCTTGCTGGCGCACCTGAACAAGGTCGGTGGAGCCAACGGTATTGGCCGTGACGATATCGTGGAAAACCGTTACGTCGGCATGAAATCCCGCGGCTGTTACGAGACACCCGGCGGCACCATCCTGCTAAAGGCCCACCGCGCGATTGAATCCCTGACGTTGGACCGCGAAGTGGCGCACCTGAAGGATGAGTTGATGCCGCGCTACGCCAAGTTGATCTACAACGGCTACTGGTGGTCGCCCGAGCGCAGGATGTTGCAGGTCGCCATCGACCATTCGCAGTCAGTGGTGAATGGCAAGGTGCGACTCAAACTCTACAAGGGCAATGTGGTGGTGGCTGGCCGTCAATCTGCAGACAGTTTATTTGACAAACACATCGCCACGTTTGAAGAGGACGGCGGCGCCTACAACCAGGCCGATGCGGAGGGTTTCATTAAACTCAATGCCCTGCGCATGCGTATCGCTGCCAATAAGGGGCGCTCGCCGCTCTAAACGGCTAGGCCTCCGGCTTGTACCAGATCGGCGACGTGTACGCGCGATCCTGGAGGCTGGTCGGGGCGCCTTCCGGGATGGGCAAACCGAAGCGGAAGGCGTCATAGGTTGACCAGCGCGGTTTGGGGATCTCCAGCACCCGCGCGTAATAAAATGCATCCAGGAGCGGATTGAAATCCGGGTCCGTCCACACAGTGCCCAGCTCCGCTGCGCCAATGGTATTGGTCCAGTAAGCGTTTTTGACATCGACGGTATTACCGACCGGCGGCAACTTGCCATCCGGCCCCGGCGTGCGGTCATCGGACCACACCACATCGTAGACCTTCTCATGCGTCTGCTCGCCATCGAACCAGCCCTTGACGATCTGGATGCGATCCAGGTTCGCACCCATCGCGTCGCGCAGGGCAAACACCATAAAGGTAGGCGCCTTGCCGGTTGAACTCGGTGGCAGGTCGCCGCCCATGGGCACACCCTTGCTGTAGCCGACGAAAGCGGGTTCACGGTTGTTGAGGTCGTTCGCGGTAAACTCCCAGCCGCCGAACAGGCGCACCAGCATGCGCGAGCCGGTGGTGGCATAGACTTCCTTGCGCGCCATGGCGTCGAACAGTGCAGCCCGAGTGTTGTCTGTGGCCCACACTACAGCCAGCCCGGAGGCTGTCATCTGCCAGCCCATAATGGTGCCCTTATCGGTGGCCATGAAGGGGTGCATCATGCGCTCGGGCGAGGGTTCCGCGCCGGTATGCTTGCCAAAGAAGTTGTCTTCCTCGGCGGTGGACAGGGAGGTATGGCTGTCAGTGGAGCCAATCATGCCGACCTTGTAGGGGTTGGTGCCGAACTTCTTCTGCAATTGCAGGCCGCGTTTCAGGCCCTCACGGGCGTACTCGCCCGCCAGCATGGCAACGGTCTTGGCCGCGGAGACATCGAGGTTGCCGATGTCCCAGGTTTCAAAGTCGGCGAATTCGTCATCCGGGGACAGGAAAGGGTGGGTCTCGCCGTCGCCCTTGAACTGGGTCGCCTCATACAGCGGTTCCCACTTGTCGCGCTCGCGCACATAGTGCGCATCCAGGGGCTTGCCGTCGCTCTGCACGTCCAGCGGGAACATCATGCCGTTGGACAGGTTGCCGTTGTGGGCGATGGCCAGCACTTCGCCGCCGGTTTTACGCTCGTATTGCGCCAACCACTGCCACAACTTGAGCGGGTTGGTGCTGCCCTGGGGCGGCATGGTGGTGTAGGGCACCAGCTGCCCACCCTTGTCGCCGCCGTCGCGGTAGACCACCACGCGGTGCATGTTGTTGCCCTGCACCAGCGAGGTCCATTCGTAGCCGATGAAGGCGGTGAAGCGCCCGGGCTCGTTGAACTGTTCAGCCGCTTTCACCGTTTTTGCCCAGGAACTCTTATAGGCCTCGGAGGTGGGCGCGTAGACCAGCGCGGGAGGAAACTTGTCCTGTGAAAACAGGCCAATGATCTCCAGTGCAACATCCACACCTTTACCGGCTTTGATCCGGTCGTACCAGTCCTTGCCGGTCGGGTCATTCAGGATATGGGGAGCGCCGTCGAGCATGTCCGGGAAAAATCCCATATTGTCCGAATGATCGGCCACCACCAGGAAGTCCAGCGGGCGCGACAAGCGCACCGGACCCCCGCGGGTTGAATTCACCTGTTCGCCACGGGCGAAGCGGTAGGCGGCGTCCAGTCCCAGGCGATTGCCAAACGCGCCGGCGTCCATAGAGATGTCGGTGTGCAGATGGGTGTCGCCAAAGAATGCCCTGGTGGGAAAATCGCGCTTGGCATACGGTGAATAGGCTTTGCCGGTGTAGGCGCTGGATAGAATTTGTTTATCCGGGGGTGCCGGCACCTGGGCGATAGCGGCCAGTGTTGCCGTGCCTAATACCAGTGCTGCCAGCCATTTTTGTGTCGAGTGTTTATTCACTTTTATATCCTCGCGCAAGTTCAGCAGTACTGTCGGTACGAGCCAGTTTCCAGAATAGCCGTTTTCCGCTGGACAGCCAATGCATCCATCCTCCTATTTTATGATGAGGATCAATGAAAATCGCGCGACGCCAACCGCAAGTTGCTCAACTCGTGAGAATAATCATACAGCGCTCCGGCGATCACATGGATGACATTGTCTTTGCTCTCCACGATACCTTTGACCAGCAACAACTGTCCCGTCATCAGCGCCTGGCGAAAGTGTTGTTGGGTGCGCTGCCACACCACGATATTGCTGTTGCCGGTTTCATCTTCCAGGGTGAGGAATAACACGCCCGAGGCGCTGCCCGGCCGTTGACGGCAGGTGACCAGGCCGGCGATGCGCACGAAACGTTTGTTGCCCAGGGCGGCCAGATCGGTGTGGCGCTTGCAGTGGCTGAAAGGATAGCGCTCCCGCAACAGGCTCAGGGGGTGGGTGCGCAGGGTGAGGCCGGTAGCGCGATAATCGGCGAGAACTTCCTCGGCTATCTGGGGTGCTGGCAACTGCACGCCGTCGTCAAAGTAGCTGGCGCTTTGGTGCTGTTCATCGCGCAACGCATCACCCAACTCATCACACAATAAGGGTTTGGGCGACTCCAGCGCCATGATCTGCCACTGCGACTGGTGGCGATGCCCGCTCAGGGACTTGAGGGCGTCGGCATCCGCCAGCGCTTCCATGTCACGCTTGTCCAGCGCGGCCCACTGGCGCAGGTTGCTGATCTGGCGAAACGGTTGGCGCTGCCGCGCCTCCACCACGCGCTGTGCGCCCGCCCGACTCAGGCCTCTTACCAGGCGCAGACCCAGGCGCATGCCCGGGTGTAGTGTGGGCTGGTTATTCTGCGCCGAACGACTGTCCAGTAACTGGTGATCCCACTCGCTGTGATTGATGTCGATAGGCAGTACGGTGACGCCGTGGCGCCGGGCATCCTGAATCAGCTGCGATGGGCTGTAAAAGCCCATAGGTTGGCTGTTGAGCAGCCCGGCAAAAAATGCTGCCGGGTGATGCCGCTTGAGCCAGGCGGAGATGTAAGCCAGCAGGGCGAAGCTGGCGGAGTGGGATTCCGGAAAACCGTAACCACCAAAGCCCTTGATCTGCTCGAACAGGCGGCGGGCAAACTCCTCGTCGTAGCCGCGCTCAATCATGCCGCGCGTGAGTTTCTGCTCAAACGTCAGCAGCTTGCTATTTTTGCCCCAGTTGGTAATGGCGCGGCGCAGTTGGTCCGCCTCGCCACCGGAAAATCCTGCCGCTACCATCGCAAGGCGAATTACCTGCTCCTGGAAAATGGGCACGCCCAGGGTGCGCTCCAATACTTCCCTGATCGCCTCCGAGGGATAGGTGACCGCTTCCAGTCCCTGCCTGCGTCGCAGGTACGGGTGCACCATGTCGCCCTGGATAGGGCCGGGGCGCACGATGGCGATTTGTATCACCAGATCGTAAAAACACCGCGGCTTGAGCCGTGGCAGCATGGACATTTGCGCCCGCGACTCGATTTGGAATACGCCGATGGTGTCGGCCGCTTGCAGCATGCGATATGTGGACGCATCTTCTTTGGGAATATCGCTCACGCTTTTGATGGCAGGGCAGTAGCGGTGTACCAATTGCAGACTTTTGCGAATGGCCGTCAACATGCCTAGAGCCAGGATGTCCACCTTGAGCAAACCCATGGACTCGATGTCTTCCTTGTCCCACTGGATGATGGTGCGCTCGGCCATGGCGGCGTTTTCTACCGGCACCAGGGTGGAGATGGGGCTGCGGGTGATGACAAAGCCGCCCACGTGCTGCGACAGGTGGCGCGGAAAGCCGAGAATCTGCTGTACCAGCGAGTAGAACAGTTCCGCTTGCCGGCTGTGGCTGGCCACGCCCTGTTCCTCAAAGCGTTTGGCGAGATCCGCCGTGCGATCCCACCAGGCCATCGACTTGGCGAGGTCATCCACGAATACCGCATCCAGCCCCAGCGCCTTGCCTACATCGCGCACCGCGCTGCGCGAGCGGTAGGTGATCACCGTGGCGGCCAGCGCCGCACGCTTGCGCGAATACTTGTCATAGATGTACTGGATGACTTCCTCGCGCCGCTCGTGCTCGAAGTCCACGTCGATGTCCGGCGGCTCGTCGCGCTCGCGGGAAATAAAACGCTCGAACAGCAGCGATATCTGCTGGGGCGACACCTCGGTGATAAACAGGCAGTAGCACACCACCGAGTTGGCCGCCGAGCCGCGGCCCTGGCACAGGATCTCGCGGGAGCGGGCAAAGCGCACGATGTCGTACACGGTGAGGAAGTAGTACTCGTAGTGCAGCTCCTCGATCAGCGCCAGCTCCGTATCGATGCGCTGTTGTATTGCAGCGGGAATGCCCTGCGGCCAGCGCACGGCAGAGCCCTGCGCCACCTGTTCGCGCAGATAACGGTTGGCGTCATAACCAGTCGGTACTACTTCCTCAGGGTATTCATAGCGCAGCTCGTCCAGGCTGAAATGGCACAGGCTGGCGATGTGCAGGGTTTCATCGAGCAAGGCAGGAGGATAGAGCTGCTGCAGTTTATCGACCGCGCGCAAGTGCTGCTGGCCATTGCCCAGGCGCCGTCGCCCCAGTTGGGCGACGCTGGTGTTGTGATACAGGGCGGTGAACACATCGTGCAGCGGCTTGCGCGTGGCGACGTGCATGCGCACATCGCCGCAGGCAACCATGGGAATGTTTAACGCCTGCGCCAGTTGTTGCAGCGCGAGATAGCGCTGTACTTCATTGTTGCCCAGCAGGTGATTGACTCCGAGCCACAGGCGATCTTTGTACAGCCGCTTGAGTTGCAGGCCGTAAGCGCGACTGTGTTCGTCATCGCACTGCGGCAACCAGATCAACAGGCAGCGCTTGAGGTGAAAGATCACATCGCGCAGCGCCACCCGATACTCGCCCTTGGGACTGCGCCGCCGCGCCATGCTGATCAGGCCGGACAGTTCGCTGTAGGCGGCGCGTGACGGCACCAGCGCGACCAGGCGCAGCCCTTCTTCCAATACCAGTTCACTACCGATGATTAACTGAATACCCGCTGCCTTCGCCGCCACATGGGCTTTCACCACACCGGCAAACGAGCACTCGTCGGTGATGGCAAGCGCCGCATAGCCCAGCTTTGCTGCGCGCTCCACCAGTTCATGCGGGTGGGAGGCGCTGCGCAGGAAGCTGAAGCAGCTGAGGCAGTGGAGTTCGGCGTAGGACATGGGGAGGCGATGGGCAATCCGGGTAATAACTGTACGTATATACAGTAGTACAGAACCCGCGGATTGCAAGGGAGCCGCGAGTGGGTGTGCGCGGGAATGCGACAGGGGGGGGGTGATCAGGGGAGGCCGGATTTGCCCGTTGGTGCCGCCTCACTGCGGGTCGACGCTGACGTGCTTGAGTGGTTCAAGGCGCAGGGACCGGGATACCAAACGCGTATGAACCTGATGCTACGTGCGTATCGAGACGCCTCGATCTGAACTGCAATAACGGTGGATCAATCACAATTCGGTACTAAGTATCCACCGGACTGATCACACCCATCGCCCCACGGCCCAGCACGTGGGTGTAGATTTCCGTTGTGGTCACATCAGTGTGGCCGAGCAGCTTCTGGATCGTGCGTATGTCGTAACCCTGCTGCAACAGGCGCGTGGCGAAACTGTGGCGGAAGGTGTGGCACTTGACGTGTTTAGTGATGCGAGTCTCCCGCCTGGCCAATGAGACTGCCTTGCGCAAACTGGATTCATGCTGGTGATGGCGCCGAAGTACGCCAGTGCGGGGGTCGACAGCGATGGCGGATGACGGGAACAAAAACTGCCAACCCAGCTCTTTGGCTGCCGAAGGATATTTCCTGGCCAGTGCATAAGGCAAGTAGACCTCGCCAAAGCCGTCTTCCAGATCACGACGATGCAATTTGTCGACCAGCACGATCTGTTCCTGGAGTTGCGGCTTGAGCTGCTGTGGTAACAGGGTCGTGCGATCCTTGTCACCTTTGCCGGAGCGAACAGTGATAGTAGACATTTCAAAGTCGATATCCTTGACACGCAACGACAGTAATTCATTTAGCCGCATTCCAGACCCATAAAGCAGTGACGCCATCGTGTGGTGGATACCCCGCATGCGACCGATGACCAGCATCGCTTCGGCATGGGTGAGCACTACTGGTAAGCGCGGCTTTATCCGTGACTTCTCAAACGCGAGTGCCTCAAGCTCAACGCACAAGAATCTTTTAAATAGATAAACTATCGCATTTAACGCAATGCGTTGTGTTGACGGAGAGCAATTGCGCTCATTTGCCAGGTTACTCAGAAACTCCTCGACGTGACGCGCTGACATACTGGCTGGGTGTTGTTTGCTATGAAAGAGAATGAACCTCCTTATCCAATGTATGTAGGTTTTTTCTGTTTTCCAGGCGTAGCCGCCGTCGCGCATATGGCGGCGGACCTGATCCAGCAACTTGACCGGTTTGGGGGGTATTAGGGGGCGAATGTCGTCCATGCCTGACTCAATAATACTGTGTATATATACAGTAGTATTGATTTTCAGGAATTTCAAGGAGGGTTTTTCAGCGACAGGGTGACAATGTTCTGCTGAAGGGTGTCGCACACAGTTGTTTCTGTTAAAGAAATGAGTTTCTATGGTGAACAAATATGATGGAATGGATAATGCGGCGAGATCCGATTATCCGGACTGTATAAAAAGTGGAAGGTATTAACGTGTTGAACAAGAAGAAGAAATCACGTCGGTCCGCGCACCTGATTTATGAATTATACGGCGGCGCGTTATACGGTCGACGCCGTATACGTAGCTGTTAAGTGGGTTAGCAATGGTAGCTCCTTCATTATCGCTGTGGTATGACCGAGCAGGAAAATGCACATCCTGCGGACATACCGTATTCCTGGAGGAGCTGAAGAAATGCCCGAACTGCCATCATCAGTTTAGTTCGGAAGA
>JANNVJ010000102.1:0-12048 GCA_031414375.1 Haliea sp.
CAACCCACCCGTTTTTATGTACGTTATATACGTGGCGGGTGGCTGTGGGCTGGCTCGGCGGCGAATATCCCAGCTGTTTGAGCAAGGGGGGCATGCCCACTGCCACTCGCCGCAACGAAGCCTCCCATCGTGATCCATCAAGGGATAGCGCAGTTGTCGCTTTGATCGGCTCACACACTAAAGCCCCCGGCTTGGCCGATGTATAGTTACAGCAACTGCAGAGGCTCCTCCTGCAAAGCCGACATCTGCTCGCGCAGTTCCAGAATATGATCCGCCCAGTAGCGTTCCGTATTAAACCAGGTGAAGCTGCGTGGAAACGCCGGATCCTCCCAGCGCCGCGCCAGCCAGGCGGCGTAATTGATCAGGCGCAGGGTGCGTAAGGTTTCGATCCAGCGTATCTGGCGCGGGTCGAAGTCGCAGAACTCGGAGTAGCCCTCTACCAGTTCCGAAAGTTGTAACTGGCGGTCGTGCCGCTCGCCGTTGAGAAACATCCACAAATCCTGAATCGCGGGTGCCGCACAGCAGTCATCAAAGTCCACAAAGTGCGCGGTATTGTCGCGCCAGAGTATATTGCCGATGTGGCAGTCGCCATGGATGCGGATGACATCTTCAGGCTGCACCTCGCGGTACACGGACTCCACTATCTGTTTGAGATCTGCGGTCAGCGATTCGTAGGCGGGCACCAGTGGCCGTGGCAAGAAACCGTCAAGCAACAGCTCCCGACTGTCGGTCAGCATGCGCTGCACCGACATCGAGTGTCGCACGTTGAATTGGCCTGCGCGTCCTACGGCGTGGATGCGCCCCAGGGTTCTCCCCAGTACCAACATGTTGTCCAGATTGTCCAGTTCCGGCGGGTAGCCACCGCGACGGGGAAACAAGGCAAACTGAAAGCCCTCATAGGTGTGCAGGGTTACACCCTGCTCATCCACAAGTGGCGCCACCACCGAGATCTCGGCGTCCTGCAGCTCCAGGCTGAAACTGTGTTCTTCCTGTATTTGTGCCTCGCTCCAGCGGTCCGGGCGGTAAAATTTGGCGATCAGCGGGACACTGTCTTCAATGCCTACCTGGTACACCCGATTCTCGTAGCTGTTCAGGGCCAGTAGACGGGCATCGCACAGGTATCCTGCAGACTCCACTGCACAGATAATCATATCGGGGTCGAGCCGGTCATAGGGATGCGTGGTCATGTCGGATCCGTTGTATCAATTAACAGCGCTGCGTTTTAGATCTGCGCATGGATTTAGTCACCGACTGGCAGCCCAGGTTCCACGGTAGCACTTCCTTCTAGGTTCAGGTAGGCGTTCGCCTCGTCGAGGTCGACAAGTGAAGAGATCGCAGCGTTAGGCGCCCGGTGCAGGTGTGCGGGCGAGGCACCAGACTTCGATGTAACTGGCGCCAGCGCCTGCGAGTACGTTGGCCATCGCCGTTGCGGTCGCTCCCGTGGTCAGTACATCGTCCACAATGGCAATGCGCAGGCCGTCACAGGGCCCGCATACGATAAACGCACCCTTGAGATTGTTGCGGCGCTGCCGGGCACCCATGCCCGCCTGTGCAGCGGTCGCGCGCTGGCGTTTGACGAGTCGGTGCGCAATGCGGCAGGACTTGAGTTCGGGGCAGGTGGCGTGCAGTTGCCGACACAGTAGTTCGGATTGATTGAAGCCGCGCTGCCACCGTTTGCGCCAGTGCAGGGGTACCGGCACCAGCACATCAACCGGCGCGTGGTATTTGGCATGCTGCTGCCACAGGGCGGCCAGCAGTGGCGTCATGCGCCTTTCGCGATGGAATTTCCACTGGTGTATCAGGTGGGCGAAGTACTCCTCATACAACCAGGGGGCAATGACACGGTCAAAGGGGGGCGGGGTGTGCTGGCAACTGCCACAGAAGCGTGCCGTATCAGCATCTGTTGTGGCGGGAAGAGGTAAGGCGCAGCGCGCACAACAGTGCTGGTTGAGGGGCATCTCACGCTGGCACTCCAGACATAGCGGCACCGGCCGGTGGCTGCGCAGGCCGCACAGCGCGCAGTGGTGTGGAAACAGCCCGTCGAGCAGGCTTGCGCTGATCTTGTTAACCAAGAGGTGGCCTCTGGGTTGACAGCGAGGGTGCCGCCCGTATCATGCAGGGGTCTATTCCCAACTGTTTATTCTCGGACTTGATATGCATTCATCCATTGCAGCAAAAGCGTTGCTATCCGACATGGCAGCCGGTGAGATTCGTCACGATTGGTCACGGGCGGAGGTTGAAGCGCTTTTCGCGCGGCCTTTCAACGATCTGCTTTTTGCAGCTCACACGGTCCATCGTCAGTATTTTGACCCAAATCAGGTTCAGGTAAGCACCTTGCTTTCCATCAAAACCGGCGCCTGTCCCGAGGACTGCGCCTACTGCCCACAGAGCACCCGTTATGACACGGGCCTTGCGGTGGAGCAGCTGATGGAGATCGAACAGGTGCTGCAACAGGCCCGGGCGGCGGCAGCTTCAGGCGCCACGCGCTTTTGTATGGGCGCCGCCTGGCGCTCGCCCAAACAGCGTGATATGCCGCAAGTCGTCGCGATGGTCAAAGGGGTGCGGGAGCTGGGCTTGGAAAGTTGCATGACACTGGGCATGTTGAGCAAGGATCAGGCACTGGAACTGGCCGCAGCCGGACTGGACTATTACAACCATAACCTGGACACCTCGCCCGAATACTACGGCGATATTATTTCTACCCGTACCTATCAGGATCGATTGGAAACGCTGGATCATGTGCGCAGCGCTGGCATGAAGGTGTGCAGCGGCGGCATTGTGGGCATGGGTGAAAAGCAAACCGACCGCGCTGGCTTGCTGCAACAGCTGGCCAATCTCCCACGGCATCCGGAGAGTGTGCCGATCAACATGCTGGTGCGGGTGCCAGGGACTCCGCTGGAAAACGCCGAGGACCTGGATCCTTTCGAGTTTATTCGCACCATTGCCGCAGCGCGTATCATGATGCCCGCATCCCATGTGCGCCTGTCGGCCGGCCGGGAAGCAATGAATGAACAGATGCACGCCCTGGCCTACTTCGCCGGTGCCAACTCGATCTTTTATGGGGAAAAGCTGCTCACCACGCCCAATCCACAGGCCAATACCGACATGGCCCTGTTCCGCCGCCTGGGTATAGAGCCGGAGCGTCGACAAGTGGAAAAGCCGCCGCAGATGCCCAGCCCCTTGTTCTACGATGTCGCCAGCACCTAGGTCGCCGTAATGACGGCGTTTGCCGAGCGCCTGGGCACGGCTCTGGAGCGGCGGCGCACAGCTTCCCTGTATCGGCAGCGCCTGACCCTGGAGTCAGCACAGGGTCCGTTGGTGCAAGTGGGGGGGCGTCAATACCTCAATTTTTGTAGCAATGACTATCTCGGCCTGGCCGCTCACCCCCGTGTCATTGCCCGCTTTCGCAGCGCAGCAGCGAAGTACGGCGTCGGTAGCGGAGCCTCCCACCTCGTCTGCGGTCACAGTGCTCCTCATCACGCGCTGGAGGAGGCGCTTGCCGAGTTTACGGGGAGACCCCGCGCCCTGCTGTTTTCCAGTGGGTATATGGCCAATACCGGGATACTTACCAGCCTGCTACAGCGCGGCGATTATGTGTTCGAGGACCGGCTCAACCACGCCTCCCTGCTGGACGGAGGTTTGCACAGCGGCGCCCGTTTTCAGCGCTTTCCCCACAACGATGTCACAGCTCTTCAAGCGAAGCTGACACGCGCCGAGGGTCCGCGGCTGGTTGCGGTGGATGGTGTCTTTAGCATGGACGGTGATACTGCCCCGTTGGCCGCGCTGGCAGAACTGTGTGCCGCGCAGGATGCCTGGTTGATGGTAGATGATGCGCACGGTTTTGGCGTGTTGGGCGAGCGTGGCATTGGCAGTACCGAGGCAGCGGGACTGCACGTTTCTGCGGTGCCGGTGCTGATGGCGACATTGGGTAAAGCCCTGGGTACCGCAGGCGCGTTTGTCGCCGGCAGTGAGCAGCTGATCGAGAGCCTGATCCAGCATTCGCGCAACTATATCTACACCACAGCGTTGCCACCGGCGGTGGCGGCAGCCAGCCTCGAGGCACTCTCGCTGTTGCAGGAGGAAGCATGGCGCCGGCAGCACCTGGGCGAATTGATACAACGATTTCGTCAAGGTGCGGCGCATCTGGACCTGCCACTGATGGTATCCGACAGTGCCATACAGCCATTGGTCGTGGGGGAAGCCGCTCGCGCCATGGCGTTAAGTGAGAAGCTGGCACAGCGGGGTTATTTGATTGGCGCGATCAGGCCGCCCACGGTGCCGGTCGGAACGTCCCGCCTGCGTATTACGCTTAGTGCAGCGCACAGTGGAGAACAAGTGGATCGCCTGCTGGAGCAGTTGGCTGTCTGCTGGCCGGAGGGCTGAGTGCTCGTACCTTACGAATACCTGCCAGCCACTCAGGCGGCGCAGCAGGAGCTGGTGCTCCTGCATGGCTGGGGCAGCAATCGGGAAGTGTGGCGACCGCTGTTGGTGATGCTGCGGCCCTGGGCCAATATTACGCTACTGGACCTACCGGGCTGCGCTCCCGGCATCGGCTTAGGCAATGAACCGGAATTGATTGTGCTATTGGCTGGTATTCTGGATTGCTGCCCCGAACAAGCGGTCTACGTGGGTTGGTCGTTGGGAGGACAGCTGGCCATCGAGCTTGCCGTGTACGCACCGCAGCGGGTGGCGGCTGTGGTGACAATTTGTAGCAATCCCAGGTTCGTCGTTGCGGAGGATTGGCCCGGTATGGACGCGGACGCCTTTAGTGCGTTTCGCTGTGCATTTGAGGCTGATCCGATAGCCGCACTGCAGCGCTTCGATACGCTGCAGGTCACCGGTTCGTTCCAGACCCGACACTTGTTGCGCCGGTTGCACCAACTGCAGCGGCAACCTGCGTCCGCCGAGCTGTTGACTGGATTGCAGTGGCTGCAGACGCTTGATCAACGCGATGTGCTCTGTGTGCTGGCGCAGCCGCAATTGCATATGCTGGCAGCACAGGATGCGCTGGTGCCCGCCGCGGTGACTGCGACCATCGCTCCGCGCATCGCGGGCGTATCCGCAGGACACGTCAAAGTGTTGCAACACGCCGGTCATCTGGCACTGCTTGAGGTTCCTGGGGCGGTGGCACAGGGCATCCGAGATTTTCTGGCGGTCACCGGCATGCTGGGCGGTAAGCGAGCGCTTACTGCGATGCTTGAAAAAAACGCGGTGGCCGCGTCATTCAGTCGCGCGGCACCGTTCTACGATTCGGTGGCACATTTACAGCGTGAGGTCGGTGTGCAATTACTGACCAGCCTCGACGACTGGCAGGGCATCCCGGCAACGGTACTCGACCTTGGTTGTGGCACTGGCTATTTTCATGCCCACCTTAAAAAGCGCTTTCCCGGTGTGCTGTACCTCGGACTGGACCTCGCGCCCGGCATGGTTGACCACGCTCGCGATCACTGCGACGCCGCCTGCGCGTGGCTCGTCGCGGATGCTGAGTCCTTGCCTCTGGCCAGTGCGTCTGTCGATCTGGTATTCAGTAGTCTGGTGGTGCAGTGGTGTGCGCGCCCCGAGCATCTGTTTGCAGAATTGGCACGGGTGCTGCGTCCTGGCGGTTGTTGTGTGTTTACGACGCTGGGACCGGATACCCTGCGTGAATTGCGCTGCGCATGGGCTGCAGTTGATTCGCACCAACATGTAAATACGTTCTTGCCAATGGCCTCTTTGTACGCCGCCGCGGAATGTGTCCCTGGCATAGAAGTCACGCTGGAGCGGCAGATATTGTGCATGGAATATACGCGAGTTCGGGATTTGCTCGACGAACTGAAAGCGCTGGGTGCGCACAATATGAATCGCAGTCGCCGGCCGGGCTTGACCAGTCGGCGGGCGCTGCAGGGTATGCTGCAGGCGTATGAGGTGTGGCGGGTAGAGGGTCTACTACCCGCTACCTATGACGTTATTTTTGGGGTGGTGAGAAAGACATGAGCAAGACCTGGTTTGTGACCGGTACGGATACAGGCGTTGGCAAGACAGCCGTTAGTTGCGCGTTGCTGGTAGCCGCTGCCCATGTCGGCTTGCGTACCGCTGCGGTCAAACCGGTGGCGGCCGGGTGTGATAAGGCAGGCCAGAATGACGATGCCCTGTTGTTGCAGGCGTCTATGACCGAGGCGCTGGACTACGACCAGATAAACCCGGTAGCCCTGCGCGCGTCTGTCGCCCCGCATATCGCGGCGAGTCTCGAAGGTAAACGGATGCAGGTCGATCAGCTGGTGGGTTTCTGCCGCGGTGTCATGCTCGGTACGTCAGATTTTGTCCTGATTGAGGGTGCGGGAGGCTGGCGAGTGCCGATCAATGCCCACGCAACGCTGGCAGATGTGGCTGTTCAATTACAGGTGGGAGTGATTCTGGTGGTCGGGATGCGCCTGGGGTGCATCAATCACGCATTGCTCACGGCCGAGGCCATCCGCCGCGATGGTCTGGAATTGGTTGCCTGGGTCGCCAATCAGCCCGGACCACCGATGGACCGCCAGCAGGAAAACCTGGACACTTTGCAGCAACTGCTCCGAGCACCTCTGTTGGGGGTGATTCCGTTTATTCCCCACTGGCAGGGTGCAGAGCTTGCTAAATACATTGATATTCAAGCCCTATTTAAATAGCGTGCACTAACTACGTCATGGGCCGTTGGTGATGTTATAACCGCTACTTGCCCACCGTCCCTGCTTGTGGCGAAAAAAGGTATTTGACTTCGCGTAACATTTCCGCAAAATGTTTTCGCCGAACACATAGCCTGACCGGAAGACGTCAAATCAGATTGTCCCAGGTCGCAATCATCCAGAGGAAACAACCATGCCAAGCTACAAAGCGCCGGTACGCGATATTCGTTTCGTTATTAACGAGGTATTGGAATCCGAGAAGTTGTACCAGACCCTGCCCGGTTATGAAGAAGCCACCGAGGATCTGATGAACGCCATTATTGAAGAGGGCGCCCGCTTTGCCGAGAACGTAGTAGCACCCCTGAACCGCAGTGGTGACGAGGAAGGTTGCCACTGGAGTGCGACGGGCGTAACAACTCCCGCAGGCTACAAGGAAGCCTACCGCCAGTATGTTGAGAATGGCTGGCCGGCATTGAGTGCGGATGTCGAGCATGGCGGTCAAGGCATGCCCAACATGCTTGGTATCATGGTGAATGAACTGGCGGGAACGGCGAATTGGTCATGGGTCATGTATCCGGGACTCAGTCACGGTGCGGTTAACACGGTGGAGGCGCACGGCGACGCGGAGCAGAAACAGAAATACTTGACCAAACTCGTGTCCGGTGAGTGGACGGGTACGATGTGCCTCACCGAATCCCAGTGCGGCTCAGACCTGGGATTGCTGCGCACCAAGGCCGAGCTGCGTGCGGACGGCTCCTACGCCATTACCGGCACCAAGATTTTTATCAGCGCCGGCGATCACGACATGACAGAAAATATTGTCCATATTGTGCTTGCACGCCTACCGGATGCCCCTGCCGGGACCAAAGGCATTTCCCTGTTTATCGTGCCCAAGTTTAATGTCAATGATGACGGCAGCGTCGGCGAGCGCAACGCAGTGCATTGCGCTTCCATAGAAGAAAAGATGGGCATCCATGGCAATGCCACCTGTGTACTTAACTTCGACGGTGCCAAAGGTTTTCTGATCGGTCCGCCGAACCGCGGATTGAACGCCATGTTCACGTTTATGAATACCGCGAGAATTGGCACTGCCACGCAAGGTTTGGCGCACGCCGAGTTGTCCTTCCAGGGCGCGCTGAGCTACGCGAAAGAGCGTCTGGCCATGCGCTCACTGACGGGGCCCAAAAACCCGGATGGCCCTGCCGATCCCATCATTGTGCACCCGGACGTGCGGCGTATGCTGCTGACTCAGAAGGCCTTCGCAGAGGGCTGCCGGGCCTTCGTGTACTTCCTGGCGCAGCAGAGTGATATCGTCGCCAACGGCAACGAGGCGCAGGCCAAAGCAGCTGATGACCTGATGGCACTGCTCACGCCTATTGGTAAAGCGTTTGTTACCGAGGTCGGCTTTGAAGCTGCCAATCTGGGTGTGCAGGTGTTTGGCGGGCATGGTTTCATCCGTGAGTGGGGCATGGAACAAATTGTGCGCGATGCCCGCATCGCTATGCTCTACGAGGGCACCACTGGTATTCAGGCCCTCGACCTGCTGGGCCGCAAAGTGTTGGGTAGCGGCGGCAAACTGCTTTTGGGATACACCGGCATGATCGATGAGTTCTGCGCGGCGCACGACACCGCAGAATACGCCGAGTTCGTGAAGCCCCTGAAGGCACATGCACAAGAGTGGCTGGACTTGTCCGCGAAACTCGGTGAGGCGGCTATGACCAATGCGGACAATGCGGGCGGCGCAGCGGTGGATTACCTGATGTACAGTGGCTACGTCACGCTGGCGTACTTCTGGGCCCGCATGGCGGTATTGGCGCGACAGAAGATAGCCGCTGCCACAGGTGATGTCTCTTTCTATGAGGCCAAAGTCATGACTGCGCGCTTCTACTTTGAGCGACTGCTACCGCGCACCGAATCACTGAAAATCACGATGCTGGCCGGAGCCGAAAGCCTGATGGAGATGCCCGAAGCGCTGTTCCAGCTCTAGGGGCGTTATGTTTAGCGTGTATGGTTGGTTTTTACGTGTGGGATGACTTTCCTGTTCAAGAAGGGGAGAATGATAGTGCTAATTCTCTCCTTCTTAACCGTGTGCAGTTTCTACGATGAGCGACAAACTCCCCGACCAGCAGGATCGCAGCTATAACAATCGCCTTTTCCCTGAAGACCAGAAAAAGGTCGACGAGTTCGTCAACCGCGGTATCAATTCCGTGCAACGCAAGCCCTTTCGACCCCTGCGGCTGGTGCTCTTGCTGATAGTTGTGGTGACTACGCTCAGCATCTTCAGCCAGTTTTTGGCGCGCTGGGCTGGCGTGTACTAGCTCTGGCGGGCATTGGTTCAGAGCTGTTCATTTGGTATAGTGAAGCGCTTCAATTCGGTGTGTGGCGCAGCCTGGTAGCGCACTTCGTTCGGGACGAAGGGGTCGGAGGTTCGAATCCTCTCACACCGACCATATAACCTTCCAGCAACATCCTAGAATGACCTTAAAGCCCTGTAAATCAGGGCTTTTTTATGTATAATCCATCCTGAGTCGTCCGGTAAGGTCCGGCTAGATACCGCCAAAAAGGCGGTATATTTGGCGGTATATTTGATACCGCCAAAGGTGATACCGCCAAATCGACCACTTGAGGGGGTGGAGTATGGGCAAGCTAACAGCCACGGGAGTACAGCAAGCCAAGGGCCAGGCCAAGCCCACTAAACTGCAAGACGGTGGGGGGCTGTATTTGCTAGTGAACCCCAGCGGCACCAAATACTGGCGGTATAACTACCGCTTCGCCGGAAAGCGCAAGACCCTGGCGTTGGGGGTGTACTCCGATACCGGCCTGGCGGACGCCAGGAAGCTACACCAGGCCGCGCGGGAGAAGCTGGCAAAGGACATAGACCCCGGCGAGGCCAAACGGATTGAGCGCATAACGCGCCACCTGGCCAGCGCGGACAGTTTCGAGGCAGTGGCCACCGAGTGGTATGAGTCCAGGCTGCAGGACAAATCCGACAGCTACCGAGACCGCACCCGCAGTCTGCTTAAGAATGACCTCAACCCCTCCCTGGGCTCCCGCCCCATAAGCCAGATCACATCCGCTGAATTGCTCATGGTGCTCCGCAAGGTAGAAGCCCGTGGGGCGGTCAATATGGCGCACAGGGCCAAGCAAACGGCGGGTCAGGTATTCCGCTACGCCGTGGCCACCGGCAGGGCTGAGCGCGATCCCAGCGGCGATCTGCGAGGCGCACTCAAAACCAAAGCCAAAAAGCACTACGCGGCAATCACCGACCCGATACAGGTGGGCAAGCTGCTACTGGCAATTGACACATTCCAAGGCACCCCGACCGTAAAGACAGCCTTGCAACTGTCCGCCCTGCTATTCCAGCGCCCCGGGGAGATAAGGGCCATGGAGTGGGCGGAAATCAATTGGGATGAGGAGCGCTGGGAGATACCCGCCGACAAGATGAAGATGGGGCAGCCACATATTGTCCCGCTTTGCAGCCAGGCGCTGGAGCATTTGAAGGCCCTGCACCCCCTTACAGGCCGGGGGCGGTACGTTTTCCCAAGTGCGAGGGGTGGTAGCCGGTCCCTTAGTGAAAACGCGGCACGCGTAGCCCTGCGCACCATGGGCTATGACAACGACACTATGACGCCCCACGGCTTCCGGGCTATGGCCCGCACGATCATGGATGAAGTCCTGAATTATCGGGTGGAATGGATAGAACACCAGCTTGCCCACGCGGTAAAGGATGCCAACGGCAGGGCATACAACCGGACCGCCCACCTACCCCAGCGAAAAGCGATGATGCAGGGCTGGGCGGACTACCTGGACAACCTGAGAGCCCAGGCTTTATCCGGCAATGTTATTACCGCGAAATTTGGTAGTTAACCAGGCAGTTTGCAGGGAGGCGCACATGACCAGAGCGAAACACTTGTCCGACCTTTTCGCCGTCGAACCTGAGACCTGGGGTCTCCGTGGCGATCCATACCTATGGGAAGCCATGAAGGAGTATTTTTCCAACACCCCGCTGCCAGGAGCCCCTGACCAGCTACCTGTCCAAGTCGCGGCGGCGTTCAAGTTTCTGACCGGTAAGCCCATTGAAGTGGAGGACCAATTTCAATTGGAGATGTACGCTCAAGGCGGTATGTCCAGCGGCTACATCGCCCCGGACTGGTGGCGCAACGAAGCAATACCATTCTTAGGTCGAGCCCTCGTCGAATTGCAGCACAGTAAAACTCTTGTACCCATCGAAAGGAACAAATAATGAAAAAACCAGATCCCACTCCAATGACCGGAGACACCGAACAGTTAGTTCGCTCCGCGTTTAACGACATCGGCGCCCTATTCGAGGTGCTCGCTGGCCGGCTGAAAGAAGACGATACCGCTCGGAGTCTTTGCACGACCGGCGGTTACCTTTGTGATAATTGGGCCGACTTGATTACCGGTGAAATAGAGAAAAGAAATGCTCCGCACCTGAGCAAGCAACAACTGGGTGAATTGGTACTTCAAAAAAATCGGGCGCCTCTCCGGAAAATCGCGCCAACAGGTTTTTGATAGGCAGTAAGACAGTTTCGAATTGCAGCGCCTAGCATGGCCCGCGAAAAGCCGTTCCCTTAACGGCCTGGCGCTGCATCCACATTGAGGGGCTGTACTTTAGGGGGTACGAGTGACGCAACGGGAATTCGATCTATACGGTATTTTTACCGGACAGATACGTGAGTTTGAGCGCTGGACTTATGAGGATGCAAAAGCGGCTGAACATGAGTGGATAGAACGCACGGGGCAGGAAGGTCCAGGCACAGGCCGGGCTGGAGTTTCTCCGGTACATCAATGGTTCTCTTGGACGAAGGAACTGCCGCGTTTAAGGACGCAATACGAGACCACAGGAGACTTTAAAATAATCTTTGAAGCCGTAACAGAATGTATCAATGCCAGGCTTCCGCTGCCTCCATGGTGTGCTGTGCCGCTCAGAGGTGCATGGAACAAAATTGACGGATTCGAGCATAGAAGCTGGGATGATGTATTCGGTAGGCCGCATCCGGGTATCAACCTGCATGACGCTAAGCGCTGGCTCACCATCAAGACGGGGGCTGTGCTCCTCGCTTTGGACCGGATTGACCAGGGCGATGAGGTCATTCGCACGTTAAAGAAAGTAGCGACAGATCATGGCCTGAGCTATGAGCAGATGCGCGAATGGTATTACGCTCACCGTGAACTCTACCCGATAACGGAAACTCTGATGTCGGACGGTTGGTATTATCGAAAAAAAACAGGAGAGCCAGACTCAGGAGCCTGTAAATAATTCTGTGTAACCGCCCGGGTTAAACATAGTTGATCAGCCGGTCTTCGAAGTCGATCATAAACCGGTTGAGCGCTGCTTTCCAATTCCGGATTGGCATCGTCCATTTCTTCGACGCATCCATGATCG
>JANNVJ010000103.1:0-1580 GCA_031414375.1 Haliea sp.
CCGCCGTCGCCAGCGCTTTTATGCAAGCCTCCACACTGCCGAAGGCCGCCTCCATTTTTTGTTTCAATGCAGCGGGCGGCTCGCCACCACCGTTCGGGCACATGCTGCGCCAGTAAAAGCTGTGATTCCACGCCTGCGCCGCATTGTTGAAGATCGCGACTTTGTCTGCCTTTCCCGCGGTTCGCGCAATGATTTGAGCCAGCGAAAGGCCTGCCAGTTCTGTACCGGCGATCAACGTGTTCAGGGTGTCGATGTAGCCCTTGTGGTGCTTACCATAGTGAAACCTGATGGTATTGGCAGTGATTACGGGATGCAGCGCATTTTCGGCATAGGGAAGATGCGGTAGAACATGCAGTGTCGAAACTTCCTTTTTAGCTGTACCAATCATTCGATTGTCCTTTTCAATAGGAGCGTATCCACTAGGGTTTTACTTGTTGAGGTACGGGTATTTGAGAGCAACCGTTTGAAGTGACCGCACTCTAGCAACGTTGAACAGTCCTATTTCAACTCTCCTGGCGCGAACTGTCTGTTCGCTAGCTAACGTAATTCTACTTTTTCGCTATTGCCGGAACGACACGCCAAACACGGTTGCCTACATCATCTGCAACAAGTACGGCACCAGTATTATCAATCGCAACGCCGACAGGGCGTCCCAGCGCATCCCCTTCGTCGTTAACAAAACCCGTCATGATGTCTTCGGCCTTACCGCTGGGTAGCCCGTATTCGAAGGGTACAAAAATGAGTTTGTAGCCGCTGCGTGGATTACGATTCCAGGATCCGTGCTGCCCGATAAATGCACCGCCTCGATAGTGGCTTGAAAGCAAACGAGCGCTTGTCGCCCGTTGCCCGATCGATCTCCCAGATCGCCGCCCGGCCCTCCTCCTTGTCAATGCCGTTTTCGGCGACATTACTGTTCGAACCTATGCTGACATAGAGTCTGGAACCGTCAGCGTTGGCGACGACGTTCTTGGTCCAGTGATGATTGATCGGGCCCGCAGGCAAGTCAGTTACTTTGACACTCGTTGCGATATCCTGGGCGCGAATCTGCGTTTCACCTTTACGATAGTGAAAACGCCTTAATGCGTCCGACTCAGCGACATAAAAATTGCTGCCCACCAGCACCATCCCAAAAGGAGAGTTTAAATCCTCGAGAAAAACAGTAGTTAGATCGGCAATGCCATCGCCATCTGTGTCGCGCAGCAGGGTAATTCGATTCGCACTTTCCACGCCAGCGCCTGCACGCTTCTGCATGTACTTCATCACCACCCCTTTTATGCCTTTCGCATCGTCCGGTTTGGGCGGAGCATTGGTTTCCGCAACCAGTACATCGCCATTGGGTAAGACGTAGAGCCAGCGCGGGTGATCCAGATTCATTGCATAAACGTTCACTGCAAAGCCGGCGGCCACCTTAGGCTTTTCGTCCGCTGACCAGCCCCTCGCCGGGGCGATGTGAACAGCGGGAATGAGCGAAGTGTGTGGCTCGGGCAGATAGGGACGGGCGCCATATCCTGACGCTACATTGGAGTTCTCGCTGTGCGGTTGAGCATAGCTACAAGCACTCACGTTCAATAGGAAGGCCG
>JANNVJ010000104.1:0-7137 GCA_031414375.1 Haliea sp.
CAGGCTGCCCTTTGCCACGTCGGACGAAATTGACAACGTGGAGCGGGTGAAGGCTGCGATCGAGCAGAGCCCCGACCGTGATCTGTTTTGCTATCCGGGCTTTTCGGCGATGTACCTGATGACCGGCGCGCGCAACCCGACAAGGTACGACCTGATCTTTCCGAAATACCAGAGCGACGAGGAGATCCAGGGTCTGATCGAAACGTTGGAGCAGAAGCGTGTCAGCCATGTGCTGCTCGTGCAGCCCTTTATTTCACCGGACGACCCGGTCGCCGCCTACGTCGCACGGCACTACGACTGCTCCGGCGACGCCGTCTTTCAGCTCTGTGCCCGTCACGACGGGAGATGAGCCGCAGGCGGCCTGGTCGTGATAACAGAGTATGCTGGATTTCGCCCGGGTCACGGATCAGGCGGAATTTTTCGCCGAGCACTCGATCTGCACCGAACCTGGCAACCCACTATCCAACGATCCTAGTCGTGTCGTGTTGCGCGAGAGTGATCCGGACGCGCTGGTAACGCGGAATATCTTGCTGGCTTCGCTACAGAACGCACTGCGTCGGTTCGATTGCTGCTGCCCCAACGGCAGTATTTTGCGGCAAAATATTCTGACAAGTAGAATGCACGATGCTTTTTTTTGGGCGAAACGAAGGTGCATAGCGTGCTCATGTGATATTTTAGAAGCAGTTCTCAGTTCGATTAATGACCAACTGTGTGACATAGCCTGCAGCATTGACATAATTTAACAAGTCTGTTGCTATGCGCACGAGGAAAAGTAGCCTCGAAACCCAATAAACTGATAACGAAAGCTGGAACAACCGTAAATTGATTGCCAATTTTCCAGCCGCAGTCAGCGAAACCGCGCGCCTGCGATAAGAACTTTACCCTCTGATTGGAGTTGATGCATGTCAACCTTAGATGATAAGACCATTCAAGATTTTGACAATCAATGGTCACGCTATGATGACAACGAGGGGTGGTATGCATCGTTAGCACTTTTTTCTGACATTCTCTCTCCCTTGATGCGCACCGATGATCTGCAAGGGAAAACCATAGTCGACATTGGTAGTGGGACAGGGCGCATAGTGGGAATGCTGCTTGATTCCGGTGCATCTCATGTTTACGCCGTGGAGCCCGCGCCGGGGGCATTTGAGAAACTCAAGAATAATCTAGCTGCAATGGAACGAGGAAAAGACGTTACCCCATTGAATAGGCGAGGCGATGAGTGGACAGTCGAAAAGCCAGTTGATTTTGTGATTTCCATAGGCGTGATTGAGTTCATCAGTCAGCCCGCGGCAACAGTTAAACGTTGTTATGACGCTTTAAAGCCTGGAGGGGAAATCTTTTTTTGGCTTTGTAGCTATGAAGGAAATGAACTGTATCTAAAATTCGTCGAGCCACTTCGAAAAATCACTACCTATCTGCCGCATTTTCTGCTTTTGGTTGTAGTTCAAGCGCTCTACTGGTCACTTTGCATGTATCGCCTCGTCGGCAAACTGCTCCCACTGCCGTTGATGCGATACCTAAATGTCGTTTGGTGGCCCATGTCCCCCAAGAAGCGCCGTTTGGTGATTTACGATCAGCTAAATCCTACGTATTTGAAGTACTACAAAAGGCATGAGGCTATCGCTCTTTTGGAATCGGCAGGCTTCCAGGCTGTTGAAATTCATCATCGTCATGGCTACAGCTGGAGTGTAAAAGGCAAAAAAACCTAAGTTTTTCAGTTAACTTGGCATCCATAGGAAGTTTGAACAGCGTCACACAGTTGGTCAAAAGCCGGCAAACCGGGTGGTCCGGAGCGTCCAATTGCATTATAAGCACTATCAGTAGCCTCGTTGAGCAACAATTCAAGGACATAGAGTTGTTTTTCAGGGTCAGTCCAATGGGTGGTTGCCTTTACAATATGGTGGAAAGTTTCTAAACTGCCAGTTAGAGAAGCAGCAAAAGACCTTGTTAAATAAGGGATATTCCAAAGCGCTTACGCGAACGGGTCAGTCTCCATGTTAATTTCAGGCCGCCAGCTATGAATCCTCAGGTTGTATTGATCAACCCTCCACAGGTGTTTACCAAGAATCAGGTAGCGAGCGGTATTACTCCTCCCTTGGGAATTGCCTACATCGCTGCAGTGCTGGAACAGCATGAAATATCGGTCGACATTATCGATGCGGTGGGCCTGGCGCCCGGTACCATCAACTCATTCCACAAAGAAACTTTCGTACGGGGTTTGGCCTTTGATGACATTGTTGCCCGACTCGATGAGCAGGTTAAAATTGTCGGGATATCCAATCTCTTCTCCTTCGCATACCCGGTTGTACAGGAATTGTGTCGGCAAATCAGGGCTTTCAGCAGTGATATCAAAATTGTGTTGGGGGGCCCACATCCCAGCGCGCTCTATGCTGAGATTCTTAATGAAGATCGAGAGCTAGTCGACTTCGTTGTACTTGGCGAAGGAGAAAATCCCTTTCTTCACCTTTGCCAAAAGCTGCTGCAGGAAGACCTTTTGTTTCAGAGTAATATCGGCGGCGATATCAGCAACCTGGCCTATATTGACGAAAATGGCAATTGCCAGATGGGCACAGAGAAATTGGAGCGCAATACCAAGCTGAATAGTGACGCCATTCCTTTCCCTGCCCGCCACCTGCTGCCCATGGAAAATTACATTCAAGCGCAGGAATCGCATGGCTACTCCAACGGCCGCTGGACATCCATGATTAGCTCTCGTGGCTGCCCCTATGGATGTACCTTTTGCGCTTCCCGTAAAACGCGTTGGGTGTCGCGCAGCGCCACCGATGTGGCTGACGAGATCGAACACTGCATTGAGAAATGGAATATTCGCGAGTTCCATTTTGAAGATGACAACATGACCATCAACGTCAAGCGCTTGATTGATATCTGTGACGAAATCAAGCGCCGCAAGCTGGATATAACCTGGCAAACTCCCAACGGCATTCGAGCCAGCCGGATCGATGAAGAAATGCTCCGGGCTATGAAAGAAAGTGGCTGTGAGCATGTAACCCTGGCACCCGAAAGCGGCTCTCCTCGGGTACTCGTGGATATCATCCAAAAGGGCAAGGACTTCGATTTGGATCATCTCAGGGACTGTGGTGCCACGGCCCATAAACTGGGGCTAAAGGTCGCTGCCTATTTCGTACTCGGGTTACCGGGCGAAACCCGTGAAGATATGGAGATGACCATTTCTTATGCACGCCAACTCGCAAAAGTGGGCGTTGATGAGGTCAACTTTGGTCTGTTTATCCCGCTCCCTGGCACCCCGCTGTGGGAGCCCAGCAAACACAAAATAAAAGACATGGATTGGCTGGATCTGCTAACGGTGGGCGACCTTGCTAAAGCGGTATCCTTCAACGACGAAGTCGGTAGCAAAGAACTGGACTGGGTGCGCAAAAAAGCCTATATGAGCTTTTTGGTAACGCGCATTATCTATCACCCCGTACAATTTGCCGGCACTATTTTTAACGTATTGCGTGGTATTGAAAAAACCAAGACAGAACGGGTGCTAAAAACCATCTACGCACGCTACAAGAAAGACACCAAAGATGGCATTCACAAACTGGTGTTCGACAATCGTACGTTCTACGCGTACCGCCATATGTATCGAAAGATATTCCGCTTGATATTCCGCTAAATTCTATCGAGCGATCCTACCCGGACCGCGGACAAAAGGTCTCCCCCGCCTAGTCATTGCTTATCATGAGAAGTGGTTTTCTCAATTAAATACGTAGGCCGACTCTTGACCTCCAGATAGGTTTTGCCAACGTATTCTCCCACAATCCCGATTGCCAGAATCTGCAATCCACCCAAAAGATATATCGGTATGCCCGTTGGCGCCCAAGTCGTATGTCCAACCATCGCCGCGTAGAGTGCCCACAGGCCGAACGCCGTTGAAACCAAAAATACAAACAATCCCACTAAAGAGATAACTCTCAGGGGAAATATTGAAAATGACGTAAGGCCTTGCACTGACAAGCCCAGCATGTCTTTCAAACCATACTTGGTCTCACCGGCAAGTCTGCGCGTACGCGTATAATACACTTCGGACGATTGCAGCCCTAACAGGGGAACAATTCCACGTAAATACAGATTTGTCTCCCGATACTGACCGAGAATCGAAACTGCTCGCCTGCTCAACAAGCGAAAATCGGCATGGTTTGGTATCGTACGGACACCAAGACGGCCCGATAGCCAATAATGCATGGAAGCCGTCCAGCGCTTAAACCTTTTATCACTGTGTCTATCAGCACGCACGCCGTAGACGATCTCACTACCCTCTAGATACTTTTCGACCATAGTGTCGATGGCATTCACGTCGTCTTGCAGATCAGCATCTATCGAGATGAGCGCATCTCCCTTCGCATGCATCAACCCTGCGTACACAGCATATTGGTGGCCAAAATTCCTGGTCAGTTTTATTCCCTCGAAACGCTCGTCTGACTCCGCTAAGTCGCAAATTGTTGTCCACGTTGCGTCTGTACTGCCATCATCGACAAAATATACTTTTGATGCTTGACCAATGACTCCACGACCTACAAGTGATTCAATTTTCAACTTGAGCGCCACTGCAGTCTGAGGCAATGCTTGTTCCTCATTCATGCATGGCACTACCAATCCCAGTACGGGCATCTTATCGGATGGCATGTAAGTGACCTTCAATTAACAGCTGATTCGAGCTAAACCACATGATGGTAGTATATCTCACATGATGTTCGTATATACCCACGCGGCGAAGAACCAAGCAGCGTTTTTATCATAGTTGCGACAAAGTTCGGTTCCAACCTGGAGGTTATGGGAAGATGGCCATCACCCGAATATGAAAAATGCCACTTTCATCACAGTGCGTATATTCGATAGCCTTGTAGCTGTCAGACCCAAGTGAAAATGGTATTCTAATTTGCGCTACCGACACTAGAATAATTTTCGAAGGAAGCATTTGAAGTCGTCCACGGGGAAATATTACGTAGGCCTGGATCATGTCCGTGCGATCGCAGCATTCATGGTATTTACCTGGCATTTCATACACGTGGTCAATGGGGAGTATGCCCCACCTCCCCTGTTCCCTTTGTCTCTTCTAACAGAAGGGCATACGGGTGTTTCACTATTCATGACGCTAAGCGGGTATCTGTTTGCCAAACTCCTGGCAGGCAAAAACATCAGTTTTCCTGCTTTTCTCTGGAACCGGTTTTTACGTCTCGCACCCTTGCTCATGGTGGTTCTTTTTATCGTTGGTTTCAGAAACTATCTTTCCGGCGGGGATCCACTGGCTTACACAATATCAATACTGCAAGGTTTGATTTTGCCAAGGTGGCCTAACGGAGCTTGGTCCATAACAGTGGAACTGCATTTCTATCTCATTTTGCCGCTCTTGCTTTTACTTTCCCGAAAATCTAGCTATTTCTTAGTGTTTTTCATTGTGGGAATGATTATTTTTCGGTCGTTCCTGTATGTGGAGGCAGGAGATATACAAGTATTGGCCTATCTTACTATCGTTGGCCATGCTGATCAGTTTGTCTTAGGGATACTTGCCTACGAGTTTCGTAATCTTATAAGAGGACGGCACCTCGTCGCTTTAATAGTATTCTTGTGTTTCGCAGGATTTTATTGGTATTTTGATTCATTGGGCGGCTTTAACAGAAGCCCAAAACAAACATTCCCGGCCTCAATCTGGATAGTTCTGGGAACAGTGGAGGGCTTAGCGTACGCTTCACTCATTGCATGGTATGACAACTCCTTTAATCATTCTTCAGGCAGGCTCTCCCGATTTATCGCTCTGATCGGAACATATTCCTACTCAATCTATCTGTTGCACGTCTTCATTGTCTCCAACCTTGCAGATGCAATAGATACGCACTTGGTCAGTTTGTCCAACATCTATCTGGCCCTACTCTTTTCACCAATCGCGTTTCTGGTGATGATTCCGTTGGGTTGGGCAAGTTACAATTTCATTGAGTTGCCTTTCCTGAAGTTCCGGAAAAAATATATCATCGGAACACGACAATCTCCCACCAGCGGAAGCAAAGATTAATGGCCCATCTGCCGGTTTTTGAGCAACTCCCCGTGCGATAGGCCAATGACGGCAGTAAGCAAGGGGCTTGGCCCCAAACACCTCGTTTACCTCAGCTTACGCGGCCAAAAAGCCCCACCTAAAACGCCCATTTTTACGCCCAATGCAGTGCGGTATACCTCCCAAAGCAGCTTTACAAAAACAAGTAATTAGTTCACAGTCCTGCTGGCCAATTTGTTACCTTGTCGCATCCCGTGCCATGCGTAATATTGAGCTATCCCCGCTATTGTGAGATGGGGAGCCCGTAAGTAACCTAAGACCCTGTAAGGAGAACACAATGTTCAAGAAAACCGCATTAGTAGCAGGCATTGGCCTGGCACTGTCCGTAACTGCCCAAGCCGACTACCGGTGGGAACTGGGTGGTGATTACACGATGGGCCAGACCGACTCCACGATCAAGGACCGCGATACCGGCGCTAGTAGTTCCAACAATGTCGACTCCGACATCGGCAGGCTTAACGGCACCTGGTACATGGAGAACGTAGACACCAGCAAGGGCCCGCTGTCCGAGGCCGCATTTCTGGATCACGCTTCCAACATCACCCTCTTCGCCAGTGATGGCGAAGTCCAGTTGAGTCAGGTCAATAACAGTAACAATAACCTCAGTGATGAAGACGGTCAGCGCTACGGCGTTGAAAGCCGCTATGTTGCCGAAGGCCCGGGCTGGAAGCTGTCCGGCTGGCTGGTGGACCTGGGTTATAGCAGCTTTGAACCCGGCGACCTGGAAATCACTAACTACAACTTAGGGATCGGTAAATACGTTACCCCAAACACCACGATGGTCGTAAACTATGGCAACACAAGCGTCAACAATGGTGGCGATGTTGATTCCTACTCGTTGGATCTGGAGCATATGTTCCTGATGTCCCATGGCGGCTTCAAGGCACGTGCCAGCGCTGGTCGCACTATCATCAGCGAGCGTGACGATGTCGACACTTACCGGTTGGGCGGCACCTGGTACTTCACCAACAATATCGGCGTTGGTGCAGATTACCTGAGCACCGGCGCGGATGGTTATGAGATTCAGGGCTGGCAGGTTAACTCCGAGTGGTTCATCACCGAAG
>JANNVJ010000105.1:0-53623 GCA_031414375.1 Haliea sp.
GGCCTCGCGGCGCCGGGGGGGACGGCCTTTTCGTGTGCGAGTAGCGGGTAACCCGGCTAAAAGGCCTTCCCGCCCGGAGCCGATGGCAGTAATGAACTGGGAGCGCCAGTGTTCAACCGGAGCCGATAGCGGCAATGGCCCAGAGATCTCAGCGGTCTTTCCACTGCGGGCGGCGTTTTTCTGCAAACGCACGCGGACCTTCCTGCGCATCCTCGCTGTTGTAGCAAACTTCCGAGGCGTGCCTGGCGGCTTGCAACGCGGCTGAGCGTCCCATCTCGGTGGCAATCAGCACTGTCTCGCGCGCTGCTCGCACCGACAGCGGGGCACCGTCAAGAATATCAGCAGCAAGGAGGAGGGCAGCGTCCATCAGTTCATCGGGTGCGGCGAGTCGGTTGACCAGGCCGATGTCATAGGCGCGCTGGGCAGTGATGGGTTTTCCGGTGAGGAGAATCTCCATCATGATCCGCTGTGGGATCATGTGAATCAGGGGCGCGGCCCAGGGAGAACTCCTGCCTACCTTGACTTCGGTAACGGCGAATCGTGCGCTGGTGCTGGCCACGCACAGGTCACAGGCCTGGGCGATCATCCAGCCTCCAGCGTAGGCCACACCGTTTACCGCCGCGATAGTCGGTTTGCTCAGCTCGATATTGTCCCCCGGAACAGGAAACATGTCGCGCGGTGGCACGGTCAGCCCGCGCTCAACCATTTCCTTCAGGTCGCCACCGGCGCAAAACGCCTTGTCACCAGCACCCGTCAGGATGGCCACACGCAGCGCCGGGTCGCGCTCAAACCGGTCCCAGGCAGCAAACAGGCCTGCTCGAATGTCCTTGCCCAGGGCATTACGTGCGTCTGGACGGTTCAGGGTGATAATTGCGATGCCGTCATCGCGCGCATCGAACAATACGGCGTCAGTCATTAGAATTCTCTCTGCTGTAGAGTGTGGTTTATCAGTAAGATTTTGGCAGCTCCAACACTTTTTCTGCCAGAAAATTCAAAATCATGTGCGCGCTCACTGGCGCGGTACGTGGAATCAGGATTTCCCGTAAATAGCGCTCAACATGGTATTCCTGCGCATAACCCATGCCGCCCAAGGTCGAGAGGGCCGTGTGGCAGGCTTCGAAACCCGCCTCAGCGGCCAGGTATTTTCCGGCGTTCGCCTCGACGCCGCAGTCCTTGCCCGCATCGAACAGGGTCGCCGCCTTCATGACCATCAGGTTGGCCGCTTCTACTTGCGCCCAGCACTTTGCCAGCGGGTGCTGGATGCCCTGGTTCATGCCGATGGGTCGGTCGAACACGATGCGTTCCCTGGCGTAGCGGGCAGCACGCTGGATTGCCACACGGCCAAGACCGACCGCTTCAGCGCCGATTAAAATGCGCTCCGGATTGAACCCGTGGAGGATGGTGCGGAAGCCTTCACCTTCCGCGCCAATACGGTCCTCCTCGGGAATCCACAGGTCGGAGATGAACAGCATATTCGAATCGACTGCGTGGCGGCCCATCTTGTGGATCATGCGGACCTCGATCTTACTGCGGTCCAGATCGGTGAAAAAGAGTGACAGGCCGTCGGTCTTGCGTTTGACCTCCTCAAGGGGTGTGGTGCGCGCCAGCAGCATCATCTTGTTGGCGACCTGGGCCACGGAGATCCAGATTTTCTCGCCATTCACCAGATAGCCGCCGTCGCACTTTTGCGCACGGGTTTTAAGCTTGGTGGTATCGAGGCCGGTATTGGGCTCGGTCACCGCGAAGCAGATGCGGTCCTCGCCGCGTAGCACCGGCGGGATCATTCGCTGTTGCTGCTCTGCCGTGCCGAACAACGCGATTGGCTGCAGGCTGAATACCGGGCCGTGGATGCTGGAGGCCGCGGCCATACCGCCGCCGGACTCGGCAACGGCCTGCATCATGATGGCCGCCTCGGTGATGCCCAGCCCGGCGCCGCCCACTGCCTCGGGCATCGCGATACCGAGCCAGCCGGCCTCCGCCATCGATTGGAAGAAATCATGCGGAAAGACCCCATCGCGGTCGCGGTCCAGCCAGTACTCGTCCGGAAATTGGGAGCAGTGCTTGAGAATAGTGTCGCGAATGTTCTGCTGGTCTTGTGTGAGAGATAAATCCACGATCTCACTCCTCATATACTGGATCAATGTACCTGAAAATTGCTTCCGCCCAGCCGGTAGTCGTCAAACTGCAGTGCGGATTGCGCTCTGCTCGAGTTCCTCCATCACCTCGCGGGTGTGGGCGCCAAGTGTCGGGGCAGGACCGTGGACGCGCCCCGGGGTGAGCGAAAACCATGTGGGCACGCCGGGGAAGCGCACCGGGCCGTTGGGTGTGTCCACCGTCTCGAAGAAGCCGACTGCGTTCAGATGCGGATTTTCGAACAACTCGTCGAGGCTGCGCAGCGGCGCAGTCGGGATGTCGAGTGAGCGCAGCAGGTCAAGCCATTCCTGCGTGGTGCGTTGCAGAAAAGTTTCTGCGAGCAGACCGTAGACGGTATCGATCTGGCGTGCCCGCTGTTCGAGTGTGGCATAGCGATCGCTGCTCCATCGTGGCTGCACGGCATCAATGAACGCGGACCATTGCTTGTCGTTGTAGATCAGTGCCGAAATTTGGCCATCGCTGGTGCGGTACGGCCGCCGGTTAGGCGCCACCACGCGTGGGTAAACCGCAGGCCCCAGGGGTGGATTGAACATGGCACCATTGGCATGTTCCACCAGCATGAAAGACGCCATGGTTTCGAACATGCTGACCTCGACTTCCTGGCCTTCGCCACTGCGCTCGCGATGGAACAGCGCCATCATGGTGGCGTACAGCGCCGTCAGGCCGGTCACCTTGTCCGCCATGATTGTGCCGACATAATTGGCCTCGCCGGTCAGCATCTCCTGGACGACCGGCAGTCCGCATTCCGCCTGGATGGTGTCGTCATACGCGGTCATATCTCGGTCAGGGCCCCGCCGACCGTAGCCATAACAGTTGGTGTAGACGATCGACGGATTAATGGCGGCGACTTCTGCGTAGCTGAATTCCAGGCTGGCAATCGCCCTTGATCGCATAGAATGGATGAACACATCCGCCTGCTTGACGAGTTCCCGCAACGCGTTCTTCCCCTCATCGGACCGCAGATCAAGCACGACGCTGCGTTTGCCGCGGTTCACATTGACGAACACGCCGCTCATTCCAGGTTCCGGCCCGACCGAGATAAAGCGAGTATTGTCACCAGCCGGGGGCTCGATCTTGATCACGTCGGCACCCATGTCGGCCATGATCTGGGTGCAATACGGCCCCATGACCATCGCCGTGAGATCAATCACACGCACTTCCGACAAAGGACCTGTACGTGTCATTACTGCGTTTCCTTAAGCTTTATCGGCGTGCCCGTGCCCATGTATTGCGCCAGATTGTGGTGCAGATTGACGGTGCTGCGCTCCATGTAGGGATTGGGCTTGGGGCCGCTGAAGCCAAACGACTTCATGCCCTGCTGCACCGCCGCCATGTTCGAGAAATCCTGCGACAGTACGTAGCACCAGGCGTCCTCGGTCGGTGGACAATACTCCCACTCCGTCTGCGGCTCCTCGCCCTGTGGGAACAGCTCATAAACAGCGGCCTCGAAAATACACTGGTCGGGATTGTAGCCGTGGGGGCGGGCGCTGTAACACAGGGCGTTGTTGACGGCGTGCCCGATCTGGAAGTTCGGGAAGATTTGCCAGGCGGTGCCGCTCTGGCCGACATGTTTGGGATCGACCGTTGGCCAGACCACACCGCGAGCGGCATCGTCGCGTCGCGCGCTGGCGAGCCAGTGTGTAAGCACCGCGCCCGCCGGGGTGCCTTCCGGTAACTCGTCGACTAACCGCAGTGCAGCATCGACCAGCGTCTGTGTGGTGTTGGTGTTGGCTTTTTCCCAGGTATAAACCTGCATCTCGGCAGTCGAAATACGGGGGTCAGCATTCGTGCCGACCCGCAGTTTCGCGGCCTGGTTCTCATCCATGCCCTTGGGCGCGTCATAACCGAGGTTGCTGTGCTTCCCGTGCGCCCTGGCCCAGCCGCGAAACTCGCCAAATTTATTGAATTCCGGATGCGTCGTCTGCACATGGTAGGTTTCGTTGAACGCCTCCAGTGCGACCTTCCAGTTACAATCGAGAACTACCCACTTGCGCCATCGGTAGCGCATATTGTGTAGTTCAAAGGGATCGAGCATGGCGGCGGCGGGTTCCAGGAAGTCGCGCAAGGACTCGCACGCGGGATCCATGTTGATCCAGATCCAGCCGCCCCAGGTGTCGACATTGACCGCGCGCAGCCCAGTGCAATTGTCGGTCAGTGCACCCTGCCAATCTTCCTGGTGCAGTACATGCGTGTTCTCGCCCTCCAGGTTATAGCGCCAGCCGTGGAACCCGCACACAAATTGCTTTTTCTGGCCACGCGCATTTCTGGCGCCGGGAGGAGTGTCGATAAGGCGGCGACCGCGATGCGCGCACACATTGTGGTAGGCACGAATCTGGTTTTCTGTCGTACGCACGATCAATAGTGAATCGTCGAGGATCTCGTAAGTGAGATAGTTGCCAACGGCCGGAATGTCTTCAAGGCGACCGGCCATTTGCCAGACTTTGCGCCACAGCTGGTCGCGCTCCGCTCTGGCATAGTCTTCAGAGAGATAGGCGTCTACAGGGAAGGTGACCGGTTCAGACAGGATTGCCTTCTCCGGGTCGGCGGCATTATTCATTACGTCCTCCATTCCGCAGCTGCGTAACTTTTTATCTTTACTAAATATGTCTGGACAGAAATCGTGGCATATTATTTAAAGTAATACTATATTTACGCTATAAAGAATCTCACTTTAAAAGTATTGTCCGGACAAATATCCAGTGTTTCGGCGGTATGTCCCAAGCCGACGGTGAAGCTGGGCAAGGAAGGTTATGGGTTCGAAGCTTAAATCCAGCAAGGCAAGTCGCGCAACGTCACCGCAAGCTGCCCTGCGCTCGCCGAGCCGGGCCGATGCCAAAGCCGAGCCTCCTCTGTATCTTCAGGTGGCGCGCGCGTTGAAGGCGGAGATTGTGAGCGGGCTGTATCCAGTAGGATCGCTACTGCCGACCGAAGACGGTTTGTGTGAACGCTTTTCTGTCAGTCGCTATACCGTGAGGGAAGCGCTGCGATTACTGCGCGACGATGGTCTTGTCTCTTCACGGCAGGGCGCAGGCACAGTCGTGATTCCACCCCATAACCCGGGTTCTGATATTCACCAGGTCATGTCGATCAATGACCTCGTGGCGTTTGCGACGGGCACACGCTTCGCCATTGAGTCAATCAGTATGGTTACGATTGATGGCAAGCTGGCCGCCCGGACCGGGTTGGCCAGCGGGGAGGAATGGCTGGAAGTGCGTGGCTATCGATTTTCAGACAGCGAGGAGTTCCCGGCGTGCTGGACGGAGTATTACATCAATCGTGCCTTTGCTGCCGTGGGCAGATTGCTGCAGCGCCACACCGGCCCGATTTTTCCCCTGATCGAGGATATGTTCGGCCAGAGCATCATTGAAGTACATCAGCAAATTTCCGCCACGCTGATTGCCCCAGCGTTGGCAGTTGGTCTCAAGGTCAAGTCAGGTTCGGCGGCGCTTGAGGTGCGACGCACCTACGAGACGACGGATGAAAAAATCGCCCAGGTGACGATCAATACGCATCCAGCATCGCGCTTCCAGCATTCCATGACGATGCGTCGGGTAAAGGCATAATGAATCTGGCACATCTTCTAACGCGCGCGAGCAGTATTTGGCCCGACCACCGCGCCATCTGTTCTGGCACGGACCTGCACGCAACTTATCGCCAGTTTGCTGACCGCGCCGCTCGCATTGGCGGGAGTTTACGCAACGAGTACGGGCTTCAAAAGGGTGAGCGTGTCGGCATCATTATGAAAAACCGGCCGGAATATCTCGAAGCCCTGTATGGCATCTGGTTCGCTGGTCTTGCCGCAGTTCCCATAAACGCCAAACTCCACGAACGGGAGTTTGCTTATATTCTGGAAAACAGTGGGGCCAGAGTCTGTTTTGTAGCGGACGACGTGGACGCGAATGTTTCAAATGCACTACAAAAAATCGTCACGCCTGGTCCAGCATGGCTAAAAATGCAGGGTGCAACACCGATCGGCGTTGTTGATGTCAACAAGGACGACCTTGCCTGGCTGTTCTATACCAGTGGCACAACAGGTACACCGAAAGGGGCCATGTTGAGCCATGGCAACCTGAAACAGATGTTATTGGCGTTCTTTGTGGATGTGGAGCAGTTGGACACCACAGACAGCCTGTTACATTTGGCACCCATGTCCCACGGTTCGGGACTGTACAACTTTGCCGCGCTGCACAGCGGTGCCAATCAGGTGGTGTCCGCTTCCGGCCAATTCGATCCGGCGGAGATATTCGATCTAATCGAAAACTATCCGGGTACCTTTTTCTTTGCCGCACCGACCATGGTCAAACGCCTGGTCGAGGCCCCCGGTGCATTGCAGGCCAATACCGCCAACCTGAAAAATATCATTTACGGCGGCGGTCCCATGTATGTGTCAGACCTTAAAGCCGCCATGACGTTACTCGGCAACAAGCTCGGCCAGATTTACGGGCAGGGCGAATGCCCGATGACGATCACCACATTGACCAAAGCCATGCATCGGGATGCGTCAGACACACGATTAGGGTCTGTGGGCGTGCCGCATTCCGTGGTCGAGGTGAAAGTCGTCGACGAGCAGGGGGCGGATATGCCACCCGGTGGAGTCGGCGAAATCTGCGTGCGTGGCGCAGTGGTCATGAAGGGGTATTGGAATCGCCCCGACGCCACTGCTGCGGCCATCAGGGACGGGTGGCTGCACACGGGCGATATAGGCGTATTCGACGAAGACGGCTTCCTGACACTCAAGGATCGGGTGAATGACATGATCATCAGCGGCGGTAGCAATATCTATCCTCGGGAGGTGGAGGAGGTACTGCTGGCACACGAGGGTGTTTTTGAAGTGTCGGTGGTCGGTCATCCCCATCCTGAATGGGGTGAAGAAGTCATCGCGTTTGTCGTGCGCACTGCAGGCTCAGATGTTACTGAAGCACAATTGGACCGCTTGTGCCTGGACAATATCGCCCGGTTCAAGCGGCCCAAACGCTACATTTTTGTTGAGGCACTGCCCAAGAATAATTATGGCAAGATCCTTAAAACAGTGCTGCGGGACAGGCTGACCAAACCAGGTGTGTAGATTCAAGACGTCGTAATCACCGCGACGCAACAGGCCAAACAGTAGCTTTTTTTCATGAACAATGGCCGAATATTTTCCGGCCAAGTGTATGTAGCCATTTGAAAATATGGGCTATGCTGCAGCGGTTACTTTGAACTTTGGGCCAAGGCACATGAGCGATAGCGTTCCTGCCGATCACAAGGAAGGCAGGCGTGGTGGCGGTACGTGTCCATTCTGTGGTGCAGGCGGCTCGTCGCCATCCGACATGGACGGTTGGTTGTGCCTCAACTGTGATTGTGAATACCCAACCCGCGCATTTAAGTGTCGTCACTCCGAATGCTGGGAGTTTGTATATTTCAAGGATTTTTGCGCCCGACACACACTGTAAGAAGAGAAGAGATGACATCAATCGCCTCGTGCGTCATAGGCATGACATCACAGAACTCCGTTTACCGGCCAACCATGTGCGCTGGGTCATCTTGGCGGTTCCAGTGACGCCCAACCAGTCGTTCCGGCCGACGTCTTCGTCGCTTTGCTCCTCGGCCGCTGCGGCTGTACTCCATCGTTAGACAATGAAAGATCAACGCACCGCCGTAGCAGCTCTAATTCATGCTTGGCCTCACATTGTCGAGGAGAGTAGGCTTGTGTTCGGCTCTGAACTGCACTACCAGGCCATGGTTTACCATTGCTTACGTGTGCACGGCCCGGTCCCAGTTAGCCAGATCGGAATGAATGTAAAGATGTGGATCAATGATCCCGTTTCTGAACTGTTTCGTCGATTGGACCTGAGAAAGCACAAGGACTTTCGGGGTGGCTTCGAACCGATCCCAGATGTCTGCCTGTTTTCCGAGACGATTGCGTCAGATTGGCGTCGGCGAAACTTCGAGAAGACAATGGCGGCGCTCCTTTTAGTCATCGAGGTCAAGGCGTCTGAGCGGGCGGGTGGTCGGCTTCGGTTAGGGGAGATCACTCGCGACATTTTGAAGCTGATGGCCCATAGCGAGGAGTCTCGAAAACGGGGTGGCTCCTTCGTTCCCGTGATGATGGTCATTGATACTGCGCCTTTAGAAGAAGAGCGAATGACAGCGTGGGCAGTGACGGAATCTCAGAATGCTGCGCGGGATGCCGGGGTTGCATTCCTATATGTTTCGCAGGCAAAGCAACTGTGCGAATTGGTCGATGCCTGACACCACGCTGTAACCACCAGATCCGCCTCTGCTTCAATGTGTCAATGCATTGGGGCGGCCCAATAGGGGTCGTCGACAGAAGTTGCTCAGTCTGGAGGCTAAACTCAAGCGTCAGACAAACGCCTCCTCGCCTTCCAGTTTGGTCCTATGCATCATGCGCCCCGATGCTGGGTCATAAGGTGTCGCGCGGTGCATGGTGCCGGTGTTGTCCCAGATCACCAGATCGCCGACTGTCCATTTGTGCCGATAGCAAAACTGTGGCTGGGTCGCCCATTCGCGCAATTTTACCAGCATCCTGGTGCTTTCCTTGTAATCCTTGCCAACAACCTGATAGGCGGTGGCACCGATCACCAGTGAATTGCGGCCGGAGCGGTGTTTCCATACCAGTGGTAGTTCGTTGTCGCCGATGGACATCATCTCCTGCACTTTGTTGAGGGACGGTTCCGGATCATAGTAGAACAGCGTGTTCCAGGCTGAATGTATGACATTAAACTTTTCGTAGGTCGCCTTATCTTCTGCGGACAAATCATCATAAGCCGCGTAGGTGTTACAAAAATCTGTCTCGCCACCCGTGGGCGAAAGCACTTTGCCCGACAGTATGGAGGCCAGGATGGGTACCTTGTTCATAGTGCCGTCGATATGCCAGTACCACGACCCTTTCAGGTAATCGGAACGCGAATTGGCGGAAGAATCCAGGGTGACCTTGTAGATCAGCTCGCCAGCCAATTCGGGCGCCAGCTTGCCGAGGGTCTGGGTGAATGCCACCTGCTCTTCATCGGTGAAGCCGATTTGCGGGAATACCAGCACGCCGCGGCGTTCCATTAGTTCACGGATCGTTTCAGCATGCGCGCCGCTCAGCAGCTCTTTTTTATCGGCCACGATCTCGGTGGCGATCCGCGGTGCGAGATCTCTTGTCTTTAAAGCCATACATTTTCTCCAATTAACACTGAATCTGAAATTCCTGATGCTCCGGCTGCCCCGCCGGGATGACTACGCCTGCTCCAGCCTGGCAGCGGCGAGAGTGCGCAATTCCCCCCGGCGAATTTTGTTACTGCCGGTCATGGGCAATTCCTCATCCGTAAAGAATAAAACCTTGCGCGGGACCTTGAAGCTCGCCAGGGTTTGCCTTGCGAATTGTCGCAGCACTGCTTCGTCTGCGTGATGGCCTTCGCGCAATATCACACAGGACACCACAATTTCGCCTAGAGTTTCGTGGGGTACCCCGACGGAAAACACGCTTTGTATGGCAGGATGTTCCATCAGCACGGCGTCGATCTCCGCCGGAGAGACGTTTGCGCCGCCGGTTTTAATCATATCGCCGAGTCGGCCTTTCCAGAACAAGTGGCCCTCGGGTGTGAGATACCCGGCGTCGGCGGTGTGGATAAAGCCCTCGCGGTCAAAGAGATCCTCCGGCGCGCTTTTCAGGTAGCCGCAGGTGAGCGTCGGGCCTTTGGCGATGATCTCGCCTGTTTCGCCCATGGGCAGGATCGCGCCGGTGTCCGGGTCGATGATACGCACCGTATTGCCGGGCAATACTGGCCCGAAGCTATTCTCGACATTGTTGCTCCCCGAAATACCGCTGACAAACGTAAAGGTTTCAGTCAAGCCATAACCATTGGGCTGTCGCCAGGTGGTTGCAATCGAAGGATGTGTGGCCAGGATCAAGTCCTTATCCACATACACCAGCGCGGACAAATCGGCGTCTTCCCAACCCGGACATTCCTTCAGGCGCGCCTCCTGGTGGGGCCAGGCAATGGCCAGGGATACCTGCTCCTTCTGCAATAACGCTAGCGACGCGTCGGGGTCAAAGTAACGTTGCAAAATCAGGCATCCGCCCACCGTCAGCGTACTGCCGAAGGCCATGGCGAAATTGCCGGACCAGAAAAAGCCATTGGCGCTCCAAGTGCGCACATTGCTGTCGACGCCGTACCAGTGGCCGAACCGCCAGCACTGCAGTGTCGCCGCGCGGTGGGTTTGCTGGATAGCCTTGGGCTGCGCGGTAGAGCCTGACGAGAAAAAGACCAGGCCCTGGTCGACGGGGCTCGATGAACCTGCGGCCGCTTGCGCGACCGACAGCGGAATGTTCTTGCCCAGGGCAAGAAACTCATCCCAGTCCTGTAATCCCGCGCGGGACTGTCCTTTATCCAGGCAGACCACGCGCCGCAAGAAGGGCATATCGTCATGCAGTAATGAACCGGGAGCCGATGTGGCCAGCGGCGGGCACAGCGCAAAAATGGTTGTAACGAAATCATTGGACGCGACACTGGCCTCCATGATCAGTATCTCGAGGTCAGAGTGGCGCAGTTGGTAGTGCAATTCCTGTTCGGTCGAGAACGTATTCAATGCAACCGTGACCGCGCCAGCCATGGCGGCGCCGAACATGCCGAACAACCATTCCGGCCTGTTGCTGACCAGCAAGCCGACCCGCGTGCCCCTACCAACGCCGACAGCCAGCAACGCTTTGGCGACGTTCAGGCTTTCGTCGTACATCTGCGCATACGTCCAGCTGCGCTGCACGCCGGACAGATCCTGCCAGCGCAATGCCTCCCTGCTGCCGTACCGGCCATTCAGGTCCGCGAGAAAGCCCGGGAGCGTCAACGAGCCCAGCCCGGTTTCGTCATGCAGCGCGGGGCCTTGAATCTCGGAAAGCACAGCCATCGTTGGCAATTCCTCTGGTAGTCGAGTCCTTAGGGACAGGCGTTCACGGTGCAGTCTTGAACATGCGGGCTTTGGCCGCCGGATCCAAGCCTGCCACACCAGGTTCCAGTGGAATGCGGAAGCTCTTGATCGCCATGGCGAGGACCTCATAGCATCCCACCAGAAAAATCATATCCATTATCTGCCGGGTGTCGTAGCGCTCGGCGAGTTTTTTCCAGGTGTCCTCGCTGATGCAGGCATTGGCGCACAAGTCATCTGCCACCTGTAGCAGGTTGGCATCCGCCGGGCTCCAGGCTGCGGCAACGGGCCCCGTTTGTATTTGTACAAGTTCATCATCGGTGAGACCGGCACGGCGCCCCAGAATGATGTGCTGCACGACTTCGTATTCGGACTGCCGCAGCCAACTGATGCGCAAAATCAGCAGTTCGCGTTCGCGCGCGCTCAGCGTACTGTCCGCAGCCACGTGCTTGTTGAGCGTCAGGAACGCTTTCGCCAGCGCGGGGTAGTGGGCCAGAAACCCCAGCGTGTGCATACCGCGGGCATCCTCGCCACCGGCCTCCCAGCGTTGCAACACAAATTTCAGTCCTGCAGGGAAGGCGCCGAGTGCGTCCAGTTCCGCATCGTGCCACTGTGAAGGCAGCAGCGGGTCGACGCGTGCGTCCTGATCGATGTGCATGCTGTTCTCTCCCGCCATTTTCGAATTGATTGCCATCGCGATTGCGCGATCAGGGCATGACGCGTCCACCGTTTACGCCGAGCGTATGGCCGGTGACGTAGCCCGCCGCATCCGACACCAGGTAAGCGCAGGCGGTAGCGATATCTTCCGGTTTGCCAGGCCGTTTCATCGGGGAGGCAGCAGCTTGCGCGTCCACATCCACGGGCGATGCGCGCAGCATAGGCGTGTCGACGAAGCCCGGAGGAATATTGTTGACGGTAATACCCTTGTCAGCGTACTCCCGCGCCAGCGTTTTGGTGAACGCGATGACGCCGCCTTTGGACGTCGCGTAGTGCGCCATCATGGGTGCGCCGGTTTGTGCGGAAGACGATGAGATATTGACGATGCGTCCCCAGCTCGCGGCAACCATGTCGGGAATGATTGCCTGTGTGCAGAGAAAGGGTCCCTTGATATTGATGTCCATCATGCGATCCATTTCTTCTTCGGTAATCTCCTCGAAACGCTTGAAACCGGTGATGCCGGCGTTATTGACCAGGATGGTGATAGGCCCGAGTTCCTTGCGTGTGCGGGCGGCACTGCTGGCAATGCTTGCCGCGGCGGCAGCATCACCAATACAGGCGATGGCACGCCCCCCGGCCGTGGTGATCATGGCGACGGTTTCGTTGGCGCCGTCGCTGGACAGATCCCAGACCGAGATCGCAGCGCCGTCTTTCGCTAATTGCAGGCTGATGGCGCGACCGATCCCGCTGGCACCGCCGGTGACTACCGCTACTTTTCCGCTCAATGACATGTGTTTTTATCCTCGTGCAAACGAATTCTTAAAATGTGCGCCGACTCAGGCGAACGACTTGCGGACTTGCAAAAATAGTACGGTAAATTACTGGATGCCAGCCATATAGTCAACAATGATGTCTACTACTATTATGATCAACATGTATGTTACGATTCAAATTTGCCTGTAGGAGACTAGAGTATGGCATCGTCCAAAGCGGGGCGTCGGAATAACACTGATCCGGATGCGACACGCAGGGAAATTCTGCAGGCGGCGCTGGAGGTTCTCGCCAAAGATGGCCCGGAAAGTCTCAGTGTGGCGGAGGTGGCGCGCCGCGCCGGTGTCAACCGCGGTACCGCCTACCAGCACTTTCCGACCCGGGAGGATCTGGCGCATGCGACCGCCAGTTGGGTTAGCGAACGGATGTACCAGGAGTTCTACGGTGATCTTGAACAACTGGAAGAAGTGAACGAGGTCTATCCGCCAGACCTGGCCCTGGAGCGCCTGTCGGACTTTGCGATGAATAACCCGGAGCTCAGCCGGGCATGGTTGTTCGACGTGATGTCCACACAGGGCAATGTGACAGACAAATTCTGGAAAAAATACGTCGAGGAACTCGGCGAATTTACACAGTCTGGCTACGGTCGTGAAGATATGGATGTCGAAGTGTTTGCCTTTATCACATTGGCCAGCGCCCTCTTGTGGCCGATATGGGTAGGCGCTCACGCCAAGAACAGCAAGGCGCGCGATAAAATGCAGCAGCGCTTCTTTGACGAGATGATGCGACTGGTCTTGTTTGGCTCCCTGGTGCCGGAGCGTCACGCTAAATTGATCAAGCGCTTCAGCAAGCGTGCCAAGCAAGACTGATACCGGGCAGCGCCTGTTTTCAGTAGACAGCAGTGTTGACTGCTGGGTGTATCGCATAGTAGGCTGAAACGTTTTTCTATCCCTCGGTTTCGGAGCTGCCTCACGATGAATTTCGATCTTTCCGAAGATCAACGGATGATGCGCGAGTCATTCGCTCGCTTGCTGGATGTGCACAGTAGTACGGCGCGGGTGCGGGCTGCCATCGAGACCGGTGGCTTTGATGCAACCTTGTGGCAAAGCCTGGCAGACATGGGCGCATTTTCCCTGCTGGTGCCACAGGAATTTGGCGGCCTTGGCCTGGGCCTGATGGACGCGGCTGTGTTGATGGAGGAAGCCGGCCGGACGTTGGCTTCCGGCCCGTTGGCGGAGACATTGGTGGCAGCGCGAGTGCTGGCGAGACTGGGCGGTGAAGTGCATAGCCCGCTGTTGGACCAGGTTGTGGCCGGCGAAAAGTTGCTCAGCATCGCCTTGCACGATGTCGCCAAAGAGCCTGTGCAATGGGTGGCTGGCGGAGCGGTTGCAGACGCGGTGCTTGCCAGGGAGGGTAATCGGATCATGCTGGTCCTGTTGCCGCCCGACGCAAACCGAGGTGAAGTGAATCTTGCCTCAACACCATGCGCGGAACTGTGTCTGGATAGTGGCGAGCGCACGGTACTGTCTGATAACGCTGCAGGGCTCAGGGTTTTTTCGCAGGCGCTTGAGGAATGGAAACTATTGATCGCCATAGCGCTGGCAGGCCTGTCGCGCGAAGCAGTACGCCTGGCGGCGGAATATGCCTGTGAGCGCGTAGCCTTTGGGCAACCTATCGGTGCTTACCAGGGCATCTCACATCCTCTGGCGGATCTCATCACCGACATTGACGGTGGCAAGTACTTTACCTGGAAGGCTATTCACGACATTGCCAAGGGCTTGCCGGAAGCCGGCGCGCAGATTTCGCTGGCGCTGTGGTGGAATACCGATACTGCCAGTCGCGCGGTATTGCAGTCCCTGCATACCTTCGGTGGTTACGGCCTGTCTACGGAGTACGATATCCACCTCTATAACCTGCGCGCCAAGGCCTGGCCACTGATGTTCGGTGACCCATCCCGTCTGCTCGAAGAGGCAGGGCGTCGGCTCTACACCGGTGAGACAACGGCATTACCGGATGTGGGTGAAGTCTCGATTGACTTTGACCTGGGCGACGAAGCCCAGCAGATGGCCAACGAACTGGATGAGTTTTTCAACAATACCCTGACACCTGAATTGCGCGCCAGGGCACACTACTCGTTTGACGGCTTTGATGCGGGTGTACACCGTAAACTGGCAGAGGCAACGTTACTGTTTCCCGATTGGCCGCGGGAGTTCGGTGGTCGCGAAGCACCGCCTTACGTGATGAATGCACTGCGGCAGGTTTGCGAGGATCACGGTTGGAGCACGCATGCAGTCAGCACGACCAGCATGGTAGGCACCATGATCAGGCTGTTTGGCAGTGACGAACTCAAGGCGGAGGCTCTGCCGAGGATCGTAGCGGGTGAAGCAATTTGTAGCCTCGGCTATTCCGAACCCGGTTGTGGCTCGGACGTGTTCGCGGCACAGACCAAGGCGACGCCCGATGGCGATGGCTGGCGCATCGACGGCTCCAAAATGTTCACCAGTGGTGCGAATATCGCCCAGTATGTGTTGATGCTGACACGCACCAATCCTGATGTGCCCAAGCATAAGGGATTGACCATGTTCATCGTGCCGCTGGACGCGGAAGGGATTACCGTCCAGGCCGTCCACACTTTCCAGGATGAGCGCACGAATATTACCTTTTATGATGGCGTCAGAATCAAGGACAGCTACCGCCTGGGCGAGGTGGACGGTGGTGTGCGAGTCATGACAGGTGCACTGCAACTCGAACACGGTGGCGGATTTGCCAAAACCCAGTGGGCTATGGTGCGCGCGGCTGAGCAATTGTGTCGCGAGGTACAGCGCGATGGCCGTCCGCTGATTGATAGTGTGGACGCGCAAAAGCGACTGGCGCGATCAACGTTGCATGCGTTCCTTGCTGAAGTAATTGCTAATCGTGCACTGTGGACGGGTGTGCAAAAGTTGCCTAGCCTTGCTTACGGCCCCATGGCGAAGTTGTTTTCGTCCGAGAAATTTCTTTCCGATGCAGCGGACCTGCTGGATTTAACGGCTCCCCATTCCTTGTCGAAACGCAAGGGACCCGCTGGATTCCTCAACCAATGCTTCCGCCACGCACAGGGCTCGACAATTTACGGTGGCACCAGTGAAGTGCATCGCAGCATGATTGCTGAACGTGCGCTCGGTTTGCCGCGGACTCGCGCCTGACACGGAGATAACCATGACAAAAAATGCTTACTTGCTGACCGAGGTGGATGGCGCGATTCTCATCGCCACGCTGAATCGACCTGACAAGTTGAATGCACTGACCGCGCAGACGATGGAATTGTTCGAAGCGGCGTTACATCGCTTTCGCGATACCCCCGAGCTCAAGGTTATGTTGGTGCGGGCGACCGGCCGTTATTTTTGTAGTGGTGTCGATTTGCGCAGCGGTACGCCAGAACTGAGAACGACCGGCTCTGCCATTCGGGAGGAGCACCGCCGTCAAACCATGGGTATGCACAGGATCTACGATGAAATGGAGGCCATTGAAAAGCCTATCGTCGTGGCCCATCAGGGGCCCTGTGTGGGCGGCGGTTTGGAATTATCCCTGTCCTGCGATTTTCGTCTTGCGGCCAAGAGTGCGAGTTATGCCTTTCCCGAGGGCAAGTTTGGCGTGCTACCCGCTTCCAATGGCGTCAGCCGCCTTGCTCGTATCATCGGTACACACTGGACGCGCTACCTGATCATGGCCAGCCTCACGGTGGACGCGGATCGGGCGCTGATTATGGGGCTGGTGCATGAGGTATTTCCGGACGACACCTTCGAGCAGGACGTGACGCGCTTCTGTCTCCACCTGGCAAAGCAGAATAGTGAGCAGATGGGGTTGGCCAAGATCGCCATCGAACTGGCCCACGATGTTGGCCTGGCGCAGGCGCGCAATGTGGAACGCATGGCCAACAGTGCTCTGATGCTAGCCCCGGCCTATCTCGAAGGTATTGAGCGTTATATCAAGAGTTTCGGCGGCAAACGCGGGGACGAATGAGCACCGTGCAGCATCCGGCAAGTCACCCATCGGCGCCGAGCTAACCCCGATGAACTTCGATTGGGAACCGGAGCAATTGAATTTTCGCGCACACGTGCGCGATTTTCTTGCCGCCAATCTACCCGATGACTGGGAAGAGATAGCTCACGGCCCTGGAACAGCAGCGCAAAGCCTATTCTCGAAACATTTTTGCGGTGCGCTGGCAGATGCCGGTCTGCTGATTCCGCATTGGCCAGAGCGCTGGGGCGGGCGCGATGCCGATCCCTGGACGGCGTTCATCCTGGCAGAGGAAATGTGGTCCGCGGGTGAGCCGCGCGGGGGTCAGTACATGAACGTGAACTGGATCGGCCCTACCCTGATGCGCTATGGCTCCGAGGAGCAACAGTCACGGTACATCCCACCTATAGCGCGCGGCCAGACCATCTGGTGTCAGGGATTTTCGGAGCCCGAAGCAGGCTCTGACCTGGCTTCACTGCGCACGCGAGCCGACAAGGAAGGGGCTAGTTATCGCATCAATGGTCAAAAAATCTGGACCTCTTACGCCGGACAGGCCGACACCTGCTTTTTGCTGGCGCGAACAGGGACCGGGAAGAGTGGTATTTCGATTTTTCTCCTACCGATGGATACGCCGGGCATCACGGTGCGCCAGATCCCCAGTATTATCGGGGAAGGGGATATCCATGAGGTATTCCTCGACGACGTGCAGGTATCCAGTGATAGTTTACTGGGTGAGGAAGGGCAGGCGTGGGACATCATCCGCTCTGTGCTGGCGCTGGAACGGGTCGGTATTCCGCGTTTCGCACTGGCGTCACGTATGCTGCAGCGCGCCGTGGCTGTACTGAAAACGTCGGGTCGCTTTGGCCAGGTCGCGATCGAACACGCCGCGAAGGCGCATGCCGCTTGCGAGGCGTCCCGTCTTTACAGTTACAACATTATTGACCAGCGCTGTCACGGGCAGCCGCCGGGGCCTGAGGCCAGCGCCGCGCGCTTTGCCACGGTGAATGCCGAGCGACTCGTGAGTGAGTTTGTGGTGGAGTACGTGCCCGACGCCCTTGCGGGTGGTGACTCGATGTTATTGGCCCATCACCAGCGCGCCATTGTCGCCGGTATTGCCTCGGGTGCAGCTGAAATCCAGTTGAATCTGATTGCCACTGAACTGCTGCAACTGCCGCGGGAGCCGCGCTGATGGACTTCACACTGACGTCCGACCAGTCTGCCCTGAGTAGCGCGATTGAGCGGCTGGCCGTGCGCTTTGATGTCAAGCCCACTGATTTTCACGGCTTCGCGCTGGAGGCACACGAACTCGAACAGGAACTGAACAATGGCGAATATTTTGACATAGCGGCGATCCCGGAATTGGGGCCAGTGTCTGCAGCGTTGGTGGTCGAGCGTCTCGCGCGATTGCCTTGTACGGCCGAGATCGCGCTGTCAATGCTGGTGCGACCGCAGATAGATATTGCATTGCCGCGACCATTTGCAGTGGTAGAGAACGGCCGCCCCGGCCGTTTTGTGGCGACCGCTAAAACACTCATCGTGATCGATGGCGACAACATCGGTATAGCCCATCCCGGCGTCGATGACGTTGAACCGGTCGAATCTTTGTATGCCTATCCCATGGGCCGGTTGACAGGCAGTCCGTCGGTGCAGTGGTTGTCTTCCGACGCCGCAGCCAGTGTGCGTACCTGGTTGCGCATTGCCTGTGCTGCGGAAATCGCTGGCCTGATGCAGGCTGCGATTGATTCGACAGTAGAATATTTAAGTGTGCGCAAGCAGTTTGGACGACCGCTCGGCACCTTCCAGGCCTTGCGTCACCGCATGGCCGAATGCGCTGTACTGGTTGGCGGGGTGCGCCGTCTGGCGCTGAAAGCGGCCTATACCTGTGCCGCGGGAGACGCCGCCCTCGCCGCATTCCACGCGCAGGACAGTGCGATCCGCGTTAACTATGATACGCACCAGATGATGGGCGCGATGGGCATGACGCTGGAAATGCCGCTGCATCTGTGGACCTACCGTATGAAGGCCCTGCTGTCCGAATTGGACGGCCGCAGTGGGCAGGCAGCGGCTGTTGCGTTGCACTGTTTCAAGTAACGAGTGAGCAAAAAGCATGGACGTTGAATCCCTCAAGGCTGCAGGCTGGAAATGTAACACCGGCGGCGGGTTCACCGGGCGGCTGGGACCCATCTGGATGCGCGATGTCGACGGGGACCGCGCGATCGGCTTGTTTATTGCCGATTATCACTGCAATGATTACCACGGCGCGCTGCACGGGGGAGTCGTGATGACGCTGGCGGATATCGGGCTCGGTTTTGGCGTGTCCCGCGCAATTGCCGGCGCCCCGTGTGTGACAGTCTCACTGCAGACGCAGTTCGTAGCGTCGGCGCGCGAAGGTGATTTTATCGTCTGCCGCTCCGAGGTCATCCGCACCAGCAAGCATCTGGTGTTCGTGCGCGGCTTGATCACCACCGGCGATGTGACCGTGGCGAGTGCGGAAGGGATCTGGAAGGTGCAGGCGAAAAAGTTCGACCGCCCGGTGTGATTTCTTTATAGGTTCTTCGAGCTGGCGGGCTCGGCCGTCGGGTGTGAAATTCGCCAGTTTCCCCGATACTCACTGACGCATTTCACACCCGACACCCGATCCCGCTACCATTCCCGCTATCGGTATAAAGAATATCCTCGACGGGCTTGCGCTGTAGTTTCGTCAATTGCTTTACTGGCTTGCCCTAGCGCATGATAGTTGCCAGCGCCCAGTGCGGGGGTATTTCGGGCAATGTCTTCACCTCCGCGTCCTGGGCAATTCGCCACGGGGTCATCGTACCGCTGTAACCCTCATTGCGTGCCGCTAGCAGGACGTTCCAGGCTAATGGGTGCATCTCCGTGTCTCTGGTGAAGCCTTAGTAAGGTTACGGGTTACTCGCTTAACAGGGTGTCCATCATTGGTGGGCAGGACATTAGTTTGCTACCCTGGATGGATCCGCTGCACCCAGCAGCGCCTCGCGATCTTCTTCGAGCACAAATCCCGCCGCAATCACTGCCTCGGTGGCGGCCGCATAACGCTGCACGTAGTCCTCGGGCGATGCATACAGTTGTGCGATTCGTGCCTCAGACAATGGCGCCGTGGATCCGGACAGAATGCAGATAATGGCCGGGTTAGGGCCGGCGACGCCAGAGAGCACATCGACAGGCACATCCACCAGCGGCGTGCGGATGCCACCCAATGCGATGCCGTCGGCGTCCCGGTGGATCGCGCGAGGAGGAGTGGAGGTCACCTCAAGACGCTGCGCCTCGGGGGGCGAAACGCCGGTGCGCACCCAGTTGTCCAGGCTGTTCAATGCGGCCTTGGCGACGAAGTGCTGCGGTCCGTTGTTAATCGGCAGGCCGCAGTTCATGGCGTCGGCGTTTGGGCCGATCAGCCGGGTATCGGCGTGCGCCGTGCCCGCGACTTCCCACAAACGGAACGTGTCGCTGTCCGGTTGCCGCACAAGGATGGAGTTCAGCAGCCCGGTGATATCGTTTTCAGCCTGAATGTTCATCACAGGTATGTCGACGTCAGAACGGATGCGAACCGCTCCAGCGCCCAGCGCACCGGTGATGGCGGCGTGTTCCCCCGGCGCAACCAACGGCAGGCTCCCGGCGCCACGGCTGTGCACCAGGAAGCCGTCGAAAGCGTGCGCGAGCGGCTGTACGCCGTTGTAGTAGGTGACCAGCGCGAAGGCCGACTGCGATTCACCTGCGGCAATCATTTGCTGCAGCTCCATATGGCCCATCGCTGGTCCGCCATTGCGCAGTGCGCGCGCTACCTGGGTGAAGATGTCAAATGAGAAACCATCCCCGGGATGCGACAGCGATGCGTAGCGCTCAGGATCAATTTTTTTCAGGCCCTCGCCCGCGATGCCCTCCCCACCGGGTGCGGTCACAAGCACTGGACCTCCCTCCACGCCAATCAGTTGCGCCGAAACGCCGACCCACACGTGTCCCTGGCGCGTCAGCTCCTCTTCGAGTTGGCTCCACTCGACACTAGCGTCAACCCCGCCACTGACATTCAGCCACTCTACGACGACGCTGCCGCTGAAGTCTGAAGGATTCTCCGGTCGTCGCACGAGGATTCGGGTGCGGTATTGCGCGCTGTCGTCGGGCTCGAACGACCAGCGGCCATCCTCGGCTTGGGGAGTGGTCGGGCGATACGAAACCGCGGTGCCCGCAGCGACGTACTCTTCCTCAATATAGCCAAACTGCTCCAACTGAGGGAGGACGGCAGCACCAATAAAAGGACCGTTCCCACTGCTTAGCTCTTCTGACAGGTCAGCTGCAGGACCCACCGACAGGGACGCTCCATCAGAACTGTCTGAGCCATTTGAGCACCCGCTTGCTATGGCCAGGTTGAATATCGTCAAGCAAACAAAAAATACGGACTGACAGGATAGGTTTCTAAGCTTCATTTTTATGGTCTCCAGTTGAGTTGAGTACGTTTCTAAATGGCGTCACCGGCGCACTGGAAGATATTGACGATCTGTCCAGGAAGGAATCCGCTCCAGGTCACGGTAATGACCTGGCTATCGGCCAGCACCTCGTCGATGACGAAGCTCACATCTGCGGGCTGGTGCTGCACGTGAAATAACGCCTGCTATGTTTTTTGCGCGCCTGTGCATCAAGCCGCCAGTATTATTGTACGGGTAGGCACCACGCGCCTTACACTCGCTCGCAAACCAGTGCCTCGCGACACAAATACTTCGTCGTCGACCAGCCGCCGTCAAGCGCAATGGTCTGGCCATTGATGTAGCTGCCTTCTTTTGAAGCCAGGAAAAAAATGGTATTGGCCACGTCCTCGGGTGTGCCATCGCGGTCGCAGGGTGTCATCTCCTGATTCACGCGCTGGAATGCCGGGAAGTCCCATGCTGCACTGGTCATGTCCGTCTTGATCACGCCGGGCGCTACCAGGTTAGTGCGTATGCCTTGTGCGCCATATTGTGCGGCCATGGTTTGCGTAAGGCCAACCAATCCTGCCTTCACGGCGCAGTAAATGCCGCCATCCAGCCCGCCCAGCGTGCCGAACACCGAACCCACATTGATGATGGCCGACCCCGGGCCCATGGCCGGTATTGCCGCACGACAGAACCGAAAGGGCGCCTTCATGCTGACATCGATAACCTCGTCCAGCGTGGCGTCATCGGTCTCGTGGACCGGTGCCCATTTCCCGGAACCGGCGTTGTTAACCAGGCAGTCGAGCCTGCCAAAGGCGTTCCTGGCAAGTGCAACGGCCTGCTCGGGGATGCTCGGTGCAGCCACGTCGCCAGCCAGAATTTCCACCTGGGCAGTTCCCGCTAAATCCCTGGCGAGCTGTTCAAGACGATCCTGTCTGCGGGCGACCGCAACAATGTTATAGCCCCCGGCAGCAAACCTGCGCGCCACCGCATCACCGATTCCGGCACTGGCACCGGTGATCAGTACAACCGGTTTTTGCGAAGAATGTGCCATTGATTCCCTGCCCTTATGAACGGTATTTCGATACTCTGAATGTTATATGCAATCCGCTTTGTCGGGATAAAAATCGTTGTCTGGCAGGCACGGATTGCACGTAGGGGCATAATATTGCTCCTGTCCAGACCATCAGCCGCGAGCGTGTTGGCGAAATTGCCTGGGGCTCAACCCGGTCCAGCGCTTGAACGCACGTCCAAAGCTCGATTGTTCCGCATAGCCCAGCATCGCCGCCACGTCATCCAGCGTCATTTGTTCGTGTTTCAGGTAGGTTTTCGCTGTATCAATACGCTGCCGCTCCAGCAGGTCCGAAAAGTGCAGGCGCGCTTCGCTCAAATGCGCTTGCAGCGTGCGCACTGACATCCCCAACTTGCGCGCACAGCGTTCGATCGAGCAGGTTCCTGATGACAGGGAACCGCGGATGTAATCCTGCACCCGGTGCGCAATCGTTGTTCTTGCGGAAGTCTTGACCTGCTCCAGGTAGCCGCCAAGAAGCGAGAATAACAACCGGCTGGAACTGGTGACAGGTTGATCGAGTAGGCGAACCGGGAAGGCGATGGCATTTTCCGCTTTTGTGCTATTGAAGCGACAGCCCAGTCTGGCTTCCAGTTCAGCAATGTCTTTTGCACGCGCGTCGACTGCCAGGTTCACATAGCTGGGACGAAACGCCGTGCCGCCGACCAGTTGCAGCAGCTTCATGTCCAGCAGTGCCGCTTGGTAGTTCGCCTGGTTGTTAAAGCCGAGGTCTGTGCCCACGCGCCACCGGATCTCGGCCGTCTCCTTGCCTTCGACCAATTCCAGGATGACGTCGGGCGCATGAATGACAGGAATAAAATCAATAAAACTGGTGATGGACTCCCTGACGGTGGCGGCGGCCCGGCACAGGGCTGCGACGCAACCGAACACATCAGGATTCTGGAGTCGTGCCAGGTGCAAGCCAAACAGTGGATCATTCAGGGAGGTGCTGCAGTACTCAAACAGGTCGACGACAGACTGGCAGTCGATGTAATGATCCGGGTCCCGGACAACCTGTGGATCGATGGCATGGCGTTCCAGTAGCGCAATGGGATCGGCGCCGCGGCTGCGCACCAGGTTTGAGAAGCCGGCAAGGTTGGCAATCCGCATTTGCCGACTGGCTGGCATTGAGCCCAGCGGTCCATCCAGGCTGAAAAAAGCATTATCGCCCATTGCGTGGTGATTCCCGCAGGCTGGCCCGGCTGCTGGGTCAGGAGCTGGCTGTGTGCGTCAAGTGTCGATAATCTTACACGAGATGTCGTGTATGAACACCACTGTTGTGGTCTACTCTCCTATACTTGTTGACCGGCGGCACCAGACAAATTCCGGCTCGTAAATGTCACGCTGACCCTGTCCAAAATGGGGGGCGGCGGTCATTCTTCGAGCCTAATAATAGAGGGTGAGAGGCAATGAAGGATTTCGAAACACTGAAAGAAGAAGCAAAGCAATTCATCCGCTATGACAAGGACAAGGCGAATAAAATCGCCACCCTGACCTTTGCGCGCCCCGAGGTGCAAAATGCCATGAATGCGGGCATGCGGCAGTTGTACGCGGACCTCGTGTTCAAGGCCAATATCGATGACGATGTGAAGGTACTGGTCATACGTGGCGAAGGCGACAATTTTGGCTCCGGGGGCGACCTCGGTGAGCAGGCCGACATGCTCTCCGAATCCGGCGAAGACATCGATCTCACCTGGGAGTTCGGCATCAGCGATCCCGATGTGAAGTATCCCCCCAAGAATTCCTACCGATTTTTGCACGGACTGACCGATCACTATGCCAAGGCGCGTGCAGGTAACAGGCCGCTGCAGGAGTTCAAGAAGATCAGCATCGTTGAAGCCAAAGGTTACTGCTACGGCTGGCACTTTTACCAGGCCGCCGACGCCGACCTTCTGGTGTCCTCCGCTGACGCGCTGTTCGGCCATCCGTCGTTCCGCTATGTGGGCTGGGGTCCGCGCATGTGGACCTGGATTGAGATGATCGGCCTGCGCAAGTTTGAGGAGATGCTGTTCACCGGGCGTCCGTTCACCGCCAAGGAAATGTACGAGTGCAGCTTTGTTAACAGTGTTGTCCCGCGCGAGGATCTGGAAAAGGAAACGGAAAAGTACGCCATGGCGTGTTCGCGCACCCGCCCCACCGATACCGTGCAGGTGCAAAAGACTTTTATCGAGGTGTACAAGCAGTATCGTGGTGAGTATATGGGCAGTCTGCTGACCGGCTGGATGGAGGGTATGCTGCCCGCGATCCGCAATGACCGGACGGAGGACGTCGAGCTCGGGGACAATGTTTTCAGCGAGGGCCTGAACAATATCGTGAAGAACAACGATATGAACTATCCACCGGAGTGGCGCTTGAGTCACTCCGGTCGCAAGAAGCCCTGAATGTGGAGATGGGGCCATGTCCTTTGAGTTGAATAGGCGGCTTGCCGCTAAACGCGAGCCGCTGGCGACATCAGCCACCGTGGATGCGGTTACCGCCAATATTATTCGCGGTGGATTAGAGACGATCTGTTTTGAAGCAGCGACCCATTTGGGCCGCGCTGCGTCGTCGGCCATTATCAACCAATCGAACGAGCGCAATGGCAGTATTGTGGATGCCCATGGCCGCCTTGCGGCGGGCGCGATCGGTACGCCGCACCTCACGTTCATTACCCCGTTGACTGTCCGTTACGGACTGGAATATTTCCACGACTATGATTGGGGACCTGGCGACGTATTTCTGGGTAATGATCCGGACTACGGCGGCGGCCATTTGCCTGACTACAATGTCTATGCGCCGGTTTTCGATGAGAGGGGCGAACTGGTTCTGGTGCAGTGCCTGCAGGCGCACCAGGGTGATACAGGCGGCAAGGATCCCGGAGGGTTTACGCTTGAGGCGACGGATGTCTTTACTGAAGGTCTGGCTATCCCCTGTCTGAAGCTCGTCCATCGCGGGGAAAAGCGCCGCGACGTGATCAAACTGCTCGAACGCAACAACCGCTTCCCGTCTTTTGCGGGTGATTTGGCTGCCATGATAGGCGGCGTGCAGTTATCAGTGAGGCGGCTCCAGGCACTGATAGGGAAGTGGGGTTCCGATACGGTCAAGGCCGCCATCAATTACGCTGTGGACCACACGGAAAGACGCGTTCGCGAGGAGGTTGCAAAATGGTCCGAAGGCTCATACGAGGCCGATGTATATATCGACCATGACACCATGGGCACCAGAGACATAAGAGTCCACGTCACCTGTACGATAGCGGACGATCAATTGACGGTAGATTTGACCGGCACCGATGATCGTCCGGATCTGGTCGGGGTATGGAATACCTTCGGCAACAGCCGTAGTTACATCATGGTGCAGGTAGTGGCAGCCATGGATCCCACAATCGTAAAGAATGAAGGATTTTTCAATGCGGTGGACATGATTATTCCCGAGGGAACAATCGCTCACCCACCGCCAAACAAGCCGGCCGCGCTCGGCTCTTTTCATCCGGCCTGCGAAATCACTGAAGCGGTATGTGTGGCCCTTTCAGCCGTCGCGCCCGAGCGTTCGGCTCCCCAGGTGTACAAGATTGGTATGCCCAATGCGGTCATAGGCTTCGATAAAAACGGGCAGATGTGGATGGATCAGGGCGTTGACGCACGCACCATGGATACGTCCGCCGTACAGGGTATAGACGGTTGGGGTTCCTGCCCGGTGAGCCTGGGCAGCTTGCTGTTGTCTCAGGTTGAGGATGCCGATAGCCGCTTCCCGATCATCAACATCAGTCGCGACATGACGATAGACTCAGAGGGAGCCGGGCGCTGGCGGGGCCAGCCCGGGAGTCTCAACATCAAAAAAGTTCTGAAACCCGCTACGGCGATGGCGTGGATGGTTTCGGCGCAGCATACACTTAGCGGCATGTGCGGCGGTGATGATGCGAGTTCTTACTCAAGTCATTTCGAGGTGGGCACAGCGAACGAATATAAAATTGAACTGATCGCGAACGCGTTACTGCCAACGGGTGCGGTAATTGCTTATCAGCACGGGGGTGGCGCTGGTTTCGAGCCCGCGTTAATGCGCAATCCTGAAGCGGTCAGGGATGATGTGCTCGATGAAATTGTCAGCGTGTCACGCGCCGGGGACACGTACGGTGTCATTTTCTCGGGAACGGTAGCGGCTTACGACCTGGAAGTCGACGTTGCGGCAACCACCGCACTACGCAAGAATTTGAGCGCGGTAAAAGCGGCGTAGACGCGGGAGCGGATGAATGAATTACCGAGTAGGTATCGATATTGGCGGAACGTTTACCGACTTTGCTCTCCTTAAGGGTTCAGAAGTCATTCTCTATAAGAACTTGAGCACGCCGCAAGACCGGTCTATGGGTGTCTTGTCCGGGCTGGAAAAGCTGGCGGCAATGACGGGTTCAACCCTGCGTGATTTCATGTTGCGGTGCGACGCCATTGTCCACGGCACCACCATTGCGGATAACACCCTGATAGAAATGAACGGTGCCGTCACCGGCTTGATTACCACGGAAGGTTTCCGCGATGAAATGGAGTACCGCCGTGGCTTCAAGGAAGATATCTGGGATGTGCGACTGCAGCCGCCGCCACAGATCACTCCGCGACGTCGGCGTTTGACTGTACCGGAACGCATTTTGCACGATGGGTCTGTCTACAAGCCGCTCGATGACAATGCGGTGCGTGAGTGCTGCAGAAGATTGCGTAGGCAAAATGTAGAGTCTGTGGCGATCTCCCTGCTCTTTTCTTTCGTGAATCCAGCCCACGAAAAGCGCGTTGCCCAAATCGTAGCGGAAGAAATGCCCGGCGCGCATATCTCGTGTTCCCACCAGGTTCTGCCCCGTGCGCCCGAGTATGACCGCACCAGCACTACCGTGGTCAACGCTTACGTCGCGCCCAGGGTGACGGCCTATCTCGAAAGGTTGGTCGCCAGGCTGCAGGATGAGGGTTATCAAAACCAGCTCATGGTAATGCAGGCCAGCGGCGGTGTGATGACCAGGGAATATATCAAAGGGTCTCCTGTTCGTGTGCTGGCGTCAGGTCCTGCTGGTGGGGTGATTGGATCTGCCCATGTGGGTGTGGCAAAGGGGTATCCCAATCTGTTGTGCGTGGATATGGGTGGCACCTCGTATGACATTTCCATGGTGTTGAATGGCGCTGCGCCCGCAGTGGCAGGCTGGAATATGCACCACCGTTACCTGGTGGGCGTGCCCATGGTGCAGGTCGAAACACTGGGCGCCGGTGGCGGTTCCATCTGCTATGTCAACAACGGTGAACTGGAAGTAGGGCCTGCATCCGCTGGCTCAGAACCCGGTCCCATTTGCTACGGGCGCGGTGGTGTGAAGCCTACGATCACCGATGCGCTATTGCTGCTGGGTATCCTGTGCTCAGATTCGGAATTCGCCGGGGGAAGTTTTGCGCTGAGCCGTGCGGGTGTGGAGGAAGCGTTTACCGAGATCGGTAAGCAAATGGGGTACAGCGCCCAGGAAGCGGCCTTTGACTGCTGGCGTATTGTGAATGCCAATATGTCCGAGGGCGTGCGAAGGATTACCGCCGGCAAGGGTGTCGACCCCAGGGATATGTGCATGCTTGCCTATGGGGGCAACGGGCCAGCGTTTGCGGCTATACAGGCTGAAGATCTGGGTATCGACAAGGTGCTGGTGCCGAAAGCCTCGCCCGCTTTTTCTGCGCTGGGCACACTGGTAGCAGACCCCAGTATCGATGAAGAGAGGTCTTATCTGGCACCCGCTGACAGTGTCGATGTACACAGGTTGACGGCACTCTGGGACGAGCTGGCCGGGCGCGCCGGGAAATATTTTACTGATGCGAAATTCTCAATGGATGAGGTGACGGCCAGATACCAGATGAACATGCGGTATCCGGGACAAAACTGGGCACTCACTTTCGACATCAACGTGAGCCAGGGTCTGGGTGACTTATCCTTTGTAGATGACAGTATTGGTCAGCAAGCAGTCGAGACGTTTAACCAGCGCCACATGGAGGAATACGGCCATATACGTGAGCATGAAGTGCCCGAGGTTACCGGCGTGCGACTTGCCACCTCTGTTAGAACAGCGTCGCCCATGGTCACCCGCGGATTTACCGCGCCATCCGTGGTCGCCCCGGTTGCCAAGACTCGTCGGGCCAATCTGGGTGATGGCTACAAGGAAACCAATGTTTACCTGGGTGCTGGACTCGCGTCGGGTCATACGGTACGAGGCCCGGCGATTATTGAAGAGACGTTTACTACCATCGTTGTTTATCCTGGCTGGAACGCCGTTGTGGACGATGCGGGAGACTATGAGATATCACGCATTCAGCTGGCTTTTTCCTCGGATTCTCCCGCATGGGAGCAGAATTAAGTGGCCGCTCTATGTGGGATCAAGGTACTTGAGCTTGCACAGAGCGTCAGCGGCGAGTACTGCGGAAAACTTCTATCCGACTTTGGCGCCGAGGTCATCAAGCTGGAAAAACCCGGCAGCGGTAGCCCGACTCGTCGCCTGGGGCCGTTCGCACCAGGCGCTGCCGACCCGGAGCGAAGCGGACTGTTCGCCTACCTGAATACCAACAAGCAATCGATTGAACTCGACGTTGCACACGCTGCGCAAATCGGCACGCTGGAAAAACTCTTGCACCATGTGGATGTCGTGATCGACGATCACCCTGACGGCTGGTTGGCCAGTATCGGCCTGGACCCCGAGACCCTGACAGAGAGCCGCCCTGGACTGGTGCTGTGTTCTATCACCGCTTTCGGACACTCACCACCTGAAGACCGGCTTTGTGCCGAAGACCTCAATGTGTTTCACAGCAGTGGGTGGGGCTATCACACGCCCGGTGCGGCAGAGTGCGAACAGCCGCCTCTCAAGGGTGCCGGTCGTTTTCTGCCCAGCTACGAAGCCGGGCTCGAGGGCGCGTTGTGCATCGTCGCTGCATTGTACGAACGGCAAGGCTCCAATCTGGGCAGCTTCATTGACATTTCAAAGCAGGCAGTGCTGGCGTCCCGCGCCGACTATGTACTGGGACAAATGGTCGCGGGGGATATGGAAGTCAGCAACGAACGGACAGCCTACAATCTGCACGGGCCGGCTGGTATTTTCCCCTGTCGTGACGGCTACGCGTATATCTGGATGTCTGCACCGGCGCACTGGGATGCGCTGGGCGTACTGCTGGGTAATCCCGAATGGATGAAATCCTTTCCAGCGTATTGGTTGGAACGCGATTGTACGCCGGAACGCGTGGCGCATTGTCGCCAGCACATTGCAGACTGGCTAAAAACGGAGGACAAGCACGAGGTGGCAGCCGCCGCCCAGAAACTGGGCCTGACCGTGGTTGCTGTAAACAATGCGCGGGACTTGAGCACTTCGCCCCAGTATGCATTTCGCGAGTTTTTCTCAGAGGTCAACCACCCCGTACACGGGCTGGTGCTTTATCCCACCGTCCCCTACAAACTGAGTGAGACGCCGGCCCGCATCACGTCCGCGGCACCTCTGCTGGGCCAGCATACTGAGGAAGTGCTCGGCACGTTGATGGACAGCAGCTGCACGGATGCGCTCACGGAGCCGGGGGTGCAAGTGGCTGCAACTGTGCGCGGCGGTCCCTTGCAAGGTGTTCGTGTTGTAGAGTTGACCAAGGTCTGGGCTGGACCCTATGTGGGTAAGCTCCTCGCCTTCCTTGGTGCGGAGGTTATCCGGGTGGAGAGCGAAGGATCGCTCGATGTGACGCGCACCTACGGTGTTTCTGACATCAATAACGCGCCGGGTTTTCAGGCGGTTAATCCGCAGAAACTCAGTGTGCAGATTGATATGAAAACCGAACAGGGCATAGCACTGATTCTCGACCTGCTGGGCAAGGCCGATATCGTGATTGAGAATCTGAGGCCCGGTGCGGTTAAACGACTCGGTCTCGGCTATGACACTGTAAAGTCGTCAAAGCCCGACATCATCTACGTGTCGATGGGCATGTACGGGAGTGAAGGCCCGCTGAGTTACCAGACAGGTTACGCACCCTGCTTTGCGGCACTGGGCGGGTTGAGTTCCCTGGTGGGTTATGAGGGTACAGCGCCAACGGGGATGAACATACGCTATGCCGATTCCACCTTTGGTACGGCTGCGGCCTATGCTGCACTGGTCGCGCTGTTGCATCGTCGCCGTACCGGTGTAGGCCAGTTTGTCGACGTGTCGGCGGTCGAAAGCATGAGTAGCATGATCGGCGATACCATTATGGATTTTACGCTAAACGGCACGATTCACGCATGCGATGGTAATCGCCATGCCGAGATGGCCCCGCATGGGGCTTACCCGTGCAGGAACGGCGAGTGGATAAGCATCGCTGTATCTTCCGACGCCCAGTGGTCTGCACTGGCAGAATCCATCGGGGCACCAGAGCTGGCTGCGCACCCATCTTTTGCCAGGCATGCAGACCGGAAAGCCCATGAATCCACTCTCGATAAACACGTGTCGGAATGGACCGCTGGCCGCGATGCTACCGAACTCGCTGCCGTGCTGCAAAAACTGCGGATAGCGGCCACCAAAAGCCAGAGTTCCCTGGATCTGGTGTCGGCCCCACACCTTTGGGCCCGGGGTTTTTTCCAGGCCGTGACTGATCATGCTGGCCACACAAAGACGATACTGGGCCCGTCCTGGAAGATGTCCAGGGCCGCAATCGTCAGTGATGCAGCGCCGCGTCTTGGCGAGCATAACGCCTATGTGCTCGGCGAACTCCTGGGACTATCGATGGACGAGCAACAGGAATTAATAACTGCGGGAATTACGCGCTAGATCGTGCGCAAGGTGAACAGATGTTCCATATTATTAATAAGCGTGATGCGGAGGCTGGCAGATGACGGAAACCCTTTTTGCATTCGATAAAGGTAACTATCATGAATGCCAGGCTGCGTATCGGGGTGAGAAGAATCAGGAATATTACCTCGGGGATTATACGATCGAAGCGGGCTCAGTCATCGATGTGCGTGCGGAGAAAAAGGCCGTAGGTGCCTGCTCGATCATACGTCTGAAGTCGAAGACCCGGCTTTCTTTCAGGCGCTCCTGGACGCATATCAGGGAGGATGCGACGGATGTGACCGTGCTCTGGTTCGTCAAACGGGGGCGGCTGTGTATTACCCACCAGTGTGGCCAGAGTATCGCCGAGGCGGGGGATTTCGCCATCACGAAATCGATGACACCCTTTTATATTGAATGCCAGACGGATAAAGAATCGACGCACGAGGTTCTCCATGTCATCGTTCCCACACACGTTTTCAGGCGTTTTGTCCCACACGAAGTCAAAGCGGGTTTTACGGTGTCGGGTAAGGCACGGGAAGTTGCCATCGCTGAACGCATCCTGATCGATATATTCGAAGATGCGGGTGAGCTGCGGGAGCACATCGAGCAGCTACTGCTAGACAGTGCTCTATCCGTGGTGACCGATGCGATCAAGGATAGTGCTAGCTGTACACTGGTGCGACAGTCCCTGCCGGACAAAAGATTACAGGATGCTCTGCGGTACATCGAACTCCACCTTTCCGATCCAAGCCTTACCATCACGATGGTCGCCCAGGCGAGTAATATATCACCGCGCTACCTGTCCTTTCTGCTCAAACAGCACGGGACTCCATTCTCTGAGCTTATATGGGAGAAGCGTATGGAGATCGCCAGCCGCTGGCTCTCTGCCTCCAGCCCCGGCGATATTTCGATCGCGCAGATTGCGTTTCAGGTGGGATTCAAAAGTCCGGCGCATTTCAGCCGTATGTTCAAGCGTGTGTTTACCAAAGGGCCGCGTGAGTATCGGGCGGCTAGCAACACTCTACAATAACAGTGAAAAATCCAGCATATGAGGCTGAAAAATGGCTGCAAGTGATACCGAAGTACATGTTTCCGGAAAATGCCCCATGACAGGACAGGGCGACATCAAACTTGGCGAAGCCTCGCTGTCTGATATGGCAATTCTCGCACGGCCGAATGCATTCTACCGCGCGATGCGCACCGAGGATCCGGTGCACTATGACGCCAAGCTGGATATGTACCTGGTGTCACGCTACGAGGACTTACAAATAGTGGTCAAAGACCCGGCCACCTTTTCGCTGGAGCGGGGCTACCAGGAGCAATACGCGAAGGGCTTTAACGACGAGTTCAGGGAGATAGTTATTCGCGATGGTGGCGGATTTTTTTCTGATCCAATTATGACGGATCCGCCCTATCACACGCGGATTCGCAAGTTGATGGAAAGCGCTTTCACTGCGCATCGTGTTAAGGAACTGGAGCCAAGGATTACGACAATCGTGGGTGACCTCATCGAAAGTTTTGCTGACAAAGGCTATGTGGATGGCGTCAGTGAATTCTCGGTGCCGATCACAATCAAGGTCATTTGTGACCAGCTCGGTCTCGGCCAGCAGTATGAAAGTAAAATACAGCGCTGGTCCCTCGCGGTCACGGCGCAAATTGGCAGAATGCAAACTCACGAGCAGATGCTGGAAAATGCTAAGGAGATTTGTGATTTGCAGAACTGCCTGATCGAGCGCATTCGCGAGCGCGAGGCGCAGCCGCAGGAAGATATGATTTCGGATCTGGTGCATGCGCGTAGTGACGATGCCGAAAATCCCACCCTGTCGTTTGAGGAAGTGGTGCCGCTTATACGTGCCTTACTGATTGCCGGGAATGAGACCACAGCCACTGCGTTGAGCAATTTGCTATTGATTCTGGCGACCGAACCGGATATCGCCCAGCAGTTGGCTGTGGCAGTTGACGACGAGCGCCTGCTCACACGCTTTGTCGAGGAACTCCTGCGACTGGAGCCGCCGGTACGCGGCCTGGCGCGCATGACGACCAGGGAAGTTGAACTGGGTGGCACACTGCTACCGGCCGGCGCGCACTTGTTATTGTTGTTTGCATCCGCCAACGACGACGAGACTGTTTTTCCCAACCCCCGCGAGTTTGACCTGAACCGCAGCAATATCGGACGGCAAATGGCGTTCAGCTCCGGCATACACCGCTGTATTGGTACATCACTTGCGAGAATGGAACTGAAGGTAGCGGCGCGGGAAATCGTGCGGCGGTTGGATAACATCAAGTTGGCTATCCCACTCGATGAAATCACCTATCTGCCGACTGTTGCCACACATTCCATCGAACGCTTGCCATTAACCTTTACGCGCAGGCAGGAGGCATAAATGGCGCAGGAACTTGAGGGCAAGGTAGCCATTGTCACTGGTGGCGCCGGTGGCATAGGCAGGGCTACGGTTGAGTTGTTCGTGAAAGAAGGCGCCAAGGTTGTTATAGCAGACGTGGATGCCGAGCGTGGCGCGCAGCTGGCTGCCGCGTTGGGTAGTGCCGCCGTGTTTAAACACACCGATGTGTCACAGGCCGAATCACTGGAGGCAGTCGTTGATTTTGCCGTTAGCGAATTTGGCGGCTTGCATCTGATGTTTAACAATGCCGGGATTTCCGGGGCCCAGTACCCGCGCTTTCTGGATGATGACCTGAAGGATTTTCACCGCGTGATCGATATCAATCTGTTTGGCGTCATGGCGGGTAGTCGCTACGCCGGGCGGTACATGTCAAAACATGGTGGCGGGGTAATCATCAACAATGCGTCGCTGGCAGGCATGGTGCCGGGTCATGCATTGATGACATACCGCGCCACCAAGGCCGCTATCATTCTATTCAGTAAATCGATTGCCATTGACCTGGCCGAATACGGCATTCGGGTTAATTGCCTGGCGCCCGGCCATATCCGTACGCCACTGACGTCTTTTGCCATGCCCGGTATGACCGCAGAGCAGATAGAGCGGGTGAAGGCAGCGGTCTCGCCGGTTATGGATTCCAATCAACCGCTGAAGCGGCACGGCAAGCCGGAGGACGTTGCGCAGGCGGCACTTTTTCTCTGTTGCGAGCGGGCCGCGCAGATCACCGGTGTGGTGTTGCCCGTGGATGGGGGCCTCTCCACCGGTGATCCCGTGAATCATCTACAAGAGATCATGGCTGCTCGTGCGGCGGCCCTGGCGCTTTGAAACATACGAATCACTATTGGAGTCCGCTGTAATGAGTGGGAACGAGGTTTTCGACGCGGTGGTCGTAGGGTCTGGAGCCGCTGGTGCGACGGCGGCGTTGCGCGCGGCTGAACTTGGCCTTTCCGTATTGATCATTGAGAAAACCCACAAGTACGGTGGCACCTCGGCCACCTCCGGCGGCGTGATCTGGATTCCCAACAATCAGCTGGTGCCGAACGACGACAGCGCGGAGCAGGCGCTGCAATACCTGGACAGCCTCATTAAAAAGCCGGTGCAGCGCGATCGTCTTGAAGCGTACGTGAACGAGGGGGCGAAGATGATCCAGTTCCTGAAATCGCTGGGTATGCCGCTTATGCCAGCCGCCTGGCCGGATTACTTCAGTGAAGCACCGGGCGCGCGCAGTGATCGCTCGATTGTCTGCGATACGTGTGATGGGCGCGACCTTGGTAGCAAGTTTGTGCTGATGCGTGAGCAGTACACACGCTTCAAGCTGATGAATCGGTACGCCATGGATCTGCCGGAATTTTTTTCCATTTCCACACGCGGGGCGGGGTGGATCAAGGCACTGCTCAACATTTTATGGTGCTACTGGAGTGATCTCGGCACGCGGCTTATCGGTCGTCGTGATCGTCGGTTCACCACGGGCGGCGCCCTGATGGGGCATTTGTTCAAACGCATTTTTGATCGCGGTGTGGAAGTGCGGCTGGAAACACGACTGGACGAATTGGTGGTCAGCGAGGGAAAAGTCAGCGGTGTCAGGGTCAGTCACTTTGGCCGCGTTTATGAAATACAGGCGCGCTACGGCGTCGTGTTGTGCGCCGGCGGTTTTGAATGGAACCAGGAACTGCGCGAGCGCTATTTTCCCGTTCCGGGCCTCACTCGCCAGAGCAGCACACCGGAAGATGGCAATCGTGGCGAAGCACTGCTGGCGGGTTTGAAAATTGGCGCCGCCACCGAGCACACCGAGGGTGGCTGGTGGATTCCCACCATGCACATGCCCATGCCCAAAGTGTCCAACTTCGAAGAAATTCACCAGGCGGCCTTTGATGTGGGTAGGCCGCACAGTGTTTGCGTCAATCGTAACGGTGATCGGTTTGTTGACGAGGCCTGCAGCTACGATGAGTTTGGCGCAGCGATGGTCGCCGATCAGCAGAAAACCGGCGCCAACGCGCCCTGTTGGCTCATATTCGATGTGACGTTTCGCGCCAATTATACGGCCGGTGGTTTTATGCCCACTGCACTCATGCCTGACTGGTTAATATCCGCCGATGTCTGGGATCATTACTTGTTCAAGGCAGATACACTGCATGCACTGGCACAGAAAATTTACGTCCCCTTCGATACGCTGCAGCGGACGGTGGCGAATATGAATGACTACGCAAAAACCGGCGTAGACCCTGAATTCGGGCGCGGCGGTAATGCGTATGACCGTATGTTTGGCGATCCGACTGTCACGCCCAACCCCTGCCTCGGTGCCATTGAAACAGCGCCCTACTATGCAGTGGCCATCAATCTGGGCGATCTGGGTACCAAGGGCGGGTTGAAGGCGGATGCGTTCGCGCGGGTTCTGGATGCCAATGGCCAGCCGATTCCACATCTCTACGCCGCCGGCAACAACTCGGGCAGTCCCTTCGGCAATCTCTATCCCGGTGCGGGCGGCACCATAGGTCCGGCGATGACATTCGCCTTCGTGGCTATCAATGATATTATGGCGCGCGCTGGTAAACCTGCGAATAATTAGACCACGGAGGCCAATCGACCATGTCATCACCCACAAACGACTCCCTGCCCAGCTACGAAACAATTCTACTGACACGCAAAGGCCGCCTGCTGACCATCACGCTCAACCTTCCGGACAACCTCAACGGGGTCAATGGCCAGATGCATGCGGAATTGCCGGAAGTGCTCCTGTTCGCGACCAAGGACGCACACTCGGACGTCATCGTGCTGACCGGGGCGGGCAGGGCATTCTCCGCTGGCGGTGATATCAAGCACATCAACCTCCACGCACAGAATCCCGAGCAGTTCGACCGGGAACTGCGCCTCGCCAAGCGCATCATCTTCGCGATTTTGGATATGGAAAAACCGCTGGTCTGCCGCCTTAACGGTCACGCGGTGGGGCTGGGCGCCACGCTGGCATTATTCTGCGACGTCGTTTTCGCGGCGGAAAATGCCAAGATCGGTGATCCCCACGTCGGCGTGGGACTCGTCGCGGGTGACGGCGGGGCGGTGATCTGGCCACAGCTTGTTGGATTTCATCGCGCCAAGGAATTCTTGATGACCGGCGAATTGCTGACGGCAAGTCGGGCCTACGAGATAGGCCTCGTCAATTACTGCCTGCCGCTGGAAGAGCTGGACGCTGCGGTAGACGCCTTCTGCAATCGGCTGCTCGATGGCGCCCAGAACGCCATACGCTGGACCAAGTCGCTGGTCAACCTCGAACTGAAACGCATCGCGACCGCCACCATGGACGCCGGATTGGCTTATGAAGGGATTGCCGTGCGTTCCGCCGACTACCGCGAAGGCGTTAGAGCCCTGCAGGAAAAGCGCAAACCGGTATTCGGACGTGCCACGGCGGAAATCGACGTCTATTCAAAACCGGAAAAGTAACGCGATGCCCAATTACAAAATGATCGTCATGAGCCGTCCCACCGAGGGCCGCGAGGACGACTACAACGCGTGGTACCAGAACGTGCATCTGCGCGAACTGGTCGCGCTGCCGGGTTTCAAGTCTGCCCGGCGGTTTCGATATGCCCGCAGCCTTGCCGAGGGAGACGTCTATCCCTACATGTCAATTTATGAGATAGAAACCGACGACATCGACGCCGTGTTGAACAATCTGCGCGGCACAGCGGAACGTGGGGCGCTGACGATGTCGGACGCGATTGACCTGACGGATACCTCGGCGTTGGTGTATGAGGAGTTTGGCGCGGTGGTGTCCGCGTCCTAGCAGACTTTCTACGTGAGTGAAGCGCAGATGGTCCACAGTGATTGCACTCCATGCATCAGATCGTCTTCCAATCATCCCCAGGCATAATGCGCCTCATGTACTCATCAAACAGGGGGACGGTGAATGCCGTGTCTCCATGGCTTGGACTCCAGATCATGCCTTTCGAGATCAGTTGGCTTCTGGTGGGCCCCAAGGCACTCACTTCCCGATTCAGCACTTCTGCGATGGCACCGGATCTATGTGGGCCGGGTCCGAGCTCCGCCATTGCTCTCAGGTAGCGTTTCTCTGTCGGTGTCGAACGATCGAAACGCACCCTGAAGAAACTTTCATCCAACGCCGCGATTGCAGTCTGAGATCCAAGTTCTACGTCGTGCATGGTGATCGGTGAGTTGACCGCAGCATCCCAGGAATGCTTACCCCACTCCTGCAGAAAATAAGGATAGCCCTGCGTCGCAGTGATGATGCGATCCAATGCATCATCGTCAAATTCGACGCCTTCTGCCTGCGCCGGCCTGGTGATAGCAATTGCAGCGGCATCTCTGGACAGTGGACCGACCGCAGGGAAGTCAAATAGCCGCTCCGCATACGACTTGGCCCGGCCCATACGGCCGCGAAGTTGCGGTAAGCCCGCACCCACCAATACCACGGGAAGTTGTCTTTGCGCGGTTCGATGCAGGGCCGTTATGAGCGCCGCCAACTCCTCCTCGGCCACGTACTGGATTTCGTCTATGAAAATAACCATCGCGGTATCTGCCGCTTTGGCCGCGCGTCCGGACGCTTCGAGTAGCGCTTGAAGATCCAGTTCCAGATCTCCATTATCCGCAAGTCCCGGCTCAGGCTCAAAATCAATCCCAACTTCGATGTCCTGATATTTCACCTTGAGGGCTTTGGCAAAACCTGCGAGTCCTCGCAGTGCGCGACGGGCCAGCTCGACTGCCTTCTCGGTTCGCGACAGCCGCAGCAGTGCCCGGCGCAGTTCGGGTGCGAGAATGGCGGGGAGGGACCTACCCTCGGGCGCCTCAACACGCAATGTTTCCAGACCCGCCTGTTCGGCATCATCTCGCATTCGATCGAGCAGCACCGTCTTACCAACGCCACGCAGTCCGACCATCAGCACACTCTTGGCGGGACGCCCCAAGCGCACCCGTGCCAGAGTGATCCGCACCTGGTTGAGTAAATCATCCCGGCCGGCCAATTCCGGAGGGGGAGTGCCAGCGCCAGGCGTATAAGGGTTGCGTATGGGATCCATGGGGAAATTATATTAAAGTTATTCTAGTTTATCCAGTTCTTATAATTTAACTAATATTGACATAACTTATTGAAAACGCAGCCCCGAAACACCCTTATCACCTCATCATCCAGAGGGTTGAGGCCTTTCTACCTCAGTGAAGCGCATACCAGACACCACGACCTGCGCCATGACGGGTCAGGTGCCCCTTGTTCGTAAGAACAGAGACATGGTCCTTGATGGTATTGCGGCTAATCCCGGTGACTTTTGCAATCTCGCCGACCTTGACGCGGCCCCGCTCGCGGCACAGTTCGAGAATTTGCACTGATAGTGCAGGTAAATCACCAAGCAGAATGTGCTCGCGCTCAATTTTCTTCTCCAGGCGATCTTTTTGCTGCTTCAGCGTTTTCAGAAAGTAGATCGTCCACGGTTGCCAGTCCGGCTTGTCCGTGCGGATTGTTCCCTGGGTGCGGCGCAAGGCAAGGTAATAAGCGTCCTTGCTGTGCTCGATAATGCTTTCCATCGCGCTATACGGCACATAAGCATATCCCGCCTTTAGCAGCAGAAGTGTTGTTAACACGCGTGACAGACGACCATTGCCGTCCTGAAAAGGATGGATCGCCAGGAACACGACAACGAATATCGCAATGGCCAGCAGCGGATGCATTTCCCTGGCCTTTTGGGTGGCCAGCATCCGTTGCACCAGTTCCTCCATCAGGCGTGGCGTGTCAAACGGTGTTGCGGTTTCAAAAACAACGCCGATTTCCTTGCCGCTTTCATCAAGGGCGACAACGTGGTTGTCGAGCTTTTTGTAGTCACCCCGATGATGCGCATCTTTGTCTGAATACTTCAGCAAGGTGGCATGAAGTTGCTTGATATGATTTTCGGTAACATCGATGGCATCCCAACTGTCGAAGACCGTTTCCATGACTTCGGCATAGCCCGCCACCGCCTGCTCATCACGGGTCGTGAAAGGCGTGATATGGATGGTGGACAAAAGCCGTTCAACCTCACGGTCGGACAGCGTTGCTCCCTCGATCCGGGTGGAGGAGCCAATGCTTTCGATGGTCGCACTAGGGCGCAATCTGGACAGGCGTTCGGGAGCGAGCCGCCCCAAGGCACGCCAGGCACCCTTGAACTCATCCAGCTCGGCGACCAGCGTCAGAATCCGCGATGTGATTTTTAACGTCGAAGTATTGAGCATGACATCCATTTAACCATCCAATTACATCCGAATGATATTGCGTTATCTCCACCCATTTGTCCATCCAGTTCCATCCAATTAGGTAATTGTCCCGGTTTTAAGCTTGCCAGGGAATTCTTGGCGACCGGCTGAAAATTGTCGGTGCAATCGAAACTTTGATTGCCAGATAATTTCATCCCAGTTATCGTCTATGTTCACTAAGGTTCGTATATAACCTCGGAGGTTCAATATGTCGATGAAGACAACCTCGGTGCGGCTGGATGAAGAAGTCCTGGAGCGGGTTGGACGGATGGCGGAAGCTATGGATAGGCCCCGTGCCTGGCTCATGGCACATGCCATCAAAAAGTTTGTCGAGCAGGAAGAGTGGTTTATCCGGGAAGTCGAGCCGGGCACAGCGGCGTCGGATGAGGGCCTATTGCGAGAACATACCGACGTGAAGGCCCAATGGAAGGTCAAGCGTGCCGCAGCATTTATCCAGTTTTTGTAAGTTAACTACTATTGACATAGCCTATTGAAAACTCAGACCCGAAACACCTCCTCGAAGTGGTCCAGCAATACGTTCAACCGCGATTCGTAGCGCACCACCGAAGCATCCTTAACCGGACCATAACCGACGATATCTGAGGCAGCACGCGCGAGATCGATAGCCGCCGTAAGATTGTGCTGCTCCAGCCGGTCCACGATGCTTTCAATCAAAGCACGGTAATCCTCGATCAGGCGTCGCTCCATACGACGCGCGGAGCTATAGCCGAGCGGATCAAACGGGGTGGCGCGCAGGCCCTTTAATTTCTGCAGCAGCTGGTAGACGAACATGACCCAGGGGCCGAATCTACGCTTCTTGGGTCGACCTGCAGCATCGCGACCCGGCAGAAAAGGCGGCGCGAGATGGAAGCTCATTTTGAAATCGCCCGAGAACTGCTGTTGTAGGCGCTGTTTGAATGCGGGATCGGTGTACAGGCGCGCGACCTCGTATTCATCTTTGTACGCCATCAGGCGTGCCAGGGTGAGGGCGGTGATACGCACGAACTCTTCGCCGCCTGCCAGCTTGCGTGCTGACACGCGTTGACGGATGTCGCTGATAAAGTCGGTGTAGCGCCTGGCGTAGGCCGCATTCTGATAATTGGTGAGCAGGCGTACGCGGCTGGCCAGCACCGCGTCGACGGTGTCCAGGGGGACGCTGTCGTCGGTTTTCTCATTGAGTTCCCCGGCCAAGGCTTGGGGGTCATGCGCGGCCAGACGTCCGAGCGCGAGTGTGCGCAGATTCCCCTCCACGAAGGACCCGTTGAGACGAATGGCTTCCTGGATCGACGCGAGCGACAAAGGTAACAGCCCTTTCTGCGCCGCGTAGCCGAGCATCAGTATGTTGGTGCCGATGCTATCGCCGGTCAGGTCGGTGGCGAGCTTGCTGGCGTGGAGATCAAACGCGGGGCCACCGTCGATCGCGTCGATAATCGCCTGGCGCAACCGCGCCTCGCCCAGATCCAGGTATTTGTTGCTCTGGAATTCACCGGTAGGCGTGACATCGGTGTTGAGGATGGCGGCGGTGTGGCCGGGGCGCACCGTCTTCAGCACGGTCGGCGCGGCACCGACGATCATGTCGCAGGCCAGCAAGACATCGGTCATGCCCTCGCTCAGTCGGGAGGTGAAGATACCTGCGGGGTCAGGGCCGATGCGGATATGGCTGGTCACAGAACCGCCTTTTTGGGCCATGCCGGTCATGTCCAGAATGGAACAGCCTTTACCATCAAGGTATGCCGCCATACCCAGTAATGCACCAATCGTCAGTACCCCGGTGCCACCGATACCGGCCACCAGAATGTTGTAACCCCTGTCGCCCAGTGGCGCTAGTCGCGGCTCGGGCAGGGTGGCGATCAACTGCTGCAGGCGTGCGGGATCAGAGCTTTCGCGCACGGCAATTTTTGCTCCGGTCACTGTCACGAAGGATGGACAGAAGCCGTTCACGCAACTGTAATCCTTGTTGCAGGTGGACTGGTCGATCTTACGCTTGCGTCCGAATTCGGTTTCCAGCGGCAGGATACTGATGCAATTGGATTGCACCGAGCAGTCGCCGCAGCCTTCGCACACTTCCGGGTTGATGAACACGCGCTGCTCAGGCTCGGCGATGAAACCGCGCTTGCGACGGCGGCGCAATTCGGCGGCGCAGGTCTGCTCATAAACAATGCCCGTCACGCCGGGAGTTTCGCGCAGCGTGCGTTGCAAGCTGTCCAGTTCATCGCGGTGGTGCACGCTGGCGTTGGGCGGCATCCGGATGTCGGAGTAGTGCTCCGGATGATCGGTCACCAGGTGAACGGGTGCCACGCCTTCAGAGAGCAACTGATTGACCATGTCCAGCGGTGTCATCTGCAATTCGACCGGCTGGCCGCCTGTCATGGCGACGGCGTCGTTGTAGAGCAGTTTGTAAGTAATATTGGCTTTGGCGGCGACCGCCGCGCGAATGGCGAGGATGCCTGAATGGGAGTAGGTGCCATCGCCCATGTTCTGGAACACGTGTGGTGTGTCGACAAACTGGCTCACACCATTCCAGCCCGAGCCCTCGTGGCCCATGGGCAGGAACTGCATGGTGTTGCGGTCCATCACCACCGCGACCAGGCCGTGACAGCCGATACCGCCGAGCGCCAGGGAGCCATCCGGAATTTTCGTACTCGTATTGTGCGGGCAGCCCGAGCAAAGATACGCGGGACGCGTCGTGGTGCCGCCCACAGTGAGTGCGTGTGCCTCCAGGTCGCCGAAGATCGCACACTGTGCGTCAACGCCCGCGTCGGCGATATTAAGTTGGTCCAGCAGCGTTTTGATTGCATGGCGAATCGCGCCCACGGTCAGTTCCCCGACGGAGGGCAGCAGCGCCGCACCCTGCAGGTCCCGCTTGCCGGCGAGGGCAGGGCGCTGCTGGGCGTCAACACCGTATAAATGGCGCGCGATCTGGTCTTCCATCACGGGCCGTTTTTCTTCCACCACGAGTACCGCCTGGCTGCCCACGGCAAACGTGTTAAGTCCCTCCTGGTCCATGGGCCAGATCAGCCCGGGTTTGTAGAGCCGGATACCCAAGCGGTGACACGTTTCGTCATCAAGCCCCAGGTCCGCCAGTGCCTGCCTGACATCGAGGTAGGCTTTGCCGGCACTGACGATGGCGAGGGAGCGGCGTTCGCCATCGATGATCACCTTATCGATACCGTTAGCGCGGGCAAACGCGGTGGCGGCGGGCAGCCGGTGGTTAACCAGTGATGCTTCTTCCACCAGTGGCGGCAGATTCTGTCGCAGGCTGAGTCCTTCCGGCGGCAGTTGGATGTCGTCGGGAATATTGTAGGCACGATAGGGGTCGGGCAGCTCGACACACGCGGAGAGATCCAATGTGTCGGTGATAGTCTTGAGCCCCACATAGCAGCCGCTGTAGCGCGACATGGCCCAGCCCAATAAGCCGAACTCGATAATTTCGCCGATGGTCGATGGGTAGAGGATGGGCACCATGGCCGCCATCAGGGTGTGCTCTGACTGGTGCGCGCTGTCGGATGATTTCCCGCCGTGATCGTCGCCGGCCACCACCAGGAATCCGCCCTTGGCGGCGCTGCCTTCCAGATTGCCGAGTTTGAGCGCTTCGCAGGCGCGATCGACGCCGATGCCCTTGCCGTACCACAGCCCAAAAATGCCCTCGAAATCAGATTTACCGAACCAGTTTAATTGCTGGGTGCCGCGAATGGCGCTGACGGCCAGTTCTTCGTTCAGGCCGGGCTTAAACACAATGTTGTGTTCATCGAGCAGCTTTTGTGCGCCCCACAGCGCGTAGTCATAGACCCCCAGCGGTGAGCCACGGTAGCCACTGATGTAGCCAGCGGTACGCAGTCCCTCTGCCCGGTCACGGCGCGCCTGGTCCAGCGGCAGTCGCACCAGCGCCTGGTTCGACGTGATAAAAACGCGCCCGCCAGACTGGAGATACTTGTCGTCGAGAGTGGTCAAATTGATTTTTCTGCTACCTGGATAGCGGTGGCAGGGCCTTGAGTGGAAATTCGCAGATATCTGCGGTCTGCTGAATTTCGATAAGGTTGCCCTCCGGATCCCGACCGTAGATGGTCTTCACGTGGCCAACATCGATGGGAGCGGCTTGACTGAAGCTCATGCCCAAGCCCTTCAGACGCTCATATTCGAGTTCTATGTCGGTCGCGTCGACGCAGAAATGGGTGTAGCCCTTGTCGTAAGGCTGCAGTGGTCGTGCGTAGTCAGGCTGTGGGGCGCTGTACTGGAACATCTCCAGATAGCAGGTACCGGCGCGCAACATCGCACCACGGGCTGCCGAGCCCGGCACGTCCACGATTTTGTCGATGAACGCGTCGTTGCTCCAGCTGAAGGCTTCTCCCACGATGTCAAAACCAAAAGCGTCTTTGTAAAACCTGACCATCCGGTCGAGGTCGTGAACGTGAACCGCAACGTGGTGTATACCTCTTATCATCAAGTCGTCCTCACAATCCTGCTATGAATGAAAGGTTAGAGCACTTTAGCCGCTCAGGACAACTGTATTGCAGGGGCGGGTTGGAGCAGGCAATTGGGTGTGCGCGCACAGTCATTTTGATCGATCCGGCCCAATGGTCCACTGGCCTGGTGCGCCCGGGTGACCGACCCTGGCGGATGGCATCTGGTTGACGCTCCCGGTAATTGATGTCATCCTTTAGACACCATTTACGTTATCGATTCTGGAGTTCTATAATGAGTGCAAATTCCGCCAACAGTGTGAGTGATCCGGTGTACTGGGATCCCTACAGACCCGACATCGGCAAGGATCCCTATCCGATTTTCCAGCGGTTACGAGAGGAAGCGCCGCTCTACTACAACAAGGAATACGACTTTTATGCGCTCAGCCGCTACGCCGATGTCGACACCAGCCTCGGTGATCGGGAAACATTCAGCTCTGCCCGCAGCGATATTCTCGAATTCATCAGACAGGAAATAGAGATCCCACCCGGGATGTTTATCTGGGAAGATCCTCCCTTGCATACGGTGTATCGCAGTGTGGTGGCGCGCGTGTTCACACCCAGGACGATGAATGACCTGGCCGGCAGCATTCGGGCCTATTGTGAGCGCTGCCTCGATCCTCTGGTGGGCGCAAAGCGTATCGACTTCATCGCCGACCTGGGCGCACAGCTGCCGGGCGGGGTGATCGGTATGCTGCTGGGTATTCCGGATGAGGCCAGGGATGTGGTGCGCGACCGCGTCGAAGCGGCGCTGCGCACGGAAGCCGGTAAGCCGATGGAGGCTTCCCAGGCCACTTACCAGGGAGAAGGTTACGAGGAGTATCTGGACTGGCGCGCCAAAAACCCGTCAGATGACCTGATGACCCAGCTGTTGCAGGCCGAGTTCAAGGATGAGACGGGTGCCATGCGCAAACTCACGCGCGATGAAATCCTGATTTTCGTCAACGTGATTGCCGGTGCCGGTAACGAAACCACCGCAAAGCTGATCGGCTGGATCGGCAAGCTCCTCGGTGATCACCCCGAGCAGCGCCGCCAGATAGCCGCGGATTTGACCCTGGTGCCGGCGGCGATAGAGGAAATCCTGCGCTGCGAGCCGCCCGGGCCTGCGGTCGCACGCTATGTCACCCGGGATATCGAAATGCATGGTCAGGTGGTGCCTGAAGGCAGTGTGATGCTGTGCATGATTGCCTCCGCCAATCGCGACCCGCGTCGTTTTCCAGACGGTGAGCGCTTCAACATTCATCGCACGGGATCGCCGCACATCACGTTCGGGCGCGGGATCCACTCCTGCCTTGGCGCGGCGCTGGCAAGGGTGGAGGGCCGCGTCGCACTGGAAGAAATTTTAAAGCGCTTCCCCGATTGGACAGTGGATATGGAACACGCGGCGCTGTCGTCTTCCTCGACCACTCGCGGCTGGGATACGCTGCCCGTATTCCTGGGCTAGTGTTTTGCGCTCCCAGTCATTTTGGCAGCCTGGGCCCCGTGGCATAATGCAGCACAGGGATATTGGCGTTGGTGTGACGCTGGTACAGTCAGGTAGTTGGAGGTGACGCATGAGCCAGAAGATTCGTGAACACACACTGGCCCTGGCGCCGGGTGAGGCTCGCTGTCCCGATGAACCCAGCACGCAGGAGATCATAGCAAGGGACAAGGTTGCGGCGCCGGTATGGGTGCGTTCGCAGGCCTACACATTTCTCGGTGACGAGGATATCTCCATTGATCGTTACATCGATCCTGCGTTTGCCAAAAAAGAGTTTGACACGCTGTGGACCCGCACCTGGCAGTTCGCCTGTCGCGAGGAACATATCCCGGAAGTGGGCGATTATTACGTCTACGATATTGGCCGACATTCTTTTATCGTCACGCGTGTCGCTGAGCACGACATTCGCGCCTATTACAATGCGTGCCTGCATCGAGGTACCAAGCTGCGCGCCTCCGGCAGCGACGGCTGCGCCAGTGAATTCAAGTGTAGCTTTCACGGCTGGAGCTGGAACCTTGACGGCACACTCAAGGAGGCAGTGTGCGCTTGGGATTTTCCCCATGTAAAGGCCGACGAGTTTTCACTGCCCGAGGCCAGGGTTGAACTGTTGGGTGGGTTCGTGTTCATCAATATGGATCGGGACGCGCCCTCGCTGCCTAGCTATCTCGGCCCCGAATTCATGGCGCATATTACGCAGTGGAAACTGGAAGACCGCTACGTGTACTGCCATGTGTACAAAACAATCCCGGCCAACTGGAAGCTGAACATGGAGGCCTTCATGGAGGCCTACCACGTGATCAATACGCATCCGCAGGTTGCGGTATCGAACGCCGATGCCAATTCGCAATACGACATCTACGGCGAGCATGTGGACCGGTTTATCTCGTCACTTGGCGTGCTCAGCCCGCATCTGCGGGGGCAGTATACACAGCAGGATATTCTGGACCAGTTCACCCTTGGTGACGCCTCCATGCTCGACGGCGCGGACCGCACACTGGCTGCAGGTGAAACGGCGCGTCAGCGCATGGCCGACATCATGCGCGCGATGTTCGAGAAAGCCACCAGCACCGATCTCAGCTATGTATCGGATGCGGAGTTGCTCGACTGCTTCTCCTATACCCTGTTTCCCAATACCTTTCTCTTTCCTGGTATCTCCCTGCCCATGGTTTACCGCTTCCGCCCGCATAAGGACGATCACCGCAAGAGCATTTATGAGGTGATGTTCCTGCGGCCACTGCCGGCAGACGGTAACCGTCCGGAACCCGCTGAACCGGTGTATCTTCGCGACGATCAGTCCTTTACCGAGGCCGCCGGTATGGACTCGGGCTTCGCAGCAATACTGGATCAGGATACAGAAAACCTCCTGTTGCAGCAGGAAGGACTCGAGGCCAGCGCCAAGCCGGGTATTACGCTGGGTAATTACCAGGAAATCAGGGTCCGGCACTTCGAGCGCGCTGTTGATAAGTATCTCGCTGCGAAGGCGTAACCGGGGATCGTTGCGGGCGAACCCCGGTAACACCAGAAGGAAATGAATCTTGTTGAGTGATTTTACGCGGTTTTGCAAACTCGAGGAGGTACCGCCCGGGGGCAAGAAGGCACTTAAAATAAACGATAGCTGGGTGCTTGTATGCAATACGAAGGATCGCCTGTTTGCGGTCTCCGGCATCTGCTCCCACCAGGCCAGGCCACTGCTTAACGGACGTGTGCGCAATTGCAAGATCACTTGCCCGGTACACGGTGCGCGGTTCGACCTGGCGACGGGCGAGGCGCTGTGCCTCCCTGCAACCAAACCCATTCCCGTTTACGCACTGCGCCTTGTGGATGATTGGATTGAGGTGTGCGTCTAGTGCGTAGTGAAATGCATAGTGAAACGCATAGTGAAACGCATAGTGAAATGCGCAGCGAAGTGCGGTGCTGGCTTGAGGCCAACGTTCCCAGCGGTTGGCGTGGTGCGATGACGAACACGGACCAGGAGTCATTCGTACAGCTGCAGCGCGACTGGTTCGGCAAACTCTCCCAGGCTGGCTACGCCACAGCGCACTGGCCCCAGGGCTGGCCGGGCGGCGGTCGTTCCCTAACGGAGCAAAAAATCATCTATGAAGAGGTGGCGCGGGCAGACGCGCCGCGGCTCATCCTGTTCTTTGTGTCCCTCTATCATGCGGCATGCACGCTGCTGGAGTGTGGGTCAGATGAGCAGCGCGATAAATACCTTCCTCGTATTCTTGCCGGGGAAATCTGGTGCCAGGGTTTTTCAGAACCTAATGCCGGCTCTGATCTTGCGTCACTGAAGACGCGGGCAGAGCGTCGCGGCGATAAGTACATCATCAATGGCCAGAAAACCTGGTCGACCATGGCCCAGTACGCGGACCGCTGTCTGTTGCTGGCGCGAACGGATAAATCCGGGCCGCCGCAGGCCGGGTTGACCTATCTGTTGCTCGATATGCGTGCCCGGGGTGTGACAGTACGACCGATCTCCCAGATCACGGGCGATGATGAATTTGCCGAGATATTTTTTGACGACGTGGAAGTCCCGGTTACTGAGCGTGTTGGCGAGGAGGGCGCAGGCTGGGCGGTGGCGCAAACGACGCTGGCGTCAGAACGCGGACTTACCCTGGTGGAGTTGAGCCAGCGACTGCGTTATGCCCTGCCGTTCATTGCCGATGAAATGCGTGCCAGGGGGCGTCTGGATGACGCGTCAATGCGCCGGGATCTCGGCGCGCTTATGGCCAGCGTCGATGCCACCTGCGCGCTGGCGGACCGCTACCTGTTAAAGCGGATATCAGGAGATGAAGCACCGGGCGATGCATCGATTGTCAAACTGTACTACGCAAGAACCTTGCGCGCGTTCACCACGCTCGGCAAACGGATTGCCGGATTGGAGGGACAGTACAACAAGGGCTTCATGCGTGGAGCCACACAGGAGACCGGCAACTGGACCGTCGATTTCATGAATTCTTACAACTGGTCCATCGCCGGTGGCAGTGATGAGATTCAGCGCAATATTATTTCTGAACGCATGCTCGGCATGCCGCGTGAGCCGCGCGACTGGCTGTTGCTACCACGCTGATGACCAACGATGTGACTGAATTTCACGATTCGGCCCGGCAAGTGTTGAGCGGTCTCGACCTTGCCGCTGACGAGCAGGCCACCTGGGCGAAAATCGCGCAGCTTGGTTGGCTGATGATTGCAACCGATGAGGACCTCGGAGGCCTGGGGATGGGCCTGTCGGGGGCCTGCGCCCTGCACACGGAGTTGGGACGACGCCTGGCAACAGTGCCATTTTTACCTGCATTACTCTCGATCGAGGCCGTTGCCCACGGGGCAGTGGTTGAGCGGGAGGCTTTGCTTGCGCGTCTCATGACAGGACAGGATTATGTGGCCGCGTCCATGGCGGAGTCCTCGGTCAGCGTGGTCTATGGCGACCATGGCGAGGAGAAACTTGCCGGGATGGCCGCAGCGGTACAGTCCGCCGACTGGGCCAGCCACGTATTGGTTTGCACGACGGATGGGGATTGTGTTGCTCTGGTTCCCATGGCACAGGCAGGGCTGAGCATCGTTCCACGGCCGACCTGGGACACGACTCGGCGTTTGTTTGATCTGCACTTCGCCGATGTGGTGCTTGAGGAAAAGTTCACGCTCGCACGCGGTACAGCAGCGCAGGCATTGACGGCCAGGATTGCCACGCAACGCGATTTTGCGCTGGCGGCGGACGCCGTGGGTAGCGCCAATGCACTGCTGGAACTTACCGTGGAATACCTGGGCACACGGAGTCAGTTTGGTCGACCGCTGGCGCTTTTCCAGGCGCTTAAACATCGTTGTGCTGACCTGAAGGCGTTGACCGCCGGGGCACAGGCGCTGTTGTTGGACTGTCTGGATCGCATTGAGATGCATACGGATGACGCCGCGATGGCAGCGACAGCTGAACGGATGGGCAAAGAGGTAAAACTGCTTGCCTGCGCCGCTTACGCGCGGGTTGCCGAGGAGGCGCTGCAACTGCACGGCGGCATCGGCATGACATCCGAGCATGTCTGTCACCTGTTCCTCAAACGCGCGCTGTTGAACGAGCACCTGGGCCGGGAGCAGGACCACTATGAGCAAGACCTTGCCGCCAGCCTGCTGGTGAATTAGAAACGAAACAAAATAGGAGATGAACATGTTTACCGCAATTCTGATTACCAAAGATGATGCTGGCCAATCCGCGGCCATTGCGCAAATTGACGAGACACAACTTCCCGAGGGCGATATCACAGTCGACGTCGAGTATTCCACCCTGAATTACAAGGATGGGCTGGCGCTCACCGGCAGTTCGCCAGTGGTGCGCAAGTTTCCCATGGTACCGGGGATCGATCTGGCGGGTATTGTGCGCCAGAGCAACCATACTGATTGGAAAAAGGGCGACCGTGTCATTCTCAATGGCTGGGGCGTCGGCGAGAACCATTGGGGTGGTCTGGCGCAAATGGCGCGATTGAATGGCGACTGGCTGGTGCCATTGCCTACTGCATTCACCAGTCGTCAGGCCATGGCCATCGGCACGGCAGGCTACACTGCAAGTCTTTGCGTCGAGGCGCTGCTGGCTCAGGGTGTCAGTCCCGGGCAGGGCACCGTACTGGTTACCGGCGCCACAGGTGGTGTTGGCAGCGTGGCGATTGCACTTCTGGCCACGGCGGGATTCACGGTCGCTGCCGCCACTGGCAAGGCCTCTGAAGCGGACTATCTCAAGCAACTCGGTGCTACAGAGATCATTGATCGGGCAGAGTTGATGGAAAAAGGTAAGCCGCTACAGAAAGAACGTTGGGCGGGTGCAGTCGATTGCGTTGGCAGCCATACGTTGGCCAATGTGTGTGCCCAGACCCGCTACGGTGGCGCAGTGGCCGCTTGCGGCTTGGCGCAGGGCATGGACTTTCCTGGGTCTGTAGCTCCCTTTATTCTGCGCGGCGTTGCGCTGTTGGGCGTTGACAGTGTGATGGCGCCCCGCCCGCCCCGGCTTGCAGCCTGGGGCAGGCTGGCCCGGGATCTTGATCTGGGTTTATTGGATGCCATTGCCACGGAGATCAGTCTGGCCGAGGCGATACCCGCTGCCGCCGATCTGCTGGCAGGCAAGATACGCGGCCGTGTTGTCGTCAACGTCAATAAATAGCGACTATTGCAAAAAATAGCAAAGGAGGATTCCGCCCATGTCTGGTGCTACTGAAAAGCGCAAATCCTGTGCAGGTTGATCTGAGCGACGTCGACAAGTGGGTTGGCAAGCCGGTCATTTTTGCCGAGATGTTGGATCCGTGTAGCGCCACGGATATCCGCCGCTGGGTTCAGGCGATGGACTATCCCAACCCGATTCACTGGAATGCGGAGTTTGCCAGGGCTTCAATGTTCGGTGACATTGTCGCGCCGCAGTCCTTCACGGTTGCCATGGACTATGGTCACGGTTGCCATCCTACCTGTGTCGGCAAGATTCCGGGTTCGCACCTGATCTTCGGCGGCGAGGAGTGGTGGTTCTACGGCACTGCCATACGCCCCGGCGACAATCTGTTCCAGCAACGCCGCTTTGACGGTTACAGCGTCGCCGAGACCAAGTTTGCGGGCCCCACCGTGTTCGCGCGTGGTGACACGGTGCATCGTAACCAGCACGGTTCGCTGGTGGCCAAGGAGCGCTCAACCGCGATCCGCTATCTCATCGAGGAGGCCAGGAAGCGCGGGATGTATGACAAAGCGCAGCGCACACCGAAGAAGTGGACGGTCGCAGAGCTTGACGAGATACAGCGGGTCCGCCTGGCGTGGATTCTGTCCAACCGCGAGGGTGTGTCACCGCACTATGAGGCGGTGAAAGTGGGCGACACATTGCCGCGGAGGGTGATTGGCCCGCATTCTGTGGTCACCTTCGCGCTGGAACGCCGTGCGCCGCGCGAGAATGTCTGGGGCACGTGGCGCTGGAATGTGCCGGAGGGTGTGCAGGACCCGGCCATGGAAGATGCCGGCTTTGCCGAGAATATGACCTATGACTTTGACGCGAGAAAGATCGATCCGCGCATGGGCGATGGTCTCTTCCACGGCCCGTCCAGCGGGCACATCAACTCCGAAAAGGCGGAGACGGTCGGCATGGGTGGCGCTTACGGCTACGGTATTTCGATGAGCGCGTGGTTCCACGACTACGTTGCCTATTGGGCGGGGCATAACGGCTACATCTGGCACTCCAAATCCCAGTTCCGCAGCCCGGCGTTCGAGGGCGACGTGACCTACGTCGATGGTGAAGTTATCGACAAGATTGAACTGTCGCCTTACGGTATGCCTGTGGCTGTGGTCAAGGTCAAGCAGAGTACGCAGGATGGCGAAGTTATCCTCACGGCCACCGCCGAGGTTGAGCTGCCCTTCTGATAATTTTCCGCCACTGGATTGGATGGGAGCAGTGACTGCATGGGCACCAAAAGGGCGTTCGTAGACGATTTATCGCTTTCTCTGGTCCGCGGAATTCCCCTCAGTGAAGAGGAAGGGATCGGTGCGCTGACCATTCCCGGGTATCTGCGCGAGGCGTGCAGCCTCTACGCAGATCGTGAAGCGGTGGTGATGCATGGCCCCGATAGTATTGTGCGCTGGAGCTACCAGGACCTGTGGGATCATTCTGTTACGGTTGCCAAAGCGCTGATTGACTGTGGTGTTGGCAAGGACAGTCGGGTCGGAGTGTTGATGACCAACCGGCCGGAATATCTGTCGGTAGTGTTTGGCACGGCGCTCGCAGGCGGAATAACAGTTGCCCTGAGTACTTTTTCCACACCAAAAGAACTGGAGCATCTGATAGCAGTCTCCGGAATATCAACACTGATATTTGAAGACAGGGTTCTTAAAACGGATTTTGCCGCCATGCTGGTGGGGCTGGAGCCAGAGCTTCTGCGCAGTGCACCCGGTGAACTCGCTTCAACGAAATTTCCTTTCCTGCAGCGTTTTGTGCGTCTCGATGGCTTGACGGGTGTCTGTGATAGAGGCGCTAGCAGCGAGAGCGCCGCTGGTGACATTGCCGCTTACGAGTGCTGGGAAACTTTTATCGGCAGCGGGCAGCATGTGGCGAATGACGTTGTGGAAGCCAGGGCCGCTGCGGTCACTCCCGCTGACGCAGGGGGATTGTTTTTCTCCTCGGGAACCACCAGCCTGCCCAAAGGTATCCTGCATGCGCAGCGGGCATTCGCGATTCAGTGGTGGCGTTGGCCGCGTGTATTGGCGGTCAGGGAGCCCGCCCGAGCATGGACGGGTAACGGCTTTTTCTGGTCCGGCAATATCTCCATGATCGTTGGCGTCGCGCTGTCAACCGGCGGCGCGGTGATACTGGAACCCCTGTTTAACGCCGCGTCTGCGTTGCATTTAATCGAGGCCGAGCGCATCACCTTTATGAATGGCCGGCCGCACCAATGGGCGCGGCTGCAGGCGGAACCCGGCTACGACAAGACGGATTTGAGCAGCCTGCGCTACGTTACGCGGGGCGAGATGATCATGGAGCACCCGACGGCAAATTTCGATTGGCAGGTGCCCATGTCGTTCGGCACCACGGAGACGATGACCATCAACACATCTTACGATGCCGCTACATCGGCAGCGCAGTACGCCGGTAGCTGTGGCGTGCCGCTGCCGGGTAACCTGTTGAAGATTGTCAATCCGCAGAGTCATGCGTTGGTTCCGGTCGGAGCGCGTGGGGAAATCTGCATCAAGGGGCCGACGCTGATGCAGGGCTATCTGGGCAAGACACCGGAACAGGCCTTCGACGATGAGGGCTACTTCTGTACCGGTGATGGTGGGTATGTAGATGAAGAGGGCAGGCTATTTTGGGAAGGCCGCCTGAACGACATTATCAAAACCGGCGGTGCCAATGTCTCGCCGGAGGAAGTGGATGCCGCGATTGCCAATTACCCCGGCGTCAAACGCTCGCAGACCGTGGGTGTGCCGGATGCACTACTCAGTGAAATGGTAGTGTCTTGTATTGTCCCCGTCGAGGGTGAAACGCTGGATGAGGCTGAGATTATTACATACCTCAAGGAGTTGCTGGCCAGTTTCAAGATTCCGCGCCGGGTACTGTTCTTCAAGGAAGAAGAATTTGCGTTGACCGGCAATGAAAAGGTCAAGACCAGCGAGATTCGGCAACTGGCCAGCAAGCGCCTGGGTATCGAGGGATAGCACGGAGGGAGGGATCGGGTGTCGGGTGTGCAATTCGTTGGCGAGTATCGGGGAAGCCGGCGAATTGCACACCCGACGGCCGAGCCGGCTAAACTGTGAGCTCTACAGTTTTGATTACGCTGCGCGCCAAGTCCTGTGTCTCCCACAGGTTGAGAAACACGGT
>JANNVJ010000106.1:0-4977 GCA_031414375.1 Haliea sp.
GTTCGGTCAGGAAGCTGAGGTGATGTTTGCCTCGCACAGCTGGCCGCGCTGGGGCAATGCCCGTATCCAGGAAGTATTGCGCACACAGCGCGATGCCTATGCCAACCTCAATAACCAGGCGCTGCACTACGCCAACCAGGGCGTGACCATCAACGAAATCCACAATGTCTACCAAGTGCCTAAGAGCCTGCAACAGCAATGGGCCGCGCGCAGTTACCACGGCGATGCGCAGAACAATTCACGCGCCGTTATCAATCGCTTCCTGGGCTTTTACGACGGCAACCCGGTTAATCTGCATCCGATGTCACCGCAGGATTCGGCCCCGCTGTACGTTGAGATGATGGGCGGATCGGAAAAAATTATGGCCAAGGGCAAGGAGTTGATCGAGCAGGGCAGGTACCTTGAAACGTCAGAGATCCTTAACAAACTCGTGTTCGCCGAGCCGCAGAATCAGGCCGCCCGCCAGCTGCTGGCCAACGCCTACGAGCAACTCGGCTACCAGGCCGAGAGCACCAGCGTGCGCAACAGCTATTTGCAGGGTTCCTTCGAATTGCGTAACGGCCTGCCTGGCGGCACGCCCATACGCAGCGGTTCGCCGGACGTGGTGCGCGGCATGTCGACCGAGCTGTGGCTGGACTTCCTGGGTATCAGCATGGACCCGAAGCGGGCCGAAGGCATCAACTTCACTATCAATCTGGTTACCCCCGATAACGGCGAGAAGTATCTGGTGGAACTGAGCAACGCCACGCTGACCAACATCGAGGGGCAGCAGGCAAAAAATCCTGATCTGACCATCACTATTAACCGCGCCGACCTCAACCAGGTGATGATGGGCGTCAGTTCCTTCGACGACCTGATCAAGGCCGGCAAGGCCAGGTTTGACGGTGACCGTAAACCGTTCGATCAGTTGCGCGGCCTGCTGGTCTCGTTCTCTCCCAACTTCGAGATTCTTCCGGGTACAGCATCAAAGGTGCCGACCAAGGGCTTGGCGCCGTTAGTGCTGCCTGACCAGTTGGACGGCGACTGATACGACGCTCGCATTACTACACCAGATGCTGTAGGTTGTTTTTATTCACAACAGTATGAATATTTTTTTCACATAGAAAGGAGTTGGTATTTATGGAAAACGTTTGGCACTCGTCCTTGTTGATCATTGAAGCTTTTATTTTTGTTGCTTATCTGATAGTTCTGTTTCATATCGTTTCTGATTTGTTTCGCAGTCACGAGATCGGTGGGTTTGGCAAAGCGTTATGGATGCTGGGCCTGATTTTTGTGCCGTTTCTTACCGCACTCTTTTACCTTCTCAGACATGGCCGTGGTATGGCGCAGCGTCAGCAACAAGCAGTAGAGCGCGTTAAATCAGATACCGATAAATATATTCGCGAAGTTGCAGGTACGTCACCGGCTGATCAAATCAGCGCTGCCAAAGCATTACACGATGCTGGTACCATCACGGCGGCGGAATTTGCGCAACTGAAAGCCAAAGCTCTCTCTTAAGCAATCTAAGGCCGCTACTGTGAGCGCCGATGCAATGCACGCTATGGCTGGATTTCTGAATATTTTGCGTCTATTCTTCTGCCTTATCCTCAGAGCGTCGCATGCGACTGCTGTGTGGCCAGTGACCGCGTATTGATCCAATCAGTATGTTAAAACGTAGCACCACTTAAGGAGAATAATATGACCGCGATCCGTACTTTGTATTCCTTGATCTTTGTGCTCTGCGCCACCACCCTGGCAGGTTGCACCCAGACCGCGCCTGTCGATGAATGGGATGGCCTTGTCAGGCGCCCCGGCACGCGGGTAGATGCCGTCTTCGTCAAGCCGGATGTTGTTATCGGTGATTTCACCAGCGTGCTGCTGGATCCGGTGCAGGTCAGTTTTGCCAGTAACTGGGATCCAAACCGGGGCGTAAGAAATCCCGCCGCCCGCCTGAATGCCAGTGACGTGGCTGCTATCCAGACCGGGTTGGCCACCATGTTCCGCGAGACGTTCAGCGCCGACCTGGCACGCAGCAATTTCCAGTTGGCGGAACAGGCCGGACCGGAGACGCTGCGGGTCAGTGGCGCTATTGTCAATTTATTTGTAACGGCACCGGACACCATGACGGCAGGTCGTAGTCGCACCTTCACCGCCAATTCCGGACAGATGACGTTGGTTGTCGAATTACGCGACTCTGTTACGGGTGAACTGCTGGCGCGCGCGGTCGACACACAACGCGGGCGACAAGCCGGTTCCATGAGTTTCACCAACAATGTGACGAATACGGCAGACGCGCGCCGCGCCATCAGTACATGGTCAAGCGCACTGATCCAGGGCCTCAACGATTTATACAACAGGACCAACTAGCGCGAACAGCGTTAATGTCATGCATTTCCCGCCTATGTTACCCCTACGGAGCGTTTACCTATGAACATTACCCGATCAATCGTCGCTGCAACCATGCTGGGTGCTGCAACCCTGATGACCGCGTGTGAAACGACCAACAACACCGGCACTTTCGCCGGCAGCGAGGCCGGACGTGCGCAATCAGTGCAACTGGGCATGGTATACGCCGTCCGTGATGTGAGCATCCAGAACGCCCCGAGTCGCGTTGGCACCGCCACCGGTGCCGCGCTCGGTGGTATTGCCGGTAGCTCCTTGGGTAGCAGCAACCGCGCCAATACTGCTGGTGCCGTGGCTGGTGCCGTGGCCGGTGGCGCGGCGGCGAACGCCGTGACCCGATCCACCACTCCCGGTGTTGAGGTTACTGTGCGCCTGGACAACAACCAGCTGATGTCGGTGGTGCAGGCCGGTTCGCCCAATGAATTCCGCGTTGGCGATGCTGTCAGGGTTTCTTCCGATGGCATCACGACTCGCGTGGTGCGCAACTGAGGGTAGTTGCCCGATACACGTCATAAAAAGGACGTCGCTGAAGGGCGCCCCGATGAAATTTAACCGCATACTGGCATCTAGCCGCTACATAACGATGGTCGCCGTTGTCGGTTCGCTGTTTGGATCGGCCGCATTGCTGGTGTATGAAGCCTTCGTCATAATCGAGATGGTGGTCGAAACAATTACCAGCTACAACCTGTCGCCTGGCACGGGCAGCGCGATTTGCTCGGTTTCGGCGTGGCGCTGGCGCTGGTGATCGCCGTGCTGGTGTTGTATCTGCTGGTCAAAGGCAACAAGCAGTGAGCGGCGCGGCACGTCGTCGCTTGTGACTCAGAACGATCCGAACACGGACCCTAAAATTAATGCAGCAATGAGCGCGATGATGCATGTCACGATAACCGTCATCACCATATCGAGATAACTTTCCTTATGCGTTAGTCCGCAGAGACTCAGCAATATCAGCACGGTACCATTGTGCGGCAAGGCATCGAGCGTGCCGGCGCTCATCGTGGTGATCCGGTGTAGTAGTTCGGGATTGATATTGTACTGTTCAGCCAGCATCATAAAATTGTCGCCGAGCACATTGAGCGCGATTGCCATGCCTCCGGAGGCGGTGCCGGTCAGCCCGGCGAGTGCGTTCATGGCGATGGCCAATGAAATCAGCGGCCCGCCATCGATCGAGAGTACTGCTTCGGTGACTGTCGCAAAGGCGGGCAAGGCTCCCACCACCGCACCGAATCCCACGAGGCTGCTGACAGTCAATAACGGCAGTACGGACGCGACGGCACCGGCGTCCAGTGATTGGCGCAGGCTTGGCAGGCGCTGCCAGTTGACAATGATGGCAGTGAGGCAGCCGGCGATAAGCGCCAACACCACAGCCCAGACGCCCGCTACGTCTTGAAAGGTGATGCCGCCCCAGGCTTCGTCCGACAGAAAAGAAAAGTCCATGCGCGGCAGCACGACCAGCGACATCAGGAAGTTCACGAAGATAACCACGGCCAGGGGCAATACGGCGAAAAAGAACGTCGGTTCGCTAGCCGCGCTCTTGCCATGGGTGAGTTCGGCGGGATCGAAGTCTCCTGCCGCTGTTGCGTAGCCGCGCGACTTCTCATCGACTTCTGAGAGCGCCGCCGCGCCATCGGGTTGGTCTGCGCGCGGGACATAACCCTCGCCCGCCCGGCGTGCCCGCGCTTCGGCCCGCATCAGCCACCACATGCCGAGCGCAAGGATGATGGCCGATGATATGAGCCCGATGCCCGGTGCCGCGAAGGCTGTGGTACCAAAATAGGGCATCGGTATGGCGTTGTTGATCGAAGGTGTACCCGGCATTACCGACATCGTGAAAGTGAACGCGCCCAGCCCGATGGTTGCCGGCATCAGCCGACGTGGCAGATTTGCGCTGCGGAACATGTCCTCCGCCATGGGCACCAGCACGAAAAATGCGACGAAGACGCTGACGCCACCATAGGTGACGACTGCCGAGGCAAGTACGACCGCGAGCATGGCCCGGGCCGTACCCAGCTTCACGGTCAGCCAGTGGGCAACGGCGCTGATCGAGCGACTATCTTCCATCAGCTTGCCGAACAGCCCACCGAGCAGGAACATCGGGAACCATTGGAAAACGAAGCGGGACGTGCCACGCATGAAAGTTTCGGTCCAGTGGGCAAGGAGCGGCTCACCGGAAATCCCGGCCGCGACCAGGGCGGCGATCGGAGCTGCCAACAGGACACTCCACCCACGATAGGCCAGCCACATGAGAAGTCCCAGGCCAAGTAATATTCCGAAGAGTCCCATCGTATTGCTTCCTGAGTGGCAATTCCTGCGGGCAGTGTAGCTGAACGGCGGGTGAAGCGGCAACCGGGTGTCTGTTCAACCAGAGGGATACGCAGCATTGCCCGGGCAACATCATCGATGCGCCAGAGCGATAGATTAGTTTTAAGTTGACAGAGTTTGAAGTTGGTTAATATCGCGGATTCAATTCGTAAGTGCAACTCATGAGTCGGAATAGAGGGCGAGCTGCGGTAGCATCTCTGCTCTTCGTTCCGGCAAGAATGAGAAGCATTGATGAGACATTACACACAGCTCACCCAAGAGCAACGATACCAA
>JANNVJ010000107.1:0-3244 GCA_031414375.1 Haliea sp.
GCACATCCTGGGTATCGGCCTGCTGGGCGGAATCGGCTTTACCATGTCGATCTTTATCGCCAACCTGGGATTTGCCGCCATGCCCGAGGAACTGCTGATGGCCAAGACCGGTATCCTGCTGGGCTCGGCATTGGCCGGCGCCAGCGGTATCCTGTGGTTGCTGCTGTTGAATGCCAGGCGCAATAAAACATAATTTGTCTATTAGGCGCACGTTCATGGCCATGAACATTAAGCAGTTAGGCAGTTGGCGCCGTTTGAACCCACACGGAGACTTTGCAGCCACTACAAGATTCCTTCATACCATATGCGAACAACCGGGCGGGCTTACTGGGAGCGGGGGAAGGTCAGGTTTAGCAAGGAGTTTGTAGAATGGGTGGAAACCTATTTGCCGGAGCAGGATAAAAAAGGCCTACCCTAAGGAAGGCCATTTGAGCAACCCGACACATAGGTTACAGACTATACCGGACACATAGGTTACACATTACCGCATTTGGGGAGGACTCCAAATGCCCTGGAATGAGTGTAACGCTATGGATGAACGCATCAGGTTTGTTGCCCGAATACTGGATGGCCACAGTATGGCTGAGGCCTGTCGGGATTTCGGGATATCACGTAAGACGGGCTACAAGATATTTAACCGCTACAAGGATTGTGGTGTTGAGGGGCTTCAGGATCGAAGTCGAAGGCCCCAGCGCTATGCCAACCAGCTCCCGTTCCAGGTAGAGCGCTCAATACTCCAGTTCAAGCGAGACTATCCCAACTGGGGCGCCCCCAAGATCCGCGAGAAGCTGATCAGGGAATACCCCATGATCAAGCCTCCCGCCAAGAGCACCGTGCATGCCGTACTGGACCGCAATGGTCTGGTGAAACGGCGTAAACGCAAGCGCTACCACGCCAGGGGGACAAGCCTGACTGACCCCCGGGTGCCCAATGGTCTGTGGTGTGCCGATTACAAAGGCCAGTTCCTGCTGGGGAATCGGAAGTACTGCTACCCATTAACCATCACCGATTATTGCTCCCGCTACCTGCTGGCCTGTGAGGGGCTGGAGTCGACCAGGGAGGTCTTTGCATTCACTATTTTTGAAAGGGTTTTCAAGGAGTTCGGTCTGCCCGTAGCGATTCGGACTGATAACGGTGTTCCCTTCGCTGCGCCAACAGCTTTCTTTGGCTTGAGCAAGCTCTCTGTCTGGTGGTTACGCCTGGGCATTAACCTTGAACGCATCAAACCGGGCAACCCACAGCAGAACGGTCGTCACGAGCGCATGCACCTGACGCTGAAAAAGGAGGCGACAAAACCTGCCAGTTTTAATTTCCTACAGCAGCAGGAACGGTTCGATAACTTCGTGGAGGAGTTCAATAATGAGAGGCCACATGAGTCAATCAATATGAAGTACCCCGCCGAACTGTATACACCCTCTGCCAGGGAATATTGGCGGCCTGACCCGCCTGAGTACCCGTATCATGACCGTACGATCCAGGTCACCTACTGCGGGCGCATCTGTATTGGGGGCAGGAAAATCAATTTGTGCCGAGCATTAGCAGGGCAGCACGTGGGTGTTCGGGAGGTAGCAGACAAAATTTGGCTGGTCAGCTTTATGGATTATGATCTAGGATTCTTTGACGAAGACGAAAATCGGGTTGAACCCGCGGATAATCCCTTCGTCACAAAGGTGTTACCCATGTCTCCGGTATAAAGTGTCACCTATGTCTCAAGGTTGCACCATTTTTTAGATGGTGGGCCGTGCTGGGGTCGAACCAGCGACCAATTGGTTAAAAGTCGACCAGTCAATTTCTAAGCAATTGATTTAATTTATTTTTTATCGGTGACGCCCGTTGCAGATCGCACCGAAATGCACTACGAAGCAAGACTGATCCCGGCAAAAGTCCGGCAGTGGCGACTATTTGTATTACGACTTCATGTCCGCCGCTGTAAAGGCTTTTTGCCATCATTTCAGCGGATTATCGAAGCGCACCTTTCTCTCAAGACTCATTTACGACGGATTACTTTTCGACAATATCGATCCGGGCTGCACGAAACATCTGGAGCATTCGCCCGACCTCGGTCGCCGCCAGCGTCGTACCGAGCGTATCGTATATCTCGCTCACCATGTCCTGGAAACTGATGAGACGAATGGGATTTCCTCCCAGCGCGTCGATGAAGGGCTGGTGACTTTCCCAGCGGGCTTTGTCGCCTTTTACCCGGGCGACCGCGAGCGCGTAGGTAAACTCATCCCGACCGGTGGCGTCGCGCACAGCGGCCACGAACGCTTCCGACCATTTGGGCACACAGAGTTCACGAAATGACTGCCATGCCTTTCGGCCACGAACTTTCTTATCATGCAAAATGGCATCGAGCTCGGAGGCTGAATTGAAGCCGCTCTGCCAACTCTTGCAACTGACGGCAATAACAGCCTCCGGCCCCACAAGCTTAGGATGGATAGCGAGCACGTCGATGTCACTGTGGTTGGAATCCTTGTTGAGCACAAAATCGGGATGATCTTTGCGCGGCAGGAACTTGATATTGTGCTGAACAAAATATCCCTTGTGGACAAGATATTCTTCTACGATCTGTTCCAGTATGTCTTCTTTGGTCGCCATGGCGCTATCGCTTTAATCCCTCATATCGGTTTTGTAATATCAGAATTCCGGATGCCGCACCATCGGATAGATGGCAACGGGCAAGGGATCGTCACCCACTGGCGGAAATTTAATCAAAAAGCACCGAGTGGAGCGCCTAGAGCCTGGTCCGGCAAAGCTGGACGCGCCCCAAAGCCTATACATTTAGTAAAACCTCCTGAGCATGCTCCAAATACCGACAGTACGCGTTCGCCAGCTTCATTTGCCGGGGCGTCCGGCAATCCGCTTCGAACACGCCCGGTGATCCGACGAGAATAGAAAGGCATTTGGCACGGGAAATTGCCACATTCAGGCGATTGCTACTGTAAAGAAATTCCATGCCTCTAGGTGCGTCAGCATGGCTGGATGTGGCCATTGAATAAATCGTAATTGGCGCTTCTTGTCCTTGAAATTTATCAACCGTGCCTGCATGAGCATCAGGAAGAAGCTGCTGGATTTCAAACACTTGCGCGTTGTAGGGGGTAATAATAAGAATATCTTCGAGAGTCAGAGCTTTAACGTCACCTGTCCTATCAGTCCACTCGCTTCCCAGTTCGAGTATGTGGTCTACGATAAATTTGACCGCCCGCGCTTCCTCAAGAGAGGAGCTGGTATTTCCCGAATGAAC
>JANNVJ010000108.1:0-96783 GCA_031414375.1 Haliea sp.
TTTCAGCTTGAACAATCGCCGCTTTGAAGATGAACTTGCCCAGGCCTGTCGCCAGGAAAAAGTCAGCCTGCTGCCGTACTCGCCACTGGGTGGCGGGGTGCTAAGCGGTAAGTACAACGATGGTGCCTTTCCCAAAGGTGCGCGTTTTTCGATGTATCAACACGCGCCCAAGCGCCAGCAAGCGATGCTGCGCCGCTTCGTCAATGACAAAACGCTGGAATCCACCCGCCGCTACCAGGAGATTGCCGCCTCGCTTGACATGTCGGTAGTGACAATGGCGGTTGCCTGGAGTAAACAGCACGACTTCGTGGCATCCACAATTGTTGGCGCCACCAGTCCCAAACAGGTGCCGGAGTTGCTGGCGGCTGCAGATGTCACCCTGACGCCGGAAACGCTGGCGCGGATCAATGCTGTGTCGCAGGAGGTGCTCTACCCGATGGGCTAGAACCGGCGCTGGAAGCGTGCAGGAATTCTGCCAGGAATTCGAAACAGCGACGGTGCCCATTCAAGATGGGACTCATCGATTTCGATAGCTGTGAAACGTCGCGCCATCTGGCTGAACGCGATCTCGGCATTCATCTTGGCCAGATGTGATCCCAGACAGAAATGAATCCCGCCGCCGAAGGAACAGTGCCTGGCTTCGTTGCGGCTGATATCGAAGCGGTCCGGGTCACTAAAAACATCCGGGTCGCGGTTGGCCCCGATCAGCACGGCGAAGACCGTGGCATTGGCCGGCACCGTGATGCCGCTAAACTGCGTGTCTTCCCACAAGACCCTGAGGGTAATGGGAACTGAGGGTTCAAAGCGCAGACACTCCTCCACCGCCGAGCTCGCCAGGGCGGGATTTGCCGCCAGCCTTTCAAATTCGCCGGGATCGCGAGAAAAACAGACCATGCCATTGGCGATCAACCCGGTGGTTGTCTCAAGCCCTGCCACCAGCAGGCCGATGCACTGCTGCAACAGTTCGTCGGTGCTGAGGCGATCGCCAGCTTCCTCAGCGATCACCAGCTGGCTCAGAATGTCCTCAGTAGGATGCGCGCGTCGCGCCTCTATCAGCTCCAGCATATACACTGCCAGTTCAAGAATCGCAGCTTCGGATTGCTGCTGCAGCTCGGGGAACGCGTGTTTGGCAAGACGGTAGGTGACCAGTGACACCAATTTGGTGAGGCGGTGGCGGTCCTCGAAAGGTACGCCCAACATCGCGCACATGGACGCCGCCGGCACTGCCAGCGCCAGATCAGCGACCAGGTCCATCTCGCCCAGGGGCGCTACCCGGTCCAGTTCATTGGTCACCAGCGCCTCAATGGCCGGGCGCATGGCATGGAGCGAGCGTGGAGTAAAAGCCTTGCTGACCAGATTGCGCAAGCGGTCGTGATCCGGCGGATCCATACGCAGCATAAATTTGGAGGCTTCGGTTTCTGCGCGGGTCTCCTTGGGGATCAGCCCGTCCAGATCACGCATACCACTGTGGCTATGCTTGAGTAACTTCTGTACATCCACATAGCGGGACAGGCGCCAGTCACCGAGCGGTGTCAGGTTGACGGGTTGTATTTCGCGCAACTGCCGGTACAGCGCGTGAGGATTCGGTTTTAGATCGGTGGTCGTGGGGTCGACCCCGTACCAACCCGCAATCGCCGCGCTATTGGAGGAGCTATTTGCGCTGTCCATTCCGGGTATTCCTCTGTCGCACTCAAGGGGTGTGTATCCTAGTGTAGACTTGCTTCAGAGCCAGGTAAATTGTGTCTTAGTGCACTGTCATCAGGGAGTAAGGGGTGAACGAACTGCTACTCGTGCCGATGGTTTTTTTCACCTCCTGTCTGGCAGCCGTGATGGGCATGGGCGGCGGCATTTTACTCATCGCTGTGATGCCCTCGTTTATACCGGCAGCGGCGATCATTCCACTGCACGCGGTAACTCAATTGGCGAGCAACGTGTCGCGCGCGGGCTTCGGGTGGCGCGACATTGAACTTGGCATCATTCCCGCAGTGTTGGTGGGTGCATTAGCGGGCGCCTGGCTGGGGTCGGAGGTCTACCTCAGCCTGGATATGGACTGGTTTCCTGCTGTGATCGGCGTGCTCATTCTGCTGTTCACCTGGGTGCCACTGCCGCAGGTTCCAGGCGGTGGACAATTGTCGCTGGCGCTACTGGGCTTCTACCAGACGGGTCTTGGCATGGTGGCCGGAGCAACAGGACCAGTGGGTGGTGCGGTACTGTTGCGGCGCAATACGGATCGCGACTGGCTGGTGGTCAATACAGCCGTATACATGACGCTCAATCACGGTATTCGACTGGCGACGTTTTTGGCCATCGGTTTCAGCTTTGCGCCCTGGTGGAAACTGGCGACTGCCATGGTGGTGGCTGGTATCTTTGGCTCCTGGGTCGGAACACGGCTGCGGGGCCTGGTGTCGCAGATGAATTTTCAGCGCCTGTTCCGTTGGATGGTGACGTTGTTGGCGCTGCGCCTGATAGTATCGCCTATGCTTGCGTTGTTCTGAGCGCGCTCCGGTGAGCCCCATCTTTATAATCCGTGTTGCACGCTGTGTGGGAGAGGATGCTCCGTTATGAAATGGATCTATTTGATAGTGTGTTGCATGGCGCTCGGCGCTTGCGGCGGTGATGATGCGCGTCGTAGCGAGGCTGCGGATGGCACGATTGTCGAGCGGGATCAGTACTCCCAGACTACAACACTGGTCTATACCTGCAACGACTATGAATTCATCGCGCGCACGGCTCCGGGTGAAATGGCGCTGTGGCTCCAGGACCGCTATGTCGTCCTCCCCCAGGTCGTTAGCGCATCTGGCGCACTGTACGAGGACGAGGATGTCTCCTTCTGGAGCAAGGGCGATGAAGCCATGTTGACTGTGGCGGATCAGGACTACCAGAACTGTCACCAGAGTCCGCAGCGTGTGCCCTGGGAGGATGCCCGGCGGCGCGGCGTGGATTTTCGCGCGATAGGCAATGAGCCTGGCTGGTATTTGGAAATTCAGAGCGGACAACAACTCCTTTTCGTTGGCGAGTACGGCGCGGCGCGGGTTGTTGTGCCCGATACGGGGGTAGCAACCGAGGGTCCTGCCCGTATCTTTCACGGTGCCGCAGGGACACAGGAATTGCGGGTTGAGATTGTGGACCAGCCCTGCGCCGATACGATGAGTGGCGTACTCTTTCCCAGTCGCGTAACGGTGACACTTAACAATAACACCACCTATGACGGCTGTGGCCAGAGCCTGGATTACCCCTGGTAAAAATTGGAATAGTCCTTAAGTTCGTCACTTATCCTATTGCGCGGATGTCCCGGCACAACGGCAGAAGAACATAGAGTGACAACGGGGCGGTATTGTGAGCCCCATGCTTTCACCATAACAAAACGCATCACCAGCGGTGTTGATCCATGTCGAAGGCCCACAGTCTGGCGGCCCCAGACGCGCGCGGTCAGCCCAGCGAGGCCACGCTCTTCAGTACCAGTCGCACCAGCTCAGCTTGTCGCGACACGCCCGTTTTGGCAAAAATGGACTTAAGTTGGGCCCTGGCTGTGTGCTGTGAGATATCCTGGGCGCTGGACACCTGTGCCAGACTGAGGCCCCGGGCCAGCAGTGTGGCGAGGTTGGCTTCCGCTGGGGTCAGGGCAAATAACTCCCCTAAAATTTGGCGTGAGGTTGACTCCTGCAGGTCTGGATCGCTCACAAACACCGCTGCACAGGGACTGGACTGACCTTCGCTCCACTGCGAGGCAGGAATGGGTTTGATGACCAGGCCCAGGTCGGCGCGCCCAGCGGAGCGCGGCACCCGCAGCGCCCGCACCACGGCGGTCTCACCGCGTAGTTGTGCCTTGAGGATAGTGGTCAGCGCCTGTTGCAACTCCTTGTTGATATCGCGGCCCTCGATGTGCAGTCGGCCGTCTCGCAGGCTGAGACCCACACCCTGGTCGAGCAGGGCGCGACCCACGGCATTGGTGGTCAATAGTCGCCCCCGCTCATCGAGAATAATACTGGCCACAGATAGCTGATTCACCGCGCCGGCGTAGACGTCACGTTCGGAGGTCATGCGATTGAGCTTGGCATAGATCTCTATCGCGCGGCGCAAATGCGGTGTTAGCAGCGCCAACAGTTGTCGTTCGCGTGGCTTGAAGCGTGCCTCGCTGCTGCGGCGTGAGCAGCGCAGCCGCGCTAACATGCCACCTGGTTCAGCGGTATCCACACCCAGAATGCGGAACAGGTTGATGGGCTTGAGATAGTGTAAGTAGTAGTCTGATGCCAACAAGGCACTGTCCGGGAGAATGTCTTCCAGAGCAATGACTTTGTCCAGTGGCAGGTTGACAAACGGGTCCAGGGAGAAGAACTGTTCGCGATAGGCGCTGACTTCCCAGTCGTTGGGGTCCGCCAGTGTCGAATCGTCATTCTCATGGTCTTGCTCGGGGCGGACGCAATTGAGGATGACACCCTGATCGTCAGCAGTCGGCGGGCGCAGCACCAGCGAAATCACCTGCGCATCCAGCGCTTCGCGCAGGGCAGGTAGGGCGCTTTGCCAGGGTTGCGTTTCGAGTGCACCCTGGTAAATGAGCCCGATCAGGTGGCCGAATGCACTATCGGTGTGGACAGCTGACTTCAAACGCGAGCCACACTATTTCTCCAGATTGGAGAGGTCCGCCGTAACCTCCGCCAGCGGTTTGGGTCTGCCAACACCCCAGCCCTGTAAATAGTCGACGCCCATCTCCTCCAGCTTGACGATGATGGCGTCGTTCTCGACGGATTCGGCAATCGTTTTCTGGCCGAGGAAATGCGCGAGGTCATTGATGGAGCGTGCCATAGCATAGTCGTTGCGATTTTTGTCGATACCCGTAATAAAGCTGCCATCGATTTTCACATAGTCGACCGCCAATTCGCGCAGATAATTGTGGCTGGCCAGACCCGTACCAAAATCGTCGATGGAAAACTTGCAGCCGATATTCCTGAAGGCGCGCACAAAGTCGGCGGCCTTGACCAGATTGGAAATTGTACCGGTCTCGGTGATTTCGAAACACAGGCGACTGGTACCCACACCGAACTGTGAAATCTGCTCCAGCAGATACTCCATAAAACTGTCGTCGGTCACGCTTGCGCCAGACAGATTGATCGCCAGATTCGGTACGACTTTCTGTTCGTCCATTAATTGGCTGATCCAGGTAAACGCTTCGCGCACCACCCAGCGGTCCACCAGCGTCATGAAACCGTAGCGCTCGGCAGACTGAATAAATTCACCGGGTGAAGATATGGAACCATCTTTATTTACCAACCCGAGCAGCAATTCATAGTGCAAGGTGGAGTTCGTGCGATCGCTAACGGCAGTCTGCACAATGGGCTGGGCGCGAAGAATGAAACGCTCCGAGGCAAGTGCGCTCTCCAGGTGCTGCCGCGTCCTGCTTCTTTCCAGCTTATAGTCACCGGCCCTGCTTTGCTCTTCCGCGAACTGTACAACTCGGTTGCGCCCTTCCTGCTTTGCATGCCGCATAGCCGAGCGGGCTGCGTCCAACACATTTTCGACGTCGGGGCTGTGCTCAAGTACTGCGGCAATACCGATGGATACGGTGAAGCTGACATTTTCTCCTTCAATGTCCATGGAGCCGGTTTCAATATCGCTGCGTATCTGCTCCGCAACTTGCGCCGCCTGTTCCATCGATCGGTCTAGCAGTAATACCGCAAACTCATCTGCTTCTATTCTCGCGGAGGAGGATTTCTTGCCGTGCAACTGGGCCAGCAGTTTTGCAAACTCCAGCAGCACCTGGTCACCGCTGATCCTGTCGTAAACCTCATTAACTAACTTGAATTGGTCGATATTGAGATAGAGCACGGCATGTTGGGCATGCTTTAGATGACTGTGGCGCAGCGCGCGCTTTAGCTGGTCAATAAATGTCTCACGGTTGATCAGCTTGGTCAGTGAGTCATGATTGCGCGCGAAACTGAGGGATTTCTGGACGTGTTCCAGCGTGTGGTACATGCTTTGATCGACAACGGATAACCTGTCTGCAGGAGCGGGGGGCTGCACGCCTCGGCTCAATTGCCTGGCCAGTTGTATGGCGCTTAAGTCGGCGACTTTCTGGCCGCGTTCATTGACAAAGATATAGCGGTCTCGCGACGGGCTGGTCCAGGCGAGCTGCATGCGTTTTTTCCCACCTTTTTTATCGCGGTAAGTCAGCCAACTGTCTTTCTCGAGCTGTTCAACACGATTGACCCAGCGTCTTAACCGGGGCAAATCCTCTATTCTTGCGCGCACTTCTGTGGGTTCGGGTTCGAGATTTGACTGTTCCTGACGGACTGATACAGATTCAATGTCGACCTTCCCGGCCAGCACGTCACGCAACTGCTCTAGCACCTCCTCGTGGGCCATGTTGGTGGGAAGTGCGCTGGAAATTTGTTGACCGATCAGGTCTATAAACGGCTCGGCCTCCATGCTGCGCTGGATACTGTGGTCGTCTTCAACCTCACTGTGCTGCCGCTCCTGTAGCCATAGGCAGAGCAGGTCCAGGGCCTTGATCTGCTCCTGCCAGGCGTCACTGTCCTGGCCGTCCCGGACATGGATGAGCACCAGTAGGTCGCGCCAGCCAGCGTCGATCAAGTCCTGCAGGATTTTCGGGGCAGTCGGCGGCCGAATCCTGGCATGAATTACTTTGGCCACTTCGCGCCTGGCCTCAGCCAGTTTTTGTTGTCCCTCCTGGGTGCGCACGACTCTCTCAACATTGCGTAACAGCGCTCGCTCCTGTTGGGCCGCCAATTTTTCGATCTTACCCAGTGCCACTTCGAATACGGAGTCGTCAGTTTCATAATCACTGATGATTTCATCGACAATACTATTGATACGGCTTTCCAGGGCTTTGTTGGGAAAGTTTCCCGAGGCCGCGAGGCGCGAGAGTTTGTTGACCACATTGCGGGCGGTATGGCTGTGGTCGACGAAGAATTGCGGGTCCAGCAGGGCCAGCTTGGCCAGAGGGATTTGCAGATTGCCCAGTGCTGGCTTCAGGTCAGAGCTGACATCCAGTTGGGATTTGATGGTGCCAAACAAGTTGTCGACCATGTCCAGTTGGTTAAGGCTTTCTGCGGTGAGGCCGCTGGTGTTCTGGAGGCCACCAATCTGGTCCTTGTTGCTGGCCAGATAAGCGCGCAAGGAGTCGCTTTGTTGTACGTCCTCACGCACTTGCGAATTCCGTTGCAATGCACTCAGTGCCTTGGCGATGGATTGTGCGTCTGCCAGCCTACTTTGGTCGAGCTCTGTGCTGGCGACCGTTGCACCGCCCCAGGTGCCACTCACGGAGATGCCCCTGGCCAGTACATTGCCATCGGCGAGTCCTTCGGCTTCGCGCTTGAAATTCAGGGCGTCGACTACCGAGCGATAGAGGCTGGCGGGATTGCCGGTGCCTGGGGTGCTGCCATGTTGCTCTCCCAGCTGCCGATGAAATTGATTCAGTTCGTTGATGGCGGATGTCAGTGGCGCGAAGGTGTTGCGCTGCGCCTCCAGTTGGGCTGCAGTTAGCAACTCTGATTGGTGCACGGTGGATGTCTTGCGGAGAACTTTTGGTTCTGGCCTGCGTGGTGGCTGATTGCGGTTAAGGAGCGTGCCTTTAACTTGAATCTCTTTCTCGATCCCGGGCAGGACAAGGTGCTCCGCCAACAAGGAATTCAAGGGCGCATAGTAGCCACCCAACTGCCTGACAAAACGCTTGGCAAAGTAGTCGAAAATATGGGAGTGCACGCTCTGTGGTATGTTTTCTTCGCGCAAGCTGCGCTGGAAAGAACGACATAACTGGCGCACATGAATGGGTAGCCGCACACGGTTGGGGTCCGCATCAATAAGGATCGCCAGGCGCACTGTTAGGGCCTCCAGTGCGAGCTTGTGCAGGTCCTCGCCTAGAGTAACCGTACGGTCTATGGCAAGAAAATCCTCGAATTCTTGCAGGTCTATCACGTCCAACTCGTCGGTGCTGCCGATGGTGTACTGCCACAGGTGGTCGTTGCCGCGTTCCGGGGTCAAATCCCGAAAGTAGTCGGTGACCTGCAGCAGGATTCGTGCGGCGATATGGACACCTCGGTCCTTTATGATGGTCATTGCGTCGTAGTGGAAATTTTTGCCGCTATCGAGCAGTTTGATGCGCGAGGCGAGCTCCAGCAGGTAGCCGGTCAGATCGAGGAAAAAGGGCGTCAGGGCGTTGTTCAGTTCAGCCAGACTCCGCTCTTGCAGTGTATCCAAGAGGGTCGCGAACTCGGCGGTTGCTGGCATTGTGGCCGCGCTTGCACCGCGCGCTTTAGCGGCACTGACCCCTGGTGGGAAGCCTCCCGCAATGGCTTCCCGGTAGCTGGCTGCCACTGCCGCATCCGTCGGCGCGAATTCCAGTGTAAGGCTGTCACGGGACCGAGCTGCAATCCTGACCCGGACTTCTTTGAGCGCATTGGGCCTGGCGCCATCCCCGGGCATTGACAAGGTCGCCGAGGAACCGAGTTCGACCGTAATAAGGTCGTGGGGATGAGCCAACGCTTGCACGGCATCGAGTTGTAAGCGCCCATCCAGCAGCGATGATAAGTGACCTGTGATACGTACCGCGTTATCCAGTAGCAGGGTAGCGGAAAGCGTTCCTGGCTGTGTTGGGGTGTTGGACATCGTACCTCGGGTAAGGCTGTGCTGGCGTGCTGCGACGCTGTGTTTATCATTGGAGTCAGGCTGGCCGAAGTATACCTTTATACGCAGCCGCTACAAGAACCTGGCAACGTAGGGACGACGGTGAGCAACCAGCCTTCGGACACGCAGGCCTGCGTGGTCGGTGCTGCTCACGGCTGGGGGTTGGCAGCACCTAGAAAGGCCGGTTTTTCGCCCCCGCCATGCACGGCGAAGCTGGTGCCGCTGACGTAGGCTGCCAGCGGCGAGGCCAGGAACAGACAGGCCTTGCCAACATCCGCAGGCACCGCCATACGACCCAGGGGAATGGTGGCACCAACGGCAGCGATACCGTCTTCATCCCCATAGTGTAAATGCGCCTGCTCGGTCTCAGTAAGGCCTACCACCAGTGCGTTGACGCGCACCTTGGGCGCCCACTCCACCGCCAGTGAAGTGCCCAGGTTCACCAGACCAGCTTTGGCAGCACCGTAAGCTGCGGTTCCGGGCGAGGGACGAATGGTGCTGACGCTGGCAATATTGATGATGCAGCCCCCCCAGTCCTGCTCCTGCATGACCCGGTTTGCGACCTGACTGAAATTCAGCGGCGCGATAAGGTTAAGGCGGATAATGGATTCTGAAAAACGCGGTGAGACTGTGGCAGCCTCGGCATACGGCGCCCCTCCAGCGTTGTTCACCAGCACATCAAGGCGACCAAATCGCTGCACGGCCAGTGCCACGCAGGCCTCGATCTGTTCGTAGTCACGGACATCGCAATGGGTGAATACGGCCCGATGTTCGCCACTGCAGGGAAGGGATTCAGGCGCTGATCTGCCGCATATCAGCACATTTGCACCGGCCGCAAGGAAGCATTGCGTGATCCCTGCGCCTACTCCCTTGCCACCACCGGTGACGATCACAGTCTGGCCGGTAAAATCCAGCGGGTTGTCCATAGGTGTCTCCTGAAATCAGCGAGTCGGCGGCAGTGGACGGGATTCTACGCCACGCTTGAGCTCAGACTGTGATTTACATAATATGCTCGGGCTGAGCGTATCCTAACCGAAATCTCTCTGGCTGGAAATTTCAGGCTGACGTTCACTAGCACGCAGGACAATTCACTAGCGGTTGCGAATTCTGTATCAGCTGTAACTGCACACCATTGGGAACACGCTCTATGACAACACAAAGCTTACCCGTGCTCGCCATTCTTGGCGGCACCGGGGATTTGGGAACAGGGTTGGCCCGCCGCTGGGCGCAGGCGGGCTACCAGGTCATTATTGGCTCACGCACGCTGGATAAGGCAGAAGCCGCTGTGGCGGATCTGCGCGAGATTATGGCCGAGCGCGGGGTGACTGCAGTGATGGTGCTCGCGATGGAGAACCTGGCCGCCGCCGAGGCTGCTGATATTGTGACGCTGACAGTACCCTTCAGCCATCAGTCCGCGACCCTGGAGCTGGTAAAAGCGGCCCTGCAGGGCAAGATTCTCATTGATGTGACGGTGCCCCTGGTGCCCCCGAAAGTGGCTCGGGTGCAATTGCCTGCACAGGGCAGCGCTGGGCAGATTGCACAGGAATTGCTGGGCGAACAGGTTGACGTGGTGTCCGCCTTCCAGAATGTCGCTGCTGCACATTTGCAGGAAGGCGCCGGGCTGGAGTGCGATGTGTTGGTCAGCGGCAACAAGAAGACCGCGCGGGATGAAGTGGTCAAGTTGGTTGAGGCTGCAGGGATGCGCGGACTACACGCTGGCATGATCAATAATGCGGCGGCGGCAGAAGCGTTGACCTCGGTGCTGATTACCATCAACAAGCAGTACGGTTGCCATGCGGGCATTAAAATTACCGGGTTGGACGATGACCATTAGATGACCTCTCGACTTGAGCTGATTCCCCTGCTGGGCTTTCCGCTGGTCGAGCCCGGGGACGATCTTGCACAACTTGTGTTCGACGCGCTGCGCGCCAATGATCTTACCCTGCGCGACGGCGATGTATTGGTGGTGGCGCAAAAAATTGTATCCAAGGCGGAGAACCGGTACGTGCGCCTGGCGGATGTCAGTGTCAGCGAGGAGGCTCGCGCGTTGGCGAAACAAGCTGATAAGGACCCGCGACAGGTGCAACTTATTCTGCAGGAAAGCAGGGAAGTGCTGCGCGTCCGCCCCGGTGTGATCATCGTCGAACACCGCAACGGTTACGTACATGCGAATGCCGGTATCGACAAATCCAATATCTTCCGTGACCCCGACGACCCCAGAGTGCTGCTCCTGCCAGAAGATCCGGATGCGTCGGCGCGCGCACTGCGCCAGGGTCTTGCCGCGCGTGGCGCGATCGCACCGCAGGTCATTATCAACGACAGCATGGGGCGGGCATGGCGCAATGGCACGGTAGGTTTGGCCATAGGAACAGCAGGGCTGGAGCCACTCAACAACCAGATTGGTGAGGTCGACATGTTTGGCAACGTGCTGGAGGTAACGGAACCTGCGGTGGCAGATGAACTGGCAGCCGGTGCGTCTTTAGTGATGGGCCAGGCCGCCCAGGCTTGCCCCGTGGTCCTTGCACGTGGCGCCGGGTTAAAACATTCCGCAGGCGGCTCGGCCAGCTTGTTGCGTGACAAATCGATCGATATGTTTCGCTGATGGACGTTGCTGGAAAATCCGTGCTGGCGCTCTCCGGCGGTGTAGGCGGTGCGAAACTGGCATTGGGTCTGGCCGATGTGCTGCCGCCAGGGCAATTGCATGTCATGGCAAACACGGCAGACGACTTCAGGCACCTCGGACTGCACATCAGTCCTGATATTGATACGCTGCTGTATACCCTCGCGGAAAAGGCCAATCAAGACCTGGGTTGGGGTCTTGCAGGGGAGACCTGGAATGCCATGGATGCCCTGCAACGTTTGGGCGGCGAGACCTGGTTTCGTCTTGGTGACAGTGATTTGGCGACCCACTTGTGGCGGACCAGCTTGCTCGATCAGGGCGAGAGTCTGCTGCAGATTACCGACCGGCTGGCGCGGCAGATGGGCATCCCCAGCCGCATTCATCCCATGTGCGAGGAGGCGGTGCGCACCATTGTTCACTGTCAGGGCCGCGATCTGCCGTTCCAGCACTATTTTGTCAGGGAGCAATGCAAGCCGGTCGTCACAGGGTTCAGCTTCGAGGGCATTGCGGATGCCCTGCCCAATGCCACTGTGCTGTCCTTGTTGCGCGCTGCGGCCATGGCGGTGATCGTGGTGTGCCCCTCCAATCCTTTCGTGAGCGTTGATCCCATTTTGCAGATACCCGGGTTCTGGCCAACCCTGCGCGACAATCCAGCGCCCGTGGTCGTCGTGTCCCCTATTGTGTCCGGTCTGGCGATCAAGGGTCCGGCCGCGAAAATGATGGCGGAATTGAAAGTTCCGGTCACCGCTCTCGGGGTCGCCCAACACTACTGCCAATGCTACCCCGGCCTGCTTGATTATTTCGTAATCGATGAGAGTGACGTTACACTGGCGGGGGATATTGTCGCGTTGGGAGTCGAGGTTATTGTGGCACCTACAGTTATGAAGAGCCGAGAGCACAAGCAGCGTCTGGCGCGTGCCATCCTGGCCCGGGTTGCGGGTTAGCGCATATGGCGCAGGCGTTGGTGCCGCTGAAAGATATGGTGCAGGCCAAATCGCGTCTGTCAGGGCTGTTATGTCCCTCCGAACGCTGGGCGCTGGCCCAGGCTATGGCAGAGGATGTGCTTGGCGTGCTGTCGCGCCATGCTGCGATCGCACAAATCACCCTGGTATCCGACGATCCCGGCGCCGGCTTGCTGGCACAGAAGTATGGTGCGCAGTGCTGGTCGGAGGCATCGTTGGCGGCGCGCGGGCTCAATGCCCTGGTACAAAGTGCCAGCGCACGCCTGCTCGCAGGGGGTGATGAACCGCTGTTAGTGCTGCACGCTGACCTGCCGCTGCTGACGGGAGACGACATCAGCGCTGTACTGGCTAGCCAGCGCCAGTTACAAGGACTCATCATTGGTTGTGACCGTCAGGGCAGGGGTACCAATTTGCTGGCTTTCAACGCCGCCAGCATGCCGCAGTTTTGTTTCGGCCACGACAGCTGCGCCCGACATAGGGCGAGCGCGGCCAGCGCTGGTGTAGCCGTGCAAATACTGCAAAGATTCGGTATCGGCGTGGATGTGGACGAAGCACCGGACTTGCACTGTGTCATGCAGCGTTTGCAAGCGAACCCGTCCGGTAACACCGCTCAGTTGCTGTACCACACAGAGCTGGGCGCGCGCGTCACCATGGCCCTGGCGACGCTGAGCGGCGCTGTAAACTTTGGCGAAGATGTGAACAGAGGAATAGCGAGCTGATGTCAGACTGGCAACACGTGCGTGAGCAACTGCTACAAGGCCTGGTGCCAAGCGATCAGCAGGCCTTGTCGCTGGCAGAGTGTGCTGATACTGCCGCGCTGGTCGAGACGGCCGGCATGTTGCGCGATCGTGGGCATGGCAATGTGGTTACCTATTCCCGCAAGGTCTTTATTCCCCTGACTCATCTGTGCCGTGACGTCTGTCACTACTGTACGTTTGCGCGCACGCCAAAAAAAATCGAGCAGGTGTTCATGCCGGTCGAGGAGGTACTCAAGCTGTGCCGCCAGGGTGCGAGTATGGGGTGCCAGGAAGCGCTGTTTACCCTGGGGGAAAAACCGGAGCTGCGCTATGGCGCCGCCCGTCAGGCGCTTGCAGCGCTGGGTTTTGCCAGCACGCTGGATTACGTCAGGGAAGTCGCCGGCCGGGTGCTAGCGGAAACCGGATTGCTGCCGCACATCAACGCCGGTTGCATGGATGCTGGGGAACTGGCGGGCTTGCGCCAGGTCAGCGCATCGATGGGTATGATGCTGGAGTCTGCCGCGCAGCGTTTATGCGAGAAGGGCATGCCGCACCACGGTTCGCCTGATAAGGAACCGGCCAGACGACTGCAGACCATGGAGCTGGCGGGCCAGGCGGCCGTGCCGTTCACTTCGGGGATACTCATTGGTATTGGGGAAACCCGCCGTGAACGGATCGAAGCCCTGCTGGCACTGCGCCAGCTCCATGACAGACACGGCCATGTACAGGAAGTTATTGTACAAAATTTTCGTGCCAAGCCGGGCACGCTGATGGCGTCGGCGCCCGAGCCCGATCTCAACGAATTGTTATGGACAATTGCGGTGGCACGGCTGCTCTTTGGCCCATCAATGAACATTCAGGCACCCCCCAACCTGAGTCCGGGAGTGCTGCCGCAAATCATTGCTGCGGGCATTAACGACTGGGGTGGAGTCTCGCCGTTGACCCCGGACTATGTGAATCCTGAAGCCCCATGGCCACACCTGGAACAGCTGGCGGTTGAAACTGCTGCAGCCGGAAAATTTCTTGAACAGCGGCTCACGGTATATCCGGCGTACGTGGTGGAGGCCGAGCGCTGGCTCGATGAAGGCGTGAGGACAGCAGTATTGCGCCACTCTGACGCCGCAGGATTTGCCCGGCGCGACCAGTGGGTGCCTGGCGAGGAGCACGCGGTGCCGGTGATTGACGCGAAGCTGTTGGCGAGCGCCGCGCCACTGGAAACAGTATCGGCTGCAGTGCGTGATATTGTCCGGCGCTGTCGCGAGACGGGGGAGTTGACAGTAGAAGACGTCACACGCCTGTTCAACACCCGGGGCATGGACTTCTCCTTTGTGGTTGGCCAAGCCGATGAATTGCGACAACACGTGAATGGCGAGACGGTGAGCTACGTCGTCAATCGCAATATTAACTACACCAATGTGTGTTATTTCAAATGTCAGTTCTGCGCATTTTCCAAAGGCAAGCACAGCGAGAACCTGCGCGGCAGGCCCTACGATATTACGGCAGAAGATATCGCTGGCCGTTGTATCGAAGCCTGGGAGCGCGGTGCAACCGAGGTCTGCATGCAGGGCGGCATCCACCCGGACTACACCGGCCAGACCTACCTGGATATCGTGCACACCGTGCGCAGTGTCGTCCCGCAGATGCATATCCACGCTTTTTCGCCCTTGGAAGTTTGGCAGGGTGCGGCCACGCTGGGCGTCAGCGTTGCCACATTTTTAGGTCAATTGCGCCTGGCCGGCCTCAATACGTTGCCGGGCACAGCGGCAGAAATTCTGCACGATGAGGTCCGCGCCAAGCTGTGTCCCGACAAACTCAACACCGCTCAATGGTTAGAGGTGATGGCGGCGGCGCATGCCGAGGGGCTGCGCACGACGGCGACTATCATGTACGGTCACATCGATCGCCCCCAGCATTGGGCCAGCCATTTGTTGCAAATAAGGGCATTACAGCAGCGCACCGGTGGTTTCACCGAATTCGTACCACTCCCCTTTGTGCACATGGAAGCCCCTCTGTACCTGAAGGGCAAGGCGCGGCGCGGGCCGAGTTTCCGCGAGGCGGTGCTCATGCATGCCGTGGCGCGACTGGTCTTCCACGGCTTGATCGACAATATTCAGGCATCGTGGGTGAAGATGGGCAAAGAGGGTGTTGCGGCCTGCCTGAATGCGGGTGTCAACGATCTTGGTGGTTCATTGATGAATGAGAGCATTACTCGTGCAGCGGGGTCTGGCCACGGGCAGGAGTGGGCTCCGGCGCTGATGGAGGCGCAGATTCGCGCTGCCGGGCGTCGCCCCAGGATGCGCACCACACTCTATGGTGATGCGTCGCCGGAACGCCGCACGGCGGCGTTCGAGGCGGCAGAACTGCTGGAGATACAGGGCGCCTCGGCCGGTAAGCTGCAGCGTAGTAAACGACTGGCGCCGCCCGCAGCCATGCAAGCGGTGCCAGATGTGTTGGCAGTGAACTGGGTGCAACCGTTCCGCGACACTGCCGTATACGAAAGTGTCGTGCTGATGGCGGCGTGTAACTGAGCTGATAGCGTTCTGGTATGACGGGTGCTGCGCAAAGAAACATTGATCTGGAGTCGAGTTGGCTGACACCATTGGCGGCCGAGTTTCAGCAACCCTACATGCTGGAACTGCGTGCGTTCCTGTTGGCTGAAAAGCAAGCGGGCAAGCGCATATTCCCGCCCGGTAGAGAGCTGTTTAGCTCGTTCAGCCACACCCCTCTGGATAAGGTCAAAGTGGTAATCCTGGGGCAGGATCCTTATCACGGTGAGGGTCAGGCCCACGGCCTGTGTTTCTCAGTGAGACCCGGAATTGCGCCGCCCCCCTCGCTGCAGAACATCTACAAGGAACTAAAAGCTGAGATGGGTATGCCTATTCCGACTCACGGGCATCTCACGGCGTGGGCTGATCAGGGCGTGTTGTTGTTGAACAGTGTGTTATCGGTGGAGAGTGGGCTGGCGGCATCACATCAGGGCAGGGGGTGGGAGACCTTCACCGATCGAGTGATTGAACTCATTAATCAACAGCGAGAGGGGGTGGTGTTTATGCTGTGGGGTAGCTATGCCCAGCGCAAGGGAGCGATGATCGACGGCGCGCGGCATTGTGTGCTCAGGGCGCCGCATCCCTCACCCCTGAGTGCCCATCGCGGCTTTTTCGGTTGCGGGCATTTTGTTGCTGCCAACCAGTATCTAATAGAGAAAGGAATATCGCCCATTGACTGGCGCTTGCCAGACTCGCCTTTAGTCAGTAGCCAAGGCATAGGGTAATTGCCCCAGAGTGAGCACCGGTCCGTCTGGCGCTGCGAGGCGCAGTCCGTTTGCGATGCCACCCTCAGTGGCAGACACCAGCACATGGGTTCTTTCCTGCACGGTGCAGCAATTGACAATACTCCCGACATTCTGTCCAGACGAGACGTCAAAGACTGCAGTGCCTGCAGCACAATCGGCCGTGAATGCCAGCTCCGCAACATACGTGCGGCGCTTCGCCTTGCCCAGGTAGTGTAAGCGTGCCACCACTTCCTGTCCTGTGTAGCAGCCTTTTTTGAAACTAATGTGACCGGTGCGGTCGTAGTTGAGTACCTGCGGCACAAATTCTTCTACCGTGGATGGCTCAATGCGGGCGATACCATCCAGGATTTGCAGGGCCTGCCATTGGACTTCAAGTGCGGCGTTTATTTGCGCTTCCATAAGCGCCAAACGCGCCGCGCCGGATGATTGGTGCAGGTAGCACTCGAACTGCTGACCCTGTTCATCGGTTTGCACCAGCACAAAGCCATCGCCGCAGGCAGCGCCGAAGCGCCCCGTGGGTAGCTCGGCGAAGACATCATGCAGCGCCTTTGCCGCGTCAGGGCCCCAGACAGCATACGGTACCCAGTCTTCGCGGGTATCATCCAGTGTCGCTTTGGAGAAGATGATGTACTTGCCGAAAGCGGCACGGCTGCGGGCACGAATACCGCGACGCATGCGCAGGGCAAAATGATCATGGCCCAGTTGGCTGAGCAGGAAATCGCAGATAACGCGTCCCTGAGGGGTACAAAAAGCGCCCGCTACGGCTTGCGCAGGTGTTACCTTGCGCGTATCGCAGGTGGTCTGTCCCTGCAGAAACTTCAGGGCATCGGGCCCGCTGATATGCAGCAGTGCCTCCTGCTGCAGGCGGCTGTAGTGGCAATTCAAGCGCTGTATCCTCCGTGGTGTGGGTGCCAATAATAGGTGCTGTCCCTGTCCCTGTCAGCAGTGTAGCGCGCCACCGGGATAATTAGTCGATATACTGATCATCATTGATGGCCCCACAGAGTTATTTAACTGGCATGATTGCACCGGAAGAAATCAACCGCATGCGTTGGGCCGCCCGGCGCGGCATGCTCGAACTCGACCTGGTGCTGGAGCCCTTCGTCACCGCTCGCTACGCTCAGCTCAGTGTGACGGACCGGCACACTTTTCAACGCCTGATGGTGTGCGAGGATCAGGATTTATTCGCCTGGTTCATGCAGCGTAGCCAACCTGACGATGAGGGGCTTGCCGGAATTGTTGGCCAGATACTTCAATTCACCCACACTGCACCTGCGGATCGGTGAATCGCGGCTGCGGGCCATGCTCTACAGCGCTTTTTGCCTTGTTTGTGTCTATGCCCTCAGCCTGCTCTATATTCGCGGCTACACAATTGTCGTAGTGCTGCTTGGATTGTTGGTGGCTTATCTCTTGTGGGGCCTGCGCCGCGATTCGTTCGTCACAGCGCAACTCCATTGGAATCAGGGGCGTTGGACACTGGAGCATGGCGGGGTGCGCACAGAGATTTTCCCGACCAGACGCAGCACGGTTACCCCTTGGGTAATTTATCTGGCATTTACCCAAGAGCCACAGGGTCCGGGAGGTCACCTGTGGCTCTATATGGATAGTGCACCCCGCGCACAGCTGCGTCGGTTGCGTGTGCGGCTGAACCTGGAGGGTTGAGTGAGTGGTGATGCCAGTGCAAGCGCTGCTGTCTGCGCCTTCGCGCTGCTTAGAGCGGGGAGTTATCGGGCGTTAGAACGGTATCCCGGGCAACGGGCAGCAGCTGCGGGTAATCGAGTGTGAAATGCAGTCCGCGGCTCTCCTTGCGCGAGATCGCACACTTAATCATCAGTTCAGCCACCATGGCCAGATTGCGCAGCTCGAGCAAATCATGGCTGACTTTGTAATTACCGTAGTACTCCGCGATCTCAGTCTGCAGCAGTTGCACCCGGTGCAAAGCGCGCTGCAGGCGTTTGTTGGTGCGCACGATTCCCACATAGTCCCACATGAAACGACGCAGTTCGTCCCAGTTATGTGAAATGACAACATCCTCATCAGAATCCGTTACCTGGCTCTCATCCCACGGTGCAGCAATACTGGGAGCGGGGGTGCTATCGAGGTTCTCGGCGATATGATGCGCCGCTGATTCGGCGTAGACAATACACTCCAGCAAGGAATTACTCGCCATACGGTTAGCCCCGTGCAGACCCGTACAGGACGCTTCACCAACCGCATACAGTCCCGCGAGGTCGGTATGGCTATGGTTATCCACAACAATTCCACCACAGGTGTAGTGGGCGGCCGGGACCACAGGGATAGGTTCAGCGCTGATATCGATACCGAACTGTGCACACTGCGCCAGGACGGTGGGAAAGTGGCTGCACAGGAAGTCCCGTGGTTGGTGGGAAATATCCAGAAAGACGCAGTCGGCACCCAGCCGTTTCATCTCGTGATCTATCGCGCGTGCGACTACATCGCGTGGGGCCAGTTCACCCCGTTCGTCGAAATGCTGCATGAAGCGCTGCCCGTCAGGTAACAGCAGCCTGCCACCTTCACCGCGTATAGCTTCCGTAATGAGAAAGGACTTGGCCCGGGGGTGGTACAGGCAAGTCGGATGAAACTGGTTGAATTCCAGGTTGGACACGCGACAGCCGGCGCGCCACGCCATGGCAATACCATCGCCGCTGGCACCGTCGGGATTGCTGGTATAGAGGTACGCCTTGCTGGCCCCCCCGGTTGCCAGTACTACTGCGCAGGCCTGGAATAAATCAACGTGGCCACTTTGTTGATCGAGGATATACGCCCCCTGGCAGCGGCCTTTGTCCACCACCAGGTCCACCGCCATGCGCTGCGTAAAAATTTCAATATTCGCGGCGGCAATAGCACGCTCGGTCAGCACCTCGGAAATGGCTCTTCCGGTGCGGTCGGCAGCGTGTATGATGCGTCTGTGGCTGTGACCGCCCTCCATGGTGAGGTGAAATTCTCGGGTCTGTTGGTCGGTAGTGTCCTCACGCAGATCGAAGTCCACACCCTGTTCCACCAGCCACTCAACGCAACGTCGGCTGTTGCTGACAGTGAATTCCACGGCTTCGCGGCGACACAGGCCCGCACCGGCAGTTAAGGTATCTTCAACATGAGACGCAACGGTATCCCGATTGTGCAGCACCGCAGCCATGCCGCCCTGTGCCCAAAAGGTCGAGCCCTGGTTGAGGTCCGCCTTGGACAGCAGCGCGACCCGGCAAGTGCTCGGCAGGCGCAGCGCCACACTGAGCCCCGCTGCACCGCTGCCGATTACCAGTACGTCATGTTGGTATCGAGTGGCCATAGGCTCAGTGCTTGCTGCTACGCATGACGAAATATATGATGTGTCTCAATGACTTAGCTTCGGCTATCTACAGAGCCGTGGAGTATATACGACCTCTTGGCAAATTCGGAAACAATCGGATGGGAACTTTTCGCAGCGAGGGCTTTCTTAGCCTGCAATGTAACGCATGCTCTGCGAACCAGCTCGCGTTCTTGTTGTCTACTGCTACAGTGGCTTGCGTCAACCGCGACAGTAGTGTCAGGTACTAGGGAGTGGAACCAGACGTGACTGCCGTTGTAACGGATCAACAACTTGTTGCCAGAGTGCAAAAGGGTGATTCGAGGGCTTTTGACCTGCTGGTGTTAAAGTATCAACACAGGATATTTGGTTTGATCAGTCGCTATGTGCGCGATGCCGATGAAGTGCAGGATGTCGCACAGGAGGCATTCATTAAGGCGTATAGAGCGTTGCCAGGTTTTAGGGGGGAGAGCGCGTTTTATACCTGGTTGTATCGCATCGCTATCAATACGGCCAAGAATTATCTGGTTTCGCGGTCACGTCGACCGCCGGGCACTGACATTGAGCTCGAAGATGCGCAGTACTACGAAAGCGGCAGCGGTTTGCATGATATTGAGAATCCCGAAAATGCGCTTTTTGGGGCGGAGTTGAAAGCGGTGGTGGAAGGCGCTATCGCTGCACTCCCGGAGGATCTGCGAACTGCCATAACGTTACGCGAATTCGATGGTCTCAGTTATGAGGACATTGCCAATATTATGGATTGTCCGGTGGGTACCGTGCGATCGCGGATTTTCAGGGCACGGGAGGCGATCGACGTGCTGGTCAGCAAGCAACTCGGTGGTGAACTATGAGTGATAAGTTGAACGAGTCCCTTTGCGCGCTGATGGATAGCGAAGCCAACGAATTCGAGTTGCAGCGCGTGCTCGGTCAGGTAACAGGAGACGCCGGGCTGCGCCAGACCTGGGCACGTTACCATATCGCTCAACAGGCGATGCACGGCCACGCTATAGCGCATTTTGATTTGGATATTTCAGGACGTGTCGCAGCCGCTCTTGCAGGTGCACAAGAGCCCGATCATGGGACGACGTTCGCTGCTTTTAGACAGCGTTTGACGCGTCCCTTGATGAGTTTTGCAGTGGCAGCTTCAGTGGCCACGACCGTGGTTGTTGGTGGGCAGCAGCTCGCCCGAATTGGTGGAGCTGACCCTAACAGTATTGAGCGCTCTGTCGCAGCAAGCGCATCCTCCGTAGGCATGATCAATAGTCTGGGAGCGAGTCCTGTGCAGGCCAGCTATGGCACACAGCCGATACCGGTACTGCAGCCCGCGACTCGTACCGCCTATCAGCAACTTGCCCAACAACGCATGCGCAGATACATGCAGGAGCACGCGGAGCAGGCGGCGCTAAATTCACCCCATGGTCTGGTCCCTTTTGCTCGCGTTCCGCAGATCCTCGAATAGGCCCTTTGCTGTGCCCTTTAGTGTGCAAAAGACTGTATTTCACATCCGTCTTGTTGGCCTACTCTCGCTATTTTCAGTAGCAGGTGTGACGGGGGCTGCCTGTCCTGATGCAGATCAGGAGGCGCTGCAGTGGCTCGACAAAATGTCAAGGAGTATGCGGCAGATCAGCTATCAAGGTGTCGTTACGCTGCAACGTGACGGCGAGCTGCAGGTCATGCAAGTGTCTAATTCAGTAGGCAATGGTAGCAGTACGACGCAGCTCACTGAATTGACGGGTCAGGGTGCGCAGGTAGAGCGCGGTGCACATTCTTTGGACTGTATCCATCCCGGTGATCAGCTGTTGCGGATTGGAGTGCAGTTTCACGAGGGAAATTGCGGTATCGCTGAGCGTTATCGCTTTAGTGTTGCTGACGGCGAGAGGATAGCCGGACGTAATGCGGTGCGCATTAATATCGAACCTCGGGATATGTACCGTTTTGGCTATGCCATGGACCTGGATCGCGAAACCGGCTTGCTGCTGAAAACTCGGACCATCAGTTACGGCCAGCAGACTTTGGAGACGATGCAGTTTGCGAATATTTCCTATACCGACAACATCCCCGCAGTCACTGATGCCGAAGTCATACACGAAGCTCAGCACCCTCATCCCGAAAACCCTTCCACTTACGGTGCAATGGCGCGGGGCTGGGGAATTGAATGGGTGCCACGCGGTTTTACTGCAACGGATGTCCCGCTTGGTGTTAGCGGACGAAGAACCTATACTGACGGCCTGGCCGTATTTTCCGTCTTCCTCGAAGACCTGGATGTAGAGATTCGCCCCGGCGAGGGTCTGGTCAGGCGCGGTGGCACTACAGTCTATACCCGCGGCATGCGGCTTGCGGGGCAGCCCGTGCTGGTGACCGTGATAGGCGAGGTGCCAGTCAATACAGCCAGAATGGTAGCCGACTCAATCGGCTGGGTTCAGTGATATGTTGACAGAGAGCGGTCGCGTGGTAGGAATCGAAGCGGATAGCCTCTGGGTGGAGACTATTCGCCGCAGTACCTGCGGTGCCTGCAAAGCACAGAAGGGTTGCGGGCACGGCCTCATCAATAGCGTCTCCGATGGTAAGCGTGGTTATATTCAAGTCTTACCCGGACACCGATCATTCGCGCATTACAGTGTTGGTGACCAGGTCCTGATCAGTATTCCCGAAGAGGTCATTCTGCGCGGATCATTTGTTGCCTACCTTGTGCCGCTTATCGCCATGCTGGTCGGTGCGCTGGCAGCGGTGCGCTGGTTGCCTGGCAACGAGGATCTCGTGGCGGTTGTTGGAGCTGGCAGCGGACTGGCGCTGGGATTTGCGCTGGTACACTGGCACGGCACCCGTCACCATCGTGACCCCGATTTTCAACCGGTTCTACTGGACAGTATTGCCCCTCACGTAGAGCCAGTGACACTTCTTTAGTCCCTTTTCATTGCTACTTTTTATTCCATTCATAGGATTGATTGTATGACTCTCAAATTGCGCTTGTGCGGTTTAGTATTTCTCCTGATTGCCCTGAACGGACCGCGCGTCGCGACGGCGGCACAGTTACCGGATTTCAAAGAGATCGTGCGTGCGAATTCGCCTGCCGTGGTAAAAATAATTGTCGAGCAAAAGTCGTCCCGGGCTGACCAGCAGCAACCGGGTCCCGAAGAGGTGCCCGAGGAATTGCGCCGATTTTTTGAATTCAGGGGCACTCCTCCCCAGGATCAGGAGCGCATGGGTTTGGGGTCAGGCTTTATCATCTCTGAGGATGGCTACATTCTGACCAACAATCATGTGGTTGACGGTGCTGACAGTGTACTGGTGCGTATGAGTGACCGGCGCGAGTTTGATGCTGAGGTCATCGGTACCGACCCCCGTTCAGATCTTGCGCTTCTGCATATAGAGGCCAGCGATTTGCCCATGGTCAAGCTTGCCAGCAACGATGATCTGGAAGTAGGGGAATGGGTGCTGGCTATTGGTTCACCGTTTGGTCTGGACTATTCCGTCACCGCGGGAATTGTCAGTGCCAAGGGACGGAGTCTGCCCACCGAGCAGAATGAGAACTATGTGCCATTCATACAAACGGATGTGGCCATCAATCCTGGCAATTCAGGTGGCCCCTTGTTCAACCTCGACGGCGACGTCGTCGGTGTCAATTCACAGATATTTACCCGCAGCGGTGGATCTATCGGTTTATCCTTCGCGATTCCGGCATCGGTAGCACGCAATGTTGTTGACCAGTTGAAAGAAAACGGGCGGGTGACGCGCGGCTGGTTGGGGGTCACCATACAGGACGTCGACAAAAATCTCGCTGAATCCTTTGGCTTGCAACGCCCTGGCGGGGCGCTGGTGGCAGAAGTGTCCAAAGACGGCCCCGCTGCCAAGGCGGGCCTGCGTAGCGGTGACATCATCGTCACCTTTGACGGCAAGGATATTCCCACTTCGGCCGATCTTCCACATGTGGTGGGACTCGTGGCGCCCGGCACCACCGTGCCAGTGGAGATCGTACGGGAAAAAACACGCCAAACCGTGAAAATTGCGGTAGGCGGACTAGATGCCGATGATAGCTACTCTCTGTCAGCCGATAAATCCGAGGGCAAACGGGGAGGCCGTCTGGGCATGGAGGTCGAAACTCTGCCGGCCGAAAGTCTTGAGCGTGTCGGAATTAGCGGAGGGGTCCTCGTGCGCAGCGTCACACCTGGCTCCGTTGCCGCCCAGGCCGGCATCAGGGTTGACGATGTGATCACTCTCATCGACACCAGTCCGATAAAGTCCACTGAGGTATTTGAGCAGGCTGTCGATAAGTTGCAAGCGGGTAGCTCTGTGCCATTGCGTTTGATTCGACAGGGCGCACCACTGTTTATCGGCCTCAAGTTGCCGAACTAATCAGCGCACCACAGTCAACGGTTCGCTCATGCTCGTGCTGGCTTAGTCACCGTGGCAGTTGTAAACCCATTGGGGTACAATCGCGCGTTTTTTGGTAGATAAGGGCGGGCGTTGTGTCTAGCCCAGCCCCAGCTGTGAATCGAGCCCAATTGTGTGAGCGACCTTAAACACATCCGTAATTTTTCTATCATTGCCCATATTGATCACGGTAAGTCCACTTTGGCGGATCGATTCATTCAGCACTGCGGCGGTTTAAGCGCGCGGGAAATGAATGAGCAGGTGCTTGATTCCATGGATATCGAGCGCGAGCGCGGTATTACGATCAAGGCGCAGAGCGTCACTCTGGACTATACCTCGCGCGACGGGCAGGTCTATCAACTGAATTTTATTGATACGCCGGGTCACGTAGACTTTTCCTATGAAGTGTCCCGTTCGCTTGCGGCCTGCGAGGGTGCACTGCTGGTGGTGGATGCGGGGCAGGGCGTGGAAGCCCAGTCGGTAGCCAACTGTTACACCGCCATTGAGCAGGGCTTGGAGGTGCTACCCATCCTCAACAAGATGGATCTGCCGCAGGCAGACCCTGATCGGGTCAAGCAAGAGATCGAAGAAATTATTGGTATTAACGCCAGCGAAGCGTGCCTGGTCAGTGCCAAATCCGGACAGGGCATTGAGGACGCGCTGGAGTATCTGGTCGAACATATACCTCCCCCTGAGGGCGATCGCGAAGCGCCATTGCAGGCGCTGATTATTGACTCCTGGTTCGACAATTACCTGGGGGTGGTCTCGTTAGTACGCGTCAAGCAGGGTGTGCTGCGTCGGCGCGAAAAAATAGTCGCAAAATCTGTAGGTAAGGCACAGCAGGTCGACACCCTGGGTATTTTCACACCCAAGCGTGTAGAACTGGAGATGTTGCAGGCCGGTGAGGTGGGTTTCATCGTGGCGGGTATCAAGGATATCCACGGTGCGCCGGTTGGGGATACCTTGATACACGCCAAGGATCTGTCCGTGCCAGCACTGCCCGGGTTCAAGCGTGTGAAACCGCAAGTTTATGCGGGTATTTTTACTATATCATCCGATGACTACGAAGATTTTCGCGATGCACTGGCTAAATTAACGCTGAACGACGCATCACTGCAATACGAACCGGAGACTTCCGACGCTCTTGGCTTTGGATTTCGCTGCGGGTTTCTCGGTATGCTACATATGGAGATTATCCAGGAGCGATTGGAACGCGAGTACGACCTTGATCTCATCACCACTGCGCCTACGGTCATCTATGAGGTAGTGAAGAAGAATGGCGAAATCATTCAGGTGGATAACCCGTCCGCACTGCCGGATGTCGCTGATATTGAGGAGATGCGCGAACCTATTGCGCGCTGCAATATCCTGGTACCACAGGATTATCTGGGCAATGTGATCACCCTGTGTGTGGAGAGACGCGGTGTGCAGCGGGAAATGCAATTCCTGGGCGCCCAGGTGTCGCTTATTTACGATCTGCCGATGGCCGAGGTGGTACTGGACTTCTTCGATCGATTAAAGTCGGTGAGCCGGGGCTATGCGTCACTGGATTACAGTTTTGAGCGTTTTCAGGCGGCCAGTCTCTCGCGGCTGGATGTATTGATCAACGGCGAGCGCGTTGATGCACTGGCGGTTATATTGCACCGTGATCAGGTACAGTATCGGGGCCGCGTGCTCACGGAAAAGATGAAGGAGCTCATTCCACGGCAGATGTTCGATGTGGCGATTCAGTCGGCTGTTGGCGGTAAAATCGTGGCGCGGCAAACGGTTAAGGCGCTGCGCAAAAATGTCACCGCCAAATGTTATGGCGGTGACGTGAGCCGAAAACGCAAATTGTTGGACAAGCAAAAGGCAGGAAAAAAACGTATGAAACAGGTCGGACGGGTTGAAATTCCCCAGTCCGCTTTTCTCGCAGTTCTCAAGGTGGATGGTTGATCAGTGAATAATTTTACCTTCGATTTTCCCCTGATCCTGGTGGGGCTGGTGTTTGGGAGTGGCTTGCTGTGGATGTTGGATGCGATTTTCCTGGCGCCTGGTAGAAAGCGTATCGTCAAGCAGTTGCAGAGCCAATATCCCCAATGGGCAGTCCAGGGCAGCGCGGATGCCCGGAACTTTCAGGCGCGGGTTGGCGAAAAAGCCAGTGAACCCGTCGTGGTGGAGTATGCCAGGTCGTTCTTTCCGGTCCTGTTTGTCGTATTTGTGCTGCGCTCCTTTCTGGTGGAGCCTTTCCAGATACCCTCGTCGTCCATGGTCCCGACCCTGGAAGTGGGTGACTATATTCTCGTCAATAAGTTTACCTACGGCATCCGGCTGCCTGTAATACGTACCAAAGTATGGGCATTGAACGAGCCCGAGCGCGGCGATGTCATGGTGTTTTTCCCGCCCCATATGAACGACACCTATTTCATCAAACGTATAGTAGGCTTGCCCGGTGATACCGTGGCCTACCGCAACAAGCAGATTTTTGTGAATGGGCAGAGGGTAGCGCGTGTGCCCGATCCAGACCAAACCGGGCTGGATATCAGGTACCGTGTAGACCACGAAACCCTCGGGGCGGCAGACCATCTGATGCAGGTGGATGCGCTGCGCCCTGCGACCGATTTTTATGAAGTCGTCAAGCCCGGGCACTATTTTATGATGGGCGACAACCGTGACAACAGCAGTGATAGCAGGGTATGGGGTCAGGTGCCAGAAAAGGATATAGTAGGCAAGGCCTTCGCGATTTGGATGCATTGGGACACGTTTCTGAGCATTCCGAGTTTCAGCCGGGTCGGTCTGATCAAATAACCATAATCACGTACTGGGGGAAACCATATGAATACGCGACAACGTCAATCCGGTATGTCAGCTCTGGGTATACTCTCCATCATGCTCATGGTGGGCTTCTTTTTAATGTGTGCTATCCGCATCGTGCCACCTTATCTTGAGTATCTAAGTGTTAAGGATATTATTTCCCGGATGGCAATGGAGCACGAACCAGGCGAAACACAGGTCTCAGACATCAGACGTAAAATTGCAAATGTATTCAACACCAACCAGATATACCAGCTCGAGCCAAAGGATGTCGAGGTGTACAGTAAGCAGGGCAAAACGTATATCGACGCCAACTATGAGGTGAGACTACCCATCGTGTGGCGTATAGACGCAGTGCTGAAACTTGACGATTTGCTGTATGAACTAGGCAATTCGAAACCGCTTTCCAAGCCACCTGTCACAGCGCCTACCTCTGCCAATTAGCGTATGGCTGACCTGGCGCAACTGCAACGAGCACTGGGTTACCAGTTTAGTGACCCACAGCAGCTGCATATGGCACTCACACATTGCAGTGCCAGCGGACAGAACAATGAGCGCCTCGAGTTTCTTGGCGATTCCATTCTCAACCACATTGTCGCCGAGGCTTTGTATAGCCGCTTTCCGAGCGCAAGCGAGGGTCAGATGAGCAGAATGCGTGCTTCTCTGGTAAAAGGCGATACTCTGGCCGAGGTGGCCATCGAACTGGAATTGGGTGAACACTTGCGCTTGGGTGTCGGCGAGCGCAAGAGCGGTGGTTGTCGGCGCAGTTCGATTCTGGCTGATGCGCTGGAGGCTGTGGTCGGCGCCATCTTATTGGACAGCGATGTAGAGCAATGTCGACGCCGTGTGCTGGCCTGGTTTGCTCCCCGCCTCCAGCAGCTTGCCCTGGGCGCTGCGGACAAGGATGCCAAGACACGCTTGCAGGAATACCTCCAGGGGCGTAGCAAGCCCTTACCGGAGTATGACCTGTTGAGTGTTCAGGGCGAAGATCATGACCAGCAGTTCCATGTCGCATGTCGCCTGAGCAAGCCATTTTTGGTGGTCGAAGGTAAGGGGGCCAGTAGGCGCAAAGCCGAGCAGGACGCGGCGACCTCAGCGTTGGAAACACTGTCTTCTTATGGTAGCTGAAGGGCCGCGGCGTTGCGGCTATGTGGCTATTGTCGGGCGACCTAATGTTGGAAAATCCACCCTGCTGAACCATATTCTCGGGCAGAAAATCAGCATCACCTCCCGCAAGCCACAAACTACGCGCCATCAGGTGCTGGGCATCAAAACCCAGGACAACTACCAGATCATTTTTGTGGATACTCCAGGCCTGCATATGAATGGGGGCAAGGCGATCAACCGTTATATGAATCGGGCTGCCAGTTCCGCCATTCGCGATGTTGACCTGGTGGTCTTCGTGGTGGATCGGACGGCCTGGACCGAAGAGGACGCGCTGGTCCTGGAACACATCAAGCACGCTGGACGACCGACCATGCTGGTGCTCAACAAGGTCGATCTTCTGGCCGACAAAGCAGAGTTGCTGCCACATTTGCAGATGCTGGCGCAAAAGTCGGAGTTCGCCGCGATTTTACCGCTTTCAGCGCTGCGCCGTCACAATGTCGACGCCCTGGAAGAGCAGATTCTGAAACTTTTGCCAACAGCAGAGTATTTTTTCCCAGAGGATCAAATCACGGATCGCAGCCAGCGTTTCCTGGCGGCGGAAATGGTGCGGGAGAAAATTATGCGCCAGCTGGGTGATGAATTGCCCTATGCAATTGCTGTTGAGATAGAGGAGTTTGCCCAAGACGGCGAAATACTTCATATCGCTGCAGTGATTTTTGTCGAACGCACGGGGCAGAAAAAAATACTCATCGGCGAAAAGGGCGCGCGCCTGCGCTCGATCGGCTCCGATGCACGGCGCGATATGGAGTCACTTTTTGACAGCAAGGTTATGCTGCGCCTCTGGGTTAAGGTGAAGTCCGGCTGGTCAGACGACGAGCGAGCTCTGCGTAGCCTCGGCTATGATGATCGCTAGGGCTGCCCGCAACGACTTGCGTGTCAACTTACAGCCGGCGTATGTTATGCACAGTCGCCCTTACCGTGACAGTAGCGCACTGTTGGACGTCTTTACGGCAGAGTATGGTCGCATCGCTCTGGTGGCCCGAGGCATGCGGAGGCAGTCACGTAGGGGTAGTGGCGCAGCATTGCTCCAGCCGTTCATCCCGCTTTTATTGTCATTCTCCGGCCGTTCGGAATTGAAGACATTGCTGGCAATAGAGTCGGTGCAGGGTGTGCTGAACCTGCGCGGTGAGCGCATGTTCAGCGGCATGTATATGAATGAGTTGCTGGTTCGCTTGTTGCATCGAAACGATGCTCACCCCGTCTTGTTTTCTGCGTATGACCAGGCCCTGAAGGCGCTTGCAGAAAGCACTGTGGTGGATGCAGTGTTGCGACGCTTTGAGTTGTGCCTGCTGGATGAGCTCGGTTACAGCTTTAGCCTCGCGGTGGATGGTGTCAGTGGTCTGGCTGTGCAGTCGACGCTATGGTATCGCTATGACCCAGCATTCGGTGTGGTAGCCAGTGGTGCAGCGCTCGATCGGCATACCACCGCCTTTCTAGGGTCCGATTTGTTAGCCATGGCATCAGGTGAGTTTGCGGGCCCCGTGCGGCTCGCGGCCAAGCGATTATTGCGAGAGGCTTTGGCCGTGCATCTGGGCGACACGCCACTGCGCAGTCGTGAATTGTTTCGCGCCGTGAGCGGCACGGGTGCAAAGCAGGGTAGTGGCACGCGCGAACCCCGTCCCTGTGGGGATAAGGCCTGATCGCTCAGAAGGCTGAGATATTTGCTCTTGGGGCCTTATCCCCGGAGGGACTCGCCGCAACGAAGCCTCCATCGTGACCCATCGACGGCTAGCGCAGTTGTCATTGGGTTGTGCGACGTGCGTGTAACACTGCGTGTGGCCGACGAATTGGACTGTGTGGTGGCTTTTGCCGTGCTGGATGAATGAACGGGTAAACCGTGCTGTCTTTGAAATTGACATGGCCTCGCGGTGCGAGTTCTATATAATTGCTCACCCGGACTGCGGTAGCCCATCTATGCCAGAATACCCCACTATCGAGGCCTGCATTGGCAACACGCCGTTGGTGCGCCTGCAACGTCTGCCGGGGAACACCACCAATACCATTCTCGCCAAACTCGAGGGTAATAATCCCGCTGGCTCGGTCAAGGATCGCCCGGCGCTGAGTATGATCGTGCAGGCGGAAAAGCGCGGCACGATCAAACCGGGCGATACCCTGATAGAGGCCACTAGTGGCAACACAGGTATTGCCCTGGCGATGGCCGCTGCGATACGCGGCTATCGCCTGATACTGATCATGCCTGCCCATATGAGCTTGGAGCGCAAGCAAGCTATGTCTGCGTACGGGGCACAGCTGGTGGAGGTGTCGCAGGCCCAGGGCATGGAGGGGGCCAGGGATTTGGCGCTGAAAATGCAGGCAGAAGGCCAGGGCACTGTGCTCGATCAGTTTGGAAATCCTGACAACCCGCACGCCCATCTGGTTGGGACGGGGCCTGAGATCTGGCAGCAGACTGCTGGCACAGTCAGTCATCTGGTAAGTTCCATGGGAACTACTGGCACGATCATGGGGTGTTCCGCTTTTCTCAAGCAACAGAATGGCGCGATCCAGATTATCGGCTTGCAACCGCGCGAGGGTTCCAGTATTCCCGGGATCCGTCGTTGGTCCCCGGCCTATCTGCCAAAGATATTTGAGGCGGCGCGAGTCGACCGGGTCATTGACATCTCGCAGGCAGAGTCGGAGCAAACGATGCGCAGGCTGGCAACAGAGGAAGGCATATTCTGTGGTGTGTCGTCGGGTGGCGCCATCGCCGGTGCTCTGCGTGTAGCACAAGAAGTGGAGCATGCCGTGATTGTGGCAATCATCTGTGACCGTGGCGATCGCTACCTGTCCACTGGCGTATTTGGCGGCGAGTAGGGGCACGATAGATATGGTTCAGGTTCGTCAGCAAACTCTTGTCGATGCGCAAGGCGCGATTGATCTTGATCGCTGGCTGGCGCAATTGCCATTGGTACTAGAACTCCAGGATGGACTTCGTTTGCTGGAGGCCTGCCAATGGGTACAGGGCGCTCAGCAGCAACCGGCGCAGGACACTGGAGATTGGGCAAGGGAATCCAACTGCTTCATCGCCGGGCTGGATGTGGCGCTGATTTTGGCCGATCTGCACGTCGACCTCAATTGCCTGCTCGCTGGTGTGCTGTATCGCGCTGTGCGTGAAGAGCGCCTTGAGCTAGAGCAGGTACGCGTGCGCTGTGGGGATGAAGTGGCAGATTTGATCGGCGGTGTACTGCGTATGGCAGCCATCAGTGAACTGCCACTGCAGACTGATAATCCGGTGCTGGGTCAGGCCCATGGCCAGAAAGACAATGTGCGCAAAATGTTGATAGCGCTGGTTGACGATGTGCGTGTAGCGCTTATAAAGCTTGCAGAACGCACCTGTGCAATTCGTTCGGTTAAAGATGATGAGCAGCGGCGCAGGCAGATTGGGCAGGAAGTTTTTGACGTCTACGCCCCCCTGGCGCATCGCCTGGGTATCGGTCATTTAAAGTGGGAGCTGGAGGACCTGTCTTTTCGCTATATCTATCCTGAGTCCTACCGCAAAATAGCCCGCCTACTAGACGGCAAACGCTTGGAGCGTGATCGTTTCATCGCAACAGTAACAGCCCAGCTGACGGAAATTTTGCGCGCTGCCGGATTGCACTTCAAAATTGTCGGCCGCGCCAAACACATTTACAGCATATGGCGAAAAATGCAGCGCAAGGGCATTGGTTTTTCCCAAGTCTACGATATCCAGGCGGTGCGTATACTGGTACCTGAGATCAGGGATTGTTACGCCACCCTCGGGCTGGTGCATGGTTTGTGGCGGAATATCCCCAATGAATTTGACGATTACATTGCCAACTCCAAGGAGAACGGCTATCGATCTTTGCATACTGCCGTTATCGGTCCCGAGGGCAAAGCGCTGGAAGTGCAGATCCGCACGGAGCAAATGAATGATGAAGCGGATCTTGGCGTGTGCGCCCACTGGCGTTACAAAGGATCGGACGAAGAGGGGGGGCTGGCCAGTACCTATGAGGAAAAGATTTCCTGGTTGCGGCAGGTGTTGGACTGGCATGAGGAAACCGGTGATGCACGAGCGGTGGCTGAGCAATTCAGCTTTGGCGTTGCCCAGGACAGGGTCTACGCGTTTACTCCGGACGGCGATGTGGTAAACCTGGCCTATGGTGCCACCCCACTGGACTTTGCTTATCATGTACATACACAAATTGGTCACCGCTGTCGCGGAGCCAAGGTTAATGGCGCCATAGTCCCGCTGACGTACCAGCTCAAAACCGGCGAGCGTGTTGAGATACTCACCAGCTCTGAGTCGCTGCCACGCCGTGACTGGCTGCAGAGCGGGCTGGGTTATCTGAAAACGTCTCGCGCCAGGGCCAAGGTACAGCACTGGTTCAAGAGTCAGACTCGAGAGGACAATATTGCTACCGGTCGGCATTTGCTGGAGAAGGAATTCAAGCGTCTGGCGCTGACCAGTGTCGATTATCAACGCGTTGCCAAAAAGGTACAGTTCAATACTGTCGAGGATATGTTCGCTGCGGTAGGAGCCGGGGATCTGTCTTCGGCGCTGGTATTGAACAATGCGCAGGGCTTGGTCGAGAGAGCTCCAGAGCGGCACGTTCGGCGCAACAAGACAGCGGGCAGTCAGTATCGAGATCAGGTGCAGGTGCGTGGTGTTGGCAATCTGGTAACTCATATGGCCGGGTGCTGCAAGCCCTTGCCCGGGGATGCGATTATTGGCTTTATCACCAGGAGTCGCGGCGTGAGTATTCACCGCAGTGACTGCGCGCGACTATTCAATGTGCAGGAGGTGGCTGCTGGCTGCGTCATTGAGGTCGAGTGGGGCGAAAATCCTAAAGACAACTATGAAGTGGATGTTGCAATCGAAGCGTATGATCGCCAGGGACTGTTACGCGACATTACGGGTTTGTTTGCCAATGCCAGGATCAACGTGCTGACTATTAATACCCAGACCAACAAGCAGACCCATACTGCGACGATGCGATTGCGGGTAGAAGTGCCCGATCTGGGCTCATTGTCTAAACTGTTGGAGCGTATTGACCGCCTCAAAAACGTGATTTCCGTCGTCCGGGTGTCGGACTAAAGGCTGCAGATGGACGATCTGCAGTATAGCGTCTCGGATTTACTGCGCGTGATGCAGCGCTTAAGGGACCCGCAGACGGGGTGTCCGTGGGATTTGGCGCAGAATTTTCGCAGCATCGTACCCTCCACGCTGGAGGAGTGCTATGAATTGGCACAGGCCATAGAGCATGGTGATTTCGACCATGTTGCGGAAGAGTTGGGCGACGTATTGTTTCAGGTGGTCTTCTACGCCCAGCTGGGTATAGAACAACAGCTATTCTCCTTTGATTCCATTGTGACGACCCTGGTGCAGAAGCTGCTGCGCAGACACCCGCATGTATTCGCTGGGGGCAGCATCGAGGGCGTGGTGCGCCAGCGTAGTTCTGTGGAGGAGGTCAGGAGCACCTGGGAGGCGATTAAACAGAGCGAGCGCGAGAAGAAGAATGACTTGGGCGTGCTGGCAGACATCCCGCTGGCGTTACCCGCATTGCCCCGCGCGCAGAAAGTGCAGAAGCGCGCCGCGCAGCATAACTTTGATTGGGTTGATACCACCGCTGTGCTGGACAAGTTACAAGAAGAACTGGATGAGTTACGTCGCGCGATGTCTGGGCAGCAGGCAGAAGAAATACACGAAGAAGTAGGCGATGTATTGTTTACCTGCGTCAATCTAGCCCGACATCTCGGTTTGGATGCTGAGGAGAGCCTGCGCCATGCCACTGTCAAGTTTGAGCAAAGATTCAGTCTGATGGAGGAGGCGGCCGCCGTGGACGGAGACGCTTTGTCCGCATTGAGCGAGGCACAGCTTGACCATTTGTGGCGGCAGGCCAAAGAGACGTTAGGTGGGAAGAAACGGGGCTTGTAACCATTACGTCGGCTGTGTAAGGTTATCGCCGCTCCATGGTCCTGATCCATAGTGCGGTACTAGTTCTGTGTTGCCGCAATTCATTGTTGAGGAATATTCCAAATGCGATTGATCCTATTGGGTGCCCCTGGCGCCGGCAAAGGGACGCAAGCCAAGTTCATTAGTGAAAAATGCGGTGTCCCCCAGATATCCACCGGCGATATGTTACGGGCGGCGGTCAAAGCGAAGACCCCATTGGGGCTAGAGGCCAAAAAGGTGATGGACGCTGGCGGCTTGGTTTCTGATGACGTCATTATCGGGCTGGTAAAGGACCGCATTAGCCAGCCTGATTGTGCCAGTGGCTTCCTGTTCGACGGTTTCCCTCGCACCATTCCACAAGCGCAGGCAATGGTGAAGGCTCAGGTGACAATTGACCATGTCGTAGAGATAGCGGTGGATGATGAGGAAATTGTTGCGCGCTTGAGTGGTCGCAGAGTCCATCCCGGATCCGGCCGTATCTACCATGTGCTGTTCAATCGACCAAAGAACGAAGGGTTGGACGATGAGACGGGGGAGCCTCTGGTACAGCGGGACGATGACATCGAGGCAACCGTGCGTAAGCGACTAAAGATATATCACGAGCAAACCAGTCCCCTCATTAATTTCTATCAGGACATGGAGGGGGAAGTTGCACCCAGCTACCACCGCATCCAGGGTCTAGGTAGCGTGGAAAACATCCGAGAAACACTTTTTGCATCCTTGCAGTGCTAGGCATCGAGCACGCTGCGGAAATCAAAAATGAAAAAATTGAGACGCGCATAAATTCTTTTCGGGAAAAAGAATAAATTGCGGCGTTTGAAAGATGCGAAATTTCTACAATTTATTCTATTGTATCTCTATTGCATTATTGTTATTTTTGGACTCGCGGGACCCTCATTAACAGTCTGGAGAATTGCAAAATGGCAACTGCTAAGAAAAAAGCAACAACCAAACGAGCCAAAGCCACCAAGAAAAAGGCACCGGCGAAACGTAAGGTAGCTGTAAAAAAGGCGACAGCGAAAAAAGCTAAGCCAAAAGCTAAGGCAAAAGCGAAAGCCAAGCCAAAAGCCAAGGCGAAAGCGAAAGCCAAGCCAAAAGCGAAAGCCAAGGCAAAAGCGAAAACCAAGCCAAAAGCAAAAGCCAAGAAAAAGTAGAGTACCAGAGCTGACAAATAACCCGCTGAGAGAGATCTCGGCGGGTTTTCTCATTGGTACGTATCAAATGTCGATTGAGTTAGCTCAATCGGTAGCAGTCCCCTCGACCTTCCTATTCCAACCAATTGTAGTTCTTAAATGCCTCTGTGGTATCCGAGAAGTCGACTGCGATAGTTCGTCGACACGCATACCAGTCCCGCACTGCACGGTGTCCCTCGTTTAGAAAATCGGGCAATGTCGATAAGCAAGCTCTGCGCATCGCAGCGCATAGGTACTGGGCTCTAATTCCATCATGTGCATAGCTGATTTCCGGGGAGCCCGGAGTATCCTGGGTCAGCGGCGCTGTCAGGCGCGCCACGAGGTCACTGGGTAGCAACGGCATGTCACACGCCACGAGCACCAGCAAGTTAGTGTGAATATAGGCTGACGCGGCCTCCACTCCAGCCAGCGGCCCTTGAAAGCCGCCTCGATCATCCTTCACCGTCCGGGTGGCAAATTCTTGATAGCGCGAGACGTTGCGGTTGCAGCTAATCACAATTTCCGCTACCTGGGGCTTGAGGCGTTCGCTGACATGAGCGATGAGCAGCTTCCCCCCCCATTCTATTAGTCCTTTGTCCCTATGCCCCATGCGGCGTCCGGCGCCTCCGGCGAGAATAACGCCGGTAATGTTGCTTATCGACTCCATTGTGTATCACCGATTGCCGTGTTTTGAATCAGGGGTAGTGCTTGCGCGCAGTTGGCTGTGTGATAATCACAGCATCCAACCGTAGCAGTTCGTTTAAGAAATGGGTATAGGTCAGTGCCATGGTAGTGAAAGCAATATGACAGGAATTTTGGCGATAGAGACGGCGACCGATGCATGCTCGGTCGCGGTTTTTGTTGAAGGACAGATCAGGGATCGTCATGAAATTGCGCCGCGGCAACACAGCCAGCAATTGTTTACCATGCTCGAGGAGCTGCTGCCTGGTGGGAATCTAGCAGAGACAGGCATTCAGGCTATCGCCTACGGAAGTGGCCCTGGTTCCTTTACCGGATTGCGGATCGCAGCAAGTGCTGTGCAGGGAATCGCCTATAGTTGCCGTTTGCCGGCTATTGCTATCTCAACGCTGGCTACTCTCGCCCAAGGCGCTTTGCGGCAGGGCGAAGCTGGCACAGAAGACACGGTATTGTGCACCATCGATGCGCGTATCAACGAAGTGTATAGTGCTGTTTATGGCTACGAAGATGGCCTGGCAGTACTGCGAGACGGACCTTGGGCCTGCGCGCCTGCAGAACTTTCGCCGCGCCAGTTGGGAAGCTTACTCGCAGTGGGTAGCGGTTGTCAGTTTCTAAACGAGTTTTCGCAGAGCCTGCGCGCCAGAATTCGGTTCTGTGTCGCCGATATTCTCCCTGCCGCGAGGGATATGATACCCCTGGCGCTGGCCCAGTTTTGTGTTGGTCAGACGCAAGAGCCCCGCAACGTGCAGCCTGTCTATGTCCGCGATGAGATTTCCTGGAAGAAGCTCGCTCAACAGGGTATCCGTCCATGAAGATCGGCTTTGTAGGCTTTGGCGTGATGGGCTGTGCCATGGCCGGGCATTTACAGCTCGCCGGGCACCAGGTTCGGGTAGGCAACCGCTCGCCAGAAAAAGCACGTCAAAGCGGCTCCACTCGACACTCGATAGATAGCCAGATTTGATAGTAGACACAGACAGGGCTAAGCATGAACCAGGATGAATTTAACCGGCAGTTGTGTACTTTTCTGTCCGCTGCGACCACTCCATTTCACGCGGTGGCGGAAATCGCAACACGCTTACGCTCTGCCGGATTTATCCGTCTGGAAGACGATGCACAGTGGGATATCACAGCGGGCGGTAAGTATTTTCTCACCCGCAATGGCAGTTCCATCGTGTCTTTTGTGGTGGGGCAGGACCGGCCGCCCACAGCGGGCCTGCGCATGGTAGGCGCACATACGGACAGCCCTTGCCTGATGGTTAAACCAGCCCCGGAGATGCAGTCGCAGGGCCTGTTCCAGTTAGGCGTTCAGGTCTATGGCGGAGCGCTATTGAATCCCTGGTTTGACCGTGATCTATCCCTGGCGGGCAGAGTGAGTTATCTGTGTCCAGAGGGTCAATTGCGTGTTGCACTCGTGGACTTTCGCGATGCTATTGCCACCATTCCGAGTCTCGCCATACATCTTGATCGAGAGGCGAACCATGGCCGCACCATTAATCCGCAAACCGGTATTGTGCCCGTATTGTGCCAGTTGGGGCAGGACGAAAAGGTTGATTTCCGGGCGTTGTTGCACACCCGACTCCTGGCGGAGCATCCCCATAGCGAGGTACAGCAGGTATTGGATTATGAGCTGTCCTTTTATGACACCCAGGCACCCTCCCTGGTGGGGTTGCGTCAGGAATTTATAGCCTCAGCGCGTCTGGACAACTTGCTCAGTTGCTTCGTCGGCTTGCAGGCCATGCTCCAGAGCGACGGCGCCATGAGTTCGCTGTTGATTTGCAATGATCATGAGGAAGTGGGCAGTGTTTCGACCTCCGGTGCTCACGGACCACTTCTTGCCTCAGTGCTGCATCGGCTGGCGACAAGCCCTTCCCTCTATGCCGCTCTTGCCGAGCGATCCTTGATGATATCGGCGGATAACGCCCATGCCATACATCCCAATTTTGCCGACCGGCACGACGAAAACCACGGTCCCGGCTTAAATGGCGGGCCGGTAATCAAGATTAACGCAGGTCAGCGTTACGCCACTAATAGTGAGACCAGTGGTCTGTTCCGGATACTCGCCGCAATGGAGGAAGTGCCCGTGCAGTCCTTTGTAGTCCGCAACGACATGGCCTGTGGTAGTACGATTGGTCCAATTTCTGCCAGTGTTACAGGAATTCGCACGCTCGACATCGGGGTGCCCACGTTGGGAATGCACTCTATTCGAGAGTTAGCCGGCGCCCGAGACGCCTGGTACCTGTGCCGCATTTTGCGACGCTTCTACAATTATTCTGGACCGCTTTGCGCAGTATAGTTGGATAGCCAGTAAGCTCTAATCCCAGTATCATTACGGCCTTTTCAGGTGTGCTACATTCATGTCCAAGCAACGCGTACTTACCGGTATTACCACGACAGGCACACCGCATCTGGGTAACTACGTGGGTGCTATTCGCCCCGCGATCGCTGCGTCTGGCGATCCGTCGTTGGAGTCATTTTTCTTTCTGGCGGATTACCACGCGCTGATAAAATGCACCGATCCGCAGTTGATTCGACAGTCCAGCAAGGAAATTGCCGCCACCTGGCTGGCACTGGGGTTGGATACAGATCGCGCCGTTTTCTACCGTCAGTCTGATATTCCTGAAATTCCTGAACTCACCTGGATTTTAAGTTGCAATGCCGCCAAGGGTTTGATGAATCGCGCGCATGCTTACAAGGCTGCTGTTCAGGCCAATGAAGAGGCGGGCGAGGATCCGGACTTTGGCATTACCATGGGTCTGTTTAGCTACCCCGTATTGATGGCAGCGGACATCCTCATGTTCAATGCGCATAAAATTCCCGTTGGGCGCGACCAGATTCAACACGTTGAAATGGTGCGCGACATTGCTCAGCGTTTCAATCATAACTTCGCTGAGGTTTTCACCTTGCCAGAGGCAGTTATTGGTCATGATGATGCGGTCCTGCAAGGACTCGACGGACGTAAAATGAGTAAAAGCTACAACAATACGATCCCCTTGTTCCTGCCCGAGAAATCGCTGCAGAAGGCTATCAATAAGATTAAGACCAATTTGCTGGAGCCGGGCGAGCCAAAGAATCCAACAGATTCCACCGTTTTCCAGTTGTGGACCGCTTTTGCCTCGGCTGAGGAAACTGCGGGTATGCGACGCGCATTTGAAAATGGCATTGCTTGGGGCGAGGCTAAAAAACAGCTGTTTGAATTGATTAACAATGAACTGGCCAGTGCGAGGGACAATTATACTCGGCTGATGGATGATCCGGGATATATAGAAAGTGTATTGCAGCGCGGGGCGGAGCGCGCCAGGGAGCACAGTTACCGCTTGATGCGGAGGGTACGAGCTGCCGTTGGCATCGCGACACTGTCCTAGCCGGGCGCAACGGGTACGTCATGTCCTTCAGGTGCACGTTACCGTGACCAGATTCACAAATCCCCTCTGTTTGTGCTGTTAAGTATCGCCGCTGTGTCTCAAATGCTTCTTTTTCAATAAGTAATATGTCATTGTCACCTCAAACAACGGCAGGTAGTGTTGTCGTTCAGGGCAGCTGCCAGCCATGCGTGGCGTACAAAAAGTAAAAAGGCAGTTTTTTCTCTTATCGCTACGGCCTAATTTTTGTACTAAAGTAGCGCTCAAATTGTTTGGAGGCCAGTTGACCGATGAATCGTCCCGTACGAGATCATGAAATTCTATCGGCGGTTTTCGCCAAAATGGACGTACCTGCGATGAGTATTGCTGCAGGAGTGGTGTGTTCTGTGCTGCTTTTTCTCGCCACCGCAACGCTATTAATGCAATCTGTCCCGCAGAGCTACCCAATTGGCCCCCACCTGAGAGATTTGGCAAGCTATCTTCCGGGTTACCAAGTCAGTTGGATGGGTGCCATTTGGGGGGCATTTTATGGATTTCTCGCAGGCGCAATTGGCGGTTTTGCGGCGGCTGTCTACTGGAATCTGACGCATTATGTGGCACTTGGAGTAATGCTCATCAGTTCTGCCGAGCTGGCAGATTGATGCCGTAACTCAAATGGGAAACTACCAGAATATGCGAACTACCAATCATAGCGTTAATGGAGTCAACTTCAAGCTGCTGAATGCAGCAATCAGATTTAACGCGCTTATGCTTGGCTTGACAGCCGGGACTCTGGCTGCAGCGATCATTTATATTGCTACTCACGCCTCTATCGCGAGATGGGGTAGTGAATCCGGAAATTATCTGGGATTGCTGGCCATTTTTTTCCCAGGCTATTCAGTCAGCAGTGGCGGCGCATGGGTTGGCGCATTCTGGGCATTTGTCTACGCCGGGACGGGTAGTGCGTTGAGTTACCGCTTATATGGTCGGGTGTTAGGCACTCGGATCGCCGATATACTGCTTAGCACAGTGCCCACTGAGAACCCCGTTCTCAAGCCTTCGGTACTACGTTTGCATGGGTTCAGTCTCGGGTTTGCTATTGGCGCTATAGCTGCTATGGGGCTGTTCTTTTCTACTGCCTGGCTGGTGGTGCGTGGAACTGCCGACGAAAGCGTGCATGCAGCCTTGTTCTCAAATTACATCCCAGGCTATAGCGTAAGTATTTTGGGCGGTTTGTGGGGGGCGATCGAATTGTTTGCGCTGGTTTTTCTGGCCTGTCTTTTGCTGGCGACCGTGTATAACAAAATTGTGGAAATGAGACACAGAAAGTCTTAATGGCATGGTTGATATGAATAATAATGAACACATAGTAATACTGGGCGCAGGGCCTGCTGGTCTGGCAACTGGCCATGAGTTGAGTGTCAGTGGTGTCAAGGTAACCGTCATTGATCGGAATGATTTCGTGGGCGGTCTCTGCAATACCAATGAGCATAGGGGCTATAAATTTGACTTGGGGGGCCATCGCTGGTTTACCAAGAATGAGGACTTAAACAGCTGGTTTCGCAGGTTGATGGGTGACGAGGTCGTATGGGTGGAGCGCATCAGTCGCATCTACTACGATGGTGGCTATTACAGTTATCCGATCAGTATTCTCAATGTCATCAGGAATGCAGGGCTGCTGACAATCGCGCATGCCGGTGTCACCTACGTTTTATCAGCGTTGCAGTATTCCGTCTTTAACAAGTCTATCAATAATATGAAAGACGCCTATGTGGCGCAGTTCGGTGGAAAACTGTACGACATGTTTTTTCGCCGCTACAGTGAGAAAGTATGGGGTCTTCCCTGTGAAAAACTGTCTTCGGACTGGGTGTCGCAGCGCAGTGCAGGCCTGTCTATCTGGACGGTGATTCAAGAGTCATTGCTAAGAACAAAATCGGATAACGAAAGTCTGATAGAGGAATTTATGTATCCTCGTGACGGTTACGTCCGTATCCCACAACGTATGGCCGAGGACATTGTCGCCAAGAGTGAATCCAATGCCATTCTGCTGGAATCAACGATCACCAAAATCAAGTACAACGGCCCCTATGATTTCGAAGTGTTTTATAGCGATGCTGAGGGTAAGCAGCATTGCGTGGCTGCCACCAAAGTAGTGTCAACCATACCGTTGGGTGTCCTTCCCAGAATCATGGAGCCAGCGTGTGATCAAAAGGTTATTGATGCAGCAAAAGGCCTTACATTTCGCGCACTTATCACGGTCAATATTATTCTGCGTAAGGAGCGTGTTTCTATCGATACATGGCTCTACGTTCAGGACGAAGACATTCTGTTTGGCAGGTTGCATGAACCCAAGAACTGGAGTCCGGCGATGGTTCCTGACCAATCTACTACGTCGCTGGTGTTGGAATGTTTTTGCACGAAGGATGACCATATTTGGAATATGACTGACGAGGAAGTCGGTAAGCGCTGCGTTGAGGACCTTGAGAAAAAACTGAAATTCATTGATAGCTCCGAAGTTATCGATTTTTCCTGTATTCGCACGCTGCAGGCCTACCCTGTTTATGATCTTCAGTACGCCGAGAAAATTGCGACTATAAATGAGTTCCTCGGTGGGTTTGAAGGGCTGCATATTGTTGGTCGCGGGGGTACGCACCGTTACAATAATGCTGATCATTCCATCGAAATGGGCTTGTTGTTGGGTCGCAAACTCCTTGGTTATGATGTCGACTATATGGATGTCAATACTGAGCTTGAATACCACGAGATCAAGAGCTCCAAAGATCCCAAACGTGATTACTATAAAGTAGAAGAGCAGATCAACTGAGTCCGGCGCTAGAGGTCACCCTGATCGCAGTGCATCCTGATGTATCTATGATAACAAGGGTATGACGGTTGAATATTGGCATTGACGCTACCTGCTGGTGGAACAATCGCGGGTTCGGCCGATTCACTCGCGAGATCCTGACAGCCTTATTTGAGTTGGACTCCAACCATCGATTCTACCTTTTCGTTGATCAACCTCTGGCTGAGCTGACGCGGTTTGCAAACGTTACTGTGGTACAGGCTGCCTCGTCGCGTCCGACCACGGTAGCCGCGGTAGCCGATAGCAATAGGTCGCCTTTCGACCTGTACAGATTGTACCGGGCAGTCGCTGCGTGTCCGCTGGATATTATGTTCTTTCCTGCCGTTTACTCCTGGTATCCGGTACCGCGAAAACTGCCAACAATGCTCACAGTGCACGATGCTATCGCCGAACACTATCCCAAACTCATTTTTCCCGGGTGGAAGAGTCGGTTGTTATGGGGTATCAAAATGAAGTGCGCCATCTGGGCGAGCCAGCGGATATTGACGGTCTCGAACGCGGCCAAAGAAGAGATAGTGGAATATATTGGTGCCAAATCTGACACTATCGATATTACGTGTGAGGCTCCTGGTCCGCAGTTTCAGAAAACGAATGACGAGGCGCGTAGCATTGCAGCCAGGCAGCGCGCCAATCTGCCCGTCAATGCTCCGGTAATCGTCTTCGTAGGTGGCTTGGCGCCACACAAAAATCTCCATGGATTACTTGATGGGTTCGAGCGATCGCTTAGCAAAGGACATTTGCAGCACGTTCATCTGGCCCTGGTAGGTGACTACAAGGGAGGTGGATTTTTTTCCAATTACGACAGTCTCTACACGCGGGTCCGGGACAACCTGGAGCTGCGAGACAGGGTTCATTTCAGCGGTTATGTGTCTGACTCGGATTTGGTAGCGCTGTATAGCTGTGCGCTTGCTGTGGCAATGCCCTCGTATTCTGAGGGCTTTGGTTTACCGGCTATCGAGGCTATGGCCTGCGGGGCACCGGTGCTGGCGAGCGACAGGGCGTCACTGCCGGAAGTGGTTGGCGACGCGGGAGTATATTTTGATCCATTTGATGCAGAGTCTATATCGAACGCGATGATCGAAATGGTGGAAAACCACACGTTAAGAGCACAGCTTGCATGCAACGCCGTGGCCAGGGCGGGAAAATTTACCTGGAAGCGTGCGGCGCAACTCACCTTGAAACATCTTGAGGCGATGAGCCAGGCTTGACGGGTGGTATGATTCTGGAGCGATAAAGGGTCCGGGATTAGCTGGTGGCGAATCGCCCAAGACGTTTGATTAGAGCAAGAGGCTAAGAAGTGGTGCAAATCGACAATGGGTCTTCGGATATCAGCGTTATTATGCCAGTCTATAACGGCGCTGACTTTATAACAAAAAGTCTACCTCCGCTGCTTGCAATGCAACAGCGCGGAGAAATAACTGAACTCATCGTGATTGATGATAGCTCAACAGACGACAGCAAGCAGCTGGCGCAAGCAATGGGAGCAACGGTATTGTCCTCTGGCGGGCGCATAGGCCCGGGAGGAGCGAGAAATGTCGCAGCTGAAACTGCGCGAGGCGACATATTGTGGTTTGTCGATGCCGATGTGGTAGTACACGATGATGCTGCGCTGTGCCTGCACAGGGGTTTTGATGATCCGCAGGTTGTTGCGGTATTCGGTTCATATGATACGCACCCTCCGGCTAGGAACTTTTTTTCTCAATATAAAAATTTGGTGCATCACTACTATCATCAGCGGGCCAGCAATGAGGCGCGCACTTTCTGGTCAGGTTGCGGTGCGGTCAGGCGAGCCAGCTTTCTGGCCTGCGGGGGCTTCGATGTTGAGCGCTATAAGTTTCCGTCCATAGAGGATATCGAGCTGGGGTACCGCCTCATTCGGGCTGGCGGTAACATTCGACTACACCGTGATGTGCAGTGCACACACCTTAAGGTCTGGCGTTTGGGTAATCTGCTGCACACCGAAATATTTAGACGCGCTGTACCCTGGTCTCGTCTTATACTAAGCTCGGGTGAGGGCATACCCAATGATCTTAATGTCGGTGTTGCAGAGCAGGCAAGAGCGCTCGTGGCAGCTGCCTTGTTGGTTACGCTGTGTGCTGTATTGTGTGGCATTGTCAGTCCCCACTATTTGACGTTTGCGCTCCTGCTTATGCTCTTCGCGAATATTGAGATGGCGGTGTTTTTCTACAGACGAGGTGGGCTGGCCTTTGCAGTTGGCGCAATGTTGTTTCACCAGGTTTACTATCTGTACAGTTCTGTAGCCTTTGTCCTTGTATTCATGGAGAGGACGCTGTTCAAGTTCAGGGACGGAAATTAGCCTGCAACACCCGGCGTCTATGCTGAGCTTAAACGCACGACACTTTTTGTAGCGATGCCTCGCCGTACCTCCGGCCGGGGGGTCATGCGGCCCCTGCTCGGGCCTATACTGTGGTAGATTGCGCCCACTCGTAGATTCAGGTTCCTTGTCGCCAGTGAAGATGTTCTCCTTAACGACGTTGCGCGAACTGCTCAGACTGTCACTGCCCATGGTGGTGTCGCAGGGAGCGTTTGCGGTCATGATCTTTACCGATCGCCTGTTCATGTCCTATATTGATGCTACCCATATTGCTGCTGCACTGGGCGGTGGCGTCGCCGCCTTTTTTTGCTTCTCGCTCTTTACGGGCTTGATTACCTACGGCAATGCCCTCGTTGCCCAGTATTACGGAGCGGGGCAGTTCGCCAAATGCTCCTTGGTAACCACCCAGGGCATTTTGATTGCCCTGGCCAGTACGCCGCTATTGCTGCTCATGGCATTTTATGGCGGTGCAGCGTTTGCCGTGATCGGGCATGATCCTGCGCAGGTACCTCTGGAGCAAATTTTCTTCACCATTTTGATGGTAGGCAGCGTTTTTACGCTACTGAAGGCCTGCATGGCCTGCTATTTTTCCGGCATCGGCCGCACCCGTGTGGTCATGGTTGCCGACGTGCTGGCCTGCTTGCTCAATGTCCCGTTGTCGTGGGTGTTGATATTTGGCAAATTTGGTTTACCGCAATTGGGGATAGCCGGGGCAGCTCTGGGCACGGTCATTGCCACCTTGTTTGCTATCGGCGTCTACCTCTATTTCTATCTGGAAAAGCAGCACCAGCAGCAGTTCCACGTTGCCCAATCCCTGCGTTTTGATCGTGCCATTATGCGCCGCTACCTGCGTTTGGGCATGCCCTCTGGCTTGGAATCCTTCATGAATATTTCTACCTTCAACCTGTTCTTGCTGTTGTTTCAATCCTACGGGGTAGTCCAGGGTGCCGCCATGGCGATTGTGTTCAATTGGGATATGGTCTCGTTCATTCCCCTCATTGGCTTGAATATCGGTGTCATGACTCTCATTGGTCGCTTCGTCGGTGCGGGCAATATGGAACGCGCGAACCAGGTCATCTCTTCCGGCTTTATTGCGGCACTGGGATATTCTGGCGTGTTGGCAGTCCTGTTTCTGGTGTTTCGCGAATCCTTGGTGGGCGTATTTGAAACACACGACGGCAATTTTGTTGCAATCAAGGAGTTGGCCAGCCATATGATGATTGGCTTGACAACATATATGCTCGCTGACGCCACGATCCTGATCGCTGGCGGAGCACTGCGCGGAGCGGGCGACACTCGTTGGATAATGCTGACATCCATTACCGTACACGGCTTGATGCTGCTGGCCCAGTATTACGTTATTGTAGTTTACGATTTTGGTCCGATGGTGTCCTGGTGGGTCTTCGTGTCTATGTTGATAATCCTTGCCTTGCTCTACCTTGGGCGACTGTTAGGTGGCACTTGGCGCGAACCAGGGCGATTGGCCCGCGTGATGCACGAGTAGCGTGCGGTTTTACAAGGTGAGGAGGCGGCGCAGCAGGCCTTCTCTGCCTTTGTGTTGTTCCCTCGTGATCAAGAGTTCCGACAACTGTATTTCGATCTGTTGCGCCACCTGCGCCCGCAAGTTTTGCAGCGTTTTTTTCGCTAGTGTCTTGCCCCTGTATCGGGAAAGATCGACGGCTTGGCCAAAGCCGAGGTAGCAGCGTTGTGGTTTGGGGAAGAGGGTGCCCAGGCTGCCTACAGGAATGGGCGGCAGGATATCAAAACGAATATCTTCGTGCAGCAGGCCAAACCGGGTGAGCAATCGACCGAAGACGGAATCGGGGATTTCCTGACCTTCCATAAAGTGTCCATAAAACTCATCCGGTCCCACCAAACCGAAGGGCATGATGGTGTAGCCGTGTCTGGCAGCCATTTTTACAAACCCGAAACGTTCCTTCCACTGTAACGCATACAGCTGGGAAACTGGTTTTACTGCCTCATGGGCACCGCCAGGAAAAACCAGCAAATCCTGTTGATCTTTCATCAGTGCCGAGCACACATCGGGGTGTCCCATGACCAGACCATTGCGCAGCAGAAAATCTGCGATACGTCGATTACTGAACAGAAACTTGTCACCCATAGCGCGTGGAAATCGGTTCAATTCTTTTAGAAACAGGGGAGTAAGGATGGCGCCATCGAGCGCGAACAGCGAGTGATTTCCCACAAACAAGCAGGGCTTTTTCGGGATATTCTCGGCGCCAAGCACCATAGGCACAAACAGGCGTTTTACCATCTGGTAAACAACGTCCACGTCCAGGCCGGCAGGCGCCTTCACAGCAAGAGCGCGTGCTATGTGGTCTTGCAGCGCTTTGTTGTCACCCAGTGGTTCGTTGTCTTTATCGAGTAGGGACATGGTTACCGCTGCCTGCAAATACAACCGATTATAATGGCGTGGTATCGTCCGGCATAGCGATGCTTTGATGGGCACGCTTTAAGTGCACTACTTTTTGGGCTAGAGTGCTGCTTAAACGTTGAGTACAGACAGGAACGACTTATGCAGGGCAAGCACATTGCGATTACGGGCCCAACAGCTGGCATCGGGCGTACCGCAAGTTTGGAGTTGGCCAGGCGCGGTGCCCGACTGACGCTATTCTGTCGCAGCCAGGAGAAGGGAAGGGCACTGCAACAGGAGATCGTCGCGGCGGGAGGGTTACAGCCTTCGATAATCATCATGGATATGGCAGACCTGGCGAGTGTGCGCCGTGCTGGAGAAGCGTTTCTGGCCACCGAAAAGTCTCTGGATGTGCTGTTGAATAACGCCGGTGTGGTGAACATGTCACGTAAGCAAACGCTCGATGGTTTTGAAGAGACGCTTGCGGTCAACCACTTTGCGCCTTTTTTGCTGACTGGGTTGCTCCTGCCGGTGCTGCAAACTACGCCGGGCGCGCGAATTGTCAATGTAGCCTCGGATGCCCATGCGTTCGTCAAAAGCATGGGATTTGATGATATGCAGGCCACTAAAAACTACAAGACGTTCCGCGAGTATGGCCGTTCCAAACTAGCCAATATACTGTTCACCCGGCGCTTGGCCAAACTGCTCAAGGGGCAGGACGTGACCGTAAACTGCCTTCACCCGGGTGCGGTGGCGACCTCTCTGGGCAGCCAGAACGGTGGATTCTTAAGTAAAATAGTGCCGCTGCTGTTGAAGCCTTTTTTCCGCAGCCCACAGCAGGGCGCGCAGACCTCGATCTATTTGTGTAGCAGTGATGAAGTCGTTGCTATCAGCGGTGAATACTTCGTGAACTCTAAACGGAGAAAAACCAAACCGTGGGCTATCGATGAGGTCGCCGCAGACCAGTTGTGGACGTATACCGAGCAATGCCTGGATTTCAAGTACCCTTTATAGTGAGCTAGCGCATGCAAATCAACCGACTTGTCTATACTTTTTGAAAGTAGATTGTGGCGCCCAATACACCATGGTCTGTAAACGCCAGATGGCAGGTCCTGGCACCTTGACGCTGTATTTTTTCCATGATTTCATTTAGATCATACTCGTTCATTTGCATGAAGGGCGTATCTTTGGGTCGTCCGTGGATTAGGTTTCGTATTTGTTTATTGTAGGGGATCTTGCTGATAAGTTTCCACGCGCGATATTTTGGATTGCGAAAGGTGAAATGTAGTACCCCCACTCCGCCGCTACACAGACTGGCTAAGAGTTTGTCTAATATAGCGTTACCTCTAGCCACTGGTATGTGCTGGAAAACTATGTAGGAATGCAGAAAATCAAACAGATTTTCTCCCAGCCCATGGCAGTCACTGGATTCTATGAACGCTAGGTTATCGATAGCTTTTATTGCAGCTTGCCTTTTGGCTTCAGCCAGCATGGAGGATGATACATCGATGCCGGTGACATGGTTACAGCGTTTTCTTATTGCAAAGACAAGCCTGCCTACGCCGCAACCGAAATCAAGCGCACGCTCGGGTTTAAAGTCTGGATCGATATGGTGCTCTATATTGAGAAAAACTGAATCGATGTAGTCGAGTCCGGAATTCCAGAATTCCACCATTGTTTCTTCATTAAGGTTTTTCTGTTGCAATTTTTCGTCGGAAATCACGCCGTAATATGGATTCTTGTCCCCGAAGAGTTGCCACTCATGATCCGAATTTTCAAACATCCGAACGGTTCTCTCGTGGTGTCACCAGGATACCGGTACACCACTGAGCCACGGGTGAATATAGACGATCACGCCCACGGTTATAGCGGCAATGATCAGCGTCACTCCTTCCGCTCCCCAGGATGGCGGTTCACCCTTGACCCAGACACCCTGGCGTTTACTGATGGCTACAATCTCGATTAGCGCCCACAGTGTCATGCCGCCAAACAAGGCTACCGAGCGGTTATCGCCGTTGAGAAGAAGATGGCTGATGCCCCATAGTGCCACCCCGGTGAGTTGCGGGTGTCGGATGAGCAAACGCAGACGTGAGTTGCGCGAGCTGACCGCCAGCAGTAGGAACGCGAGGGCCATTATCCCCAGTGCAACGGTGTGTAATGTGTGGGGCGGCGAATAAAGTGGTGCGGGCTGCGTGGTGCGCCAGCCCCAGACCATTAACGCAAAGGACACCAGCAGAAGTAATGAGAAAAGACCCTTATAGCCGCCTTCCCCCAACCGTTGCAGCGCGCGTTTCTTTAGCGCAGGGGCCAGGGACGGAATGAAATGGACGAGGGCGAACAACACAAGACCGGACACCAGTAATGTCATCGATTATCTCCTCGAAGGTGCACATCAGGCATTGCAGCATAGCGTACTGACCCTCTCTGGTCAGCCTAATTTATAGCCTGAACGGGTGTGGTCCGTTAAGATTGGGTTATGTACTCCGACGCTATCAGTTTACTCCCCATCTCTGCGGTTCTCGATCAGTTAAAATTGCGCTTGCAGGAGGCGAATGAGGTAGTGCTGCAAGCACCGCCGGGTGCTGGCAAGACGACAGTCGTGCCACTGGCATTGCTGGACCAGACCTGGCTGGATGGTCGCAAAATACTGCTGTTGGAACCGCGACGCATGGCCGCCAGAGCGGCTGCCGCCCGTATGGCACAACTGCTGGGCGAGGCGGTGGGGCAAACGGTGGGATACCGCATTCGCATGGACAGTTGTGTCAGCGGCAGCACGCGCATCGAGGTGATCACTGAGGGAATCCTGACGCATCAGTTGCAACGGGATCCCGGGTTGGAGGACATCGGCCTGGTGATTTTCGACGAATTTCATGAGCGTAATCTCGATTCCGATCTGTGTCTGGCCCTGGCCCTGCATGGTCGCGAGCTGTTCAGGGAAGGGGCACCGCTAAAGCTTCTGGTCATGTCGGCAACTCTGGACGGAGCGAGTGTGTCGCGATTGCTGGGCGATGCGCCCGTAGTGAGCTCTAGCGGCCGCCAGTTTCCGGTCGAGACTCACTATGGCGAGCCCCACCAATTGCGCGATTCCATTATCCAACCCGCCATCGATACCGTGTTGCGCGCGTTGCGTGAGCAAGTGGGGAGTATTCTGGTGTTCCTGCCGGGCCAGCGTGAGATCAGTGCGGTGGCCAGGGGGCTTGGCGATGCGCTCAGATCTCTCGGTGACGAGCAGGTAGAGCTTGCGCCGCTCTATGGCGGCTTGTCGCTGGAACGACAACAGCAGGCAGTACTGCCGGCGGCTGCGGGGAAACGCAAAATCGTCTTGTCCACCAATCTGGCCGAAACCAGCCTGACCATCGAAGGGATTACGGTGGTGGTAGACTCAGGACTGCTGCGCGAAGCCCTGTTTGATGCTGCCACCGGTATGACCCGACTTACCACTCGGCGCATTTCCAGGGCCTCCGCCGAGCAGCGCCAGGGTCGCGCTGGCAGGCAGGCACCCGGGAGTTGCTATCGCCTGTGGACAGAACACCAGCAGGGACGGCTTGTCGCTTACGCCACACCCGAAATACGACAGGCCGACCTTGCCCCCATGGCACTACAGTTATTGTCTTGGGGAGTGGAGGATTGCAATGAGTTGCGCTGGCTGGATCTGCCCCCTCCAGCCCATTACAGCCAGGCGTTAACCATTCTCGAACGTTGCGGCGCAGCGTTCAGGAATAAATCCGGTAGCTTCCAACTCACTCCCCACGGTGTGCGCCTGGCGCAGATGCCGCTGCATCCGCGTCTGGCGCATATGTTGCTGGTCGGGTGTGACATTCACGCCACTGAAACGGCGAGTCTGCTCGCGGCGATACTCGCGGAGCGCAACCCCTTGGCGGAACGCGGCGTGGATATCGTCGCTACCGTTGCCGTACTGATGGGGGAGAGCCGTTGCCCGAACGAACTGCAGGGCTGGTTCAAGCGCGTGTGGCAGCAGGCCCGTCGTTTTGCGAAGCTGGCCAGTGAAACCCATAAGCCACGCAAGATTGCCATTGCCGTTGAGCAGCAGGATATTCTCGGCGTTTTACTGGCCAGCGCCTACCCAGATCGTATCGCCCGCGTGCGCGCGGACAGTGATGGTTACCAGTATCAACTGAGCAATGGACGCAGTGCGGTGCTGCCTAACGCCGATCACTTGGTCGGTACCCAGTGGCTGGCAGTGGCGGAGATCGGTGGACACGTGGGTGAGCCAGTGGATCGCATCTATAGCGCCAGTGCTCTCAATCCTGTCAATTTCAGCGAAATACTATCGACTCTGGTGACCGATGTAGATCACGTGGAATGGGACTATCGCAAAGAGCGATTTGTTGCCGAGCGTCGGCGCCTGGTAGGCAGCATTCTTCTGTCGACGCAACCCTTGGAGCAGGTATCGGAGGCAGCACGGGCTACAGCGCTGTTAGGTGTAGTGCGCAAGAAAGGATTGGTAATACTACCCTGGAATAAAAACCTGGAGCAGTGGCGCGCCAGGATCATGCTGCTGCAGCGTACCTGTGCCACTACGGGAAATAATCCTTGGCCCGACCTGTCTGATGATGCCCTGTTGCAGACGCTGGAGTTGTGGTTGTTGCCACATTTGGGACCAGTGCAACGTATGGAGGATTTTCAGACGCTGGATATCAAGGGAATGTTGCGCGCGCTTTTACCCTGGCCGCTGCCGTTGGAGCTGGAGCGCATGGCACCCGAACGCTGGGCCGTGCCCTCCGGTTCCAGTGTGGCGATTGATTACAGCCAGGATCCCCCGGTGCTGGCGGTCAAACTACAGGAGATGTTCGGCTGCGAGGAGACGCCAACAATCGCTGACGGTCGCGTAGCTCTGTTGGTACATCTACTCTCACCTGGGCAGCATCCCCTGCAAATCACCCAGGACCTCGCCGGGTTCTGGCGCAGTAGCTATCAGGACGTGAAGCGAGAAATGAAGGGGCGCTATCCCAAACACCCCTGGCCAGACGACCCACTGCAGGCCGTGGCGACGCGGCATACCAAAAAGCGGGCCGGCTTTAGTTGATCGTATTGGCCTGCAAGTCATTGGCCAGCGAGTCGCGCACTGCAGTTGGCAACTCCACGGCATCGATGCGATACGCCGGGTGGTCGACGCCAGTGCTAATCGACGCGCCGCTGTGTACCGCAGCAATCATAGTGGGGGTCAGCTCAAAGCGCAGGAAGTGAACCGAAGACGTTTTCAGCCCGTTGTCACGTACCAGGTCCTCGTCAGCAATCGGATAGACGCGCTCGCAATCGGCTATCTGTAACCACACCTTGTCTTCAATGCCAATCAATTTGGCCAGTTGTAGCGCCCGCTCATCAGGTTCCTCGTACTCGATCATAAAGGTTGCCTTCCAGTTATGACCGTCGGGAATCAGCGGTACATAGGCCGCCAGCTCCTCGTTGATGGCGTAGGCTTCGAACACCTTTTCGATGCGCAGCATTTCCTGCACCTGATACCTGATGGTGAGTAAATCTTCGAAGTAGAGTCTTGCGTGTTGTCCGAGAGAGACCTGCCGCATTTTTTTGTGGGCGATTACCTGCGCCCGAAATGTGGGGCGCATTTGCGCATACTCTTCCAGCGACCATAGGTCGCCGCGCGATAGGGTGGGCATCAACATCTCCTTGATCTATAGGCCGTAAGCCATGCGCAGCAGTGTCATGGGATGTTCGGCCTTGTCCACGTTTTTCGACAGCTTGGTAATGTGAGTGGCGGCCATGGGGCAATCGCTCATGAAATGATCCGGTTCCTGCTCGTCCACTTTGCGCACCACCGGGCGTGCTATTTTCACCGACCTGTCGTGGGTTTCCTTTTTGACGGCATAGGTGCCATCGTGGCCGGAACAGCGCTCAATGGCGGTTACCGTGGTGTCCGGCACCAGGTTAAGTACGTCGCGGGTTTTCAGCCCGATATTTTGTACGCGTTGGTGGCAGGCTACCTGATACGCGATAGCACCCAATGCATTGGGAAATTCTGTGTTCAGTGCGCCACCCCTGTGCCGCAGCCACAGGTATTCAAACGGGTCGAAGAAAGCAGCTTGCACTTTTTTTACATCTGCATCGTTTGGATAGAGCAGCGGCAGTTCCTGTTTGTACATCAATACGCATGACGGAATGGGGGCAGTCAGGTCGTAGCCTTCGTCTACCAGCTTGGCCAGTACCGGTATATTGGCTTCTTTCAATTTGTTGACTGACTCCAAGTCGCCCAGTTCCAATTTTGGCATGCCGCAGCATTTTTCCTTTGGCACCACCTCGATATGCACGCCGTTGTGCTGAAAGACCTTGATGAAATCGGCACCAATATTGGGACTGTTGTAGTTGCCGTAACAGGTGGCGTATAGAGCGAGTTTGCCAGTGGTCTCGCCCACTGCGGTTGGCTGGATTTCACGAAGCAGCGGTTTAACCTGTTTTCTCAGGGTATTACTGTGAAACCGTGGTATGGGCGCTTGATGGTGTATGCCCGCCACTGACTCCAGTACCTTGCGAAAGCTGGCGTTGCTGTTGAAGGCGTTGATAGTGATATCGATAAGGGGAATGGAGGTCATACTGAACACGGTATCGGTACTGGTGAGTACGCGGTCCCTGAGTCTTGCTCCTTCCTCTTTGAATTTGACTGCCTTGGCCCTCAACATCAGGTGTGGAAAATCCACATTCCACTCGTGGGGCGGAACGTAAGGACACTTGGTCATGTAGCACAGGTCACACAGGTAGCACTGGTCTACCACCTGGGTGTAATCCGCCTTGTTGATGCCATCCACCTCTAGCGTGGGGGACTCATCTACCAGATTAAACAGTGTGGGGAAGGCATCGCACAGGCTGACGCAGCGGCGACAGCCATGGCAGATGTCGTAGACGCGTTCCAGTTCCTGGTTCAGACTTGTCTTGTCCCAGTAGTCTTCAGATTTCCATTCGATGGGGTGGCGGGTGGGTGCTTCCAGGCTTCCTTCTCTCACATTACGGCCCCTCGGCAGCTTACAAGGTTGCAGGAGTGGGTAGGTGCGCCTGCCGGCGCATCCACCGCGGGAGGGGTTGTCAGTTGTTCAGTTCGTTCAGGGCTTTCTGGAAGCGGTTGGCGTGGCTGCGCTCGGCTTTGGCCAGTGTTTCCATCCAGTCGGCAATTTCGTCGAAGCCCTCGTCCCGTGCAGTCTTGGCCATGCCTGGGTACATGTCCGTGTACTCATGGGTTTCGCCAGCGATGGCCGCTTTCAAGTTGTCTGAGGTGGCGCCGATCGGCAGGCCGGTAGCGGGGTCTCCGGTTTCTTCCAGATACTCCAGGTGCCCGTGGGCGTGCCCGGTTTCACCCTCAGCGGTAGACCGGAATACAGCGGCAACATCATTGTAACCTTCTACGTCGGCCTTGGCAGCAAAGTAGAGGTAGCGACGGTTGGCCTGGGATTCACCAGCGAAGGCGTCCTTCAGATTCTTTTCGGTTTTGCTGTTCTTTAGTGACATGGTACGTCTCCTTGTGCGTGAGTTTCCTCACCTTATCGATCTATGCTAACAGTAGTACAGCCGCCAGTATCTGACAAATTGTGTGACACTACCAAGGCAATTGAGTTTGCCTATTTAACTGCCAATATTGGACTTCATTAATTGCAGAGTTGTTGCGATCTCCTGCTCGCTCATGGCCTGCCGTGTGAAGTATTTTACGATACCTTTTTGGTCCGTGACCAGCAGCCCGGCGCCCTCTTTGCCCAGGCCCCATTCCGCGACCCCCGTGCCCTTGTCATCCACCACCATGCTGGCCTTGGGGTGTATACGCTTGTTCTTCTTCAGCTCTGAGATGACGAAGGGCGTGGTGCCCCACATCGCGGCATCGAGGTTGAGGATGGTGGTGACATGAATGGTGCCGGGCGCAAAGTTTGCCTCTAGCACGTCGGTAAACGGCTTGAAGGTTTCGCTGGCTTTTTGGGTGGCGGCGAAATATTGCACAACGTGTACGGTGCCGGAGTTTGCGTCGGAGCGCCAGGGGACGAAGCTGGCGTCATCCCCTGTCATGATGAGTTCACCGCGCTCGCTGATGCTCAATACGGGCAGCGGGGCGTCTACTGCAGGTGCTGCGGCGAACGCCCCGCTGCAGATGAAAGCCAATACCAGACTGGATAGCATGCGTGACATAGACATCGTATTTCTCCTGTGAAGTGATACATGAGTTTGACGAACAATAGGCCAAATCCTAGGGGCTGGACCTGCGCTTTGCTCGCGCCGGTACACGCACGACGCCATTGTGCTGGGTGGCGAAGGGCCGGGAATCCGCCGCGACCACTGGATGGTGCTTGGCCGGCTGGCGCACAGGCACGAGCTGATGGCTGCCATTGCCGATCAGGTCCGCTCGACCCATTTTTTTCAGGGCCTGGCGCAATATGGGCCAGTTATCCGGATCGTGGTAGCGCAGGAAGGCCTTGTGCAGGCGGCGCTGGGACAGTTCTTTTACCGTGGGCATGGTGTCGCTGTGGTGTGTCACGCGTTGCAGCGGGTTTTTGCCGCTGTGGTACATCGCAGTAGCCGTGGCCATGGGCGAGGGGTAGAACGTCTGCACCTGGTCGGCGCGGTACTTATTGGTCTTCAGCCACAGCGCCAGGTTCATCATATCCTTATCGGTGGTGCCAGGATGGCCGGCAATGAAATAGGGTATCAGGTACTGCTTTTTTCCTGCTGCGAGTGAATACTTTTCGAACATGGCCTTAAATTTTTCGTAGGAGCCAATGCCAGGCTTCATCATTTTCGATAGAGGCCCATCCTCAGTGTGTTCAGGTGCGATTTTCAGGTAGCCGCCCACGTGGTGGGTGACCAGTTCCTCCACATACTCGGGGCTCTGCACCGCCAGGTCGTAACGCAAACCGGAGGCGATCAGCACTTTCTTGACGCCGTTAACGCCACGGGCGCGTCGATAGAGGTTGACCAGAGGCGTCTGGTCGGTGTTCAGGTTCTTGCAGATGCCCGGGAACACACAGCTCAGCTTGCGGCATTTGGCCTCTACCTCTTTACTGTTGCAGGCCAGGCGCCACATGTTCGCGGTGGGACCGCCCAGGTCTGAAATGACTCCGGTGAACGCGGGCGAGGTGTCGCGAATCTGCTCAATCTCACGGATGATGGAATCCTCGGAGCGATTCTGGATGATGCGGCCCTCGTGCTCCGTAATGGAACAGAAGGTGCAGCCGCCGAAGCAGCCGCGCATGATATTGACTGAGTGGCGGATCATCTCGTACGCCACCAGGCGTGCATCACCATAGCTGCTGTGCGGCACGCGCGAGTAGGGCAGTTCGAACAATTCATCGAACTCGTCAGTCTCCAGCGGTATCGGTGGCGCATTGAGCCACAATTCGCGCGCGCCATGGGCTTGCACCAGTGGCCTGGCATTGTAGGGGTTGGTCTCCTTGTGCAGTACGCGGGAGGCGTGGGCATACAGGGCGGGATCGCTCTTTACCTGCTCATACGAGGGAAGTCGAATAACTGCCTGCGCATTCTGGTCCTTCATATGGCCTACAAGCCTGACTGGCTCTATTACCTCGACTTCCGCGACCTGCGTCGCACAGCTCGCTGTGGCCGTATCGACATAGGGGTTAAGCGGCGCGGTAATGGGACCGACCACATCGATACTGGTGGAATCGATCACGCGCCAGTCATCGGGTACTCGCTTGCGCACGAAGGCCGTGCCGCGAAGATCGCGAATACTGTGGATGGGCTCACCCGCCGCCAGCCGGTGGGCCACGTCGACAATGGCACGCTCGGCGTTGCCGTACAGCAGCAGGTCGGCGCTGCTGTCCAGTAATATCGAGCGACGTACTTTATCGCTCCAATAGTCATAGTGGGCGATGCGGCGCAGGCTGGCTTCAATGCTGCCTATTACCAGTGGCACCTGTTTGTAGGCTTCGCGCAGGCGCTGGCTGTAAACAATGACGGCCCGGTCAGGGCGCTTGTCGCCGATATTGCCCGGGGTATAGGCGTCGTCGTTACGCCGTTTTTTATCGGCGGTATAACGGTTGATCATGGAGTCCATGTTGCCCGCAGCCACCCCGAAGAACAGATTGGGTGCACCCAGAGCCTGGAAATCCGCTGTTGAGGTCCAGTCCGGCTGGGCGATGATACCTACCCTGAAGCCCTGCGCCTCGAGCAGGCGTCCTATCACCGCCATGCCGAAGCTGGGGTGATCGACATAGGCGTCACCGGTGACGATGATGATATCGCAGCTGTCCCAGCCCAGCGCATCCATCTCGGCGCGGGACATGGGCAGTTCGGGCGCGGGGCCAAAGCACTCCGCCCAGAACTTGCGGTAGGAAAAAAGCGGTGTTGCCATGGGTGTCGCGTCTTGCGGAAAAACGCAGGCAGTATAGCAAGTTGCCGGTCGGGGTGACAGGCGGCTTATGACTGGTGTGTTGAGGGTAATCTGTGGGGGCACGGACAGGTTGGTTTTCTTGCCCCAGGACGAGTTGCTTCCCACGGTCAGGTTGGTAATGCCCCCCACAGCTCAGAGGGCTGAGATATTCGCCGTGGGAGGCATTACCAACCTGGCCTCGGATCGAGCTATTCGAGCGAGTAGAGCACAACCGGAGGCAGGTGCGGTGGGTGCAGGCCTCTCGGCGAATATCTCAGCCTTCTGAGCGAGAGAGGCCTGCACCCACCGTACCTGTCGGGTGCCTTACTTATGGGTGGCGTACCTAACAGGTGAGCAGCTAAATAGCAGAGCGAATAGCCTTTAGAAATCCTTGCGCACGCTAATGCCCCAGGTGGCCGGCTCCTGATAGTACGCAATGAAGCGTCCATCCTGCACCACGGCATCCGCGATAGTGCTGGTTGCCTCTGAGTCGAGTATGTTGCGACCCCAGAAGGTGAGGGTGGTCTCGTAGCGTTCGAACACAATGCCGCTGCGGAGGTTGACCACGTAATAGGAGCCATCCAGTTTCTCCGGGTCGTTGTTAACGTCGGTCATGCGTTCATCGATGAAGACATACTCGCCGTGGAGAAATGCGCCGTAGCCTTCCGCGAGCTGAAACTGCTGGTTGGCAGACAGGGACAGCACGTTTTCGGGGTTGCCCGAAACCATGCCGCCACTGCGGTCACAACTACCGTCGCCATTAGCACCCGGGTCGGGCTGAGCGGTCTGCCAGGGCGTACCCGTCCAGCAGGGACCATCTTGGAAATCAGCATATTCCGCGTGGTTGTAGGCGTAGGCCAGGGTTACCGTAGTGTTGTCGGTGGGGAGCCACAGCAAATCCACTTCAGTGCCATAAGTCTCGGCGGTGCCGGCATTGTCGAGGGCAAAGCCTGTACCCTGGAATGAAATCGTCTGCAGGTCATCAGTGTCCGTCTTGTGCACGGCTGCATTCAGGCGTAGTGCCTGCTCAGGAAACTCCGATTTCAAACCGAGTTCATAGGATTCGGCCGTTTCTGGTTCAAATACAGTATCCAGCGAAGGGTCGATGCGGTCAGTGTTGATACCACCGGATTTATAGCCGGTACCGTACGAGGCGTAAAACATGGTGAGGTCATTCATAAACCAGCTCAGCTTGAGGGTGCCGGTTACTTTGCTCTCGTCAAAATTCTCGTCGACATCGTCTCGGGGCGCCAAAGGTGGAAATTGCGAAAATCCTGCGGGAGCCGGATCCGGGCTTTCCGTAAAGGTATTCTGCATGTCCTTATTTTCAGAGGTCCAGCGCATACCGGCAGTGACAATAAACTGTTCAGTGATACTGTAGTCCGCCTGCCCAAATGCGGCGTAACTGTTGTGCTCCTGATGGGCGACGTTCAGCGCCGAGCTTCCGGGCGGAAAAAATGACTGGGGAAGGCTGCCCGGCGGCAGGCCGAGAAAGGCAGTGGCCAGAGCTACTGTATCTTCTCCTACTATGGTGTCGGTATCTGAGTCCAGTTCCTGGTAGTAGTAATAAAGCCCTGCAACATAGCTCAGCGGGCCATTGTCATCGCTGATACGCAGTTCCTGGGTGAACTGGCTTTGATCGGCGTCATTGGTTCTTATCAGGGCATCGATATCGTAGAAGTCAGCATCAACCTTGTCGTAGGAATCGTACTCCCGATAGGCGCTGATACTGGTGACCAGGAATAAATCCGTCTGCCAATCCGCCTGTAGTGACGCGCCTTCGTCGGTATTCTGTGACTCGGGTTTGAAGCTGGAGCTTACCTTGTAATCGTAAAAATCCTGCCCGCTGATCACCGTGCCACCCAGTTGATCCCGGACTGCTGTGTCCGTACCAAATTTTCCGTTGGGGGCGGGGTTCGGCGTAAAGAAGTTATTTTCCCAGTTACCGACCGCGCAGCAGATTTCATCCACCTCCGAATGATCGCCTATAAAGCGTAGTGTGAGATCATCATTGGGTGTGTACAAGGCCTGGAAGCGTGCGCCCCAGCGATTTTTGTCGTTGATGGCGTCCTGTTCCTGAATATCCTTTCCGACAACGTCGACATAGCCATCGCGATCTGCGTTGAAGCCGGTGACGCGCACCGCAAGCACGTCGTCGATTACGGTAAATGATTTCGCGCCACTCACTTCCCACAGGTTGTAGTCACCTGCACCGGCATCGATAAACCCACTGCCCTCAAAGTCAGGCGCCACACTGTTTACCGTAATGGCACCTGCCGGAGTATTACGGCCAAAGAGAGTGCCCTGCGGACCGCGTAACACTTCAACGTCCGCGACGTCGACCAGGTTATTGATCATTGAGCCCTGGCGCGCCCTGTACACACCATCGACGTAGAGGCCGACCGAAGACTCCAGGCCGAAATTTTGTGCACTGGTAAAAATACCCCGAATACCGAAGGTCGTGGTGGTGGATGTCTGGGCTGATGTGACCTGCAAGCTTGGCGCAATATTGGTAAGCTCTGACATGTTGGTCACGCCCGAATCCCTTAGCACCTCACCCGAAAAGGCGGACACCGCGACGGGTACGTCCTGCAGGTTCTGCGTGCGCTTTTGGGCCGTGACAACCACCTCTTCCAGTTCGCCCTCCGCCAGTACGGCAGGTGGAATGCCCATGCAGAGGGCGGTGCCAAGTGCAATCGCTAGCGGGTGTCGTCGCAGGTGTGTCATCGTCAGAACCTCGTTACTATTATTTGTTAGCGGGGCTGCGGCTTCTGCTTGTATTATTTAAAGCCGGTTTTCATCATAGGTTAGCCGCAAAAACTTGTCACCGCATTAATACCGTTTTTTTAACGATTGGAGGACGCTATGCCCTTTCCCATTTATCAGGTGGATGCCTTTGCCGATGCGGTTTTTAAAGGTAATCCTGCGGCGGTAATGCCACTGGACAACTGGCTGGACGATAGTCTGTTGCAGGCTATCGCCATGGAAAAAAATCTGCCAGAAACCGCCTATATTGTGCCCTTGGCCGAGGGTTATCAGTTGCGTTGGTTCACTCCACAAGTGGAGGTAGATCTTTGCGGACATGCCACATTGGCGGCGGCCCACGTGCTGTTCGAGCATTTGGACTACACCGGCGCTGAGATTCTCTTTCACACGCGCAGCGGCATACTGCGCGTGCACCGCAGCGGAGCCCACCTGACACTGAATTTTCCCGCCACAGCGTTGGCTACCATCGACGTCGACATCGCTGTGTGCAAAGCCCTGGGGGCCACCGCCAGCGAAGCATTGGCCCCCTCTGGCAAAACCGGTGCGGTGCTCTATGTCTATGAGTTTGAGAAGGACATCGCGACATTGACCCCCGACTTTAGCGCGTTGCTCGCGGCCAGTGCGCACCCGGTCATCGTGTCCGCACCCGGCAATGAGTGTGATGTAGTGTCCCGTTTCTTTGCTCCCCAGGTTGGCATCAATGAGGATCCGGTCACCGGCTCGGCGCACTGTAGCCTGGTGCCTTATTGGGCTGCTCGGCTGCATAAGAGCGAGTTACAGTGCCGGCAGATTTCCGCCCGTGGCGGGCGTTTGTACTGTGAGCTCAAGGATGGTCGGGTGTTTATGAGTGGGTCTGCTATAACGTTTATGCAGGGGTTTGTTCAGGGATTTTGAGAAGTTCCTGTTCCGGAGCACCGCAACCGTCCCCCGAGGGGAAAAAGGTTGGAACCTGGAATCACGGCCGACGACAGGCGCATCACCGACGACAACCGCCTCTGCTACCAGGCGTGCATGAGAACCTAGAGCTGCGCTACCACATCCACCATCGCCGCTGTCAGCGTGGCAACATCGGCAGTGCCCATAATATATGGCGGCATGGCGTATACCAGCTTGCCAAACGGACGCACCCACACGCCGCGCTCGACCAACATGGGTTGCACTGTGCGCATATCGACCGCTTCTTTCAGTTCAATCACGCCTATGGCGCCCAGTGTGCGCACGTCGGCAACGTTGTCCAACTCCCGTGCTGGAGCGAGGCCTGCGGCAAGCTCAGTGTGCAGCCGCTCCACTGTACGCTGCCAGGGTTGTGACAGTAGCAGTTGAATGCTGGCGATGGCTGTTGCACAGGCCAGCGGATTTGCCATGAACGTCGGTCCATGCATGAATGCGCCCGGTGCGTTGTTGCTGATACCGCTGCTGATGCGCTCATTGCATAAGGTTGCTGCCAGTGTCATATAGCCGCCGGTTAGCGCTTTGCCAAGGCACAGTATGTCCGGGACTACATCGGCGTGCTGTAAGGCAAACAGTTTTCCAGTGCGGCCAAAGCCGGTTGCAATCTCATCAAATATCAGCAGTACATGGTGTTGGTCACACAGTGCCCGCAGTTTGACCAGATACTGTGGTGAGTAAAAGCGCATACCGCCGGCGCCTTGTACAACAGGCTCCACAATGACGGCTGCCAGTTCCGCGCTGTGCTGCGCAAGGAGTGCTGCCAGCTCGAGCAGTTCACTGTCCGGGCATGGCCCAGCGAAAGCGCAGGTGGGAGCGGGAGCGAAAATCTGTAGAGGCAGGGCATCGCCAAACAGGTGGTGCATGCCGGTGACTGGATCGCACACTGACATGGCGCCGAAAGTGTCGCCGTGGTAACCGTTGCGCAGGGCCAGCAGTTTTCGTTTGGCGGGTTGCTGCACGCTGTACCAATACTGAATGGCCATTTTTAGGGCGACTTCGACGGCGACAGAACCGGAATCGCTAAAGAAAACCCGATCCAGCGGGGGTGGCGTAAGTTCGACGAGCAACTGCGCCAATTTTACCGCTGGCGGATGGGTCAGTCCGCCGAACATCACATGCGCCATTTTGTGCAGTTGTGACTCCACTGCGCGGTTGAGCACCGGGTGGTTGTAGCCGTGTATGGCGCACCACCAGGAGGCCATACCGTCGATCAATTGTCTGCCGTCAGCCAGTTCCAGACGGACACCGCTAGCGCTAACCACTGGATAGATTTCCCCTTCAGCAGTAGCGGGTGCGTAGGGGTGCCAAACTGCAGCGCGATCAGCGCGCTGCAGATCATCCCATGAAGGGTGTGTCATAGCTCAGCCAGTACCATGGTCACGCTAGGTAACACATTGTCCAGAATCAGGGTTTGCGCGGCGACCGTCGGGTGGATGCCGTCCGACTGCATGAATTTCGGGTCGGTGGCGATGCCGTCCAGCAGAAAGGGAGCGAGCACGCTGTCGGTTGATTTGGCAACGAGCGTAAAGCTCTCGCGAAAACCCATGGTGTAACGAGGGCCGTAATTGGGTGGAATTTCCATCGGCAGCAGGATGACCCGGGCACCGGCCTGCTGTGACAGTTGCACCAGCTGCGTCAAATTGTCGTGCAATGTTTTGAGGGGAAAACCGCGCAAACCGTCGTTGGCACCCAGCTCCAGGATGACGACCTTGGGCTGGTGTTCCTGTAGCAATGCGGGCAAACGCCGCAGCCCTCCGGCGGTGGTTTCTCCGCTGATACTGGCGTTGACAACATTGGTTTGCACAGGCTGCTCGCGCAGCCGCGCTGCAAGTTGCGCTACCCACCCCTGTTCCAGAGACATACCATAGGCGGCACTGATACTATCACCCAACACCAGTATGTTCTGTTCATTGGCGCGCGCCTGTCCCACCATTGCCAGTGATAGCCATCCAAATATGACGGTACCGCGTAATACGTAGCAGAGGACACGTTGCATGATCAATTGTGAAAATCTCCAAAAACGGGTTCCCATGGCGGGCAACCTGCTGGAGATACTGAAAGGGATCACTCTGGAAATCAAGTCGGGTGAGTCCGTCGCTATCATCGGCGCTTCGGGCTCCGGCAAATCGACCCTGCTCGGTTTGCTCGCGGGTCTGGACGAGGCCACTGCGGGCACTGTGCATATAAACGGTACAGATTTGGGTGCGCTGGACGAGGACGGTCGCGCCCGTTTTCGCGGACGCTATATCGGTTTCGTGTTCCAGTCATTCCAGTTGCTGCCGGCGCTAACAGCCCTGGAAAATGTCATGTTGCCACTGGAATTGCAGGGCCACAGCAAGGTCAAAGAGCAGGCGGAACACTACCTGCGGCGCGTCGAGCTCGGTGCCAGAATGAGCCACTATCCCCTGCAGCTGTCAGGTGGCGAGCAGCAGCGTGTCGCTCTGGCGCGGGCGTTTGCGTCCAAGCCCGCGATACTGTTTGCCGATGAGCCTACCGGCAACCTCGATACCCGCACGGGCGAACATATTATCGATTTGCTCTTCGAGCTTAACCGGGAGGAGGGGACTACGCTGGTGCTGGTGACCCACGACCAGGTGTTGGCCGATCGTTGCCAACGACGCCTGCGTCTGGACAGTGGCGCGTTGGTGCAGGAGTAGAGGCCAGATGTCGATGACCGCCACAAGGATGCTGGCCCGCGATTGGCGCGGTGGCGAGTTGGGTGTGCTGGTGCTGGCCCTGGTATTGGCCGTGGGCGTGGTGTCGGGCATCAGTGCGTTTACCACGCGACTGCAAAGTGCGCTGGTGCAGGAAAGCCATCGATTTCTGGCAGCCGATTATGTGGTCAGCAGTGGTAGGGCGCTGCCGCAGGAATGGTTGCCGGAAGCAGAAGCACGTGGGCTGCAGCAGGCGCTGGCTCTGTTGTTCCCCTCCATGGTTTACGCGGGCGAGGACGCTATGTCGCTCGCGTCGATCAAGGCCGTGAGCGAGCACTACCCCTTGCGCGGCGAACTGACCTATAGCACGGAACCCTTCGGTGAGATTTTGCCGGCCCGCGCAGGGCCCGGCCGGGGAGAAGTGTGGCTGGATTCGCGCCTATTCCCCTTGCTGCAAGTGGCGGTTGGCGATCGGATCACCATCGGTGAAGCCGACTTTGTAGTTGCTGCTGCGGCGCGTACCGAACCGGATCAGGGGTCGTCGTTTTGGAGCTTTGGTCCGCGCGTGCTAATGCATTACGACGACATCCCTGCGACTGGCGTCGTGCAGCCGGGCAGTCGAGTCGAGTATCGGCAACTGTATGCGGGGTCACAGCCTGCGCTGGAATCATTTGGGCGCTGGCTGCAGCCACAACTGCAAGACGGCCAAAGCGCAGTGAATGTTGATGAAGGGCAGCCGGGTATCGGCAGTGCACTGGCGCGCGCAGAAAGTTTCCTCTTATTGGCGGGCAGTTTGGCCGTGGTGCTGGCCGGGGTCGCTGTGGCACTGGCGGCACGCCGTTTCAGTGAACGCCACCATGACTATGTGGCCATCATCAAGAGTTTGGGCGCAACATCCAAAACCATCAATCGCCTGTACGGCAGTAGCTTGTTGTTACTGGGCAGTGTGGCTACTGTGTTGGGTTGCGTACTGGGTTGGGCGCTGCAGGCTCTGTTTTTCCAGTTATTCGCGGAGCAGTTGCCGGTGCAACCGGGGCCCAGTGGCATGCGGCCTTACGCGATTGGCGCCACCACCGCGTTGACCTGTCTGTTGTGCTTCGCATGGCCCCCGCTGCGACGCCTGGCACAGGCCAGTCCGCTGCGCGTCCTGCGTCGGGATCTGCCGCTGGAGAACAGGCGTGCTATTGGTGATTACGTGCTGGGTTTGCTGGCGGTGACCGTGCTGATGTGGTGGTACAGCCAGGATTGGAAACTCACCCTGGCGGTGCTGGCGGGCCTGGCAGTCGCTGCGGGTCTCGGCTTCTGCCTGGCGTTGGTGTTATTGCGCGGTGGACGTCTGGTGGGCATGAGCGCCGGTAGTATCTGGCGACTTGCGCTGTCAGGATTGCAGCGCCGCGGTGCGGCAAATGCGTTGCAGGTAGTCATCTTCGCTATGGCTATCATGATGCTATTAATCCTGCTGCTGGTACGTACCTCACTGATCGATGAATGGCAGGCCCAGTTGCCAGCGGATGCGCCCAATCACTTTATGGTGAACATCGGTCCCGAAGACGTGACGGCGATAGAAGAGTTGTTGCGGGCGGAAGCGATCCCCAGCGAGCCGTTCTACCCTATGATCCGAGGTCGCATCATGTCGGTCAATGGCCAGGAGTTGCCGGCGACCGAAAAGGTCCAGGAGGACCGGCGTCAGCGCGAAACCAACTTCACCTGGTCCGATACACTGCCTGCCGACAATCAACTTGTGGCTGGTCAGTGGTGGGCGCCTGGTACGGATCAGGCTCTGGTCTCGCTGGAGCAAGGGTTCGCCGAGCGCCTGCAAATTGAGGTGGGCGACACGGTAGGATTTCTGGTGGGGTCGCAGCCACTGGAGGCGCAAGTGGCGAGCATTCGCAAGTTGCAGTGGCAGTCCATGCGGCCAAATTTCTTCCTCATCCTGCCGCCACGGCTACTGGCGTCATATCCTGCGACCTTTATGACCAGCTTCCATCTGGCGGCAGACGACAAGGAATTCCTCAATCGCTTTATCCGCGACTTCCCCACGGTGACCGTGATCGAGATGGATATCGTGTTGCAACAGATTCGCACCATCGTTAATCAGGTCTCCGCCGCTATAAACCTGGTATTGGTGGTCATCCTCGCGGCGGGTGCGTTGGTACTGGTGGCCGGAGTGCAAGCCAGTGTTGATGCTCGCATGCACGAAAGCGCTATTCTGCGTGCGCTCGGGGCACCGCGTCGCCTGATTCTCGGTGGGCTGTTGATCGAGTTTGCCACGTTGGGGTTGTTTGCCGGTCTGTTGGCCACCGTGGCAGCAGAACTGTCGGTGTATATGCTGCAATCCAAAGTGATGGAGATGAACTATGCGCCGACGCCGTGGATTTGGCCCCTGGGTGTCTTATCGGGAACAGTGATTATCGGTGCACTGGGTGTGTTCAGCTGTCGCAAGGTGGTGTCCACCTCGCCATTGACGGTATTGCGCGAGCTGTAATGATTAACGTGAGATCCCGATAGCCCCGTTAAGCTAGGAATGTTGAACGGTAGCTGGACTAAGACCGTCCAGAAAGATGCGAACTCCCAGATCCACCTGGCGCTGTAGATCAATAGAGCGTTCGAACAAGCCTGGCGCATCAACTAGCAGTGTCGATAGCCCATAAATGCTGGACCACGCAGCATTGGCCATATAGGCGATGTCATCCACGTGGCGGAATATGCCACTGTCGACACCGCGTTGCAGGATGTCCTGTACCAACTGCAGCGTGTCTCTGCTGGCTTTGCGCAGCTCGGGGTAGTTGACGGTCGGCTGCACCGCAGGACCGAACATCAGTTTGAACAATTGCGGATTGCGCGCGGCATAATCTACGTAGGCGTGAGCGAAGGCGATCAACTGCTCTTGCGGGCAGGTGCCGGTAGCGGCCCCAGCGCTGCGCAAGGCGTTGAGAAGATCGCGATAGCCGCAGGTGGCCATTGCGGCCAGCAGCTCGTTCTTATCGGCAAAGTGTCGGTAGGGTGCGGTCTGCGAGACGCCTACCGCACGGGCCAGGGCCCGCAGACTCAGGTCTTCCACGCCAGAGTCACGCAATTGTTCTATCGCAGTGCCCAGCAATTCGGCGCGCAGGTTGCCGTGATGATAGTTTTTGGCGCTGGCGATGTCGTTCATGGCTTAAGCCTAGGGCAACAGATGTTGTACCGCGTCGCGCTCTTCCGCCAACTCCCGCTCGGTGGCTGACATTTTGCTGCGGCTGAAGTCGCCGACTTCAACGCCCTGTACGATAGTCCATTCGCCGTTGCTGCAGTGGCAGGGGAAGGAGTAAATCAATCCCTTCTGTATGCCGTAGGATCCGTCCGACAGCACGCCCATGGAGACCCAATCATCGCGGTCTGTACCCAGCGCCCAGGAGCGCATATGGCCGATCGCCGCGTTGGCTGCGGAGGCGGCAGAAGAGGCGCCACGCGCTTTGATAATGGCGGCACCGCGCTGCTGCACCACCGGAATGAACTCGCTTTCATACCATGTCTGATCGACCAGTTTGATGGCCGCCTCGCCGTTGACCTTGGCATTGAATAGATCGGGATACTGGGTGGCAGAGTGGTTGCCCCAGATGGTCATATTGGTCACGTCATTGACCGTTGTGCCGGTCTTGATGGCAATCTGGGTTTTCGCCCGGTTATGGTCCAGTCGCGTCATGGCAGTGAAATTGTGCGGGTTGATATCGGGGGCATTGTGCTGCGTGATCAGTGCGTTGGTATTGGCTGGGTTGCCAACCACCAGTACCTTGATATTCCTGCTGGCATGGTCGTTGATGGCCTTGCCCTGCACCGAGAAAATGGCAGCGTTGGCTTCCAGCAGGTCCTTGCGCTCCATGCCGGGACCGCGAGGACGCGCACCCACCAACAATGCGTAGTCGGCATCCTTAAAACTGGTGTTGGGATCGTCCGTGCAGACAATACCGGCCAGCAGCGGGAACGCGCAGTCTTCCAACTCCATTTTCACCCCATTGAGCGCTTCCATGGCTGGCGTGATATCCAGCAGTTGCAGTATCACCGGCTGGTCATCACCGAGCATGGCGCCGGAGGCAATGCGAAATACCAGGGCGTAACCAATTTGGCCTGCGGCACCGGTAACAGTTACACGAACAGCTTGTTTCATCGGGGTTAGGTCCTCTGTAAAAGTTGGATCAGATTATTGGCGGCGCACATTGTCGAGGCAAAGCGCTGAAATTACAAGGCAGCGCGAGACATCGAACTCGTGAGGCGAGTGGCAGCGGTAAGCCTCCACGGCGAATGCCTTCTCCCCTTGAGCAAGTGGGGGCTTACCGCTGCCGCTCGCCTTGTCTGACGCTGGTGCTCACCTTGCATCACGTCTGCGCCTCGCTGGACAAAATGACACAGGCAGAACTGGACGCGAGTAACCCGGAGCAAGTAAAATGCCCGCCAAATCAAGCACTAATGGCAATCTGCGTGCGCGAACTGTCCCGCAAGGAAACTCTCGAATTCAATAAGTTGCAAAAACGCTTGCGCCGTAACGTGGGCAATGCGATCGCCGATTACAACATGATTGAGCAGGGCGACAAAGTGATGGTGTGCGTGTCCGGGGGTAAGGACTCCTACGGCATGCTGGATGTCCTGATTAACCTGCAGCACAGTGCGCCAGTGGATTTCGAACTGATAGCGGTGAATCTGGATCAAAAGCAACCAGGCTTTCCCGAGGAGGTACTACCTGCTTACCTCACAGACATGGGGGTTCCCTATTACATTCTGGAGAAGGACACTTACAGTATTGTGAAGCAAGTGGTGCCGGAAGGTAAAACTACCTGCGGTCTGTGCTCACGATTGCGGCGCGGCAATCTTTATGGTTTCGCGCAGGAGATAGGCGCCACCAAAATCGCGCTCGGTCACCACAGGGACGATATTGTCGAAACGCTGTTCCTGAATATGTTTTTCAATGGCTCGCTCAAGGCGATGCCGCCGAAACTGCTCAGTGACGATAAGCAGAATGTGGTGATCCGTCCTTTGGCCTATTGTAAGGAACGCGATCTGGAGCGTTATGCGCGCTACAAGGAATTCCCCATCATTCCGTGTAACCTGTGTGGCTCCCAGGAACATCTGCAGCGCGTGCAGGTCAAACAGATGTTGGCGCAGTGGGAGCGCGAGTATCCGGGTCGTACCGAATCCATCTTCCGCAGTATTCGCCATGTGGCACCCTCACAGCTGGGCGACCCCACGTTGTATGATTTCAATAATCTGCGTGTGGATCGCGACACCGGCCTGCATATCCCGGCGATACGGGTGGTGAACCTCTAGTGTACTCCGGTTTCGCCGGCACGCCGCTACTGGCAGCGCAGTCTTTGTGCCTGACGCGGGGAGGGCGGGCGTTGTTCCAGGATCTCTCCTTTGTCGTGCACGCCGGACAGTTGTGGCAGATAGCGGGCGCTAACGGTGCCGGCAAGACGAGTTTGATCCGAATTCTCTGCGGCCTTTCACGCTATGGTTTTACCGGCAGGGTACAGCGTCCGGTGCCGCAGCTTTATCTCGGGCACCTGTGCGCGGTTAAGGGATTGCTGAGCCCCAGGGAGAATCTGGTTTCGCACCTGAGCGGGGACGGCCAGTATACGGTTGACCAGATCGAAGCTGCCTTGTCTCGAGTTGGGCTTTACAGTTACGAGGATGTGCCCAGCCATACGTTATCTGCCGGCCAGCTGCGGCGGGTGAATCTGGCGCGTTTGTACCTGTCCCGTGCACCGATATGGCTGCTGGATGAACCCTTCACGGCCATCGACAAAGAGGGTGTCGACCAGTTACAGACGGTGCTGGCTGCGCACGTTGCGGCAGGTGGTGCCGTGGTGATGACTTCCCACCAGACACTGCAGATGAGCTGTGATGTGCGCACCCTGCGTCTTGCGGGAATGGTGACATGAGTGCGCCAGGCAGTGGGCAATTCTGCCTCAGGCTGATGCGCCGCCAACTGTTGCTGGCAGTGCGTCGTCCTGTCGAAATCGGCAACCCTTTATTGTTTTTCGCCATGGTGGTCGCCCTTTTTCCACTCGGTCTTGGTCCTGCGCCCGACGAGCTGGCGAGTTTCGCGGTGGGCGTACTATGGATTACCGCACTGCTGTCCAATCTGCTCACCTCCGATACGGTGTTTCGTAGCGATTTTGATGACGGTGGTTTGGAGCAACTACTGCTGGCGCCGCAACCACTGTACCTGTCGGTGTTGGCCTATATGGTCGCTCACTGGTTGACCACGGGGCTGTTGTTGGCCCTGTTTGCACCGGTATTTGCGCTGATGCTCAACCTGCCGGTGGCCGCACTGGGCACACTGGTGAGCAGTCTGCTGTTGGGAACGGCTGTGCTGAGCCTGCTGGGTGGGGTCGGCGCAGCGCTAACGGTAGGTCTCAAGCGTGGTGGCATGTTGATCTCCCTGTTGATTCTGCCGCTGTATATGCCGGTGCTGATATTTGGCAGTGCCGCAGTACAGGCAGCGGTCAGTGGCACGCCAACGGGACCGTACCTGGCCATTCTGGGTGCGATGTTGTGCCTAGCCATAGCGTTGGCGCCGCTGGCGGTAGCCGCTGGACTGAGGATAAGCATCGATGCCTGATAATACGTTAACGCGGTGTGCACTAGCGCTGGACAGTTGTTTGTCCCGCGCTATGTACACTGTATAATTCCCACCGCAATGTGGTCCTTCTTTCATAAGCTCGGCTCCCCGCCCTGGTTGTACGCTATTTCCGGCGTCATCCTGCGCTGGTTGCTGCCACTGACGTTATTGGCGTTGGCCGTGGGTGTGACCTGGGGCCTGCTGTTTACCGCGCCGGATTTTCGTCAGGGCAATAGCTATCGCATCATCTATATTCACGTGCCGGCGGCGGTGGTAGCGCTGGCGGGCTATTACCTGATGGCGATTGCAGGTGCGATCAACTTGATCTGGCGTATGAAGATGGCCGATGTGGCAATGAAAGCAGCGGCCCCCGTCGGCGCTGCGTTCACCTTTATCGCCCTGTTCACCGGTGCAGTCTGGGGTAAACCTACCTGGGGTACCTGGTGGGTATGGGATGCCCGCATCACCTCTATGTTGATTTTGTTATTCCTTTACCTGGGGGTAGTGGCGCTGTATGAGGCCTTCGACAATAAGGAAGCGGCCGGCAAGGCGTGTGCCGTACTCAGTCTGGTGGGCATGGTGAATATTCCCATCATCTACAAATCGGTGGACTGGTGGTACAGCCTGCACCAACCTGCGTCAATCAAGTTCACTGGGGACTCCACCATCGACAGTAGTATGTTGTACCCGCTGCTGTTGATGATTGCCTCGTTCTACGCGCTGTTCACCTGCTGTCTGTTGCTGAATATGCGTGCGGAGTTGTTGCAGCGCGAGGCGCGCACGCAGTGGGTGCGAAAACTCGCCAGCGCAGTGCGGCCCCACTGATGTACTTCGATAGCCTGCATGCGCTGCTGACCATGGAGGGGCACGGTGCGTATGTGTGGACGGCGTATCTGGTAACCACGATGGTAATAGCGACAGTGCTGCTCGCCCCGCTGCGACGTCGCAGACATTTTTTAGTCCAGTTGGCAGCAGAACTAAAACGTGCCAAGGGCGCATCGGGTACCAGTACCAGAGGAGAGCGTTGATGCATCCGGTGAGGCGGCAGCGACTATACCTGGTGCTGTTTGTGGCAGTGTTTTCCAGCGCTGCGATAGGTCTGGTGGTTTACGCTATGCGCGGCAATATCAACCTGTTCTATCCACCGGCCCGAGTGGTCGCAGGTGAGGCGCCGGTCGGTAAACCCATTCGAGTGGGTGGAATGGTGGTGAAAGGCAGTGTGCAGCGTGCCGATGATAGTCTGCAAGTCGAGTTCCAGCTCACCGACTTCCAGTCATTCGTACCGGTTGTCTATACCGGTATCCTGCCCGATCTTTTCGGCGAAGGGCAGGGCGCCGTGGCCTCCGGAGTGTTAAATGCGGACGGGGTACTGGAGGCTACGGAAATACTGGCCAAGCACGATGAAAACTACATGCCCCCCGAAGTTGCCGACGCGTTAGAAAGCTCGGGCTACGATTACCAAGGCAAACCTGAATGATTCCTGAAATCGGGCACTTCGCGCTGATCATCGCTTTGTGTATCGCGCTGATCCTTGCGGTCGTGCCAGCTTGGGGTGCCTGGCGCGGCAACAGTGTCGCTATGGCTCTGGCACCCGGTCTGGCGATGGGCTTGCTGGTGTTCGTCGGCATCAGTTACAGCTGCCTGAGTGCGGCTTTTCTGCAGGACGATTTTTCGGTCAAGCTGGTCGCGTCACACAGCAACAGTCTGCTGCCGCCGATCTATAAATTTGCCGCCGTCTGGGGCAATCATGAAGGCTCCCTGGTGCTGTGGGTACTGATCCTCTCGCTGTGGACAGCCGCCGTGGCTGTGTTTAGTTCCCAGTTGCCGCTGCTGGTCCTGTCACGCGTGTTGTCGGTGATGGGCGTAATCGCCGTAGGCTTCCTGTTATTCTCGCTGCTCACGTCCAACCCCTTTGCCCGCTTGCTACCCGGTGCACCGGCCGATGGCAGTGATCTCAATCCATTGTTGCAAGACCTCGGGCTGATTGTTCACCCACCGTTGCTCTACATGGGTTACGTGGGATTTTCGGTGGCCTTTGCGTTCGCCATTGCGGCGCTGCTCGGTGGGCGGCTGGATGCCTCCTGGGCCCGCTGGTCCAGGCCCTGGACCAATATCGCGTGGGCTTTTCTTAGCCTGGGTATCATGTTGGGTAGCTGGTGGGCGTATTACGAATTGGGTTGGGGCGGCTGGTGGTTCTGGGATCCAGTAGAAAACGCTTCTTTCATGCCCTGGCTCGCGGGCACCGCATTAATACATTCGCTGGCCGCCACCGAAAAACGCGGCCTGTTTAAAAGTTGGACCGTGTTACTGGCTATCTTTGCGTTTTCTCTCAGCCTGCTGGGTACTTTCCTGGTGCGTTCTGGCGTATTGACCTCGGTGCACGCCTTTGCCACGGATCCTGCCCGGGGTATGTTTATCCTGGTGTTCCTGGCAGTGGTAGTCGGCGGCTCACTCACGCTATATGCCTTTAGAGCGCCGGCGGTAAGCAGTCGTTTGACGTTTGCCTGGGTCTCGAGGGAGAGTCTGTTGCTGTGCAATAACGTGGTGTTCCTCGTCGCCACACTTACCGTACTCTTTGGCACGCTCTTTCCGCTGATTGTGGATGCCCTGGGGATGGGCAAGGTGTCGGTCGGACCACCTTATTTCAATGCGGTGTTTGTACCCCTGATGGCGCTGCTGGTGCCTTTCATGGGATTGGGGCCCGTGTCCCGCTGGAAGGGTGACACGGTGGCGCGCTGGCGTGGCGAGTTGCTCATTCCGCTCGTGGTGGCTGTGTTCTGCGGTATCACGTTGCCGTTGTTGCACGCGCCCTACAATATCTGGGTGGCACTGGCAGTGCTGCTGTCTTCCTGGCTGGTAGTGGGCCTTGCTCGGGATTTCTGGCAGCGGTTGCGCAGAGCATCCAACCCAATGCAAGGATTGGGCAGGCTAACGCCCGGCTACTGCGGTATGTTGATTGCCCACCTCGGATTCGCCGCCTGCATTATCGGCGTGGTGGCCACCAGCCAGTATTCAGTTGAGAACGATCTCAAAATGAGCCCCGGTGACAGTCGGGTGTTGGCGGGTTACGAGTTCCGCTTTGTTGCCGTGACCGAGGTGCGCGGGCCCAACTTTGTGGCAGATGAAGCACATTTTGAGGTGACTCGCGATGGTGCCCGAGTGGCTTCTATGCGCCCGCAAAAACGACGCTATCTGGCCAGCGGCTCAGTGATGACCGAGGCCGCTATCGATGCTGGCTTGTTGCGCGATCTCTACGTTGCGATGGGGGAGCCGGTCGGAAGCGACGGCGCCTGGGCCATGCGCCTGCATTTCAAGCCACTGATTCGCTGGATGTGGTTGGGCGCCATCCTGATGGCAGTTGGCGCGTTCACCGCAGTGCTCGACAAGCGTTACCGGCGCCCGCGCGAAGTTGTTCTTGGCGCTGATGAGGCGCTTTTGCGTGGGACCTAGACTCAAACTTTTTCTGCCGCTGATCCTGTTTGCGATGCTCGCTGTCACGCTGTTTCGCGGCCTCAGTCTTGACCCCGGTGAGATGCCCTCGGCATTGATAGACCAACCCTTGCCGGCCTTCAGTCTACCGCGCCTGGGCCAGAGTGGGTTGTTGTCCGAAGCGGATGTGATTGGCCAGCCTGCCCTGCTGAATGTGTGGGCCACCTGGTGCATATCCTGTCGGGTGGAGCACCCCTATTTGCAACAGTTGGCGGCGCAGGGTATTCCCATCTTCGGTCTCAACTACAAGGACGACGACCAGGCGGCACAGCGCTGGCTGGACGAGCTGGGCAATCCTTACCGCTTTAATATAGCCGATAGGGAAGGGACGCTGGGGCTGGACCTGGGTGTTTATGGTGCGCCCGAAACCTACTTACTCGACGCCGGTGGTGTGGTGCGTTATCGCCATGTGGGTGTGGTGGATGACAAGGTGTGGCAGACAATTCTGGCACCTAAGTATATGGCCTTAAACACGGGGAGCGGCGCGCCGTGACGGTCTTGCGTGCATTGCTAGTAGCCTGCGCGATGCTGCTGGCCGGTCGTGCCCTGGCGTTGATCGAAACCTACGAGTTCAGCTCCCCCGAGCTGGAAGCGCGTTATCAGCAACTGAGTGAAGAGCTGCGTTGTCCCAAGTGCCAGAACCAGAATATTGCAGACTCCAATGCACCGATTGCCCAGGATTTGCGCAAGCTGTTGCACCACCAGTTGGAGCTGGGTGCAACCGATGAGGAGATACTCGACTATATGGTTGTCCGCTACGGCGAGTTTGTACGGTACCGACCGCGGTTTGGCGGCACAACGGTCGTGCTCTGGCTGGCGCCGGTCCTGTTATTGCTGGTTGGTATACTGGTGTTGACGCGTATGCTGAGATCGCCACCAAAAACCGGCTTATCCGGGACGGAGTCCCTTAGCGCGCAGGAGCAGGTGCGTTTGCGCTCCTTACTGGATAAAGCGGGGCGCGACTCGTGACACTGTTTTTTCTCGCCTGTGCCGGTTTGCTGCTGCTAAGTAGCCTCTTTTACCTCTTTCCCAGAGTTCGACCTGGGGCGACGGAAGAAGATCTTGATCGTGCCAACCTGGAGTCGTATCGCATGCGTCGAGCGGAATTGGCCGGGGAGGGCAATGAAGGGCTGCAGGAAGATGCTCGCCTGAGGTTGCTGGAGGATGAACACCAGCGTTCTGCGCGGCGTACAACAGCACCGCAGTCATTTCCAGTGTGGATCTTGCTGCCGTTGGTGGCACTACTCGCCGGTGGCCTGTATTACGTCCTGGGTGCGGCTCCCGATGTTGTCATCGCAGGGCAATTGCAACAGATGCAGGAGGACATGACTCCCGAGCAGATGCGCAAGCTCATTGGGGATGTTGAGGCGCGCTCTGCGCAGCGCCCTGATAATCTGCACTACAGAGCGCTACTAGGGCGCTACTACATGGCACAGGAGGATTATGCGCGCGCTGCTGAAAATTACGGTGCGCTGGCTGAGGCCGCACCGGAAGATGCGCAGGTTCTGGCTTATGCCGCGCAGGCGCAATACCTGGCTGCGGGTCGCACGCTCAGTGATAGCGCGCGCTTGCGCGCCGAGCAGGCGCTGGCCACGGACCCGCAGCAGCGTACAGCATTGGGTTTGCTGGGAATGGCGTCCTTCGAGCAGCAGCAGTACCGCGCTGCTATCGAGTACTGGCAGCGGTTGCTGGCGTTGGAGACGTCAGACTCACAGAGCGGTCAAATGATAGCCGAGGTTATCGAAACCGCGCGGCAGCGTTGGGGTGAAGCAGACCCTGGTGCCGCTGCCGCCTTTGCCGCCAGCGCGGCGCAGGCGGTGTCCAGCTCATCGGCTACAGCAACGGCATCTGGTGTCGGTGTAACCGTGCGTGTTGCAGCGCCGGCGAATACGGCTATCGGGCCCGCTGATACCGTGTTCATATTGGCGCGCAATGCTGACACTGGCAGTCGTATGCCCATTGCTGTGCAGCGCCTGACGGGCGCGCAGTTACCGCTCACCGTGCGGCTGGACGACGGTAACTCCATGGCGGGCCAAAAGCTGTCGCAGACGCCATCGGTCATCGTCGCCGTGCAGGTTTCTCCCGACGGCCGTCCCGGGGAGGACAGTGCGAGTTGGCTGGGAGAGATAGGGCCTGTGGTGCCGACGATTGACGATGCGCCATTGGAGATTGTTCTACGACCCAATACGCCCTAAAACGCCGTGCTTTGGCGTTACCTTTTAGTGCCTTGCAGCTTGTTAAAAAGCGAATTTTCGCATTTCTCCCGTTCAGGCATAGTGTTGCTCGGCGAAAGTATATACACTACATATTGTGTTTTAGTGTTGGCGAAATCGTGTAGTAAAACCGGCATAAAGCTATAAAAAACAGTAATTTAAGACCATTATCTAAGGTGTTATGAGACTAAAGTCTATCAAACTGGCGGGTTTTAAGTCCTTCGTCGATCCCACCACGGTCAATTTCCCCAGCAACATGTGTGCGGTCGTGGGCCCTAATGGCTGCGGCAAATCCAATGTGATTGATGCGGTGCGCTGGGTGATGGGCGAGAGTTCGGCGAAGAACCTGCGCGGCGAATCCATGGCCGATGTCATCTTCAACGGCTCGGTCAATCGTCAGCCGGTGGGACAGGCCACTATCGAATTGGTGTTTGACAACAGCGAAGGCCGGGTAGGCGGTGCATTTGCCAGTTACGCGGAGATATCAACTCGCCGCCAGGTGACCCGCGACGGGCAATCTGAATACTTTCTTAACGGCACTCGCTGTCGGCGCCGGGATATCACGGATATTTTTCTGGGCACCGGCTTGGGTCCGCGCAGTTACGCCATTATTGAGCAGGGGATGATCAGTCGCCTGATTGAATCAAAACCTGAGGAGCTGCGTGTTTTTCTGGAGGAAGCGGCGGGCATCTCCAAGTACCGCGAGCGGCGCAAGGAAACCGAAAGTCGCATGCGCCGTACGCATGAAAACCTCGAGCGCCTCACTGACTTGCGCGATGAGCTGGAGCGGCAACTGCAGCATTTACAGCGGCAGGCACAGGCGGCGGAAAAGTACACCCAGTTGAAGTCGGAGGAACGCGATCTAAAGGCTCAGTTACTGGCACTGCAATGTCAGGCTCTGGATGGCCAGCTTAAAACCGCCACCCATGCGGTGGGCGAGTTGGAGGTTAAGCTGGAGGCCGTGCATACAGATCACCAGCACGTTGATACCGCCATTGAACAGCACAGGGTAGACCATACCGATCGTACCGACGCCTTCAACAAGGTGCAGGCAACGTATTACCTGCTTGGTTCCGAAGTGTCTCGTATCGAACAGACCATCAAGCATCAGCAGGAGCGCGGTCGACAATTGCATGCGGATCTGTCCCAGACGGGGACGAGTCTGGCCGAGTCGGAGAGTCACTTAGGCGATGATCGCACCAAACTGGTCGCGTGGGACAGTGAGATTGAGGCGCTGGGCCCTGATCTAAAGCGGCTGCAAGCGTTGGAGACGGAGTCAACGCAGGCGCTGTTGGAAGCCGAAGCGGCCATGCACGATTGGCAGCATCAGTGGGACGAATTCAACCAGCACGCGGCGGAGCCACGGCAGCAGGCTGAGGTGCAACAATCGCGTATCCAGCACCTGGAACAGGTGTTGCAGCGTTTGCAGGATCGCACCAGGCAGTTAGAGGAGGAAAAGCGCACGTTGGCAGCCGGTCCGGCTGATGCGGAAGCCGAAAACCTCGGTACGCAGCTGGCCCAGATCGAACTGGGCCTGAGCGAGCATGAACGCCATAGCGAGTCACTGGTACAGACGCTCGCATCGACCAGGGACAATCGCACTGGTCTGGCCACCGAGTTGAACCAGGTGCGATCAGCCCTGCAACAGATGCGCGGGCGGAGGGCTTCTCTGGAGGCCTTGCAGCAGGCGGCAATGGAAGACGGCAACCAGGGCGTTGGAGAGTGGTTACAGGCGCAGCAGTTAACAGATAGATCGCGCTTGCTGCAGAAGATGCAGGTCGATGACGGTTGGCAGCTCGCTGTCGAAACTGTACTGGGCGATTACCTGCAAGCCGTATGCGTGGAAGAAATTGGACAGCTGGGGAATTATCTGGGCAGTTTGGAGCAGGGCAACCTCCTGCTTGTGGAGTCAAGTGCACAAGGCAGCCAGGCACCGGGCTTGCTGGCATGCAGGGTGCGCAGTGGTGGTTTGGCAGATGCGCTGCTCGCCGGTGTGCGCACCGCCGATGATTTGAACCAGGCGCTACAGCAGCGCTCTGCGCTGGCCCCGCATGAATCTATCATCACGCGTGACGGTATCTGGGTGGGCAGCAACTGGTTGCGGGTGACGCGCTTGTCCAACGGCGATGGCGGCGTCATACGCCGCCGCGAGGAGCTGGACACCCTGGCTGCAAATCTCGACACACAGCAGCAGCGTGAAGCACAGTTGACGCGGTCTTTGCAGGAGTGTGAGGACGCGTTGCAGCAACTGGAGGAGCAACGACAGGAGGGGCAGCGCACAGTGCAGGCAACGACGCGCCAGCATGCCGAGCTCAGTGCCCGAATGTCCGCTTATCAGGCGAAAGCAGAGCAGATCAAACTGCGCAATGAGCGTATCAATACTGAGATCGACGAAGCCCGGGTGCAGTTTCGGCAGGAGCAGGATGCGATCTCCCAGGCCAGGCGCGTATTGGCGGAATCCATCGAAAGCATGGAGGCAGATTCACGGCGGCGCGAGGAATTGCTGTCCGGACGTGACCAGATACGTGGAACGCTTGATGGCGCCCGCCAGAAAGCTCGACAGGACAAAGATGGCGCGCATCAGGTGGCAATGCGCTACCAATCGCTTGCTACACAATTGAATGCCGTGCGAGAAACAATCGAGCGCACAGACCGTCAGGTAGCACAGTTGCGTGAGCGCCAGGACAGTCTGACTCTGACGCTGCGCGAAAATGAAGACCCGCTGGCGGGATTGCACGCAGGCCTGGAACAGCAGCTCGAGCTGCGGCTGCAGGCCGAAACCGAGTTGAGTGCGGCGCGGCAACAGGTGGCCGAGGTGGAGCACCAGCTGCGCGAGGCCGAGCAGCAGCGCGCCGCGATTGAACAGCGGGCGGAAAGTGTGCGCGGAGAACTCGAGCGCCAGCGTATTGCTAACCAGACCCTGCAGGTACAGCGCTCAACCATCCACAAGCAACTGCTTGAAGGCAAGCACGAGCTCGAAGCAGTTTTGAGCGGCATGCCCGAGGAAGCCAATGAACCTGCTTGGCAACACGCGCTGGAACGGGTTGCTAATCGTATTGTGCGCCTGGGGCCTATAAACCTGGCTGCCATCGATGAATACACCCTGCAATCTGAACGCAAACACTACCTGGATGCGCAGAATGAGGATCTGGTGACTGCACTGGACACGCTGGAGTCAGCGATTCGCAAGATCGACAAGGAAACACGCAGCCGTTTTCGCGAAACCTTTGAAAAGGTCAATACCGGTCTGCAAGAGTTATTTCCCCGCGTCTTCGGTGGTGGCAGTGCCTATCTGGAGATGACAGGAGATGATTTGCTGGATACCGGCATCAGTATTATGGCCAGACCTCCGGGCAAGAAAAATGCGACCATTCATTTGCTGTCCGGGGGCGAAAAGGCATTGACTGCCATTGCGCTGGTGTTTTCCATTTTCCAGCTTAATCCCGCGCCTTTTTGTATTCTTGATGAGGTAGACGCGCCACTGGACGACGCTAACACGGGGCGCTATGCGCGCCTGGTGAAAGAGATGTCCGAAAAGGTGCAATTCATCTATATTACCCACAACAAAATTTCCATGGAGTTCGCCGATCACCTGATGGGCGTGACCATGTATGAGCCGGGCGTATCGAGGTTGGTGTCGGTCGATGTTCAAGAGGCTGCAGCACTGGCGGCCAGCTGACCAGGTAGACGAACAAGCGGATAGAGCGAATTGGGACTGATGGATTTAACATTGCGAGACTGGATGGTCGTTATCGGTGTAGTGCTGATAGTGGCCGTATTAGTGGATGCCTGGCGTCGGATTCGTCGCGACAAGACTGCCATGGTGAGAGTGAAGCTGATCAATCCCGGTGATCTGCCGCTGCCCCCGGCCAATGATCTTTCCCATCTCAAAGAGCTCCCCAACGGTGGTGCCAGGGTGGTTGATCGGGGCGATCTATTGAGAGCTACAGGTTTTGGACGAGGCGGGGCAAAGAAAACGCTGCCACGATCTCCACAAAAAAAGGAGCCGGGTAAACGGCAGGCAAAAGACGAGGTTGACCTGGTTACCGGTTTGTCCTCGGTTGGCCCCGGGGATGAACCAGAGAATCTGGATTGGCTGGACGGTCTGGTACCACAGGAGAGCCCGGGCAAGCCTGCTGTGATGCCAGCACCGGGTAAACTGCCGCGTTATGAAGCGCCCGAAGTGTTCATGCTGAATGTCCTGGCTCGCAGCGATCAGGGTTTTCGCGGTGGCGATATCCTGCACATCCTGTTGGCGTGTGATTTGCGCTTTGGCGATATGAACTTTTTTCATCGTCACGAGTTCGAGGCAGGCCGCGGAGCCATTCAGTTCAGTGTCGCCAATATGATGCAACCCGGGGTGTTTGACATTGACAATATGGCTGACATGACGACGCCGGGGCTGGTATTTTTCCTCACCCTGCCAGGTCCTGAAGATATGATGAAGGCCTTCGACTATATGCTGGAGACTGCGCAAACCGTCGCACGCAATCTGGGGGCTGATGTGCTGGATGAATCCCGCAGTGTGCTAACGCGGCAGGCAACTGAGCACAGTCGGCAGCAAATCCGTGAACTGGAGCGTCGCCTGCTGGCTAAGGCCCGCTAAAAGGCACTATGTCCGCGGCAGATCCTGTGCAGGAAATTGAAGCCCTGCGAGAACAACTGGACGCCTGGAACTACCAGTACTATGTACTGGACCACCCTACTGTACCCGATACAGAGTACGACCGCTGCATGCAGCGCCTGTTGGTGTTGGAAGCGGAAAATCCAAGCAGTTTTCGTGTTGACTCGCCATCCCAGCGGGTAGGCGGCCAGGCCCTGAGCCAGTTCGGGCAGGTCGCCCATGATGTTCCCATGCTGTCCCTGGAAAATGCCTTCAACGACCAGGATATGCAACACTTCAATCGGCGCTTGCTGGACCGCCTCGGTGAAGATGCACAGCCGCTGGAATTCGCGTGTGAACCCAAACTCGACGGGATCGCTGTTAGCCTGTTGTATCGCGATGGCGTGTTACAGCGCGGTGCAACCCGTGGTGATGGCAGCACCGGCGAGGACATCACGCACAACGTCCGTACCATCCGCTCTATACCGCTGCGTCTGCGCGGTGAGGGATTTCCAACGGTGCTGGAGGTGCGCGGTGAAATCTATATGCCTAAGATCGGCTTTGAGCGCCTCAACAAACTTGCGCGTGAGCGCGGTGAAAAGACCTTTGTAAATCCCCGCAATGCTGCCGCCGGCAGTTTACGCCAATTGGATCCGCGGATCACGGCGCAGCGGCCACTGGAGATGTGTTGCTACAGTGTCGGACTGACGCAGGGAGGTAATCTTCCGGCGCGCCATTCCCAGGTACTTGAATGCCTGCGGGATTGGGGATTCAGGATCAATGCGCAGTCAACCGTCGTGCGCGGAGTACAAGCGTGCGATGCGTACTATCTGTCGCTGGCTGAGCGTCGCAATAGCCTGCCCTATGATATTGATGGCATAGTCTTTAAGGTCAATGAGTTGGCGTTGCAGCAGAGGCTGGGTTTTGTCTCACGCGCACCGCGTTGGGCGATAGCCAGAAAGTTCCCGGCGCAGGAAGAGATGACACTGTTGTTGGATGTGGAGTTTCAGGTAGGTCGCACCGGGGCCATCACCCCGGTGGCCAGATTGGAGCCGGTCTTCGTCGGGGGTGTTACCGTGAGCAATGCGACCCTGCACAATAGTGATGAGATCGATCGTCTGGGTATACAGATTGGTGATACGGTCATCGTGCGTCGCGCGGGCGATGTTATTCCGCAAATTGTATCCGTGGTGCTGGAGCGTCGGCCTGCCGATGCGCGTCCCGTGGAGTTTCCGCAGTATTGCCCCGTCTGCCAATCCGCCATTGAACGCGAACCGGGCGAGGCCGCGTGGCGTTGTATGGGCGGGCTGGTGTGCGCTGCCCAACAAAAGGCGGCTATCAAGCACTTTGCGTCGCGACGAGCGCTGGATGTAGAAGGCTTGGGCGACAAACTCGTAGAGCAGTTGGTCGATGAGGGTTTGGTGGCAAATGTTGCGGGACTCTACGCTCTGACGCGAGAACAGCTGCAGCATCTGGAGCGCGTGGGCGAGAAATCCGCCGACAATCTGTTAAGCGCCCTGCAGGAAAGTAAGCAAACCACCTTAGCACGTTTCCTTTTTGCACTGGGTATTCGTGAAGTGGGCGAGGCGACCGCCCTCAGTCTGGCACGCCATTATGGTAGCTGGGAGTTATTGGCAGCTGCGTCAGAGCAGCAATTACTGGAAGTCGATGATGTTGGCCCGGTGGTAGCCGACCACCTGCGACAGTTTTTCGATTCTGCCTCCAGCATGCAAGTCGTCCAGTTGTTGCGTGACGCTGGCGTGGAATGGCCCGATGTCGAACGCTTGCCCGAGTTACAACTGCCTCTTGCCGGCCAAACCTGGGTGGTCACAGGCAAGCTCGAAGCACTTGGGAGAGAGGACGCAAAGTCGCATTTGCAGGCGTTGGGTGCAAAAGTAGCTGGCAGTGTATCGGCAAAGACGTCCTGCCTCGTGGCCGGTCCGGGCGCCGGATCTAAACTGTCCAGGGCAACCGAGTTGGGGGTGGCAGTAATCGATGAGCAAGCGCTGCTGGCGTTACTGGCGACGCACGGTTTAGTCGTTTGAGATACAGACTATTGCTGGTTGCACTGCTTGGCGTGAGTGCCTGTACCACCAGCCCACCCCGGGACGTCAATAATATATGCGCCATTTTCCAGGAAAAAGAGGATTGGTATGATGACGCCGCCGACGCCAGGGATGCCTGGGGCAGTGGTATCCCGGTCATGATGGCAATTATTTACCAGGAGTCGCGTTTTCAGGCCAGTGCCAGACCACCGCGCACCAAAATATTCGGTTTTATTCCCGGCCCCAGGCCGTCCAGTGCCTACGGCTACAGTCAGGCAAAGACAGCAACCTGGGATGAATACAAACGCGCAGCGGGACGTTGGGGTGCAGACCGGGATGACTTTGCCGATGCTATCGATTTTGTCGGCTGGTATAACCAGCAATCCCTGAAGCGCAGCACAATTCCCCTAGACAACACCTACGCACTGTATCTGGCCTACCACGAGGGACATGGCGGCTATAACCGGGCGACCTATCTCAAAAAGCAATGGTTGATAACCGTCGCGCACAAGGTGGCCGTCAGGGCCGACAGTTATGCGGCCCAACTCGTGACGTGCGAACCTGAACTGAGAGCAAATGGGGGTTTTTTCGATTGGTTTTGACGGAGGCTTCCCTCGTTCGGTTCAAGTTGCAACACCACCTTCGTTACTTGCCGCTAAGTGTCGGAAAAGTAACGTTATTTCTTCGACAGTCTTAATGAAATGACGATCAACATGTGACACAATCCCCAAGTTGTGAGCGCCGCCCAATCTGCGGCTAAAAATTCGTTTATCTATAGTGAGCAGGGCAAGTGAAACCGACAGATATCAAACTTCCTGAATATTTCCACAAGGTGGTGGATTGCCAGTATGCCTGTCCGGCGCATACCCCGGTGCCGGAGTACATACGCTTGATTGCTGCACAGCGTTACACGGATGCCTATATGGTCAACTGGCATTCCAATGTATTTCCTGGAATTCTGGGGCGCACCTGTGACCGGCCCTGCGAGCCCGCGTGTCGTCGTGTCAGGGTGGAGGAAGAGCCGGTTGCTATCTGCCGACTCAAGCGTGTTGCGGCGGATAACAAGGATGATATTTCCGCGCGGCTTCCGGTAATTCCGAAAAAGAAAAATGGCAAGCGCATAGCATTGATTGGCGCCGGTCCCGCGTCGCTGACCGTGGCCCGCGATCTTGCGCCCTTGGGTTATAACATAGACATCTACGACAATCAGTTCGCCGGTGGCGGCATGATGCGCAGCCAGATTCCGTCCTTTCGATTGCCTGCTGCGGTATTGGATGAGGAAGTGGGGTATATCCTTAGTATGGGAGTAACCACGACATTCGATACTCAGGTGGATAGCCTTAAGGAGATTCTGCACAAGGATTACGATGCGGTATTTGTGGGTACCGGAGCGCCGCGCGGCAAGGGCCTGAATTTGCCGGGGCTTGAAGACGCCAAGGCGAATGTGTATCTGGGCATTGATTGGTTGTCCAGTGTGGCCTTCGAGCATACCACCGCGATCGGCAAGCGTGTTCTGGTGTTAGGTGGCGGTAACACGGCTATGGACTGTTGCAGGACTTCCCGGCGCATGGGCGGGGAAGACGTGCGTGTTGTCGTGCGCAGCCCGTTTGAAGACATGAAAGCGTCACCCTGGGAAAAGGCTGATGCCGCGCATGAGGGTATCCCGATTATCAACAACCACGTGCCCAAAGAGTTTGTCGTTGAGAATGGCAAGCTCAAGGGTATGACGTTCGAGACGGTTGAGGCTCGGTACGACGAGGACGGCAAGCGTACTCTGGTTCCCACTGGCGGTGAACTGGTATTCATGGAGGCGGATGACGTACTGATGGCGATCGGCCAGGAGAACTCTTTCCCCTGGATAGAGCGCGATCTGGGCATAGAATTCGACAAGTGGGACATGCCCGTCGTGAACCGGACGACATTCCAGTCGACAAACGTGAAGGTATTTTTCGGTGGCGATTCCGCCTTCGGTCCGGAAAACATCATCACGGCAGTGGCGCATGGACACCAGGCCGCCGTCAGTATCGACCTGTTCTGTCGTGGCGAAGACGTGCGCAAGCGCCCGCCGCCCCATGTGACGTTGGCCAGCCAGAAGATGGGCGTGCATGAGTGGAGCTATGACAACGCTGTGGCAATCGATCAACGCTATGTTGTGCCACTCGCCCCGCTGGAAAAAACACTGAAAGATCGCAAGGTTGAGGTCGAACTGGGTTTCGATATTTCTACTGGTTACAAAGAGGCAGAACGCTGCCTGAATTGTGACGTGCAGACAGTGTTTGACGAGGTGCGTTGTATCGAGTGTGATGCATGCGTGGACATCTGCCCCACAGATAGCATCAGTTTTATCACCAACGGTAGTGAGGAAGAGCTGCGCACGCGGATGACGGCGCCGGCAGGAAATTTGTCTCAGGATCTGTATGTATCAGCCGAGCTCCCGACCATGCGGGTCATGGTCAAGGATGAGGACGTGTGCCTGCATTGTGGTTTGTGCGCGGAGCGCTGCCCGACCAGCGCTTGGGATATGCAGAAGTTTCTCTACAACGTGAGTCAGGCGGGGCAGTCACTATGAAGCGCATTGAGTCCGTTAACGACTTTGTTATCAAGTTTGCCAATGTGAACGGCACCGGTTCAGCCAGTGCCAACAATCTGTTCGCCAAGGCCCTGTTTCGTATGGGTGTGCCAGTGTCACCCAAGAATATTTTTCCCTCAAATATCCAGGGATTGCCGACGTGGTACGAGGTCAGGGTCAACGATAAAGGCTACCTGGGACGCCGTGGCGGTATCGATATAGCACTTTCCGTGAATCCGCAAAGCATGGCCCAGGATATCCGCGAAGTGGAGCCTGGCGGTTATTTCATTTATGACAGCACCAAGCTGCTGGATCATCGGCTGCTGCGTGACGACATCAGTATTATCGGCTTACCCCTTACCCGCATTTGCAATGAGCAGTACGACGACCCGCGACAGCGTCAACTGTTCAAGAACGTGATCTATGTCGGAGCCCTGGCGGCGCTGCTGGATATGGACTTCAAGGTCCTGACCGGGTTGGTGGAGGATCAGTTCAAGGGTAAGAAGAATTTGGTACTGCCCAATATTCACGCGCTGGAGTTGGGGCATCACTACGCCCGTGCGAACCACGAATGTCCTATTGGGATACGGGTGAAAAAAAGCGACAAGGTAGGCGATAAAATTTTGCTGGATGGCAATACGGCCCTTGGGCTGGGCGCACTGTATGGTGGAGCAACGGTAGCGGCGTGGTACCCAATCACACCGTCCACGTCTGTGGTGGACGCATTTGAGAAATATGCCAAGCGGGTCAGGATCGATCCAGGTACTGGCAGACACAATTACGCGATCGTGCAGGCAGAAGATGAGTTGTCGGCCATCGGCATGGCCATTGGCGCCAGTTGGAATGGCGCGCGCTCCTTTACCGCCACATCCGGCCCCGGCGTGTCGCTGATGAGCGAGTTCCTTGGGCTGGCCTATTTTGCTGAAATTCCCACGGTGTTGTTTAACGTGCAGCGTGCCGGTCCATCAACCGGCATGCCCACCCGCACCCAGCAGTCCGACATTCTGGCTTGTGCCTATGCCTCGCACGGTGATACCAAGCAGGTCCTGCTGTTTCCCTCGACACCCAAGGAGTGCTTTGATTTTGGTGCGCTGTCTTTTGATCTGGCAGAACGCCTGCAGACCCCCATTATTCTGATGAGCGACCTCGATCTGGGTATGAACGACAACATGTCCGAGCCGCTGGTCTGGGATGACGAGCGCAAGTATGATCGCGGCAAAGTGATGACCGCCGAGCAGTTGGAGAATGGCGAGGAATTTGGCCGTTATCTGGATGTTGATGGCGATGCCATCTGCTACCGCACATATCCGGGAACCCATCCTACCAAGGGTGCGTTTTTTACCCGCGGCACATCCCGCAACGAGTACGCGATCTACACAGAAAAGGGCGAAGAGTACGAGGCGAATATGCTGCGCCTGCTGCGCAAGTGGGACACTATCAATGAACATGTCCCGGCACCCATCACCGTCGATAGCGGCAGGGAAACGGATATCGGTGTGCTGTATTTCGGCACCAGTGAGGAGTCATCCCGCGAAGCGCTGGATTATCTGGCGGCGGAGGGAATCTATATGAATGCGATGAGAGTACGCGCCTTTCCGTTTAACCAGGAAGTGCAACAGTACATTGAGCGGCACACACAAGTCTTTGTAATCGAGCAGAACCGGGATGCGCAACTGCGCACGCTGCTGATGGCGGAATTTGAGTTTGGCCCGGATAAATTGAAATCTGTCCTGTGCTTCGATGGCTCACCGATCAGTGCACGCAATATTCGCAAACAAATCAAAAAACACCTAAACGGCGACAATGTGTTGCCACTGCATCGCAAAACCGCTTTGGTTCGCGCGGGAGAATCTCGATGAGTTACCAGGTTCCTAAGTTTCGACATCCGCAGCTTCCGGTCAATGATCTGGGCTATACCAAGGCTGACTATGAAGGTGCTATTTCCTCTTTGTGCGCAGGCTGTGGTCACGATTCCATTAGTGGAGCCATCGTGCGTGCCTGTCATGAGTTGTCCATTGAGCCGCACAAAATTGCCAAGCTTTCCGGTATTGGGTGTTCCTCCAAGGCACCGACGTACTTTTTGGGAAATTCACACGGTTTCAATTCGGTTCACGGCCGTATGCCCTCAGTGGTGACGGGTGCAGCGCTGGCTAACCGGGAGCTGTTGTATCTGGGTGTATCTGGAGACGGGGATACTGCTTCCATCGGGATGGGACAGTTTGCGCACGTGGCCAGACGTAATCTCAATATGGTCTACATCGTTATGAACAACGGTTGCTATGGGCTGACCAAGGGACAAGATTCAGCGACGGCTGATCGAGGTTCGGCGAGTAAAAAGGGTGATCCCAGTATCTATAGCGCGATTGATCTGTGCGGTACGGCACTGCAAATGGGTGCTACCTTTGTGGCGCGCAGTTTTTCGGGGGACAAGGAGCAACTGGTGCCGTTGATCAAGGCCGCTATAGCGCATCGCGGCTTCGCCCTGATTGATGTGATATCACCCTGCGTCACGTTTAATAATAACCCGCAGTCTACCAAGAGCTACGATTTCGTGCGCGAGCATTCTGAGGCCACAGGAACCATTGATTTTGTTCCTATGCGCAAGGAGATTACGACGGAATACCAACCGGGCTACAGCCACGAAGTCACCATGCACGACGGTTCTTCCATACATCTGCACAAGATCGACGAATCGCTCAACCCCTTCGACCGGCGTTCGGCCATCACCGCCCTGGAGGATCACCGATGTGCCGGCAGTATCCTGACCGGGTTGATTTATATGAACAAGGACTCTCGTGATTTGCACGAAGTACTGGAGACCTCACAGCGACCCCTCAATCAATTGCATGAAGCGGATTTGTGTCCGGGGAACAAGATGTTACTGAATATCAACGCCAGCTTGCGCTAGGAGGAATGGCAATAACATCATCGGAGGATGGAGTTTCTTCAGCCCTGGTTTTACAGATTTGTTACATTGTGCCAGCATCTTGTCATGTAATTGTAATACTTCCCTCATTTAATGTTCCCGATTGAGGAGTGGAGGGTTAACAAGTTTATGAACACACATACCGTGTTGATCGTTGACGACGAGTTCGCTATTCGGGATATGCTTCGCATGGCCCTGGAGATGTCGAATTTTCACTGTATTGAGGCAGAGAATATACAACAGGCGTACCAGCTTATCGTGGATGAACGCCCCGACCTGGTACTGCTGGACTGGATGCTGCCAGGCGGCAGTGGTCTTGAGCTTATGAACCGACTGAAGCGCGAGGAGCTGACGCGCGACATGCCGGTGATCATGCTGACGGCCAAGACCGCAGAAGATAATGTCATACAGGGTCTCGATGTCGGCGCTGATGATTACATCACCAAACCCTTTGCACCACGAGAATTGATCGCACGTATCAAAGCGCTGTTGCGGCGCGCTGGTGGCGGGGTGGAAGGTGAGAAAATCCAGGTCGCTGAACTTCTACTGGACGCTGAGAGCAAGCGTATCTTTATCGGCGACCAGCCTTTGGACATGGGTCCCACGGAGTTCAACCTGTTGCAATTTTTTATGTCGCATCAGGAAAGAGCCTATACTCGTGGACAGTTGTTGGACCAGGTTTGGGGTGCCAATGTGTATGTGGAAGAGCGGACGGTGGACGTCCATATACGACGCCTTCGCATAGCGCTGCAATCCAAGGCTGGTGACTACAGCAATATGATCCAGACCGTCCGCGGGACGGGATACCGTTTTTCCTCTCGAGGTCTCATCTAATGGCGGTTTCCGACTCGACATGAGTTTGTTTACGGCAGCTGGCCGGATTGTCATTATGGCGACGCTGTCCGCTGCTCTGGGATCGATTTACGGTTACCCAAGGGAGGCCGTTATTCTTGTACTCCTGGCGTTGATCGCCTTCTGGTTGTACCAGATGCAGCGTGTGCAACAGTGGTTGAAAGAGCCAAAACAGTCACCGCCGGATGCGTACGGCATTTGGGGCGAACTTCTGGCCCATATCTATTTTCACCAGAGAAAAAACTCGGAGGCGCAGGTGCTGTTGCAATCTACAGTTCAATACCTTCAGGACTCGTTCGCCGCAATGCGCGACGGCGTGGTTATGGTGGATGAACAGGGCGCAATTAAATGGCTAAACCAGGCCGTAGAACCTTTGCTGGGCTTACGTTACCCGGATGACACGGGGCAAACTCTGACTAATCTGGTTCGAGTTCCCGAATTCAATCGCTATTTTTTGTCCAGGGACTACACGACACCATTGCAATACACGGCTGTTGGCGATGTAGAGAAAATCTATCTGCGCGTGGAAATTACGCGCTTTGGGCAGAGCGAGCGACTCTTGTTCATCCGCGATGTCAGTGGTGCTGTGCGCCTGGAGCAAATGCGCAGGGATTTTGTCGCGAACGTGTCACATGAGTTGCGTACACCTTTGACCGTGATCAGCGGCTACCTCGGAACTTTTCTGACAAATACTGAGGAACTTCCTGAGCGTTATGTGAAGCCGCTGCGGCAAATGGACCAACAGGCAAGGCGTATGGAGCATTTGCTCAAAGACCTGCTGTGGTTATCGCGGCTAGAGAGCGAGCAACATGAAGATGAGCGTGAGTTTCTCGATATCAGAGGCCTGTTGCAAGAGTTGCGGGATGAATTAACTGAGGCGTATCCTGCGTCTGAGATTGTGTTGGATCTGGCTACAGACCAGAGGATTTATGGAGACTATCGGCAGTTGTACAGTGCGGTCTCAAACCTGGCGATCAATGCCATCAAGTACAGCCCTGATAACAGTCCTGTTACCATCAGCTGGTCCTCAGATGGCGATAAGTGCCTATTGCAAGTTCGCGATAGCGGAATTGGAATAGACTCTGTGCATATTCCAAGACTGACTGAGCGGTTTTATCGAGTAGATGACAGCCGCAGCTCTGCAACGGGTGGCACCGGCTTGGGGCTGGCCATAGTAAAGCACGCTGCGGCAGCGCATGGCGCAAAACTAAAGATAGAGAGTAAGCTGGGTAAAGGCAGCGCATTTACTTTGGTATTTCCGATAAGAGGTTAATGACATGTTGAAAAAAGAAGATTACCAGCAACACATTTCAGGAACATTCAATGCAGAGTTAGAGGCTCTGCGCAGTCACATGCTGGCCATGGGTGGGAAGGTAGAGCAGCAGCTCACATCCGCCTTGGACGCACTGGTGAAAATGGACAGCAATGAAGCCGAACTCATCGTGAGTCGCGATAGTGAAGTCAATCAGATGGAAATGGCCATAGACGATGAATGTGCGACCTTACTCGCACGGCGTCAACCGACGGCCAGTGACTTGCGCTTGGTGATCGCAACCATCAAGGTAAACAGGGATCTGGAGCGCATCGGCGACGAGGCTGCCAAGATTGCAAAGCAGGCTGTCAAGCTGTCAGAGGAGGGTATCTCGCAGAGCAATTTTATTGAAATCAGACATATTGGGGCCCGAGTGGCCATCATGTTGCGACAGGCGCTTGATGCATTTGCCCGGCTCGATGTGAGCCAGGCTGTAGAAGTGGTGAAAGGCGATGTTGAAGTGGACATGGAGTACGACACGGCCATGCGCAGCCTGGTCACTTTTATGGTTGAAGACCCACGGAATATTGGTGCTATTCTCAATGAAATGTGGGCATTGCGCAGTCTTGAGCGAATCGGAGATCATGCCTGCAATATTGCCGAGCATGTGGTGTATCTGGTTAGAGGTATGGATGTCAGGCACGGCGGTCTTAAGGACGACCTGGAGGAAATAACCAAAGGCGCCTAATGACGACAGACTGCTATTGTCTAATTTGAATGAGTCGAGAGTATAGTGTCCGTTGTGTCACACGATCGTAATAAAGGAAACCTAAAATTCGGGCCTGGCCAAGCGCAAAAACCCGTATCACACACAGTTATTTGTTGAGGAGTACGAAGCACGTGAAAAATCTTCTGATCGGAGCAGTATCAATGATGGTTGTCGCAGGTAGCCTCAGTTCGGTGCAGGCGGCGAGTCGCGATAGCATTAGCATTGTGGGTTCGTCCACAGTGTATCCATTTGCTACTGTTGCGGCCGAGCGATTCGGGCGCAATGCCAACGATTTCAAGGCGCCAAAAATAGAATCAACCGGGACCGGCGGTGGTCTGAAGCTATTTTGCAGTGGAGCGGGCACCGACACACCCGATATCGCAAATGCGTCCCGTCGTATCAAACCTGCTGAATACGACACCTGCAAGCTCAATGGCGTGGCCGATGTTGTCGAAGTATTGATCGGTTACGACGGTATTGTCCTAGCTAACTCCAGCAAAGCCCCACAGCTCAAGCTGAGTCTAAAGGATGTTTACCTGGCACTGGCCAAGGATATTCCTGGCCCGGACGGCAGCCTTATCCCAAACCCCAACAAAACCTGGAAAGACGTAGACCCAACGCTGCCAGCGACAAAAATTGAAGTACTGGGGCCGCCGCCAACCTCAGGCACCAGGGACGCGTTTGCGGAACTGGCGATGGGCGGTGGGGGCAAAACGATTGCGAGCCTGAAGGAACTGGCGGATTTACCCGTGGAGCAGCCCGACCAGATCAAGGCTGCCATGATCAAACTGGGTATACCGGCGAGCGTCTATGACACCCTGCAAATAAAAAATGCCAAGCCGCCCAAGGGCGAGGATGTATTTGCCGCCGTGACCTATGCAGTCCGCGAGGACGGTGTCTATATCGAAGCGGGTGAGAACGACAACCTGATAGTGCAAAAACTGGAGGCCAACCCCAATGCAGTGGGTGTCTTTGGCTACAGTTTCCTTGAAGAAAACAGTGATCAGGTTCAGGGTTCCCCTATCGATGGTATTGTTCCCGACTCTGAATCCATAGCCAGTGGCAAATACCCTGTATCGCGCCCATTGTACTTCTATATCAAGGGCGCACATGTCGGTAAAATTCCCGGCATACAGGAGTATGCCACCGAATTTACGTCAAAAAAGGCCATCGGGGAGGACGGTTACCTGACAGAGAAGGGCTTGATTCCCTTGAGTGAGGAAGAGCTGAAGCGAGTTCAGGGCGATGTCAAGAACCTCAAACGTCTTGAATTGTAGTTGATTAGCTTGATAGTAGTCATCGCCGGGCTGCAGCGGGCGCATTGCGTGAAGCAGCCCGCCAGTTTTATGTTAGAGATATGCCATGGCCGCTCAGGCGATGCGATAATCGTGGCCATCCACTAATGCATACAACGTCAATTTTACTGGTTCTGGTCGTTCTGTGCGTTATCAGTTTCTTTATGGGGCGCAAACGCTCACAAGTTGTTGCTATGCGTCTGGGCAGCATCGCTTCCCTGCACTCGCTACCCAAACACTACGGTTATATGACGGCTGCCTGGGCTGTGCTTCCCGCACTTCTAATGCTCGCGTTATGGCTTGGTTTTGAATCCAGCGTGCTGCACAAGCTGGTGGTTGCCCAATTGCCGCAAAATATTCAGGAAATGCCGGCTGATGACCTGGGGCTTTATTACAACCAGATTCAGAGCTTTGCCGTGGGCGCAATTGATGCTGCACAATTGGAACAGACCCAAGTGGTGGCGGCGGAACACTATATCCGGCTTGTGTCCTCGTTTAGTCAGCTCAAGGCGGCGCTGGTATTTTTGCTGGCTATAGTGGGTGCGCTTCTGGCATTGCGGCGAGTGACGCCGGTAATGCGTGCGAGGAATCATGTTGAAAGTATTATAGAGTGGGGTCTTTTTGGCTGTTCATTCCTGGCCGTGCTGACGACTCTCGGCATTGTACTGTCGATCTTGTTCGAGGCAATTCGCTTCTTCCAGTTTATTCCGCTGGCGGACTTCCTGTTTGGTCTGCATTGGAGCCCGCAGATGGCGATTCGGGCTGATCAGGTGGGAGCATCGGGCTCATTTGGCTTCGTCCCTCTACTGGTCGGGACTTTGCTGATTTCTGCCGTGGCTTTGACGATTGCTGTGCCCGTCGGGCTGATGTCAGCCATCTATCTTTCTGAGTACGCTACACGGCGTTTTCGCGCAGTTGCCAAGCCCGTGCTGGAAATTCTGGCCGGCGTTCCAACGGTCGTCTATGGCTTTTTTGCAGCCTTGACCGTGGCCCCTTTCATACGAGAACTGGGCGAATCAGTCGGTCTCAGCGTCGCTTCTGAGAGTGCGCTGGCGGCAGGGATTGTGATGGGAATTATGATCATTCCATTCGTCTTGTCTCTGTCAGACGATATTATCAATGCGGTGCCAGTCAGTTTGCGGGAAGCCTCATTGGGTATGGGTGCGACGATGAATGAGACCATTCGCAAAGTGGTATTGCCCGCTGCGCTGCCGGGTATCGTTGGTGGCATATTACTGGCCACATCACGGGCCATTGGCGAAACCATGATCGTTGTAATGGCGGCTGGTTTATCGGCTAAACTCACTGCCAATCCTTTTGAGGCGGTCACCACCATCACTGTCCAAATTGTCACCCTGTTGGTAGGTGACCAGGAGTTCGATAGCCCCAAGACATTGGCGGCGTTCGCGCTGGGGCTGGTGCTGTTTTTTGTGACGCTGGTGCTCAATGTTGTGGCATTGTTTGTTGTGAGAAAGTACCGTGAACAATATGAGTGAGCGCAGCAGCATCGAAACGACCGCCGCAATTCGGGCGTCACTGAAGAAGCGTTACGCCAGGGAGCGACGCTTCCAGTGGTATGGCCGAGTCGCTGTGTCGATCGGATTTGTTTTTCTGTTTATTTTGCTGAGCGATATTTTTATTAAGGGCACCCCGGCCTTCACCCAGCATAGTATCAAGCTGAGCATTAACTTTGATGCGGACGAGCTAGGTATTAGTCAGCAAGCGACTCCCGATGAAATCGCCGGGGCGGACTATGCAGCTGTTGTAAAGAGCAGTCTGCGTACCATGTTTCCTGACGTGACCAATCCCAAGGAAAAAAAGCTGCTATATAGGCTCATAAGTCTGAGTGCGGAATATACGCTGCGCGATATGGTGATCGCCGACCCGAAATTGATCGGTACGAACAGTGAAATTTGGCTGCTCGCGCACTCGGAGGCAGGTAGCTACCTGAAGGGACAGGTTGGTGCCGATAGGCCAGAGACAGAACGCAGGGTAAAGGATGTCCAGATAGTCTGGCTTGACACGTTGCGGGGGGAGGGCAGGACAGAGTCGCGTTTCAATAGCACCTTCTTTCTTTCCGGAGACTCGCGTGAACCGGAAATGGCGGGAATCAGAGCCGGACTTTACGGCTCCTTCTTTACCATGCTGGTAACATTCTTCCTGGCCTTTCCAATCGGGGTAATGGCAGCGATCTATCTCGAGGAATTTGCTCCGCGCAATCGCCTGACAGATCTCATAGAGATCAATATCAATAATCTCGCCGCGGTGCCTTCCATTGTCTTCGGTCTGCTGGGCCTGGCGGTGTTCATCAATTTTTTTGGGTTGCCAAGATCAGCCCCGCTGGTTGGGGGGTTGGTCATGGCACTGATGACCCTGCCGACGATTGTCATTACCTCCCGGGCTGCAATACAGGCCGTGTCTCCTTCTATTAGGGAAGCGGCGATGGGCGTTGGCGCCTCAAAAATACAGACCGTATTTCATCATGTCTTGCCCATTGCCATGCCCGGGATTCTAACCGGCTCGATCATTGGCATGGCCCATGCTCTTGGTGAGACCGCACCTCTACTGATGATTGGCATGGTGGCATTTATCATGGACGCGCCTAGTGGGCTTACGGACCCATCGACCGTACTGCCTGTTCAAATATATCTATGGGCCGATAGCCCGGAGCGTGGTTTCACAGAGAAGACCTCGGCGGCGATCATGGTGTTAATGGGGTTTCTTATTTTGATGAATGCTCTGGCGATATTTTTACGCCGGCGATTCGAATTGAAATAGGGCAGCAGGCATACGTATGGAAGGACCTGAAGGAATGAACGTTTTAGGTGCAGTGGCTCGCGAGGCAGGATCAATCGGCGAGAAGGAAAGGTCTATGAGCGCAAGTCGACAACTGAATCTCCAGTCCGATGTGAAGGAGTATGAAACCATCGGTACGCCCTTTGTCGATAATGCCAAGATGTCCGCCCGCAACGTCAATATTTTCTATGCTGAGAAGCAGGCTATTATTGACGTGTCCCTGGATATTGGCTGTAACGAAGTGCTGGCCATGATTGGCCCTTCCGGCTGCGGCAAATCGACTTTTCTACGTGCGCTGAATCGCATGAATGACATTATTCCGATCTGCAAGTTTGAGGGACGTATCACGCTGGATAACGAGGACATCTACGAGAGCGAGCAGGATACCGTCTTGCTGCGCGCGCGGGTCGGTATGGTGTTCCAAAAACCCAATCCCTTTCCCAAGTCTATCTATGAAAACGTAGCCTATGGACCGCGTATTCACGGGCTGGCACAAAACAAGGCAGAGATGGACGAAATTGTCGAGCGTAGTCTGCGCCGTGCCAGTCTGTTCAATGAGGTCAAGGACCAGTTGGATAAGCCCGGTACCGGTCTGTCGGGCGGACAGCAGCAACGTCTGTGCATTGCTCGGGCCATCGCAGTCAATCCCGAAGTGATCCTGATGGACGAGCCCTGCTCAGCGCTGGACCCCATCGCCACCGCTCGAATTGAAGAACTGATCGATGAAATCAAGGAAAACTATACGATAGCCATCGTCACGCATTCCATGCAGCAGGCGGCGCGGGTGTCGCAGCGCACCGCCTATTTCCATCTGGGCAAGGTGATTGAGGTTGGTAGGACGAAGGACATATTTACCAACCCGAAACATCAGTTAACCGAAAACTATATAACAGGTCGGTTTGGCTGATGATTCAATGCGGGACTGGCGTGGGCGAGGAAGCGGCTGGTTAGTTACTCTTGCCCGACTGTTCCTTTTCAGCCCTTTCTACCGTGCTGGCAATCAACTTGGTGACCCAATTCGATAGCGAGCGGCCATCCCCTTCAGCCAGCTTCTTCGCTTTCTTTTTCAGGTCCGGATCAATACGGATATTGAGCAGTTTTGTTTTTGACATGCCTGGAGTGTGATCTAAGTTCAGAAGTCTGAGTTTATCACAAGTATTTACATTGTCCTGTTGATTTCTATGGTGTACCTTATGTATATACAAGAGCTACAACGCGTAGCCGTAGGGGACGATATGAATTTACGTGCAGCACAAAAGGAACTGAGGAGCAGGTCACCTCATGTTGAATTACCGGTACTTGCCCTTGAGGCATTAGTACTCGTGTTAGTCGGTATGCTGCTGGTCGGGTTTTTCGCCTGATCTGTTTTACCGTAGCTGGAGGCCGCCTTACATAGCCTACCCTTCCGGTCGGTTCTCAGGCTGTCCGGTAAAATTGTTTACCTTTAGAGTAGCCAAGCTCACCCGGTTGTAATATTTTCCCCCCGAAAGCCCTTTTCCTGTTGTTTTTCGCCATACTCCCGTCATGTACTTCTGTTAATCTTTTGCTCGGTTTACAAAGTTAAGTACAGACGCTAACAACTCATAGTGGAAAAAATATGAAAAAAACGATTTGTATTGCCATAACCTGTGCCCTGTTTGGAAGCGCCGCGGCTCATGCTCAGGTATCCAAAGCCGAGTTTCAGCAGTTTAAAGCGCAATTCGAGGCCATGAGTGAACGCGTTAACGCGCTGGAAGCCGAAAACCAGAAACTGCGCGCGGCTACTCAAAAAACGGTCAAAGTGGAGGATCTCGCCGCCACCAATGCCCAGGTGGTTTCGCTCATGAATAAGACGACGGCTTCCTCCTGGGCTGAGAAGGTTCAGTTGAAGGGGGATTACCGGTTCCGGTACGAGTACATCGATAAGGAGGATGCTGACACCCAGACCCGCTGGCGGATGCGGGCGCGACCCCTGCTGGTGGCTAAGCCCAGTCCTGAGCTGGAAGTCGGCTTTGGTTTAGGCTCTGGCAGCGATGACCCCGTGTCAACCAACCAGACCCTGGGCGGAGGCAGCACTAGCAAAGATGTCTGGATTGACCTGGCCTACGCCAC